>NZ_JBHXIC010000098.1:0-14288 GCF_042723955.1 Cellulosimicrobium cellulans | reverse complement strand
GCCCCCCCCCCGCCCCCGCCCCCCCGCCCCCGCCCGGGCGTCGAGGGCGTCAGGCCTTGGGGGCCTCGCCCGTGCCGGGAGCCTCGCTCGCCCCGGGCTCGTCCGCCTCGACGACCTCGACGACCTCCTCGACCGCGACGACGTCGCCGTTCTCGTCCGTGACGACGACCTCCTCCTCGACCACCGCAGCGGCGGCACCCGCACCGGCGGCGCCGGCGGCGCCGGCCGCCGCGGAGTACGCCGGGGCCTCGGCCTCGGTCAGCGTGACGACCTGGTCCTCGCCGAGGAGGTCGTCCTGCTTCGGGGCGAACGCGAACGCGCGGTAGAAGAGGCCGGCGATCGCGGCACCGAGGAGCGGCGCGACCCAGAAGACCCACTGCTGCTTCCACAGGTCGCCGTCGCCGGCGAAGACCGCCGAGGCCATCGAGCGGGCCGGGTTGATCGACGCGTTGGTGATCGGCGCGGCGACGAGGATGAGCGCGGTGAGCGTGAGACCGATGACGACCGGGGCGTACTGGACGCTCGCGCGCTTGTCGGTGACGCCGAGGATCACGCCCACGAACACGGCGGTGACGATCGTCTCGATGAGCAGCGCCTGCACGAGGCCGAACTCCGTGCCGCCCTGCGACGCCGTTGCGAGCGAGGAGAAGCTGCCGTACCCGTTGGCGGTCGCGACGAACACGCCGCCCCGACCCTCCTGCCCGAGGAGCTGCGGGAGCGTGGAGGGCACGGTCGCGAGCAGGACGAGCCCGGCGAGGATCGCGCCCACGAGCTGGGCGACCCAGTACGGCAGGACGTCGCGCCACGCGGTGCGACCGCCGATCGCGGCGCCGAGCGTCACGGCCGGGTTGAAGTGGCCGCCGGACACGTTGCCCACGGCCGCCGCGCCCGCGATCACCGCGATGCCGCCGGCGAGACCGACGGCCAGGGCGTTCTGCTGGCTGACGAACGTGTAGAGCGCCACGCCCACGATCGCGAGGACGAGGAAGAACGTGCCGAAGACCTCGGCACCGAGACGCGCGAGGAGGCTCGGCTGGACGACGGCGACGGTCTCCGTCGGCGCGGGGCGCGGGTCGTCGACGAAGCCCTCCGGTGCGCCGGGAGCGGTGGTGTCCTGGGACATGATCATCCTGTCTGGTTCGGTGGGTACTTCGGGCAGTCCCGGCCCCGCCGCCACGGTGCGGCACCGGGAGGCGGTCGGGACGACGGCACGATGCCTGACCGAGTGCCCGGCCATTCCGGCATCTGGGGGCATCTTGCCACCACCACCCGGGAGATGCGTGGAAATCAGCGGTGCTCCACCTGAGAACGGACGTCCCGTCTCACGATGCGGTCGGTTCGCCGAGGACCGCGAAAGTATCTTGACGTCGAGAAGTCGAGTATCCTGGACCGCGGTCAGCAACGCCCCTGTGTGCGACGGACCGGGCCCCACGGGCCGCACGGTCGCCGTCCGGCTCCCGGGGGCACCAGTCCCCGACAGTTGGAGCGATCTGCGCATGGGCAAGATCAAGGTCGTCAACCCGGTCGTCGAGCTCGACGGCGACGAGATGACGCGCATCATCTGGCAGTTCATCAAGGACCGCCTCATCCACCCGTACCTCGACGTGGACCTCAAGTACTACGACCTGTCGATCCAGAACCGCGACGCGACGGACGACCAGGTCACCGTCGACGCGGCCAACGCGATCAAGCAGTACAACGTGGGCGTCAAGTGCGCGACGATCACGCCCGACGAGGCGCGCGTCGAGGAGTTCGGCCTCAAGAAGATGTGGGTCTCGCCCAACGGCACGATCCGCAACATCCTCGGTGGCGTCGTCTTCCGCGAGCCGATCATCATCTCGAACATCCCGCGACTCGTGCCGGGCTGGAACAAGCCGATCATCATCGGCCGTCACGCCCACGGCGACCAGTACAAGTCGACGAACTTCAAGGTCCCGGGCCCCGGCAAGATCACGATGACGTTCGAGCCGGCCGACGGCTCCGAGCCGCAGAAGTTCGAGGTCGTGACCATGCCCGAGGAGGGCGGCGTCGCGATGGGCATGTACAACTTCAACGAGTCGATCCGCGACTTCGCGCGCGCCTCGTTCGCGTACGGCCTCCAGCGCGAGTACCCCGTGTACCTCTCGACGAAGAACACGATCCTCAAGGCCTACGACGGCGCCTTCAAGGACATCTTCCAGGAGGTGTTCGACGCCGAGTTCGCCGAGGCGTTCGCCGCGAAGGGCCTCACCTACGAGCACCGCCTCATCGACGACATGGTCGCCTCGGCCATGAAGTGGGAGGGCGGCTACGTCTGGGCCTGCAAGAACTACGACGGCGACGTCCAGTCGGACACCGTCGCGCAGGGCTTCGGCTCGCTCGGCCTCATGACGTCCGTCCTCATGACCCCGGACGGCCAGACCGTCGAGGCCGAGGCCGCGCACGGCACCGTGACGCGTCACTACCGCCAGCACCAGCAGGGCAAGCCGACGTCGACCAACCCGATCGCGTCGATCTTCGCCTGGACCCGCGGCCTCATGCACCGCGGCAAGCTGGACGGCACGCCCGAGGTCACCGAGTTCGCGCAGACCCTCGAGGACGTCGTCATCAAGACCGTCGAGGCCGGCCAGATGACGAAGGACCTCGCGCTCCTCGTCGGCCCGGACCAGGAGTGGCTGACGACCGAGGACTTCCTCGCCGCGCTCGACGAGAACCTCAAGGCGCGCCTGGGCTGACCGGCCCGCTCCGCACGCCCGACGGCGGCGTCCCCTCGCGCAGGGGGCGCCGCCGTCGTCGTCCCCGCCGGGGCGTCCGTGCCGGCCGCGTTGTGGGAGAGTGAGCGCATGACTTCCCCCGTGAACGTGACGGTGACCGGCGCTGCCGGTCAGATCGGCTACGCACTGCTCTTCCGGATCGCGTCGGGCCAGATGCTCGGCACCGACACCCCCGTGCGCCTGCGCCTCCTGGAGATCCCGCAGGGCGTCAAGGCCGCGGAGGGCACCGCGATGGAGCTCGACGACTGCGCCTTCCCGCTGCTCGCGGGCATCGACATCTTCGACGACCCGACCGCCGCGTTCGAGGGGACGAACGTCGCGCTGCTCGTGGGCGCGCGCCCGCGCGGGCCGGGCATGGAGCGCGGTGACCTGCTCGAAGCCAACGGCGGCATCTTCAAGCCGCAGGGCCAGGCGATCAACGCGGGTGCGGCGGACGACGTCCGCGTCCTGGTCGTCGGGAACCCGGCGAACACGAACGCGCTCATCGCGGCGTCGAACGCGCCCGACGTGCCGAAGGACCGGTTCACCGCGATGACGCGTCTGGACCACAACCGCGCGCTGACGCAGGTGGCCAAGAAGGCGGGCGTGCCGGTGTCGGAGGTGCGCAAGGTGACGATCTGGGGCAACCACTCGGCGACGCAGTACCCGGACATCTTCCAGGCCGACGTCGCCGGGACCCCGGGCGCCCGGCTCGCCGAGGAGCGCGAGTGGCTCGAAGGGACCTTCATCCCCACGGTCGCGAAGCGGGGCGCGGCGATCATCGACGCGCGCGGCGCGTCGTCGGCGGCGTCGGCGGCCAACGCCGCGATCGATCACGTGCGTGACTGGGTCCACGGCACGCCGGAGGGCGACTGGACGAGCGCCGGTGTCGTGTCCGACGGGTCGTACGGCGTCCCGACGGGCCTGATCTCGTCGTTCCCGGTGGTCTCGCGCGGCGGGTCGTGGGAGATCGTGCAGGGCCTGGAGCTGTCGGAGTTCTCGCGCGGGCGCGTCGACGCGTCGGTCGCGGAGCTCCAGGAGGAGCGGCAGGCCGTGGAGCAGCTCGGGCTCGTCTGAGGCGGCTCCGGTCGCGCGGGGCGGGCCCGGGGCGCGCGCACACCGCGGGGCCACGCCCCCGCCCCCCCCCCCCCCCGCGCCCCCCCCCCCCCCCCGCGCGCGCGCGCGGGGCGCCCCTGTGTGCTCGCTCTGGGGCCCCCCGCGCCCCGGGCCCCCCCGCCGGCCCCGCCCCACGGTCCGGGGGCCGGACGGGAGCGACGGTGCGAGGCGTTCGGGGGCGCGCGACCGGGTGGAAAATCCCTGCGTCGGCGGGGGTGGGGCGCCGTAGGGTCGACGGGCCATGATCGACGCCACCCTGCCCACCGAGCAGCCCCCGAACCCCCCGACCGCCCCCGAGACCACGGCGCCGGCCGGTGCCTCCCGCGCGCCCGTCGACCCGGCGCGCCGCCTGGACTGGCGGCGGCTGCGCGGGCCGCTGGCCGTCGTCGCGCTCCTCGCGCTCACGCTCGGTGCGGTCGGTGCCGCGCTCGGGACCGTCATCGCGGGCTGGCTCGCCGACGACCCGACGACGGCGACGCTCCAGCTCCTCGCGGCCTGCGTCGTCGGCGCCGCGCTGCTCGACACCGCGGGCCAGGTCGTGTGGGCGGGTGTCGTCGACCGGGCGGAGGGCCGGCTGCGCGGCGACCTGCTCACGGCCGCGCTCCACCAGCCGCTCGCCACGCTCACGGAGCAGGCCGTCGGCGAGGTGCTCGACCGCGTCGACGACGACACCCACGCGGTCGGCACGCTGGTGCGCCGCCAGCTCTGGGGCGCGGGCCGCACGGTCGTCGGCGTGCTGCCGATGTGGGTCGTCGCGGGCCTGACCTGGTGGCCGGCATGGATCCTCTTCCCGGTCCTCGGCGCCGTCGCCGCGGTGATCGTGCGTCCCATGCTGGGCGAGATCGCGCGCCGCAAGGTGATCGAGGAGGCCGCGTGGACGGACCATGCCGCGGCGTTCGAGGAGTCGGTCGCGGCGCGCGACGACCTGCGCACGAGCCTCGGTCAGTCGTTCGCGGTGCGGCGCCTCGCCGAGCGCTCGGCGGCGGTGCACCGGAAGTTCGAGGCCGTGCTCGTCATCGAGTCGCGCATGCTCCGCAGGGCGGGCCTCGTGCTGGCGTCGCTGCTCGCCGGCGTGGCCGTCGCGGGCGCCGCGCTCGCCGCGGACGGCGACCTGGGCGTCGACCGCCTGGTCACCCTGTTCCTCGTGACGGCGATGTTCGTCGGGCAGGTGGACAACCTCGTCCACCACCTGCCGGACATCCAGGAGGGCATCGGGGCGCTCACGCGCATCCGGCAGATGCTCGCCGTCGAGCCCGAGCCCACGGGCGGGAGGGCGCTGCCCGACGGTCCCGTGGGGATCGAGCTGCGCGACCTCCACTTCTCCTACGCCGAGGGCACGTTCGCGCTCGACGGCGTGAGCCTGCGGGTGCCCGCGGGCGAGACGGTCGCGCTCGTGGGGCGGACCGGGTCGGGCAAGTCGACCCTCGCGTCGCTGCTCTCGCGTGCGGTCGAGCCGCCGCGCGGCGCGGTGCTCGTCGGCGGCGTGGACGTGCGGGACCTGGACCTTCAGGCGCTGCGCGCCGCGGTGGGGGTCGTGACGCAGCGGACCGAGATCCTCGCGGGCACGCTCGCCGAGAACGTCGCGCTCTTCGCCGACGTGCCGCGCGCCGACGTCGAGGCCGCCGTGCGCGAGCTCCGGCTCGACGACTGGGTCGCGGGACTCCCCGACGGCCTCGACACGCTGCTCGGCCCGGGCGGGACGTCGCTCTCTGCGGGGGAGGAGCAGCTCGTCGCGTTCGCGCGGCTGCTCGTCCGCGACGTGCAGGTCGTCGTGCTCGACGAAGCGACCGCGCGCATGGACCCGCTCACGGAGGCGCGCGTCGTCGCGGCCTCGGAGCGGCTGCTCGCCGGGCGCACGGGCGTGCTCGTCGCGCACCGCCTCACGACGATCGAGCGCGCCGGGCTGCTCGCCGTCCTGGACCACGGGCGGGTCGTGCAGCAGGGCGAGCGGGCGGCGCTCGCCCGCGTCGCGGGCCCGTACCGCGACCTCCTCGCAGCGAGCGTCGCCGAGGAGGTCGCGACGGGCGCCGCTGGCTCGCACCCGGGTGCGGGCGAGACCCTGCTTGACGGGGACGGCGACCGCGACGGCGACGGCGACGGCGCGCGCGACGCGTCCCCCGGGCCGGGTGCGCCGGACGGACCCGACGACGGCGCGGGCACGGACCGCGCGGTGGAGTCCGTCGGAGGTCGCCGACGGCGGGGCGCACCGCCGGTCCTTGCGGACCCCGGCGACGGGCCCAGCCTCGCGCGCGGGGTGCTGCACGCGCTGTTCGTGCGCCCCGCGTGGGGGGTCGTGGGCGCCGTGCTGTTCCTCGTGACGAGCCTGGTCTCGGCGCAGGGCGCCGTCACGGGCTTCCTCTGGGGCCGCGCGGTGCAGGACCTGGACGAGGGCTTCCCGGCGCAGCAGCTCGTCCCGCTCGCCGTGCTCCTCGTCGTGGCGCCGCTGTGCCTCGCGTGGGCGCTCTACGTCTACCCGCGCTGGTGGATCGAGGTGCTGCTGCGCGTGCGCATGGCCGTCATGGCCGGCCAGACGCGCCAGCACCGGCTCACGGCGACGCCCCCCGGCGAGGTGGTCGCGCGCGCCATGGACGCCGACCGCTTCGTCCGGTACGCGGACCGCTGGGTCGACTTCGTCAACGGCCTCGTCATCGCGGGGGTCACGGCGCTGCTCAGCGGGTCGTGGCTCGCGGGCGCGGTGCTGCTCGCCGTGATGGTCGTGTCCGCCGCGGCCTCCGCGCTCGGGCGCCCGATCGCCGGCCGGTCGGCCACGCGGTCGTCGGCGGCGCGCGCCCGGTTCGGGCGGGCCCTCGTCTCCGCGCTCGACTCGGCGCGCACGGTCAAGCTCGCCGCCCGGACGCCGCAGGTGCACGCGCACCTGCGCGACGTCGACGGGGGACGCGTGCGGGCCGCGATCTTCGAGCACCGGGTGCAGGCCGCGCTCGACGGCGTGCCGCTCGTCATGATCCAGCTCGGCGTCGTGGCGGCGTGGGCGGGGCTGCTGGCCGGCACGTGGGACCTCGCGACGGCGCTCCTGGTCGCCAACGCGGTGACCGGCTTCGGCTGGTTCGGCGTGGTCGCGGGGGCGGTCGTGACGGAGGCGCCCGGCACGCGCTCGTGGCAGCGCGCCACGAGCCGGTTCGCGGCGGGCACGGACCTCATGGACCTGCCGCCCGGCGTCGACCTCCTCACGGGAGAGGCCCCCGTGCCCGACCCGGGTCCGCGCCAGCCGCTCGAGCGGCTCGAGCTGGCCGACGTCACGGCGCTGCACGACGACGGCACGATCGGCGTCCAGGGCGTCGACCTCGCGGTGCGCCGCGGCGAGCTCGTCCTGCTGCTCGGGCAGGTCGGGGCGGGCAAGTCGAGCCTGCTCTCGGCGCTCTCGGGCCTCATGGAGCACACGGGCGACATCCGGTGGAACGGGACCGACGTCGTCGACGCCCAGACGTTCCTGCGGCCGGGGCAGGTCGCCCACGTGGCGCAGGTCCCGCGGGTGCTCTCGGGGTCGTTCGCCGACAACGTGCGCCTCGGGCACGAGCGCGACGTCCACGGCCCGGTCGCGGCCGCGCGCCTGGAGCGCGACGTCGTCGAGGCCGGGGGCCACGAGGCGCTGGTGGGCCACCGCGGCGTGCGGCTCTCGGGCGGTCAGGTGCAGCGGCTCGCCCTCGCGCGGGCGCTCGCGACCGACGCCGAGCTCCTCCTCGCCGACGACGTCTCGAGCGCGCTCGACGCGGCGACCGAGATCGAGCTGTGGACCTCGCTCCGGGAGCGCGGGACCACGGTGATCGGTGCGACGTCGAAGCGCGCGGCGCTCGCGCGGGCGGACCGCGTCGTCGTGCTCGACGAGGGCCGGGTCGCCGAGGTCGGGCCGTGGCGCGACCTGGCACCGCGCTGGGGTCACCTGGCGGGCTGACCTCCCTCTCACCCCGCCGAACCCGGGGTCGCTCCTCACCGGACGTGTTCCGTGAGGAGCGACCCCGGGTTCGTCATCTCCAGGAGGCCGTGCCGCGGAGGGGCCCGAGCCCTGGTTGCCGAGTCTTGCTGCAACTTTCTGCAAGCAGTACAGTTCGGCTCAGCCGTACGCTGAGAAGCCGCGGTCGACGTCGCCCGCTGTCGGTCCTCGTCGTCCGCGTCCACCGGTTCGTGCCAGCTCATGCCTGCGGCCCCGCACCAGCCACCGGACGAGGGAGTCCTCATGACCTCCACGCCGCGACGTCGCCGCGTCCCGCGCACCCCGTCGCCCCACCCATCCGACCCTCCGGCCCGCCGTTCGCGCGGGTCCCGCACGACGGCGTCGGTCACCGCCGTCGCGCTCGCCACCTCCGGCCTGGCGGGCGTCACGCTCGCCGCGTTCGCCGCCCCCGCGGCGGGGGCGGACGAGCGCACGCTCGCCCTCGTGGGCGACCTCCAGTCCGAGCTCGGCTGCGCGGCCGACTGGGACCCCGCGTGCGCGGCGACCGAGCTCGCGCCCACCGACGCCGCGGGCGTGTGGTCCGCCGACTTCGAGGTGCCCGCGGGCGCCTACGAGTACAAGGTCGCCTACGACGACGCCTGGGACGAGGCGTACGGGCGCGAGGGCAGCCAGGACAACGCGCCGCTCGTGCTCGGCGGCGACGCGACCGTGCGCGTCACGTTCGACGAGTCGACCCACCGCATCGCGCTCACGCCGCTCGGGCTCGCGGGCGGCTACGACGAGGCGCAGGACGCCGACCTCGTGGTGCCTCCCGTGCGCCAGCCCGGGTCGGACGAGCGCTTCTACTTCGTCATGACCGACCGGTTCGCGAACGGCGACCCGTCGAACGACACGGCGGGGCTCGGCGACGACCCGCTCGTCTCCGGGTTCGACCCGACGAACAAGGGCTTCTACCAGGGCGGCGACATCGCGGGCCTGCGGCAGAACCTCGACTACGTCGAGGGCCTCGGCACGACGGCGATCTGGCTCACGCCGTCGTTCAAGAACCAGCCGGTCCAGGGCACGGGCGCCGACGCGTCGGCGGGCTACCACGGCTACTGGATCACCGACTTCACGCAGATCGACCCGCACCTCGGCACCAACGCCGAGCTCGAGGCGCTCATCGACGAGGCGCACGACCGCGGGATCAAGGTCTACTTCGACATCATCACGAACCACACGGCCGACGTGATCGACTACGAGGAGAAGCAGTACTCGTACGTCGACCAGGCCACGTCGCCCTACCGCGACGCCGAGGGCACCGTGTTCGACCCGGCGGACCACGCGGGCACCGGCGACTTCCCGGCGCTGGACGCCGCGACGTCGTTCCCCTACACGCCGGTCGTCCCCGCGGGCAAGGAGGACCTCAAGGTCCCGGCCTGGCTCAACGACCCGACGCTGTACCACAACCGCGGCAACTCGACGTGGACCGGTGAGTCCGTGACGTACGGGGACTTCGACGGCCTCGACGACCTCATGACGGAGCACCCGACGGTGGTCGACGGGTTCGTCGACGTCTACCAGGACTGGATCGACCTCGGGATCGACGGCTTCCGCATCGACACCGTCAAGCACGTGAACTTCGAGTTCTGGGAGACGTGGACCACCGAGGTCCTCGACTACGCGCACGCGCAGGGCAAGGACGACTTCTTCATGTTCGGCGAGGTGTACGACGCCGACGCGGCGAAGCTCTCGCCCTACGTGCGCAAGACCGACATGAGCTCGACGCTCGACTTCACGTTCCAGTCCGCCGCGACGAGCTTCGCGAGCGGCAACAGCGCCAAGGGCCTCGCGTCGCTCTTCGCGAGCGACGACATGTACACGACGCCCACGACGAACGCGCAGGCGCTGCCGACGTTCCTCGGCAACCACGACATGGGCCGCGTCGGGTACATGCTCGCGAGCACCGACGACCCGCTCGCGCGCGACGAGCTCGCGCACGACCTCATGTACCTGACCCGCGGGCAGCCGGTCGTGTACTACGGCGACGAGCAGGGCTTCGCGGGGACGGGCGGCGACAAGGACGCGCGCCAGACCCTGTTCGCGACCCAGGTCGACGAGTACGCCGACCAGCCGCTCGTCACCGGCGAGCAGGCGGGCAGCGTCGACCGCTTCGGCACGGACGCGCCGCTCTACGCGCACATCGCCGAGCTCGCCGCGCTGCGCGAGGCGCACCCGGCGCTGGCCGACGGCGCCCAGGTCGAGCGCTACGTCGAGAACGGCGCGGGCGTGTACGCCTTCAGCCGCGTGGACCGCACGGAGAAGGTCGAGCACCTCGTCGCGCTGAACAACGCCGCGCAGGAGCGGACGGCGACCTTCACGACCCTCACGCCCGGCGCCTCGTACGAGGTGCTCTACGGCGAGTCGGCCCAGCCCGTGACGGCCGACGCCGACGGGGTCGTCACGCTGACCGTCCCGGCCACCGGCACCGTCGTGCTGCGGGCCGACCGCGAGGTCGGCGCGGACTCGTCGGGCGAGATCGCGGTCACCGTGCCGCGCGCCGGGGGAGCGGTCACGGGCGTCGCGCCCGTGACGGCCACGGTCGACGCGAACGCGTGGGCCGAGACGTCGTTCGCGTGGCGCGAGGTCGGGAGCGCCGAGTGGCAGCCCCTCGGCACCGCCGAGGACACCGCGCCGCGCGTCTTCCACGACGTCGCGGGCCTGGCCGACGGCACCCTGGTCGAGTACCGCGCCGTGACGACCGACGCGGACGGCGACCGTGCCGCCGCGTCGACCTTCGCGAGCGTCGGGGTCGACGTGAGCGGGGTCGTGGGCGAGGAGCCCGAGCCCGAGATCGACCTCGTGACCGTACCCGGGAGCCACAACGCGGCCATGGGCTGCGCGGGCGACTGGGCCCCGGCGTGCGAGGCCGCGAAGCTCACGAAGCGCGCCGACGGCGTCTACGTGGGCACGTTCGACATCCCGGCCGGGACGTACGAGTACAAGGTCGCGCTCAACGGGTCGTGGACGGTCAACTACGGAGTCGGCGGCGTACAGGACGGCGGCAACGCGACGTACACGACGACCGGCGGTCCGGTGACGTTCTACTGGGACCCGGTGAGCAAGGACTTCTCGAGCACCGCGCAGGGCCCGATCGTCACCCTCCCGGGCTCGTTCCAGGACCAGGTCGGATGCCCCGCCTCGTGGGCCCCGGACTGCCTCGCGTCCTGGCTCAAGGACCCCGACGGCGACGGCACCTACACCTGGTCGACCGACCGCCTCGCGGCCGGCGCGTACGAGGGCAAGGTCGCGCACGGCCTGAGCTGGGCCGAGAACTACGGCGTGGGTGGCGCGCCCGACGGGGCGAACTACCAGTTCTCCGTGGGCGACGGCGAGAACGTCACGTTCTCCTACGACCTCGCGACTCACGTCCTGACCATCGAGGTGGCGAACCCGCCGCTGCCCGGGACCGGGCAGCAGGCCGCGCACTGGGTCCGCGAGGACCTGGTCGCCTGGCCCGCGGACCTCGGCGCCGGGTCGGAGTGGACCCTGTGGGCGGCGCCGGACGGCGGGATCTCCGTCGCGCCGGGCAGCGCGGACGGCGAGGTGCAGGCACCGGAGGGGACGGCGTCGTACACGCTCGAGGTGGACCCGGCGGGCCTGCCCGACGACGTCGCCGCCGAGTTCCCGGCGCTCGCCGGGCACACCGCGCTGCGCGTGCTCGACGACGGCGAGCCGCTCGACCGTGCCGCGGCCGAGGCCGCGCTCACCGGCCAGCTCCTCGTGACCCGGGCCGACGAGGGCGTCCTCACGGCCGCGACGGGCGTCCAGGTCCCGGGCGTCGTCGATGGCCTGTTCGCCGAGGACGCGGCCGAGCGCGAGCTGGGCGTCTCGTGGCACGCCAACGGCAAGTGGGCGTCGTTCGCGCTGTGGGCGCCGACGGCGAAGGCCGTCTCGGTGCTCGCCTGGCCCGCGGGGGCGTCGCTCGACGACGACCCGCGCCGGTTCGAGGCCGCGCGCCAGTCCGACGGCACGTGGACGCTCGACGGCAAGGCGGCCGACAAGAAGCTCGGCGGCGCGGACGTCGGGTGGAAGGGCGCGCGCTACCTCTACGAGGTGCGGGTCTACGTCCCGAGCACGGGGAAGGTCGAGACGAACGTCGTCACGGACCCGTACTCGGTCGGGCTCACGCTCGACTCCACCCACTCGGTGGCCGTCGACCTCGACGACCCCGCGTTCCGCCCGAGCGTCTGGGAGGGCACGCCCGCCCCGGTCGTCGAGCGGGCGGTGGACCAGACGATCTACGAGCTGCACGTGCGCGACTTCTCGATCTCCGACGAGACGGTCCCCGCCGAGCGGCGCGGCACCTACCTCGCGTTCGCCGAGCAGGACTCGGCCGGGATGACGCACCTGCGCGAGCTCGCGGACGCGGGCCTCACCACGGTGCACCTGCTCCCGACCTTCGACATCGCGTCGATCCCCGAGGACCGTGCCGCCCAGAAGACGACGGGTGACCTCTCCGGGTTCGCGCCCGACTCGACCGAGCAGCAGGCCGCGGTCGCGGCGGTGCAGGGCGAGGACGGCTTCAACTGGGGCTACGACCCGTGGCACTTCACCACGCCCGAGGGGTCGTACGCGGTCGACGCGGACGGCGGCGCGCGCGTGGCCGAGTTCCGCACCATGGTCGGGTCGCTGCACGGCGCCGGGCTCCAGGTCGTGCTCGACCAGGTGTTCAACCACACCGCGGCGAGCGGGCAGGACGCGAAGTCCGTCCTCGACAAGGTCGTGCCGGGCTACTACCACCGGCTGAACCCGACCACGGGCTCCGTCGAGACGAGCACGTGCTGCCAGAACGTCGCGACCGAGCACGCGATGGCGGGCAAGCTCATGGTCGACTCGGTCGTCACGTGGGCCCAGGACTACAAGGTCGACGGGTTCCGCTTCGACCTCATGGGTCACCACTCGAAGCAGAACATGCTCGACGTCCGGGCCGCTCTCGACGAGCTCACGCTCGCCGAGGACGGCGTCGACGGGAAGTCGGTCTACCTGTACGGCGAGGGCTGGGACTTCGGCGAGGTCGCGGGCAACGCGCTGTTCGAGCAGGCCACGCAGGGCCAGCTCGGCGGCACGGGCATCGGGACCTTCTCCGACCGGCTGCGCGACGCGGTGCACGGCGGCTCGCCCGTCGACGGCGCCACGACGTTCACGCAGGGCTTCGGCACGGGCCTGGCGACCGACCCGAACGGGCAGCCCGCCCGGGCGGGGGAGCCGGGGACCGTCAACGACGGCTCCGCGGACGAGCTCGCCGACCTCGGCCACCAGACCGACCTCGTGCGCCTCGGCCTCGCGGGCAACCTGCGCGACTACACGCTCCTCACGTCCACGGGCGAGGAGAAGCAGGGCGACGAGATCGACTACCGCGGGGCGCCGGCCGGCTACGCCGACTCGCCCGAGGAGGTCGTGACGTACGTCGACGCGCACGACAACGAGACCCTGTTCGACCTGCTCACGCTCAAGCTCCCGACGGACACGCCCATGGACGAGCGGGTGCGGATGAACACGGTCTCGCTCGCGACCGCCGCGCTCTCCCAGACGCCGTCGTTCTGGCACGCGGGCACGGACCTGCTGCGGTCCAAGTCGCTCGACCGCAACAGCTACGACTCGGGCGACTGGTTCAACGCGATCGACTGGACCGGTCAGGACAACGGGTTCGGCAAGGGGCTGCCGATGGCGGCCGACAACGAGGACAAGTGGCCGCTCATGGCCCCGCTCCTCGCGGACCCCGCGCTCAAGCCGTCGGCCGACGACATCGCCACCGCGTCGGCGCAGGCACAGGACCTCCTGCGGCTGCGGCACTCGACCGAGCTCTTCCGGCTCGGCGACGCGGACCTCATCCGGGAGAAGGTCACCTTCCCGGGTGCCGGGACGGACCAGGTCCCGGGCGTCGTCGCGATGTCGGTGGACGACACCGTGGGCACCGACGTCGACCCGGCCCTCGACGGCCTGCTCACGGTGTTCAACGCCTCGCCGGACGAGGTCACCGTCCCGCTGTCCGCGCTGGCGGGCCGCGAGTACGTGCTCTCGCCGGTCCAGGCCGAGGGGAGCGACGCCGTCGTGCAGGGCACCACGTGGGACGCGGCCTCCGGGACCGTCACGGTCCCGGCGCGCACCGTCGCTGTGCTCGTCGAGCCGCAGGCGGCCGGCGAGCTGCCCGTCTCCGTCGAGGTGCAGCCCCGCTGCCTCGCCGGCAAGGCCTACGTCGCCGTCCGCGCGACGAACGACGGCGCCGTCCCCGTGGACCTGACGCTCGCCACGCCGTTCGGCGAGAAGGGGTTCTCGAAGGTCGCCCCCGGGAAGAACGCCTACCAGTCGTTCGCGACGCGTCAGAAGGCGGTCCCGGCCGGCGGGTCCACCGTGACCGCCACCGCGGTGGTCGACGGCGACGAGGTCACCTCGACCTTCACCGTCGCCCACGAGGAGCTCACCTGCTCCTGAGCCCACCGCCGAGGTAGAACCCTGGTTCGCCGAGGTAGAACCCTGGTGCGCACCAG
>NZ_JBHXIC010000097.1:3348-14696 GCF_042723955.1 Cellulosimicrobium cellulans | reverse complement strand
GCACCTCCAGGGGTCGTGCGACTCCCCCCTGACCCGCACGGGGCGCGCGGGCGTGGGGGGGGCCCCCCCCCACCCCCCGCCGCCCCCCGCGGACCCCCCCCCCCGGGGGGGCGTTCTGGGCTCCCCCCCCCCCCCCATGTCGTGTTCGGCGGGAGCGGGGACAGCAACGGCCCCGGGGGGGGGGCCACGGGGGGGGGGTGGGGGCGCCCGCGCGCGCGCCGGCGGGCGCGGCGGCCCCCCGGCCCGGCCGCCCGGCCCCCCCCGCCTCGGGGCGCCCGCCCCCCCGGGGGGGGGGCCGTACCCCGGCCCCCCACCGGCAGACGGTCCCGGCACGGGACGCCGTCCGCGCCACGCCCCTGGCTCGGACGGCACACCTCCACCGTGCCGGGACCGTTCGCGTTCCCGGGTCAGCGCATCTTGCGCCGGTAGATCGCGACGGCCCACGCGTACGCGACGGCGAGGATCCCGACGAGCCACGCGAGCGCGACCCAGATGTCGGAGCCGACGGGCTGCCCGCCGAACAGCGCGCGCAGCGTGTTGACGATCGCGGTGACGGGCTGGTTCTCCGCGAACCATGCGACCGGCGCCGGCATGGTGTCCGTGGGGACGAACGCGGAGCTGATGAACGGCAGGAAGATCAGCGGATAGCTGAACGCCGACGCGCCGTCGACCGTCTTGGCGGACAGGCCTGCGACCACCGCGAGCCACGTCAGCGCGAGCGTGAACAGGACGAGGATGCCCAGCACGGCGAGCCACGCGCCCATCGACGCCCCGGTGCGGAACCCCATGAGGAGCGCGACGCCGACGACGATCGTCACCGAGACGAGGTTCGCGACGAGCGACGTCAGCACGTGCGCCCACAGGACGCTGGACCGCGCGACGGGCATCGACTGGAAGCGCTCGAAGATGCCGCCCTGGAGGTCGAGGAACAGCCGGTACGACGTGTACGCGACGCCCGAGGCCACGGTGATGAGCAGGATGCCGGGCAGCATGTAGTCGATGTACGACCCGGCGGCGCCGGTGTCGATCGCGCCGCCGAGGACGTAGACGAACAGCAGCATGAGCGCGATCGGGGTGACGGCGGTCGTGATGATCGTGTCCGGGCTGCGCAGGATGTGGCGCAGCGAGCGGCCGGTCAGGACACGGGTGTCGGCCAGGACGTGCGTGGTCATCGGAGCTCCTCTCCGGCGGGCTGGGTGCCCTCGGCGGTCGTCGGGGTCGTGGGGTCCTCGCCGGTCTCGCCAACGAGGGTGAGGAACACGTCCTCCAGGGACGGCTGCTTCTCGACGTACTCGACCTGCGCGGGCGGCAGGAGAGCCTTGAGCTCGGCCAGGGTGCCGTTCTGGATGATGGTGCCGCGGTGCAGGATCGCGATCCGGTCCGCGAGCTGCTCGGCCTCGTCGAGGTACTGCGTGGTGAGCAGGACGGTCGTGCCCCCCTGGGCGAGCTGGCGCACCGTGGCCCAGACCTCGATGCGCGCCTGCGGGTCCAGGCCGGTCGTGGGCTCGTCGAGGAAGATGACCGGCGGGTCGCCGATCAGGCTCATCGCGATGTCGAGGCGGCGACGCATGCCCCCCGAGTACGTCCCCGCGCGGCGCGAGCCCGCGTCGGTCAGGGAGAAGCGGGCGAGCAGGTCGTCCGCGACCTGGCCGGGGTTCTTCAGGTGCCGCAGGCGCGCCACGAGCACGAGGTTCTCCCGGCCCGTGAGGACCTCGTCGACCGCGGCGAACTGCCCGGTCAGCGAGATCGACTCCCGGACCTGCCCGGGCTGGTCGACGACGTCGTGGCCGTGGACGCTCGCGGTCCCGGTGTCCGGCGCGAGCAGCGTCGACAGGATCCGCACGAGCGTGGTCTTGCCCGCTCCGTTGGACCCCAGCAGCGCGAAGATGCTCCCGGGGGTCACGTCCAGGTCGACCCCGCGCAGCACGCGCAGGTCGCCGAACGACTTCTCGATGCCTCGCACCCGCACGGCGGGAGCGAGGGACTGGTCGACAGACATGTCCAGGTCTCCGTCTCTCTCAGGGGGGTCAGGGCCGGCGGACGACGACGTCGCCGAAGCCGGTGCTGGCGTGGATCTCCGCGGTGGCCTCGTTCTCGACGGGGCCTTCCGTGGGCGTGAGGTGGTTGCGCACGCTGCCGTGCTCGGAGCTCGCGTCGAGGAACGCGGCCGTGCCCTCCGGCACGCCCACGTCGATCGAGCCGAACGACGTGCTGAGGGTGACGCTGCCGGACTCCAGGCGGTCGACCCGGATGCCGCCGTGCGCGGACTTGGCGGTGAGGGTGCCGACCACCCGGGTCACGGCGATCTCGCCGTGCGCGCCCTGCACGGCGAGCGTGCCCGTGACGGCGCCGACCGTCGTCGTGCCGTTGCTGGCCTTGATCGTGCCGTCGCCCGCGATCTCGCCGATCCGCACGGAGCCCGCGCTGACCTTGACGTCCGCGGTGCCCGCGACCCGGCCGACGACGACCGAGCCGGCCGACGCCTTGAGGTCCAGCCGCTCGACGTCCTCGAGGCGGACGTCCGCGACCGAGAGGGTCATGTCGACGGCGCCGAGCGATCCCTCGGTGTAGAGGGTGCCCGCCTTGCCGCGCAGGTCCGAGCCGGCAGGGAGCTCGACGGTGATGTCGGCGGTCCCGGCCGCGAACGGCAGGACGAACTGCTTCCACGACCCGGGGTACAGGATCGTCACGGCGTCACCGTCGCGGTCGACCCGGACGTCCTGGGCAGCGCGGACGCTGCCGGACTTCGAGGGGTCCGTCGGCAGGACCGTCACGACGACGTCGTCACGGTCGCCGGCGACGACGTGCAGGTTGGCGAAGGGCACGTCCACGACGACCGGGACGGGCTGGGAGGCGGGGAAAGTGGGCATGACGGAGCTCCAACGGTGGTGTCGGTGTGGTGTCAGCGGGTGGTGGGAGGGCGGAGCGAGCGGACCGGGAGAGGTCAGCGCACCCAGCCGGTGACGCGGGCGGAGCCGCGCGGCTGCGGACGGGCCTGGGCGGCCGGGCGTCCGGTGGACTGCTCGAGCGCGGCGGCGACCGCGCGCACGAGCCAGGTGTTGACGGAGACGCCGTCGCGGGCGGCGGCGGTCTCGGCCTGCGTCTTGAGGTGGTCGGGCAGACGCAGGGTGGTGCGGGTCGTGGCGCCGGACTCGACGTCTGCCGACCCGGCGGCGAGCGGCGCAGCGGGCGTCGCCGCGGACGCCGGAGCGACGCCGTATGCCGGCTCACCGGGAGCCGCGGGCGGGGCCGCCGTGACCGGGGCGGCGACGACGAACTCCGGGGCGCCGCCCCGCAGTCGCACGTCGACCGACCCGGGCGCGAGCTCCGCGGAGATCTCTCCGGCCGCGTCCGAGAGCGCGTCGAGCAGGACGAGCCGCACGGCAGCGTCGAGCGGCGCGGTCAGCCGCTCGGCGAGGCGACGGCCGTCGTCCCCGGCGGCGTCCGCGGCGGCGGCGAGGCGGTTCTGGAGGTCGTCGACATACGGGGTGAGGTCCATGACGCCATCATGGCACCACTCGTGGTGTCATCGCAACCCCTGGCGACAACATTCTTGACACCACCTGACACCAGGCCGTGTTCGGCGGCCTCGGAGGGCGCGCTCAGGCGGTCAGGTCGGCGACGACGTCGTACCCGAGCTTGAGGATGAGCGCCCCGACCACGACGACGAAGACGACCCGGACGAACGCGCTCCCCTTGGCGACCGCCATCCGCGCACCGACGTAGGCGCCGAGCAGGTTCGCCGCACCCATGAGCAGGCCGAGGCCCCAGAGCACCGCGCCGTACGGGACGAAGAAGATCAGCGCCCCCGCGTTGGTCGCGAAGTTCGCGATCTTCGCGAGCGCCGACGCGGGCAGGAACGCGTACCCGAGGATGCTCACGAGGGCGATGACGAAGAACGTGCCCGTGCCCGGGCCGAGCAGGCCGTCGTACGTGCCGATGACGAGGCCGATCCCCGCCGCGGCCCAGCGGTGCCCGTTGCCCTCCCAGCGCAGGTTCGTCGTGTGCCCCAGCTTCGGCTTCGCGATCGTGTAGGCCGCGACCCCGACGAGCACCACGAGGATGATCGGCTTGAACAGCTCGGCCGGGATGCGCGACGCGAGGGCCGCGCCCCCGATCGCGCCGACCAGCGCGGCGAGCGCCATCGGCCCCGCCGTCCGCAGGTCGGGGCCGACCCGTCGGTAGTACGTCGCGGCGCTCACCGAGGTGCCCATGATGCTCGCGAGCTTGTTCGTCGCGAGCGCCTGGACCGGGCTGATGCCGGGCACGAGGAGCAGCGCGGGGAGCTGGACGAGGCCACCGCCGCCGACGACGGCGTCGATCCACCCCGCCGTCAGCGCGGCGAGGACGAGCAGGAGGACGGTCAGGCCGTCGATCTCGAGCCCGCCGGAGACCGGGAGGGAGAAGGCGGGCAGCACCCCCTAGTGGTACCACGCCGCCCACTTCCCCGGGAGCCTGGGCCTGCCTACGCTGCTGTGATGACCGAGACGACCGAGAACCCCGAGGTCGAGCCGACAGGTTCCGTCGTGCGCGAGGCCGACGGCCGGTGGATCGTGCTCCGCCGGACCTTCGCCGCACCCGTGGCGGACGTCTGGGCGAGCCTCACCGAGCCGGCGGGCCTCGAGCCGTGGATCGGCACGTGGGACGGGGACCCGACCACGGGGAGCGTCCGCTTCGTCATGACCGCCGAGGGCGCGACGGACGGCGACGAGTGCCGCGTCCTGCGCTGCGACCCACCGCACCGGCTCGTGGTCGAGACCGCCGTCGGCGAGACGTCGTGGCACCTGGAGGTCGACCTGGCCGACGACGACGGCACCACCGCCCTCGTGTTCCGCCAGGCGCTGGGCCCGGACGAGGACGCCGGTTCGATCGGACCGGGCTGGGAGTACTACCTCGACCGCCTGGCCGCCGCACGCGCCGGGCGCGACCCCGCGACGGTGGTGTGGGACAGCTACTACCCAGCCCTCGCGGCGCACTACGGTTCGCCCGACGCACCGGCCTGACCGCGGCGCGCGGCCCCGCGGGGCGTGCCTCAGGACTGGAGGGCGTCGTACTCCGCCTCGGCCGCGACGTCGTCCTCGACGTCGAGGCGCAGGTGCGCGAGCGCGATCTGGAGCACGCGCAGCGCGCTCGCGGCGCGCTCCCCCCAGAGCGAGACGTAGGAGAACTGCCACCACCACAGGCCCTCGAGCTCGCGGCCGCCGTCGTAGTGCTGGAGGCCCTTCGCGAGGCACTCGGCGACGCACGCGAGGTCGCCGGAGAGCGACGCGGCCCCGACCTCGGCGCCCACGAGCGGGTCCGTGATCTCGGCGTAGTCGTCGAACCCGTCGAAGAGCTGCGCGAGCGCGGTCCGCAGCGGGTCCACGTCGGTGTCGCGGCCGGCGTCGGGCTCGAAGCGCTCGACCGGGACGACGTCGCCCATCGCTCCGAGCCGCGCGCCCGCGGCGAGCGCGTCGGACAGCGCGAGCAGCAGCAGGGGCAGCACGGCCCCGGGCGCGGCCCCCGACGCGACCTGGGTCGCCGTCGTGAGGAACGCGCGTGCCTGCGCGGCCATGCCCTCGGCGATCTCCCGCAGGTCGGGGTCGTTCTCGATCTCCCCCATGCTCGTCACCTCTCGTCAGCCGCCGACGAGACGTCGGCCCTCGAACGCCCGGCCGAGCGTCACCTCGTCCGCGTACTCCAAGTCTCCCCCGACCGGCAGCCCGGACGCGAGGCGGGTCACGCGCAGGCCCATCGGGCCCAGCATGCGCGCGAGGTACGTGGCCGTGGCCTCGCCCTCGACGTTGGGGTCGGTCGCGAGGATCACCTCGGTGACCTGCCCGTCGGCGAGCCGGGCCATGAGCTCGGCGATCCGCAGGTCGCCCGGACCGACGTTCTCGATCGGGTTGATGGCGCCGCCGAGCACGTGGTACCGCCCCCGGAACTCGCGCGTGCGCTCGATCGCGACGACGTCCTTGGGCTCCTCGACGACGCAGATCACCTCGGGCGACCGGCGCGGGTCCGCGCAGATGCGGCACTGCTCGGACTCCGCGACGTTGCCGCACGTCTCGCAGAAGCGCACGCGGGCCTTCACCTCGGTGAGCGCGTCGGCGAGCCGACGCACGTCCGCGGCGTCCGCGGCGAGCAGGTGGAACGCGATGCGCTGCGCACTCTTGGGCCCGACGCCGGGGAGTCGGCCGAGCTCGTCGATCAGGTCCTGGACAGCGCCTTCGTACACGCCCCCAGCCTACGGGGCGCGGCCCACACGCCGGGCCCGGCCCGCCGTCGGCAGCCCTTGTCACGCGCCGCTCGCGACGATCAGACCTGGTCCTGGATCTCCTCGATGATCTTGCCGTCGAGGAGGCTCACGACGAGCGCCGTCCCGACGAGGCCCGTCGAGACGATGTCGGGGTCGTCCGCGGACGGGAGGTCGTCCATCGGGTCGACCGTCGACGCGTCCCGTCGGGCGGCGGGCGCCTCGGCAGCTCGGGAGACGCGGGCCGTCGTGGCCGCCGCGATCGCCGCGCGCGCCGCGGAGACCCCGCGCAACGGGGCTCCCGGCGCGTCCACCGGAGCGACGGGAGCCGCCGCACGGGCCGGGGGATCCTGGCGCAGCGGGGTCGCGGGCGCGGCGGGGGCGGGGCGCGCGGACGTGGCCGGTGCCGGTGAGACGGGTGCCTGCGCTGCGGACGTCGTGCGCGCGGGCGCGCTCTCGAGGACGGGCTCCGGCTCGGGGCCGTCGTCGAGGTCGGCCGGCGGCTCGGCGGGCGCCCCCGCGAGCCACGCCTCGTCCGCCGCGTCGATGCGAGGCGTGCGCGCGGGCGCGGGTGCAGGCGTGGTCGCGGGTGCCGAGGCTCCGGCGAGCCAGGCCTCGTCCGCGTCGTCGACGACCGGCACGCCGTCGTCGCCCGCGGTGGCCACGGTCGCGACGGGTCGCTCCTGCACCGCGACGGCGCCGCGCGGTGCGGTCGCCCCCGCCGCGAGCGCGGTCGGAGCCGTGCCCGCGCCCGACGCCACGACACGACCCGGTGCGCTGACCGATGCGAGGGGAACGTCCTGGCCGCTCTCCCCCGGGCCCGGCTCGGGACGCGATCCGCCCGGGTCGGGTGCGACGGGAGCAGGGGCGGAGGACCCCGGTGCCGGGTCGGCGGGCCCCTGGGCCGGGCCCCGACCGCCACCGCCCGCACCGCCCTCGTCGAGGCGCGGCTCGACCCGCACCTGGAGCCCGAGCGTCTGGTAGACGACGTCCTGGACGGCGCTGGTGTGTCGCGAGGACGAGAAGGTCCGCGCCAGTCCGGGCGACGGGAACGCGAGGTAGAGGACGTCGGGGCCGAGCTCCGCCACCTGCGCGTTCGCGCTGACGAGGGACCACGTCACGGGGTTGGCACGCAGGTTCTCGAGGACCTCCGGCCAGCGCCGCCGCAGCTCCTCGGTCGTGAGGGCCGGGCTCGCGTCGCCAGACGGAGGGCTCGCCACCGGCTCCGCGCGAGGTGCCTCGGCACGCGCGGGAGGTGCCGCGGCCTCGGACGTCGGCGACACCGCGCCGTCCTGCGGGGTCGGGTCGGCCTGCGTGGCAGGATCGGTCGGCTCGGCCTGCTCGACCGTGGCGGTCACGGGAGAGGGCGGCACGGGCGCGGCAGGCGCCGCGGAGTCATCGCGTGTGGGCCCGGTGACGCTCGACGGGACGACGTCCTCGCCCGGAGCGGACGAGGTCCCCTCGTCACGTGCCGACGGGACGCCGGACGCCGGCGCCGCGGCCCGCTCGTCCTCGGCGGCCCCTGTCGGAGCAGCCACGGCGGGGCTGGGCTCGGCCGCCTCGGCAGAAGGCCGCGCGTCCGTCGGTGCGGCGGCGACACTCGGAGGCTGCGCGGCGGGGTCGGACGGGGTGGACCGGTTGGGGCGCAGCGCGGCGCGCACAGCGGCAGCACCGGTGAGCCCGGACGCCGGTGCGGTCGTGGCCGGGGCCCGCACCGCGCCGTCGGGCACGGGGGCAGCCGGGGCGGGCGCCGTCCCCGACGCTGGTGCGACGGCGGCCGGTGCGACGGCGACCGCGCCCAGCCCGCCGCGCTCGAGCCGGTCGAGGCGCGCCGCGAACCCGGCCGCTCCGTCGTCGGCGCCGGGCAGGAGCAGGCGTGCCATGAGGAGCTCGAGGTGCAGCCGCGGCGAGGTGGCGCCCGTCATCTCCGTCAGGGCCGCGTTGACGAGGTCGGCCGCGCGCGAGAGCTCGGCGACGCCGAGGTTCTGCGCCTGGGCGCGCATGCGCGCGAGCTGGTCGGCGGGCTGGTCGCGCAGCACGGCCTGCGCCTCGTCGCCGGAGACCGCGATGACGATGAGGTCGCGCAGTCGTTCGAGCACGTCCTCGACGAAGCGCCGGGGCTCGTGCCCCGTCGCGATGACGTGGTCCACGACCCGGAAGATGCTCGCGCCGTCGCGCGCGGCGAGGGCGTCCACGACGTCGTCGAGCAGGGTCGCGTGCGTGAAGCCGAGCAGCGCGACCGAGCGCTCGTAGCCGACCGCGCCGCCCTCTGCGCCCGCGATGAGCTGGTCCATGACCGAGAGCGAGTCGCGGACCGAACCGCCGCCCGCGCGAGTGACGAGCGGCAGCACGCCCGACCCCACCGAGACCTCCTCGGCGGCGCACAGCTGCTCGAGGTACGGGCCGAGCACGTCCGGGGGGACGAGGCGGAACGGGTAGTGGTGCGTGCGCGAGCGGATGGTGCCGATGACCTTGTCCGGCTCCGTCGTCGCGAAGACGAACTTCACGTGCTCCGGCGGCTCCTCGACGATCTTGAGCAGCGCGTTGAACCCCGCGGGCGAGACCATGTGGGCCTCGTCGATGATGAAGATCTTGTAGCGGTCACGCGTGGGGGCGAACGTGGCGCGCTCGCGCAGGTCGCGCGCGTCGTCGACGCCGCCGTGCGACGCCGCGTCGATTTCGACGACGTCGAGGCTGCCCGGGCCGCCGCGTGCGAGGTCGACGCACGACGGGCACTCGCCGCAGGGCGTGTCGATCGGCGTCTCGGGGGTGTTGCGCTCGCAGTTGAGCGTGCGCGCCAGGATGCGCGCGCTCGTCGTCTTGCCGCACCCGCGCGGGCCGGAGAAAAGGTAGGCGTGGTTCACCCGACCGCTGCGCAGCGCCTGCATGAGCGGCGCGGTCACGTGGTCCTGACCGATCACCTCGGCGAAGGTCTCGGGCCGGTAGCGGCGGTACAGGGCGGTGCTCACCCCCGTCACTCTAGACGTCGTGACCCACACGCACGAGGTCGGTCCTCAGCGGTGCAGCGCCTTGCGGGCGAGCCAGTTGCCGAGGAGCTGCGCGACCTGCACGATCCCGATGATGACGAGCACCGTCACGACCACGACGCCCCAGTTGTAGCGCTGGTAGCCGTACACGATCGCGAAGTTTCCGAGACCGCCGCCGCCGATGATCCCGGCGATCGCCGACATGTCGAGGACCGCGATGAAGAGGAAGGTGTAGCCGAGGATGAGCGGCGCGAGCGCCTCGGGGACGAGGACGGTCGTGATGATGCGCCACGACGACGCGCCCATGGCCCGCGCCGCCTCGATGACGCCCGGGTCGATGCCCACGAGGTTCTGCTCGACGATGCGGCTCGTGCCGAACGCCGTCATGACGGACAGCGGGAAGATGAACGCCTCGGTGCCCAGCGTCGTCCCGACCACCTGGAGCGTCACCGGGCCGAGCAGCGTGACGAAGATGATGAACGGGATGGGCCGCACGATGTTGACGAGCACGTTGAGCACGCCGAACACCCAGCGGTTCTGGAGCAGGTTGCCGCGCCGCGTCACGTAGAGCGCGATGCCGAGCGCGAGGCCCGCGACACCGCCCGTGAGCAGGGCGACGGACACCATCTGGAGCGTCTGGCCGAACGACTCGACGAGGATCGGCCACAGCTGGGACCAGTCGCGGTTCATCAGCGGCCTCCGAGGTTGCCGTGGCGGAAGAGGGTCTCGCGCGCGGTCCCGTACGGGTCGTCCGGGTCGCCGCCGACGTCGTCGGGCGCGTCGCCGCCGCCCGGGTCGGCGTCGAGGCGCGCGACGCGCGGGTCGTCGAGCGGCCGGGCCGCGGTACCCAGGTCCACGACGTCGGCGCGCTCGGCGAGCGCGAGGAGGAACGGCGCGATGCGGTCCTCGGGCGCGTCGAGCTCGACGGTGAGCGACCCGAACGGCCGCTCCCCCACCTCGGAGATGCCGCCGTAGACGACGGACCCGTCGACGTCGTGCTCGCGCAGCAGGCGGAACAGGTCCGTCCCGGTGCTCGCGCCCTCGCGCACGCCGACCGTCACGAGGCGGCCCGGGTGGCGCTCGCGCAGGCGGGCCAGGGTCTCGCGCGACGGCCGGTCGTGCAGCGCGGTGCCGACGAACCGCTGCGCGGCGTCGGCGCTGGGCGCGGAGAAGACGTCGTACACGTCGCCCGTCTCGACGACCTTGCCGTGCTCCATCACCGCCACGCGATGGCAGGTCGAGCGCACGACCTCCATCTCGTGCGTGATGACGACGATCGTGATGCCGAGCTCCGCGTTGACGCGCCGCAGGAGCGCGAGCACCTCGCGCGTCGTCTCGGGGTCGAGCGCGGAGGTCGCCTCGTCGGCCAGCAGGATCGTCGGCTGCGCCGCGAGCGCGCGGGCGATGCCGACGCGCTGCTTCTGCCCGCCCGAGAGCTGGCGCGGGTACGCCTTCGCCTTGTCCGCGAGGCCGACGAACGCGAGGAGCTCCGCGACGCGCGCGGCCCGCTTCTCGCGCGGCCAGCCCGCCACCTTGAGGGGGTACGCGACGTTGCCCGCGACCGTCCGCGACGACAGCAGGTTGAACTGCTGGAAGACCATGCCGATGCGCGAGCGCACCTCGCGCACGCGGCGTTCGGGCAGCCCGGTGATCACCTGGCCGTCGACGACGACCTCGCCGCTCGTCACGGTCTCGAGCGCGTTGACGAGCCGCACGAGCGTCGACTTGCCGGCGCCGGAGTGGCCGATGACGCCGAAGATCTCGCCGCGACGGATGCTCAGCGAGACGTCGTCGACGGCGTGCACGGCACCGTCGCCCTCGCCGAACGTCTTGCTCACGTGGCGCAGCTCGATCGCGGGCTGCTCGGCACCGCCCTCGTCGCGGGGGACGTCGGTCACGTCGGGTTCCTCTCGTCGGAGGCCGGGCCTCCGGGCCGGGGCCGCCTGGGTCGCCTGGGACCACCAGGTGCGTCCTCAGGGCCGCCTGTCAGGGTGTGCCGCTCGCCTGCCATCGTCCTCCCCCGGGGACGACGGCGCGGCGGGGCGGGCGGGGCGCGGGCGGGCCGCGCCCCCGGGGGCGGGCTCTGTGGTGCGCGCGGCGGGGGGCGAGCCGGGCGTGGTTTGCCC
>NZ_JBHXIC010000097.1:0-3338 GCF_042723955.1 Cellulosimicrobium cellulans | reverse complement strand
GCCACCGCCTGGCGCCCCCCGGGGGGCGGCGGGCGGGGGGGGGGGGCCGCGCGGGGCGCGGCCGCCCTCGCGGGGACGGGATCAGGAGCTGCGGACGTCGTCCTCGATGCCGGCGAGGATCTCCCGGAGCTCGGCGGGCGAGTTCTCCTTGATGACGGCGGTGCCGCCCGAGGCCTTCTTCTCGGCCTCGACGACCTCCGGCGAGTGGGAGATCTCGGCGAGCTTGAGCAGCGTCTCGTCGTCCTTGTCCTCTGCCCGCGCGACCCACACGTTGATGTAGGGCTTGGCGGCGTCGGAGTCGGGGTCGTCCTGGAAGAGCGCGTCCTCGGGCTTGAGGCCCGCGTCCTCGACGAAGTCGTTGTTGATGATCGACGCGTCGACGGACTGGAGCTGGATCGGGGTCTGCGCGGCGTCGACCGGCGTGACCGTCACCTTGGAGCTGGGCAGCACGTCGGCCTCGGTGGAGATGGAGCTCCCGCCGTCCTTCAGCTCGACCAGGCCGGCCTCCTGGAGCACGAGGAGCGCACGGGCGAGGTTGGTCGGGTCGTTCGGCACGGCGACCTGGCCGCCGTCGGGGATCTCCTCGAGCGACGTGTGCTTGGACGAGTACAGGCCGAGCGGGTAGACGGCGGTCGCGCCGATCGGCTGGAGGTCGTCACCCGCGTCCACGTTGTAGCCCGCGAGGAACTGGAGGTGCTGGAACTGGTTCACGTCGAGCTCGCCCTGGGACAGGGCCGGGTTCGCCTGCGTGTAGTCCTGGAGGTCGACGAGCTCGATCTCGATGCCCTCGGCCTCGGCCTGCTCCTGGAACACGGCCCACTTGTCGTCGGACGCGCCGACGACGCCGACGCGGATCGCGTCCGCCGCGTCGCCGCTCGCGGCACCGCCCGCGGTGTCGTCGCCGCCGCCGCAGGCGGTGAGGGTGAGGGCCGCAGTCGCGGCGATCGCGGTCCAGGTCAGACGCTTGCGGGTGGTCGAGAACGACATGGGGGTTCCTTCCGGTGGCGACGGCGTCGGTCACGGGTGGCGACCGGCGCGGCCGGGGTGCAGGGTCAGCCCTGCGAGGGTGGGGTTCGGGGTTGCTTCCGGCGGGCCATCAGCCACGCGGCGAGCAGGGGCGGCGTCGTCAGGACGACGCGGCAGGTGCGGCGCAGGTCTCCCTGCGGGTCACGACGGCGTCAGCAGCCGCACATTCGCCCGGTGCGCACGCCACGACAGCACGACGCGCCGGCGCAGGACGCTGCGCGCGGGGTCGTGGTGGCGACGTGGTTCCGGGTCATGCCGACATCATGGGCACGGTCGCGTCCCGCGCGCCAATTCCCGAGCGGGATCGTCCACGATGTGGACGTGGAAATGATCGCATGCCGGGAACTGGACGCCCAGGATCAGGGCAGAGCGGACATCCTGCATCGCCCACCAGCCCGGTGAGCGGCTGGACGGAGAGATCTGCGCCACACCGTGCTCACGCGCGGGCCAGGGCGGCGAACTCGGGGCCGCCCTCGGTGGGCGGGTCCACGCGCATCGGCGGCATCACGCGGGCGACCAGCCAGACCGGCAGGAGCGCGACGCAGAGCACCGGGATGAGCCGGACGTCGCCAACGGTCACGGCGGCCATGAAGAGCGCGAGCCACCCGTCGCGGCTCACGACGAGCACCGCCCCGAGGACGGCCGCCGACACCGCGACCGCCGCGGGCACCGCCGGCACCAGGGACGTCGCGGCGAGCCCGATCGCGACCCCGATGAAGACTGTGGGGAAGATGCGTCCCCCGCGGAAGCCCGCGCCCGCGGCGACGACGAGCGCGACCAGCTTCACGAGGGCGAGGACGAGGATCGCCGACCAGGCGAGCGTGTCGGCCTCCTCGGACAGCTCCTTCATCTCGGTCAGGCCCTTGAACAGCGTCAGCGGGCCACCGAGCACCCCGAGGAGCCCGAGCACGAGGCCGCCGGCGCCGAGCGCGAGGACGGGGTGCCGCAGGCCGTGGAACGCGCGGTGGACCCAGGGCAGGGCGAGGACGGCGAGGAACGCGAGCAGCGCGGCGACCATGGCCACCGCGGCGGCGCTCAGCGCGTCCCCGACGTGCAGCCCGGGGTGGTCCGGGAGGTCGATCGCGAAGGTCGGGGCATCGAACGCGAGCATCGTCACGGCCCCGGCCCCGGCGGCCACGAGCGGGGCGAAGAGCCGGTCGAACAAGGGGCCGGCGCCGTCGCCGCGCTCCGCGAGCGTCTCCGTCAGGACGAGCGCCGCGGCGACCGGCGTCGCGAACATCGCGCCGATCGTGGCGGCCATCGCCAGCCCGACGGCGCCCTGCACCGGGACGCCCAGGCGCGGGCGGCACAGGATCCAGGCCGTGAGGGCGACGTTGATCGCGATGATCGGGTTCTCCGGGCCGAGGCTGACACCGCCTGCGAGGCCGAGCACGAGCGTGACCGCGAGGCCGGGCAGCGCCCGCAACGGGAGCGGGGCGGTCACGAGGTCCGTCGTGGCCGGGTCGACGCCCGCGTGCCCCGGCGCCCACCGGATCGTCGCGCCGACCAGCAGGCCCGTGACCGTGAGCACGAGGACCGTCCACCAGGTCTCGGTCGTCGCGAGGCCCCACGCCGCGGGAAGGCGGTCCCACACGAGGTCCTGGATCCAGGCCGCGAGCTCCGACAGCGCGAGGAGCGTGAGGGCGCACAGCACGCCGACCAGGAGCGCCGGGACGACGAGGCGCACCAGGCGGCCCGTCGACATCGGGCCCTGCGGCTCCCCGGTCACATGGGCAGCGAACCACGCCGGGGCCGGTGCTGCACCCCGACCCGTGGGCGCCGGAACCAGCCGGAGACGTGAAGGACCCCCCGCACACCCACCAGAGCTCACCTACCCTTGCTGCCTTCCGGCCCTGGGGGAGTTCGGCGAGATGATGCCGCACGAGGGGTCTGCGCCCACCCTAGCCCAGGTCGGCGCCCCATCCGAAACCCGGCTCGACAGGAGGCGATTCGGCCCCGGCGCCACGGTCCGGTATCCTCGTTGCGCTGCTGTCGGTGCGTTCGTGCGCGTCCGGCCGTCGCACCAGGAGGATTCGCCTAGTGGCCTATGGCGCACGCTTGGAAAGCGTGTTGGGTTAACAGCCCTCGGGGGTTCGAATCCCCCATCCTCCGCAGACCGAAGGGCCCGCCGCACTCGCGGCGGGCCCTTCGTCGTCGCCCGGCGCACGCCTTGGGACGCGGGCACCGAAAAGGCCCGTCGCACGAGTGGGACGGGCCGCGCGCCCTCCCCCCCGGGCGCCCCGCCCGGGCGGGGGGCCCGCCGGGGCGCCCCCCGCGACCCCCCCCCCCACGGGGTGTGGGCCCGGACGGCC
>NZ_JBHXIC010000096.1:12213-15243 GCF_042723955.1 Cellulosimicrobium cellulans | reverse complement strand
CACGCCGCCACACCACCCGGCGCCGGGGCCGGGCGCGCCCCCCCCCCCCGCGGCCGGGGGGGGGGGGGGGGCGGGCGCCCCCCCCCCCCCCGCCCCTGATCCGCGAGATCGTCCGCGAACCAGACCTCACGCAGCAGGACCGTATGCACCGGGAGCACGAGTGACCACCACAGCCCCACCCACGACGCCGGGCCCCGCGCCGGGCGGCCCGTCCGGCGCGCCGCGCCCAGGCGCCCCGCGCCGTCGTGCGCGGAACACCGACCGCGGCGTGAACCGCGCGTTCCGCTGGACGGCGACGGGCGCCGGGGGGCTCATCCTCGCCGTCCTCGCCGCGGTCGCGATCTTCCTCGTGATCCGTGCGTGGCCCGCGCTCACCGCGGGAGGGGACGTCCTGTCCGAGGAGGTGTCGTGGTTCCCCGAAGGGGCGTCCCTCGTCTCGTTCGTCGGGCCGCTGATCTTCGGCACGCTCCTCGCGGCCGCACTCTCGCTGCTCCTCGCGACGCCGGTCGCGATGGGCATCGCGCTCTTCATCTCGCACTACGCGCCGCGCCGGCTCGCGTCGACCCTCGGGTACGTCGTCGACCTGCTCGCGGCGATCCCCAGTGTCGTCTACGGCCTGTGGGGCTCGCTCGTGCTCCCCCCGATCGTCGTCCCGGTGTGGTCGTGGCTCGCCGACACGTTCGGCTGGTTCCCGCTCTTCGCCGGGCCCGCCTCGCCGACCGGCCGCGTCCTGCTCACCGTCGCGCTCGTGCTCGCCGTGATGATCCTGCCGATCATCACCGCCGTGAGCCGCGAGGTGTTCCTCCAGACGCCGAAGCTTCACGAGGAGGCCGCGCTCGCGCTCGGCGCGACGCGCTGGGAGATGATCCGCACGGCGGTGATCCCGTTCGGGCGCTCGGGCGTCATCTCGGCCGCGATGCTCGGCCTCGGTCGCGCGCTCGGCGAGACGATGGCCGTGCTGATGATCCTCTCGCCCGGGCTCCTCTACTCGTTCAAGATCCTGCAGGCCGGGCAGCAGCAGACGATCGCCGCGAACATCGCCGCCGACTTCCCCGAGGCCAACCCGCTCGGGGTGAGCGCGCTCATCGCGACCGGCCTCGCGCTGTTCCTCATCACCCTGCTCGTCAACATGGGCGCCCGCGCGATCGTCGCGCGGCGCAAGGACTTCTCGGGAGCCAACTGATGAGCGCCCTCAGCACCAGCCCCGCGCGCGGGGCCTCCGCCCCGGACCCGGAGCGCACCGCCTCCGTCCGCGCGCTCCTGCGCGGCGCGGACGCCGGCCGCCGCCGCAAGGACCGCACGATGACGGTCCTCATGTGGAGCGCGTTCGCCCTCGCGATGGTGCCGCTCGTGTCGGTCGCGTGGACCGTCGTCGTGCACGGCATGGAGCGGTTCAACGTCTACTTCCTCACGCACTCGATGCGCGGAGTGTTCGGCGGCATGGACGCGGGCGGCATCTACCACGCGATCCTCGGCACGCTGCTCATCACGCTGGGTGCCGCGGTGATCTCGGTCCCGATCGGCCTGCTCGCCGCGATCTACCTCGTCGAGTACGGCCGCGGGCCCCTGGCGCGCGCGGTGACGTTCTTCGTCGACGTCATGACGGGCATCCCGTCGATCGTCGCCGGCCTCTTCGCGTACGCGCTCTTCGCGGTGATCTTCGGGCCGGGGGTGCGCATGGGCATCGTCGGCTCGGTCGCGCTGTCCGTCCTCATGATCCCCGTCGTCGTCCGCTCGTGCGAGGAGATGCTCCGCCTCGTGCCCAACGAGCTGCGCGAGGCGGCCTACGCGCTCGGCGTGCCCAAGTGGCTCACCGTCGTGCGGGTCGTGCTGCGCACGTCGATCGCGGGCATCACGACGGGCGTCATGCTCGCCGTGGCACGCGTCATCGGCGAGACCGCGCCGCTCCTCATCACCGTCGGCGTCGTCGACTCCATCAACGGCAACCTCTTCGAGGGCCGCATGATGACGCTGCCCGTGTACGTGTACCGGCAGTACAGCCAGGGCCTGGTGCCCTGCAGCAACGTCACCGACGTCGTGTGCATCCCCGACATCAACTACGACCGGGCCTGGGCGGCCGCCCTGACGCTGATCCTCATCGTCATGCTGCTCAACCTCGTCGGGCGACTCGTCACCCGCTGGTTCGCCCCCAAGACCCTCCGCTAGAACAGGACAGCTCCGATGGCACAGCGCATCGACGTCAAGGACCTCAACATCTACTACGGCGACTTCCTCGCCGTGCAGGACGTCGGCATGACGATCGACCCCAAGTCCGTGACGGCCTTCATCGGCCCGTCCGGCTGCGGCAAGTCGACGTTCCTGCGGACCCTCAACCGCATGCACGAGGTCATCCCCGGCGCGCGCGTCGAGGGGACGGTCGCGATGGAGGGCGTCGACCTCTACGGGGACGACGTCGACCCGGTCGCCGTCCGTCGTCAGGTCGGCATGGTCTTCCAGCGGCCGAACCCCTTCCCGACGATGTCCATCAAGGAGAACGTCCTCGCCGGGGTGAAGCTCAACAACAAGCGGATCTCGAAGTCCGCGGCGGAGGAGCTCGTCGAGACCTCGCTGCGCGGCGCGAACCTGTGGAACGAGGTGAAGGACCGCCTCGACCGCCCGGGCTCGGGCCTGTCCGGCGGGCAGCAGCAGCGCCTGTGCATCGCGCGCGCCATCGCGGTCAAGCCGCAGGTTCTCCTCATGGACGAGCCCTGCTCGGCGCTCGACCCGATCTCGACGCTCGCGATCGAGGACCTCATCGCGGAGCTGAAGGACGAGTACACGATCGTCATCGTCACGCACAACATGCAGCAGGCGGCGCGCGTGAGCGACCGGACCGCGTTCTTCAACATCGCGGGCACCGGCAAGCCGGGGCGCCTCATCGAGATGGACGACACCGCGACGATGTTCTCCTCGCCCACCCAGCAGGCCACGGAGGACTACATCTCCGGCCGCTTCGGGTGACCTGAGCTCCGGCGGCCCTGGCGGGCCGGGCGAACCGACGACGGCGCCCCTCCCCACGCGGGGGAGGGG
>NZ_JBHXIC010000096.1:1617-12203 GCF_042723955.1 Cellulosimicrobium cellulans | reverse complement strand
GCCGCCCCGCTCCCACTAACCCGCGGGCCGTTGCGGGTCCCGGTCGCCCGCGGGCGCGGGGGGGGCGGGCCCCCCCGCCGCGGGCCCCCCCCCCCCCGGGGGGGTGGGGCGCCGTCGTGCGCGGGGCGCGAGGTCAGGTCGCCGAGCCCTGGAGCGACCCGGTGACATCGGTGCCGTCGGTGTCGAGGACGCACTGGACCACGCGGTCGTCCAGGGAGGTCCAGCCGTCCTCGCGAGGGGTGAACGGCCAGTAGTAGTAGGCCGACTCGTCGTAGGAGAGGCCCACGAACGCCTCGAACTCCCCGAGGCAGAACTCGTCGGCGCTCGCCTCGATCGCCTCGTCGCCGGGGTAGTCGCCCTCGGGGAGCTCCGTCTCGGCGTAGACCTCGGCGTCGTGCGGCTCGGAGCACGGGACGACGGGCACGGACTCCACGTTCTCCCCGTCGGGCAGCTTCGCGGTCACGAGGCAGTCGCCCACCTGGATCGAGAAGACGTCGGCGTCCGACGCCTCGGTCACCTCGCCACCGGGCTCGTCGCGCTGGGCCTCGGAGGGGCCGGAGATCTCGTCGAGGATCGCGCCGCAGCCCGACGCGGTCAGGGCGAGGGCGGCGGCGCTCACGACGAGGAGGAGCGGCCGACGGGTGGTACGGGACAGGGTCACCTGGGGTTCCTTCGTGGAGGTGCCCCGACCACGACGGTCAGGGCGGGCACGCGAAGGCTAGCGGCAGCCGGTGACACGGACCGAGCCGATTTTCCGGCCCGGCCTCGCACGTCACGGCAGCAGGTGCGCGTACTCCTCGAGGGTGCCGTCGAGGACCGGGAGCGACATGGCCTGCTCCTCACCCGAGGTCACGCTGACCGTCACGGGCAGCACGCCGCCCGGCGCCGCGTCGACACGGCCGATCTGCGCGTCGAACCCGTCCTCGGTGCCGAGGTAGACGGTCTCGCCGGCGGCGACGGGGATGGTCACGGGGTCGCCGCCCTCGGGCGTGACGTCGAACTCCACGTCCTCGGTCGAGTCGTTCGCGAAGGCTCCGACGAGCGCGCCGGCGTCGCCCTCGGCCGCGCTCACGACGAGGAGGTTGAGGCCGCGCAGGTCGTCGGTGAGGTTGACCCGCAGGCCGTCCGACGGCGAGTAGGGACGGGTCGTCTCGATGGGGGAGCAGGCGGAGGCGACGGCCACGCTCGCGACCACGAGGGGGACGGCCCAGTAGCGTGCGCGCCCGGTCGCTCGGGACGCCGCACGGGTCGCTGCTCGGGGGGTCGGGATGCGGGTCACGGTGCACTCCAGGGCTGCGAGAGGGGGGACTGGATTCCGCGCCCAGCCTAGTGCGTCGGGCGAGGCCGGGCGGCCGGAACCGGCTCCTCGGGAGGGCGGCGTGAGCGGCGTCACGCGAGGCCACGTGTCCGCGGGGAGCGTCCGGCGGCGGTCGGCAGGGCCCTGTGGCCCTACCCGTGAGGTTCGTGAGGCGCGCTGACACGGCGCTGACCTGGGAAAACGTCGTCCGGTCCGGCTTGTCAAGGGGCGCAGGGGCTCGGATTTCCGCCCTTCCGCGTGGTAAGGTGGACCACCGCGAAAGGGGACATCTGCAGATGACGTTCACAGTAGGCGAGACCGTTGTCTACCCGCACCACGGAGCCGCACTGATCGAGGAGATCAAGACGCGCACCATCCGCGGAGAGGACAAGATCTACCTCAAGCTCAAGGTCGCGCAGGGCGACCTGACCATCGAAGTCCCAGCCGAGAACGTCGACCTTGTCGGCGTGCGTGACGTCGTCGGCCAGGAGGGTCTCGACCGCGTTTTCGAGGTGCTGCGTGCACCTTACACCGAGGAGCCGACCAACTGGTCGCGCCGGTACAAGGCCAACCTCGAGAAGCTGGCGTCGGGCGACGTGATCAAGGTGGCCGAGGTCGTGCGTGACCTCTCCCGCCGTGACGCGGACCGTGGTCTGTCGGCCGGCGAGAAGCGCATGCTCTCGAAGGCTCGTCAGATCCTCGTCTCGGAGCTCGCGCTGGCCGAGCACACCGAGGAGGACAAGGCCGAGGCGATCCTCGACGAGGTGCTGGCCTCCTGACGTCCCGGGCTCCGGCCCGCGACGGTCGGCGGCAGCCGACGACACAGACACCGGGGAGGGTACCGTCCGCGCGGACGGCACCCTCCCCGTCGTCGTGCCGGTAGCGTGTGCCCGTGCCGACTCTCGCCGTCCTCACCGCCGCGGGCTCCGGGACCCGTCTCGGACTCGACCTGCCCAAGGCCCTCGTCGAGCTCGACGGCCTGCCGCTCGTCGTGCAGGCCGCGCGCCGGCTGTGCGCGTCCGGCGCGGTGGACGCGATCGTCGTCACGGCACCGCCCGGTCTGCGGGGCCACGTCGCACAGCTCCTCCAGGACGACCCGGCGGTCGACCGTCCCGTGCGCGTCGTCGAGGGCGCGAGGACACGCCAGGCCTCCGTCGCCGCAGGGCTGCGCGCGGGCCTGGACGCGGGCGGCGGGCTCGGCGTCGAGGCCGGGGAGCCGCCCGCCGCTGCGCAGCCTCCCGTCGACGTCGTGCTGGTCCACGACGCGGCGCGCCCCCTCGCCCCTCCCGTGCTCGTCCGGCGCGTCGTCGAGGCCGTGCGGGCCGGCCATGGCGCCGTCGTGCCGGGCCTGCCGGTCACCGACACGGTCAAGCGCGTGACGCCCGCGCGGAGCGACGACCCGTCCCACGCCGAGCCGGTCGCCGAGACGGTCGACCGGACAGCCCTGCGCGCCGTCCAGACCCCGCAGGGGTTCGACCGGGAGCTCCTCGTGCGCGCCCACGAGGCAGCCGCCCACCGGGCCGACGACGAGCGCGCCTCCGCGACCGACGACGCCGGGCTGGTCGAGGCCCTCGGACTCCCCGTCCACGTCGTGCCGGGGGACGCCGCGGCCGCCAAGATCACGACCGCCCACGACCTGCGGGTCGCCGCGCTGACCCTCCGGGAGGACCGATGACGGCCCCGCACGACGGCTCCCCGGACCGGTCCCGACCGGTGCGTCCGGGGATGACGCCCATACTGCCGCGTACGGGCGTCGGTGTGGACGTCCACGCGTTCGCCCCCGAGGGCGAGGAGCGGGAGCTGTGGCTCGGCGGCCTGCTCTGGCCGGGCGAGCGCGGCCTCGCCGGGCACTCGGACGCGGACGTCGCGGCGCACGCCGCCGCGGACGCGCTGTTCTCGGCGACGGGACTCGGAGACCTGGGGTCGAACTTCGGCACGAGCGCGCCCGAGTGGGCCGGGGCGAGTGGGTCGCGACTGCTCGCCGAGGCGGCGCGCCGGGTGCGCGCGGCGGGGTTCGAGATCGGGAACGTGGCCGTCCAGGTCATCGGCAACCGTCCGCGCCTCGGGCCCCGGCGTGCGGAGGCCGAGGCGGCGCTCGGGGCCGCCGCGGGGGCCCCCGTGACGCTCACGGCCACGACGACCGACGGGCTCGGCCTCACGGGCCGTGGGGAGGGCGTCGCGGCCGTCGCGACGGCGCTCGTCGTCGCGGTCGGGACGCCGCGCGCGTGAGCTCAGCCCGTGGGGGCGAGCTGCACGCTCTCGAGGATCGCGCGCGTCTGCGCGGCGGCGTCGGTGTCACCGTCGGCGTACGAGGCCGTGAGGTCGACGACCCAGTCGTCCGGCGCGTCGCCGGTCCGGACCGCCAGGATCTCCTGCACGACGACCGTCCCGGCCGTCTCGTACGTGCCCGCGACCCGGAAGGCGGGGAGCTCGCCGAGGGTGGTCGTGCCCTGGCCGTCGGCGTCCAGGATCCAGCCGGGGATCGCGTCGACGGACGTGGCGGTCCGCGCACCGGCCTGCTCGAGCGTGGCCGCGGACTGCGTGCCCGTCACGACGACGTTCGCCCGGAAGTCCTCCGACCCCGACACGCTCGGTGCGCGCAGCACGAAGGCCCCGTCGCGGGTGACGCGCTCCCAGCCCGGGGGAGCGGTGATCCGGACGGGGACCTCGGGGACGTCGTACGTCACCGGCGCGTCGTCTGCCCCGGCGTCCGCGGGACCGCCGCAGCCCGCGAGGGCGAACGCCGCGGTCGTGAGGGTCGCGAGGGCCCAGAGGGTGCGAGTGTGGCGCGGTCGGGGCACGGTCGTCCTTCGTCGGAGGCAGGGGGCGTGACGGGCTCAGCGGGCTCGGCTCGCCATTCTCGCCTCCCGGCGTCCCGGGTGCCAGGCCCACGAGCAGACACTACGATCGCTGAGAGCGCATCGATGTGTTTGACTTTCCCAAGAACGACACATGGGATGAATCGCACATGAACCGAATGTCCGTCGAAGAACGCCGGGCCCAGCTCGTCGACGCGGCGATGACCATCGCCGTCCGCGAGGGCGTCGAGGCCGTCACGATCCGAGGCGTCGCGGCCGAGGCCGGCGTCTCGCTCGGCGTCGTGCACTACTGCTTCGAGGACAAGGACGAGCTCCTCCAGGCGATGGGCAACAGCCTCGCGCTCGTGGCCTCCGAGCCCGTGCGCGCCGCCCTCGACGTCGACGGCGACGTCGTGGAGCTCGCGCACGCGGCGGCCGACGGTCTGTGGAGCGGGCTCACCCCGCGCCGGCACATGCGCCTCCTCACGTTCGAGTTCGCGACGGCGGGCGTGCGCAGCCGCGCGCTGCGGTCCGTCGCGCACACGCACCTGGAGCAGACGTGGGCGATGACCCGCGGCTTCCTCGAGAACGTCGCCGAGCGCGGGAACGTCACCTACTCGATGGACCTGGGCTTCCTCTCGCGCGTCGTCGCCGGGTACATCGACGGCATCGAGATCGCGTGGCTCGTCGAGCAGGACGACGAGACTGCGGTCCGCAGCTTCCATGCGCTCGCCGAGTACGTCCTGTCGGTCATGGTCCGGCCCGACGGCTCGCCCGTGCGCGAGCACGGCCCGGAGCCCGTCCCCTGACCGACGGGTCCGTGGGCCGGGCCCGCGGCCCTCAGCCGCCCCCGGCCGCCCCCGGTGCCCGCCCCAGCACGCGGTCCGTGTAGGCGTTCGCGAACACCCCGCCCGGGTCCGCCGCGTCGCGGACCGCGACGGCGTCGTCGAACCGGGGGTAGAGCGCGCGGAACCGGTCGGCGTCGAGGCCGTGCAGCTTGCCCCAGTGCGGACGGCCGTCGACCTCGGCGACGATGCGCTCGACGGCGTCGAAGTACCGGTCGTGCGGCAGGCGCGCGTACTGGTGGACCGCGACGTACGCGGTCTCGCGCCCGTGCGCCGTGGAGAGCCAGACGTCGTCGGGCGCCGCGAACCGAACCTCGACCGGGAAGGGCACGTGCTCGCCGGACCGGTTCAGCCAGTCGTCGATGCTCGACAGGACGTCCACGAGGCGCTCGCGCGGCACGGCGTACTCCATCTCGCGGAACCGGACGCGGCGCGACGTGACGAACACCTGGTGCGACGGCGCGACGTACGTCCGCGGCGCGAGCGCGCGCGCCGAGACGGCGTTGAGCCGTGGCGTGACGCGCGGGACCGCGGTCGCGAGCCGGTTGACGAGCTCGAACGCGCCGTTGGACAGCAGCTCCTCGTCGACCCACGTGCGTGCCCGGGCGACGGGTCCGGGTCCGGTGGTCCGCAGGCGCTCGAGCTCCGCCGCCTCCTCGTCGGGTGCGAGCCGGTTGTTGCGCTTGGTCAGGGCCCGGCGCGTGTGGGGGAACCAGTAGAACTCGAAGTGGTCGTTGCCCCCGACGAGCCCGTCCGGGTCGTCCGGCGTGCCGAGACCCTCGAGCACGCGGTCCAGCGGCCACGGCTCCTCCTGCGCGCGCAGCAGGAACGCGGGGACGACCTCGAGCGTGACCGCCGACAGGACGCCCGTGACCCCGAGCCCCAGGCGGCTCAGCTCGAACAGGTCGCGGTCCTGCGCGGCGGACGCCTCGCGGACCTCGCCGTCGGCTCCGACGACACGGACGCCGCGCACCTGGGTCGCGAGACCGCCGAGCCGGGCCCCGGTCCCGTGCGTCCCGGTCGAGATCGCGCCCGCGATCGACTGCCGGTCGATGTCGCCGAGGTTGCGCATCGCGAGGCCCGCGGCAGCGAGCGCCTCGTTGAGCCGGTGCAGGCGGATGCCCGCCCCGACGGTCACGAGGATCGCGTCGGCGTCCGCCTCACCGGTCGCGCCCGTGCCGCGCGTGATCCGCTCGACGAGGCCCATGCGGTCCAGGTCGAGCAGGAGCCCGTCCGTGACGGCCGCCGGCGTGAAGGAGTGACCCGCGCCGACGGCCCGCACCGGCATCCCGTCGGCGGCGGCGCGGGCGACCAGCTCGCCCAGATCCGCCTCGTCGCGCGGGGAGGCCCGACGGCGCGGGGTGGCGGAGGCCGTGCGGGCCCAGTTGGCCCAGGAGAGGGCGTCGTCGCTGCTCACAGGTCGTACTGTCTCACGCTCCCCGGGTGGCGTACGTTCTCCCCATGACGAGCGACACGGCACCCGGCACGAACGTGGGGACGGCCGACCGGGCCGCGGACGAGCGCGGCGCGACGCCGTCGTTGCTGGCCCGCCTGACGCGCGCGACCGCGGACCTCGACGGGCCGCTCGCCGTCGTCGACCTCGACCGGTTCGACGCCAACGCCGACGAGCTCCTGGCCCGCGCGGGCGGGGTGCCCGTGCGCGTCGCGTCGAAGTCGGTGCGCGTGCGCTCGCTCGTGACGCGTGCCGCCGAGCGCGGGTTCCAGGGCGTCATGGCGTACTCGGTGCACGAGGCGCTGTGGCTCGTCGACGCGGGCGTCCGGGACGTGCTCGTGGGCTACCCGTCCGTGGACCGCGGGGCCCTTGCCGAGCTCGCGCGGCACGAGGCCGGGCGGCGCGAGATCACGCTCATGGTGGACGACCCCGCGCACCTCGAGCTCGTCCGGCAGGCGCTCGCCGAGACCGGCACGGGCGACGAGCCGCCCGTGCGCGTGTGCCTCGACGTCGACGCGTCGCTGCGCGTCGGCCTCGGGCTCGTCACGGTCCACCTCGGGACGCGGCGCTCGCCCCTGCACGACCCGGCGGACGTCGCCTCGCTCGCCGCGCGCGTGGTCTCGACGCCCGGCCTCGCGCTGCGCGGCCTCATGTTCTACGAGGCCCAGGTCGCCGGGATGCCCGACTCGAGCCTCGCCGTCCGCGCGGTCAAGCGGCTCTCGGTGCTCGAGCTGGGCGAGCGCCGCGGCGAGGTCGTCGCGGCGGTGCGCGACGTCGTCGGGCGTGACCTCGAGCTCGTGAACTCCGGCGGCACGGGGTCGCTCGAGACGTCGTCGGCGGACGGCGTGGTCACGGAGGTCACCGCGGGGTCCGGGCTGTACGTCCCCGGGCTGTTCGACGAGTACCGGTCCTTCCGCCCGCGGCCGTCCGCGTTCTTCGGCCTCGACGTGGTGCGCATCCCAGCCGCCGGGTGGGCGACGGCGTTCGGTGGCGGGTACGTCGCGTCCGGCCCGGCGTCGCGCAGCCGCCTGCCGCGCGTGGCGACGCCCGGGTGGTCGCTCACGAGCCGCGAGGGCGCCGGCGAGGTCCAGACGCCGCTGCACCGGTCGCGGGGCGCCGTCGGCGCTCCGGACCTCGCCGTGGGAGACCGCGTCTGGTTCCGCCACGGCAAGGCGGGCGAGGCGATGGAGCGGTTCGACCGCGTCCACCTCGTGCGGGGCGACGAGGTCGTCGACGTGGTCCCGACGTACCGCGGCGAGGGCAAGAGCTTCGGCTGACGCGGCCCGGCCGGGCGTCCCGGGACCGGTCCCGGGGCGGGCGGGCCGTGCTGACGGTCGTCGCGGCGGCTCCCCGGTACCCTTGCGGACGTGACTCTTCGCCTGTTCGACACCGCCACGCGGGACGTGCGCGACTTCGTGCCCCTGACTCCGGGCGAGGTCGGCATCTACCTGTGTGGCGCGACCGTCCAGGCGGCCCCCCACATCGGCCACATGCGCTCCGCCGTCGCGTTCGACGTGCTCGTGCGCTGGCTGCGGCGCGCCGGGTCGCGCGTGACGCTCATCCGCAACGTCACCGACATCGACGACAAGATCCTGGTGAAGTCCGCCGACGCCGGTGAGCCCTGGTGGGCCTGGGCCGCGACGTACGAGCGCGCGTTCACCGCCGCGTACGACGCGCTCGGCGTCCTGCCGCCCACGTACGAGCCGCGCGCGACCGGCCACGTCACGGACATGGTCGACCTCATGGAGCGGCTCGTGGAGCGCGGGCACGCGTACGCGACCGGCCCCGGCGACGTCTGGTTCGACGTGCGCTCCTGGTCCGAGTACGGCTCGCTGACCAACCAGCGCCTCGAGGACCTCAACCCGGTGCCCGACGACGTCCCCGCAGACGCGGAGGAGGCCGCGGCCAAGCGCGACCCGCGCGACTTCGCGCTGTGGAAGGCCCCGAAGGACGGCGAGCCGGAGACCGCGTCCTGGCCCACGCCCTTCGGCCGCGGTCGCCCCGGCTGGCACCTCGAGTGCTCCGCGATGGCGCGCCGTTACCTCGGCGACACGTTCGACATCCACGGCGGCGGGCTCGACCTGCGCTTCCCGCACCACGAGAACGAGCAGGCGCAGTCGCGCGCCGCGGGCTACGGGTTCGCGCAGCACTGGCTGCACAGCGCGTGGGTCACGCAGGGCGGCGCCAAGATGAGCAAGTCCCTCGGCAACGGTCTGCTCGTGCGCGAGGTCCTCGCGACCACGAGCCCGGCAGTGCTGCGCTACGCCCTCGGGTCCGTGCAGTACCGCTCGATGCTCGAGTGGACGCCCGCGACGGTCGTCGAGGCCGAGGCCACGTGGGAGCGGCTCGCCGGGTTCGTCGAGCGCGCGACCGAGCGCGTGGGCGACGTCGGTGACGTGACCGAGGCCGAGCTGCCGACCGCGTTCACCGCGGCGATGGACGACGATCTCAACGTGCCCGCGGCGCTCGCCGTCGTGCACGAGCACCTGCGGGCGGGGAACGCGGCGCTCGCCGACCGCACGACCGCCGCGGACGCCGTCGCGCGGCACCACCTCGTCGCGGTACGCGCCATGCTCGACGTGCTCGGGCTCGACCCGGGCGACGCGCAGTGGGCCGACCGCGGGGACTCGCGGTACGCGGCGGTGCTCGACGCCGTCGTCGGCGCGGAGCTCGCGGCCCGCGCCGAGGCGCGCGCGGCACGCGACTTCGCGACCGCCGACGCGATCCGCGACCGGCTCGCCGCGGCGGGCGTCGCGGTCGAGGACTCGGCCGACGGCGCGCGCTGGACCCTCGCCTGACGTCCACCGGACCGACCGACCACCCGAACGACCGTCGGGAGCGAACCACCGGCGCGCGAGGCAGAGCTCCGGTAGCGCGAGAGAGAGCTCTGGTAGCGCGAGGTAGAACTCTGGTAGCGCGAGGGAGAACCATGGTGATGACCACGGTTCTCCCTCGGTGAGGTGTCTGAGGGACACTGGACCCAGGAGCGAGACGCACGCCGGGCGCCGAACCCGGCGTGAACTGACCTGAACTGACCTGAACGACGACACGATCGGTACACCATGGCTGGCAACTCACAACGACGCGGCGCGACCCGCAAGCCCGGCAGCAAGAAGGGCGCGACCGTCGGCTCCGGCGGACAGCGGCGCAAGGGCCTCGAGGGTCGCGGGCCGACGCCGAAGGCCGAGGACCGCGTCTACCACGCGGCGCACAAGCGCAAGGTGGCCGAGGAGAAGCGCGCCACGACGCCGACCGGTCGCGGGGGCGCCACGCGGGGCGGCCCCGCCAAGGGCGGCACCTCGCGCGGCGGCGGCCCGAAGGGCCGTGGCTCGGTGCAGGAGGTCGTCGCGGGCCGCAACTCCGTGCTCGAGGCGCTGCGGGCGCGCATCCCCGTCGAGGTGGTCTACCTCGCGTCGCGCCTCGACGCCGACGACCGTACGCGCGAGATCGTCGACATCGTCGCGGGCCGCGGCTACGACCTCCTCGAGGTCGGCAAGCCGGAGCTCGACCGCCTCACCGACGGCGCCGTGCACCAGGGCGTCGCGATCAAGGTGCCGCCGTACGAGTACGCCGACGTCGACGACCTGCTCGACGCGGCCGAGGCGACGGGCCGTCCGCCACTGATCGTCGCGCTCGACGGCGTGACGGACCCCCGCAACCTGGGTGCCGTGCTGCGCTCGGCGGGCGCGTTCGGGGCGCACGGCGTGCTCGTCCCCGAGCGCCGCGCCGCGGGCGTCACGGCGTCCGCGTGGAAGGTCTCGGCCGGCGCCGCCGCCCGGGTGCCCGTCGCGCGCGCGACCAACCTGGTCCGCGCCCTCGGTGAGCTCAAGAAGGCGGGCTGCTTCGTCGTCGGGCTCGACGCCGGCGGTGACACCGCGATCGGCGACCTTCAGCTCGCGACCGAGCCGCTCGTCGTCGTCGCCGGGTCCGAGGGCAAGGGGCTCTCCCGCCTCGTGCGCGAGGCGTGCGACGTCGTCGCGTCCATCCCCATCGGCTCGGACACCGAGTCGCTCAACGCCGCCGTCGCGACGGGCATCTCGCTCTACGAGGTCGCGCGCCTGCGCCGCGAGGCCTGACCGCTCCTCGACGCGGGGGGGGGGGGGGGGGGGGGGCGGGGGGGGGGGGGGGGGGCGCGGGGGGGGGCGCGCGCGGGGGGGGGGGGGGCGGGGGGGGGGGGGGGGGGGGGGGGGGGG
>NZ_JBHXIC010000096.1:0-1608 GCF_042723955.1 Cellulosimicrobium cellulans | reverse complement strand
GCGCGGCCCCGCGGCTCTCTCCGTTCCGGGGGGCGGCGCCCCGGGCGCGGGCGACCTTCCCCACCGCGTGCGGGGGGCCCCCCCCCGGGGCGGGGGCGGGGGGGGCCCCCGACGCGTGGTCAGCCGTAGTACTCCGGGTCCTTCTCGCCCGGGGCGAGGCCGAGGATCGCCTTCTCGTCCGGCCGGTGGCGCAGCACGTTCTCGACGTACGACTGCGTCGCCTCCGCCATCGGGACGTCGCGCCCGGCGCGCTCGGAGATGAACCAGCGGTGGTCGAGGATCTCGTGGAAGAGCTGCGCCGGCTCGAGCTTGCGGCGCAGGTTGCGGGGCACGGCCTGGATCGTGGGCTCGAACACGCCGCTGAGCCAGTCGTGCGCGACGAACTCCTCGTCGTCGTTCTGGCGCTCGGCCGCCGCACGGAACGAGTCCAGGTCGTTGAGCAGGCGGCGGGCCTGGTTCTCCTGCACGTCGAGGCCGGTGAGGCGCAGCAGGCGCCGTGAGTGGTGCCCCGCGTCGACGACCTTCGGCTGGATCTGCACGGTCGTGCCGTCGATGTCGGTCGTGATCGCGAGCTCGTCCACGTCGAACCCGAGGTTGTTGAGGTGCTCGATGCGCGCCGCGACGCGCCACCGCTCGTTCGCGTCGAACGACTCCGACGTGGTCAGCGCCTCCCACAGCTCCTCGTAGCGCGCCACGAGCGCGTCGCCGATCGCGACCTCGTCCACGTCCTCGTCGAGCAGCTCGCCGGCGGCCAGGTCCATGAGCTCGCCGATGATGTTGGTGCGCGCGAGGTCGACGTCGTACGAGCGCTGGCCGGGCGAGAGCTCGCGGTGCAGGTCGCCCGTCTCCGCGTCGACGAGGAACGCGGCGAAGGTCTCTGCGTCGCGCCGGAACAGCGTGTTCGACAGCGACACGTCGCCCCAGTAGAAGCCGACCAGGTGCAGGCGCACGAGCAGCACGGCGAGCGCGTCGATGAGGCGGGTCGCCGTGTCGGGGCGCAGCGCCTGGCTGAACAGCGCGCGGTAGGGGAGCGAGAACTGGAGGTGCTCCGTGATGAGCACCGCCTCCAGCCGTTCGCCGTCCGCGTCCTGGCGCCCGGTGATGACCCCCACCGGGACGACGCTCGGCACCTCGAGCCGACGGAGCTGGCGCAGCAGCTCGTACTCCCGGTAGGCGACCGTCTCGCCGATCTCCTTGATCGCGATGACGCGCCCGGAGAGGCGGACGAACCGCACGATGTGCCGGGAGATACCGCGCGGCAGCGCCGCGAGGGTCTCGGCCGGCCACTCCTCGAGCGGGATGTCCCAGGGCAGGTCGAGGAGAGCCGGGTCGGGGGCCGACGCGGTGATCTGCAGGTTGTGCACCGTCACGGGGTCCATTGTCCACGGTCTTCGTCGGGCGGCCGATGTGGGTGCGTCGTCGTCCCCTCGGCACGACGACGGCGCCCGCCGACCTCGGGTCGAGGCCGGCGGGCGCCGGGCCGTGCTGGGGGGTGGCCCCGGGTGCTGGCCCGACGAGCCACGCACCCGGAGATCCGTCAGGCGCAGTCGAGCGCGTCGTGCTCGACGTCGACGGTCGAGGTGACCTCCTCGCCGTCGACCGTCGCGG
>NZ_JBHXIC010000095.1:0-15564 GCF_042723955.1 Cellulosimicrobium cellulans | reverse complement strand
GCTCCCCCCCCCCCCCGCGGCGCGCCGCGCGGGCCCCCGGGCGGGCTGCCGCCCCCCCCCCGGGCGCCCCCCCCCCCCGCCCGGCCCCCCGGCGGGCCCCCCCCCCGGGTGGGGGGGGGCCCCGTCCGTCATGAGTGCTCGGGGCGCGGCGACCGATCAGCCGTCGCCGTTGCCTCCTCCGCCGCCCCCGCCGTTGTTGCCTCCGCCGCCGTTGTCGCCGCCGGTCGACGGACCGGGGCCGGACGAGACGATGAGCGAGACCTCCGTGCCGACCTCGACCTCGGTGCCGCCACCAGGGTCGGAGCCGATGACGACGCCGGCCGGCCACTGGTCGGACTCCTGGTTCTGCTGCGTCCCGGGGTTGAGTCCCGCACCTCCGAGCGCGTCCGTCGCCTGATCCAGGGTCATGCCGACGAGGTTGTTCGGGACGTTCGTGGTCTCCGGCTCCTCGGCCTTCGGGATCGCGACGTCGATGGTGACCTCCGAGCCCTGCGGGACGCTGCCGGCGTTGGGGCGCTGCGCGACGACCTGGCCCTCCGGCTCGTCCGACTCGACCTCGTTCACGACCGGCTTGAGGCCGAGGTCGGTGATCTTCTGCTCGGCGCTCTGGCGCTGGTCGCCCACGAGCTCGGGCAGGGCGACGAGGCCGGACGAGACGAAGAGCGTGACGGTCGAGCCGCCGGCGACGGACTGCCCTGCCGCCGGCTCGGTACGCGTCGCCGCGTCCTTCGGGACGTCCTTCGAATCCTCGGAACCGCCCGACGTGACCGTCAGCCCCTGTCCTTCGAGGATCTGGCGCGCCTCGTCCTGGGTCTTGCCCTTGACGTCCTGGATCACCACGGCGTCGGGCCCGGCGGAGAAGAAGGCCGTGACGGTCGAGCCGAGGTCGGCCTCGGTGCCGCCCGCGGGATCCGTCTTCGTGAACGTCCCCTCGGCCTCGGCCGACTCCTGGTCGATCGCCTGGGCGTACTCGAAGCCGGCGTCGGTGATCCTCTGCTCGGCCTCCTCGGGCGTCACACCTGCCGAGAGCGTCGGGACGGTGCCCGTCGTCGGCTCCTCCTCGCCCTGGCTGTTGATGACGAGCATCGTGATGATCGCGGCGAGGGCCAGCACGCCGATCGCGATGAGGGTCCACATGAGGCCCTTGCGGCTCTTGGGCTCCTCCTCGTCCTCCCCCGGGACCTCCTCGCCGGGCGGGACGGCGGGGGCCACGCTCGTCGCCCACGGGTTCGGGGCGGCGGCCGCGGGGGCCATGACCTGCGTCGCGGACTCGACCATCGTCGGCTGGAGGTCGGCGGCCGAGGCCGCGGCGCCGAGGCCCGCCGCCGCGGCGGCGACCCCGAGCGCGGGGGCCGTGATCGCCCCGCCGCGCACGGCGTTCTCCAGGTCGGCGCGGAACTCCGCCGCGTTCGAGTAGCGGGCCGTGCGGTCCTTGGCGAGCGCCTTGAGCGTGATGCGGTCGAGGACCTCGGGCACGTCGGGGGCGACGGCGCTCGGCGTCGCCGGGGCCTCGCGCACGTGCTGGTAGGCCACCGCGACGGGCGAGTCGCCGATGAACGGCGGGCGACCGGTGAGCAGCTCGTAGAGCAGGCAGCCGGTGGAGTACAGGTCGGAGCGCGCGTCGACCGTCTCGCCGCGCGCCTGCTCCGGCGAGAGGTACTGGGCGGTGCCGATGACGGCCTGGGTCTGCGTCATCGTCGCGGCCGAGTCCGCCATGGCGCGGGCGATGCCGAAGTCCATGACCTTGACGGCGCCCGTGGGCGTGATCATGACGTTCGCGGGCTTGATGTCGCGGTGCACGATGCCGGCGTGGTGCGAGTACTCGAGCGCCGCGAGCACGCCCGCGGTGATCTCGACCGCCTCGTCGATGGGGACGGCCTGGCCGTCGCGGAGGATGTCGCGGACGGTGTGCCCCTCGACGTACTCCATGACGATGAACGGGACGTGCACCGAGTTGCCGGTGGCGTCCGCGTGGACGTCCTCGCCCGTGTCGTACACCGCGACGATGGCCGGGTGGTTGAGGGACGCCGCCGCCTGGGCCTCGCGGCGGAAGCGCGCGAGGAAGGTCGGGTCACGGGCGAGGTCGGACCGCAGGATCTTGATCGCGACGGTGCGACCGAGGCGGTTGTCGTGCCCGATGTGCACCTCGGCCATGCCACCACGGCCGATGAGCTCACCGACCTGGTAGCGCCCGGCAAGCACTCGGGGAGCGTTGTCCACCACTCATTCGTCCTTCGGTGTCGTCGGAGCCGCGGGCGCGTCCGCGCGCGGCACATCTGGCGCAATCATCCCACTGGAGGGCATCCGGGAAAGCCGGGAACACAACGATGTCGTCACGATGTCACCCGTCCGGAGGGTGCCAGGGAGTCCGGCGCGGCGGCGTCGGTGACCGTCTCGACGACGGTCGCGGGAGCGGCGTCGGCGTCGCCCCCGTCTCGGTCGCCCAGGGAGGCGATCGTCGCGACGACCAGCACGAGGAGCAGTCCCAGCAGCGCGACCAGGGGCCACGTGAGGCCGTTCGGCAGCCCGCCGAGGCGTCGCCCCGTCGTCGTGGACGTGCGGCGGCCGGTGGACGACCGTGACGGGGCCGCCTGCGACTGACGTCGGGCCTCGGCCCGCGTGGCCGGCGCCGCCGACGGGGTGCTCGCGGCCGAGCCGGCGCCCGGTCGGGTGCCGCCGCGAGCGGGCTGCGGGCGTCGGGACGAGCGGGTGCCGCCGTGCATCTCGCGGCGCGGCGGGTAGGCGCGGGGACCGGCAGGGTCCTCGCCCGCCGGCGCGGGGACGGGGCGCTCCCACGGCAGGGCGGGCCCGGGGGCGGGCGGCGTCTCGGACGGCGGAGCGGTCGCCTGACCGCGGGGCTCGGCGTCGCTCTCGGCGAGGTGGCCACCCGCGGGTTCGGCGGCGTGAGCGCCTGGTCGGACCTCCGGGGCGATCCACGGCGTCGCGGGGTCGACCGGGTGCGGGTCGCGCACCGCGGCCGGGATGACGAGCGGCGTGATGACGGGAGCGGGGTCCGGCTCGGGTGCCGGAGGGGCGTCGTCCTCCGCCGCGCGCGCGCGGCGGCCGCGCCGGGTGTTGGCGGCCGCGCCGGCACGGGCGGACCACGGGTCGGCCGCGAGGCGCGCCTGGATCTCCTCGAAGACCCGCGCGAGGGCGTCGGCCGGGTGCGGCCGCGCCAGCGGGTCCTTGGCGAGCATGACCATGACGAGCTCGGAGAGCTCCGGGTCGACCGACGACGGGAGCGGCGGCACGGGCTCGTTGACGTGCGCGACCGCGATGTCGACCGGGGTGGACCCCGTGAACGGCCGGTTCCCGACGATCGACTCGTACGCGACGATGCCCAGCGCGTAGATGTCCGACGCCCCCGTGGCCGCCTGCCCGACGGCCTGCTCGGGCGACAGGTACTGGGCGGTGCCCATCACCATGCCCGTCGCGGTCATCGGGACCTGGTTCGCCGCGAGCGAGACACCGAAGTCGGTGATCTTCACCGTTCCGGAGCGGTCGATGAGGATGTTGCCCGGCTTGACGTCGCGGTGCACGACGCCCGACAGGTGCGCCGCGTGGAGGGCGCGCGCCGTCTGGGCGAGGATCGGCAGGAGCCGCGCGGGCGGCAGCACGGGCTCGCGTTCCAGCAGGTCCGCCATGGGCTCGCCCACGACGAGCTCCATGACGAGGTACCCGGAGCCGCTGGTCTCGCCGTAGTCGTACATCTGGGCGATGTTGGGGTGCGAGAGCGCGGCGCTGTTGCGAGCCTCGGTCCGCAGCCGGTTGAGGAAGTCCTCGTTGCCCGCGTACTCGGTCCGCAGGACCTTGACGGCCACCTCGCGCCCGAGCGCGTCGTCGGCCGCGACCCACACCTCGCCCATGCCGCCGACGGCGATGCGCCGCACCAGGCGGTAGCGGTTGCCGAGCGTCAGCCCCCTCACGGGCTTCATCCGTTCAACACCGCCTCCATGACGGCGCGCGCGATCGGCGCGGCGATCGCGCCGCCGGTCGCCTCGTTGCCCAGCGAGCCGCCGTTCTCGACGATGACCGCGACCGCGACCTGCGGGTCGTCGGCGGGAGCGAAGCTCGTGAACCACGCGTGCGGCGCGGCCTCGCCACCGGTCTCGGCGGTCCCGGTCTTGCCCGCGACCTGCACGCCCGGGATCTGAGCCGCCTTCCCGGAGCCGTTCTCGACGACCCCGAGCATCATCTGCGTGAGCTGGTCGGCGGTCGACGGCGACACCGACGTCCGCAGGCGGCGCGGCTCGGACTGGCGGACGACGTCGAGGTCGGGGTTGCGGATGGTCTCGACCGTGTACGGGGCCATCTGCACGCCGTCGTTCGCGATCGCGGCGGCGACCATCGCCATCTGGAGCGGCGTGACCTTGACCTCGCCCTGCCCGATGCCCGCGCGCGCGATCCCGGCCGCGTCCGCGCCCGGGGTGCCCTCGGCGGGGAACTGGCTGGGCGTGACGTCCATCGGGATCTCGAGCGGGGCGTCGAAGCCGAAGTCCTCGGCCTGGTCCCGCATCGCGTCCTCGCCCAGCGTCATGGCGAGGTCACCGAACGCGGTGTTGCAGGAGATGCGGAGCGCGTCCGCGAGGGTCATCTCGCCCATCGGCGAGCAGCGCGACCCGCCGAAGTTCTTCATCGTCTGCGTCGACTGCGGGTACGGGAGCTCGTCCGGTGCGGGGATCACGGTCTCGGCCGTGTACTGCCCGCTCTCGAGCGCCGCGGCCGAGGTGACGATCTTGAACGTCGAGCCCGGCGGGTACGTGTTGCCGCGGATGGCCCGGTTCGACATCGGGTTGCCGTCGGCGTTGAGCAGCTCCTGGTAGCGCTCGCGCGCGAGGGCGGTGTCGTGCGTCGCGAGCTCGTTGGGGTCGTAGCTCGGCTTGGACACGAGCGCCAGGACGCGGCCGGTCTTCGGCTCGATCGCCACGACGGCGCCGCGCTGGTCGCCCAGGGCGTCCCAGGCGGCCTGCTGCGCCGCGGGGTTGATCGTCAGCTCGACGGACGCGCCCTGGGGCTGCTTGCCGGTGAACAGCGCGCTGAGGCGGTCGAGCCACAGCGAGCTCGCCTCGCCGTTGAGGTAGTCGTTCTCCTTGTCCTCGATCTCCGTGCGCCCGTTGGTGAGCGAGAGGAACCCGGAGACGGGCGCGTACAGCGGCCCGTTCGCGTACTGGCGCTGGAAGCCGAACGCGTCGTCCACCGGGGTCGAGGACGCGATCGCGTCGCCCGCGACGACGATCGGGCCGCGGAACTTGTTGTACTCGCGGTAGATGGTGCGGGCGTTGCGCGAGTCGTTGTTCAGCGAGTCCGCCTGGACGAACTGGATGTACGTCGTCGACACCATGAGCGCGAGGAACATGACGAGGACGACCGTCGCGACGCGACGCAGGGGGACGTTCACCGGGCTCCTCCCCAGGGGTCGGTCTCCGGGTGGGTGCCGTCGGGACCGGGGCGCCGCACGACCTCCGTGCGGAGCTCGTCGGGGTGGGCGGAGGTCTCGCCCGTCTGCCCGACGGCGGGCTGCACGCCCGTCGTCGCGCGCGTCGGACCGGTGGGCGGCCCGACGGCGGCGGGCGCGCCGACCGTGGTGGGTGCGTCGTCGGGCCGCGCGCCGACGGCGGGGGCTCCGCCGCCGACGACCTCGACCGGGTCGGAGTCGGGGCGCGTGCGCGCCCCGCCGGGCGCCACCTGCCCGCGCACGGGCAGGGACGAGGGTCGGCGCGCGTCGTCGGAGATGCGCAGCAGCAGGCCCACGACCAGCCAGTTCGCGAGGAGCGACGACCCACCCTGCGCGACGAACGGCATGGTGAGGCCCGTGAGCGGGATGATCCGGGTGATCCCCCCGACGACGACGAAGAGCTGCCACGCCATGACGAACGCGAGACCGCCCGCGAGCAGCTTGCCGAAGCCGTCGCGGACCCCGATCGCGGTGCGCAGGCCGCGCTCGACCAGGATGAGGTAGGCGAGCAGGATGCCGATCAGGCCTGTGAGCCCGAGCTCCTCGCCGAGCGAGGCGTAGATGAAGTCGGAGAACGCGTACGGGACCGTGCGCGGGTAGCCGGCACCCCAGCCGGTGCCGAACAGCCCGCCGTTGCCCAGGGAGAACAGGCCGCCCACGAGCTGGCCCGAGCCGCCGGGGCTGCGGCCGAAGATCTCGGCGTCGAACGGGTGGAGCCACACGTCGACGCGCGCCTGCACGTGCCCGAACGTCGATGCCGCGAGGACCGCGCCGACCGCGATGAGGATCAGACCGATGACGACCCAGCTCACGCGCTCGGTCGCGATGTACAGCATCGCGACGAACAGGCCGAAGAAGAGGAGCGACGTGCCGAGGTCGCGCTCGAACACGAGGATCGCGAGCGAGACGAGCCAGACGATGATGATCGGCCCGAGGTCGCGCAGACGCGGGAGCTGGAGCCCGAGCACCTTGGGCCCGGCGAGCGCGAGCGTGTCGCGGTTCGTCACGAGGTAGCCCGCGAAGAAGATCGCGAACGCGATCTTCGCGAACTCCGCGGGCTGGAGCGAGAAGCCGAAGACGTTGATCCAGATCTGCGCGCCGTTGATGCGCGTGCCCAGCCCCGGGACGAGCGGCAGCGCGACGAGCACGATGCCCGCGATCATCGCGGTGTACGTGTAGCGCCGCAGGGTCCGGTGGTCGCGCAGGAACCAGATCACGGCGAACGCGCAGAGGATGCCGAGCGCGGTCCACTGGAGCTGGCGCGGCGCGAGGTCCTGGGTGCCGCCCGTGACCTGGGATCCGAGGTCGAGGCGGAAGATCATCGCGAGGCCGATGCCGTTGAGCGCGACCGCGATCGGCAGGATCACCGGGTCCGCGTACGGCGCCTTGAAGCGCAGCAGCAGGTGCGCGGCGCCCGCGAGCACCACGGTGCCGATGCTGTAGACGTAGAAGCGACCCGGGAGCTCGCCCGTGAGCTGGAGGCCCACGAGCGCGTACGCCCCGATGCCCAGCGCGAGCGCGAGGACGAGCAGACCGAGCTCCGCGCCCCGGCCGGGGCGCACCTCGGTGGTCTCCACCGTGGCCATCAGGCCCCCGAGCCGGCGCCGTCGGTGGGTGCCGGGGTCACGTCGGGCGCCCCGGCCTCCGGGGTCTCGGTCGCCCCCTCGGTGGGCGTCTCCGGGGTGTCGTCGGTCGTCGGCGCGTCGGTTGACTCGTCCGCTGCCTCGGCGACGAGGCGCTCCGCGCGCGCACGGGCGTCCTCGAGCGACTCCGCGGGGATCGTGGTCTCCAGGCGGTCGACGACGTAGCCCGGCAGGTCGGCGACGCGCGTCCCCGTGAGCTCGATCGGCGTGGACAGCGTCACCGGGCCTGCGTTCTCCGGGATGCCGCGGAACACGGCCACCTGGCCGTCGGCGACCCCGACGTAGTACTGCGTCTGCGTCCAGCGGTACCCCGCCCACCCGGCCACGCCGAGGCCGGCGACGACGAGGAGGATCGCGACGACCGTGACCCAGCGGCGCGGCGCACGGCCGGGCCGCACGTCGCCCTCGCCCTCCTCCGCGACGTCGCCCGGGGCCGCCTCGCCCTCCGCGGCCTCGGGCGCGCCGTCCGCGGCGGGCTCCTCGGTCGCGGCGGGGGCGTTCGCGCTGGCCATGAGGGCTGCCGCCCGCGCGGCGGGGCCGTCCGCGGCCGACGTCGGGGCGTCGCGGTCGATCGCCGCGGACCCGACGATCTGCGCTCCGGTGCCGGGCGCCGCGCCGTCGGGCAGGACGTCGAGGTCCAGGATGTCCGCGACCACGACGGTCACGTTGTCCGTGCTGCCGGCGCGCAGCGCGAGCTGGAGCAGGTGGTCGGCGCACTCGTCGACGTCGGGGGTGTCCGTGAGCGTCTGGGCGATCGTCTCCGGGCTGACGAAGCCCGAGAGCCCGTCGGAGCACAGGAGCCAGCGGTCGCCCGGCTTCGCCTCGCGCACCGACATGTCCGGCGTGAGGTCGATGTCGAAGTCGCCGAGCACCCGCATGACGACGTTGCGCTGTGGGTGCGTCTCCGCCTCGTCGGGCGAGATGCGGCCTGTGTCCACGAGGTGCTGCACGAACGTGTGGTCGGTCGTGACCTGGGTGAGCTCGCCGTCGCGCAGCAGGTACGCGCGCGAGTCGCCGAGGTGCGCCATCGCGAGCTTGTTGCCCGCCCGCAGGATCGCGGTGACGGTCGTACCCATCCCGACGAGCTCGGGGTCGGTCACGCTGCGGTCCACGAGGTCCTGGCGCGCGTGGTCGATCGAGCGCTCGAGCTCGGCGAGCGCGTCGTCCGGGCCGTGCGACTCGCCGTCGAGCGGCGCGAGCGCCGCGATGGCGATCGACGACGCGACGTCGCCCCCCGCGTGCCCGCCCATGCCGTCCGCGACGACCAGCAGGTGCGGGCCCGCGTAGCCGGAGTCCTGGTTGTTGGAGCGCACGAGCCCGACGTCGGAGCGCGCGGCGTAGCGCAGGGCGATGTTCACTGCGGGCTACCTCTGCAGCTCGACGACGGACTGACCGATCCGCACCCGTGTGCCCGGACCCAGCGGCGTCACCTGGCCGATGCGCTGGTCCTCGACGTAGGTGCCGTTGGTGGAGCCGAGGTCCTCGACGAACCAGGACCCGTGCTGCGGGAAGATGCGGGCGTGGCGCGACGAGGAGTAGTCGTCGTCGAGCACGAGCGTGCAGCTCGGGGCCCGGCCGATGAGGATCGACGACGTCGTGAGGGGGATCGTCGTGCCCGTCAGCGGGCCGGCGGTGACGACGAGCCGGGACGGTCCCGCCGGCGCGGCGGGGCGCGCGGGCTCCGGTGCCGCGGCAGGCGTCGGACCCGACGTCGGGCGCGCGGCCTGCGCGGCGCCCTTGCGGCCCCGGCGGGGCGTGATCTTGGTGCCGTACAGGTCCCGACGCAGCACCCCGATCGCGGAGAGCACGAACACCCAGAGCAGCACCAGGTAGCCCAGCCGCAGCAGGGTGAACGTGAGGTCGGTCATGCGGGCCGGATCACCACTCCTCGTTGTCGGACGCGCCGGTCCAGAACATGATGCGGGTACGACCGATCGTCAGGGAGTTGCCGTCCAGCAGCGTCGCGGCCGGCACCTGGTGGCCCTCGACGAACAGGCCGTTGGTCGACCCGAGGTCCGTCGCGATGACGCCCTCCGGCGTCACGCGAATCTCGAGATGGCGGCGCGAGACTCCCGGGTCGTCGACGACGATGTCGGCCTCCGAGCCGCGGCCGATGACCGTGACCGGGCCCGTGAGCAGGTAGCGCTGCCCGTCGATGTCGACGAGCGGGTGCCGCGTGCTCGGGGACGCGGACGTCGCGGGCGCGACGTTGCCGCGCACGCTGGCCGAGCGGAGCTGGAAGCGGCCGACGTCGAGCGTGTCGTTCTGCTCGAAGCTCACGCTCACCGGGCCGACGAAGGCGTAGTGCTGCGACGCCGCGTACTGCGTGACGTTCGACGCCAGCTCGTCGGCGAGCGTCTCCGCGCCCCACCCCTCGACCTGGCCGAAGTCGTCCACCGACAGCTCGATGGTGAACTCGTTGGGCACGACCGTGCGCTCGCGGTCCACGACGGCGGCGCGGTCGTCGACCTCGCGCCGCAGCGCGCTCGCGAGCTCGACGGGCTTGACCTCGCTGCGTCCGACCTTGGCGAAGGCGTTGTTCACCACGCGCTCGACGCCCTTCTCGAAGCGGTCCAGGACTCCCATGCCACCTCCTCCCTCGTGCTCGCTCGTGCTGCGGCTCGTGCCGCGGTCCTCGTCTGCGCCTCCCGGACGTGCTCCCGGCGGCCCCTGGTGCACACCTGCGTCCCGGGCAGACTACCTAGATCGTATCGATCACGTCTGCGACGGAGGCCCGATTCGTCGCACGATCTCCGGACGGATGTGGCGCGTTCGGGGCGGAGCGTGTGAACGTCGGGCGCGCAGCCGTCGGGGCACCTCCTCGGTGCGCGACGACCGGCGCGTGGCGGCCGTCACGTCCGGCCGCGCGGTTCCAGGCGTCCTCGTGCGCCGTGCTAGTCTTCTGCGGCACGCGCGAGTGGCGGAATGGCAGACGCGCTGGCTTCAGGTGCCAGTGTCCGAAAGGGCGTGGGGGTTCAAGTCCCCCCTCGCGCACGTGATGAGGGTTTCGACTTCTCGGTTGGAAGGCCTTCGGAAAGTCCCGGTCAGGATCACCCTGACCGGGACTTTCTGCGTTCGGGCCTGCGCTCAGCGCAGGCTGTGGAAGAACCCGCGGATGTCGTCGACCAGCAGGTCGGGCGCGTCGTGCGCCGCGAAGTGCGAACCGGTGTCGTAGACGTTCCACGACACGATGTTCTTGTGGTCCCGCTCGGCGAACGCACGGATCGAGTGGAAGTCCCAGGCGAAGTTGGCCAGCCCCAGCGGCACGGTGGTCGGCTCGGTCGGCTTGTCCGTGGCGTGGAAGTCCTCGTAGTAGAGACGCGCGGACGACGCCGCCGTGTTGGTGAGCCAGTAGATCGTCGTGTTCGTGAGCACGTAGTCGGGGTCGAGGTTCGGGCCGAGCAGCTGGGCGTTCCAGCCGAGCTGTCCGACCGGCGAGTCTGCGAGCGCGTGCGAGAGCGTCTGCGGGGCGGTCGACTGCAGCTTGTCGTACGCACCCCCGTTCTCCAGCCACCACCCCAGGAACTCGACGTTCTTCTGGTCCTCCGGCGACAGGTTCTCCAGCTCGGCCGGATCGCCGGACGGGAACGAGAAGACCTGGGTGACGTGCACCCCGATCACGTGCTCGGGGTCGCAGCGCCCGACCTCGGGCGAGATGAGGGAGCCGCCGTCGTTGCCGTGCGCGCCGTACCGCTCGTACCCGAGGCGGTGCATCAGCTCGGCCCACGCCTTCGCGATCCGGTACCGGCTCCAGCCCCGGTCGGTGGTGTGACCCGAGAAGCCGAATCCGGGCACCGACGGGATCACCAGGTGGAACGCGTCGGCCGGGTCGCCGCCGTGGGCCCGCGGGTCGCTCAGGCGGTCGATCACGTCCAGGTACTCGACGACCGTCGTCGGCCAGCCGTGCGTCAGCAGCAGGGGGGTCGCGTCGGGCTCGGGGGAACGGACGTGCATGAAGTGCACGTTCTGCCCGTCGATGGTGGTGGTGAACTGCGGGTACCGGTTGAGCCGCGCCTCCCAGGCGCGCCAGTCGTACTCCTCGCGCCAGCGCCGGACGAGACCCTGCAGGTACTCGAGCGACACGCCGTAGTCGGCGCCGCCGTCGGGCAGCTCGTTGGTCCAGCGCACGCGGGAGAGGCGCTGGTCGAGGTCGTCGAGGTCGGCCTGGGGGATGTCGATGCGGTACTCGGTGATGTCCATGGATCCCACTCTGGCGGCCCATCAGGAAGACTTGCTTCCTCATGGCGTGCGAATCTTGGGCCATGTTGGAGACCTCTGCGCGGCTCTTGCGCCTGCTCTCGCTCCTCCAGCTCCCGCGCGACTGGGCCGGTCCCGAGCTGGCCCAGCGGCTCGGGGTGAGCGGACGGACCGTGCGCGCCGACGTCCAGCGCCTGCGGGACCTCGGCTATCCGGTCGTGGCCACGCGCGGGAACGTGGGCGGCTACCGCCTCGGCGCGGGGGCGAACCTGCCGCCGCTGCTGCTCGACGACGACGAGGCGGTAGCGGTCACCGTCGGGCTCCGTACGGCGACGGGCGGCGCCATCGCGGGGATCGAGGAGGCGTCGCTCCGGGCGCTGGCCAAGCTGGAGCAGGTGCTGCCCTCGCGGCTCCGCCGGCGGGTCAGCACCCTGCAGACCTATACGGTGCCGGTGCCCCGCGACGACACGGGCCCGACCGTCGACACGGAGGTCCTGACGGCGCTCGCCGCCGTCTGCCGCGACCGCGAGCGGCTCCGGTTCGACTATGCGGACCACTCCGGCGCGGCCACCGTGCGCGCCGTCGAGCCGTACCGGCTGGTGAGCTGGGGCCGCCGCTGGTACCTCTTCGCGTGGGACCTCGACCGCGACGACTGGCGGACCTTCCGTGTCGACCGGGTGCGGCCGCGCATCCCTACCGGTCCGCGGTTCGCCCCGCGGGAGCTGCCCGACGACGTCGCGGCGTACGTGTCGAGCCGGGTCTCCGCCGCCGCCTGGCGATACCGGACGCGGGTCACCGTGCACGCCCCTGCCGAGGTGGTGGGCGAACGGATCAGCCCGGCGGTGGGCGTCGTCGAACGCGTCGACGAGCAGACGTGCGTGCTGGACACCGGAGCCGACACCGTGGAGACGCTCGGCGCGTACCTGGGACTGCTCGACGCGGACTTCGACGTCACCGGACCGCCGGAGCTCGTCGCACACCTCCGCTGTCTGACCGCGCGCTACGCGCGCTCGACCCCACCCGCACCCGACCGCTGAGCGCTCGCTCCTCGACGTCGAGCGGCGTGCTGCCGTGGTCCGCGTCGGCCCGGTGACTGCGAGCGGGTGCCTCCCGGCCCGGGGACCCGGCGACTCTCTTTCTCGACGTTGACCATGTCCTGGTCAAGGAAACCCCATGGTAGTCGGGCTTGCGCAACGGGAAACCGGTATCCTACGATCGAGAAACCGGTTACCGGGTTCTCTACCTCTTCCGAGCGCCTCGACGAGCTCTTCCGAGGCGGGCTGCCCGACGTCGTCGTCGGCCGCCGCGCAGGGCGCACGACCCAGCGCCCGCGCACCAGGACGAGGTCGACGCGTCGACCGACGCGAGCGCGGACCTGGAGCCGTGAGTCACCACGCTCTGCCCCCAGTTCGATGACGAAAGGTGAGGCACCACGATGAGACGACCCGTCGCACGACGACTGCTCGCGGCCACCGCCGCGACGGCCCTGGCCACCACGATGGGCGTGACGGCCCTGACCACGACCGCGAACGCGGCCGTGACCGGCAGCCCGACCGGCTACGCGACCCAGAACGGCGGGACGACCGGCGGCGCCGGCGGCCAGACCGTCCGCGCCACGACCGGCACCCAGATCCACACGGCGCTGTGCAACAGGGCCAGCGACGACACCCCGATCGTCATCGAGGTCGAGGGCACCATCAACCACGGCAACACGGCCAAGGTCTCGGGCGACAGCTGCAACACCGCGGCCGGCGTGATCGAGCTCAAGCAGGTCAGCAACGTGACGATCGTCGGCGTCGGCAACGGTGCGACCTTCGACCAGCTGGGCATCCACATCCGTGAGGCCAGCAACATCATCATCCAGAACGTCACCGTGAAGAACGTCAAGAAGTCCGGCTCGCCCACGTCGAACGGCGGCGACGCGATCGGCATGGAGAGCGGCGTCCGCAACGTGTGGGTGGACCACGTGACGCTCGAGGCGTCGGGCGGGGAGTCCGAGGGCTACGACGGCCTGTTCGACATGAAGGCGGGCGTCCAGTACGTGACGCTGTCCTACAGCATCCTGCGCAACTCCGGTCGCGGCGGCCTCATCGGCTCGAGCGAGAGCGACACGTCCAACGGCTTCGTGACGTTCCACCACAACAAGTACGAGAACCTCGACTCGCGCACGCCGCTGCTGCGCGGCGGGATCGCCCACATCTACAACAACCACTACGTGCACCTCAACGAGTCCGGGATCAACTCGCGGGCCGGGGCGAAGGCGAAGGTCGAGAACAACTACTTCGAGGACTCGAAGGACGTCCTCGGCACGTTCTACACCGACCAGAAGGGCACCTGGCAGGTCGCGGGGAACGTCCTCGACAACGTCACGTGGTCGAGCCCGAGCGGTGACATCCAGCCGGCCGGCCCGAACCTGACCTCCACGACGTCGGTCAGCATCCCCTACTCCTACACGCTCGACGGCGCGAGCTGCGTGCCGAACCTCGTGAACCAGACCGCGGGCGCGAACAAGGGCCTCAAGGTCTCGGACGGCTCGTGCACGCCGCAGACGCCGGACCCCGACCCGACCGACCCGACCGACCCGACGGACCCGGGCCCCGTCGACCCGACGGACCCGCCGGAGCCGACGGCGGAGACGATCTACGTCGCGCCGAACGGCAGCGCGAATGCGGCCGGCACGCTGTCCGCTCCGACGACGCTCCCCGTCGCGATCGAGCGCGTCGCCTCGGGCGGCGAGATCTTCCTGCGCGGCGGCACGTACAACCTGTCGTCGACCGTCACGATCGAGCCGGGCAACGACGGCACGTCGGGTGACCGCACCCTGCTGTCCGCGTACCCCGGCGAGCGGCCGGTGCTGAACTTCTCGGCGCAGGCCGAGAGCTCGGCGAACCGCGGTCTCGCGATCGGCGGCGACTGGTGGCACGTCTACGGCATCGTCGTCGAGCACGCGGGCGACAACGGCATCCTGCTCGGCGGCAGCAACAACGTCGTCGAGCGCGTCGTGACCCGCTACAACCACGACACCGGCCTGCAGCTCTCCCGTCTCGTGGCGGGCGCCCCGGCGAGCGAGTGGCCGTCGAACAACCTCGTCGTCAGCAGCGAGTCGCACGACAACGCGGACTCGGACGGCGAGGACGCGGACGGCTTCGCAGCCAAGCTCACGTCCGGCCCGGGGAACGTGTTCCGGAACACCGTGGCGCACAACAACATCGACGACGGCTGGGACCTGTACACGAAGTCCGACACCGGGCCCATCGGCGCAGTGACCATCGAGAGCTCGCTCGCCTACGAGAACGGCACTCTGTCCGACGGCGGCCAGGCCGGCAACGGCGACCGCAACGGGTACAAGCTCGGCGGCGAGGACATCAAGGTCGACCACGTCGTGCGCAACTCGTTCGCGGTGGACAACGGCAAGCACGGGTTCACGTACAACTCCAACCCCGGCTCGATCACGGTCAGCGGGAACGTCGCGGTCGGCAACGAGGAGCGCAACTTCAGCTTCGACGCCGGGACCCACCGCTTCAGCGGCAACGTGTCGTGCGACTCCGGCGCGAACGACAAGACGGTCGGCACGGACGCCGGCGGGAACTCGTTCTGGTCCGGCTCGAACGGGTCGGCCTGCTCCGCGTACGACGGCGAGCTCGGCTGGTCGTTCGCGGCGGACGGCTCGCTCCGGGTCACCTTCGGCGGCGAGCCGACGAACCCGACCGACCCCACCGACCCGACGGACCCCACGGACCCGACCGACCCGCCGTCGGGCACCAACCTGAGCATCGGCGCCGGCGCGGACGGCTCGAGCAAGGGCAGCGGGACGAGCTACGGGGCCGTGATCGACGGTGACACCGCGACCTACTGGTCCCCCTCCGGGTCGACGGGAACCGTCTCGGTCAAGTGGGGCACCGCGACGACCGTCGGTCGCGTCGTCGTCAAGGAGGCCACCGGCGGCGGCAGCATCGGGACGTGGCGGCTCGTGAACAACGACACGGGCGCCGTCCTCAAGACGGGCAGCGGCGCGGGGACGATCACGTTCACCGCGACGTCGCTCAAGAAGATCAACCTCGAGATCACCGGCGCGTCGGGCACTCCCCGCGTCGCCGAGCTCGAGACCTACGCCGGGTAGCCCGACCCTCCTCCGGGAGACCCGTGCACGACCCCCGGGGGGGCCCCCCCGGCCCCCCCCCCCGCGCCCCGCGCGCGCCCGCGCCCCCCCGCGCCGGCGGGGGGGCGGGCGGGCGGGCGGGGCGGCGGGGGGCGGGGCCCGCGCGCGCG
>NZ_JBHXIC010000094.1:0-15920 GCF_042723955.1 Cellulosimicrobium cellulans | reverse complement strand
GGCGTCTACCATCCGCCGCTCGTTCCTCGCGGCTCCCGCCAGGCCCGCCACGACGCGGCACCACCACCCACCCCGCCCTACTCCGTCTCGTCCTGGCTTGCGCTCACCCCACGGCGACTGCCGGCGGTGTCGGTCTCGCGATTCAGGTTCCCGTTGCTGCATCCGGTCTCGGCACGACACTGTCGCACCGCTGCGCCGCGTCTGCAGGTCATGTGTCGCGTCGCGACCGCGATGCGACCCTGTCGTCGCGACGTCGACTAGGTGGCCGCGGTTCGTCCTGTTTGTCCGACGAGCCGCGCCCGCCTGTTCGGCCTGCCGGGGCCGCCTGGTCGGCTTGCCTCCGAGTCATGGCGAGACGACGGTCGAGCGGTGGGGGTGGGCTCGGATGCGAAGGGGCGTCAGAGCGGCGCTCCTAGAACCCACGGCCGAAGAGCCGGGGGGACGGCGCCGCAGCCCCGAGCACCGAGGCCACCCGCGCCGCGGACCCGACCCGGCGGGCCCGAGGCTGAACCACGGTTCTACCTCGCGCGACCACGGTTCTCCTTCGGCCAACCATGGTTCTACCTCGGCGTACCGGGGATACCTCGGCAGGTCAGGCGTCGTCGTCGAGGGGATCGCCGTGGCGGCGGCCCAGCACGTCGAGGCGTGCCCAGAGGATCGCGAGCGCGGCGCCGCCGCCGATCTCGGCCGCGGCGAGCGCGCCGACCACGAGCGCGTCGGCACCGACGACCTCGAGCCGACCGGGCCCGACCGCCCCGCCCGCGAGCCAGCTCACGACGCCGACGAGCAGTCCGGCGCCGAGCGCGACCCCGCTCACGGCGAGGCCGACGTCGAGCCATCGCACGTCGTCGTCCGGGTGCGTGCCGGTCACGTCGCGCAGGCGGCGCCACACGAAGGCCCCGGCCACGACGCCGAGCACGATGACGACGGCCGGCACCCAGGGGGTCAACGGGTTGGTCCAGTCGTCCCCGGGCAGGGCGCCGAGCAGCGGGATCGCCGGCAGCGCCCCGGGCTCGGAGCCGCTCGGTGCGAACGTGCTGCCCTCGCCCACGGCGAAGCCCGGCCCGACCAGCCACGCCCCCGCCCAGGCGACGACGTTCGGCAGGACGGCGAGCTGCGCGAGCGCGAGGACGATGCCGCCGACGGTCCCGGGCACGAGCCCGGCGACGATGTCGCCCGACGTCGCGCGCCCGGCGACGAGCCACGCCCCGACGACGACGGCGGAGACGCCGGCCAGCAGGCTCGTGCCGAGCAGGCCGCCGCGCAGCCCCAGCCGCAGCGACGGCGGGAGCCACCCGTCGAGCCGGTGCGTGAGGTCGCCGACGAAGGGAGCGTCCGGCCGCGCGAGGATCCCGGCACCGAGCCCGATCCCCCCGACGAGCGCGCCCCCGACGACCGCGACCGCGAGGCCCCAGGGCGGGGTGGACCCGGCGAGGAGTGCCACGCCCAGCGTCGCGAGCGCGTAGGTCACGGTGCCCGCGACCCACGCGGACGTCGTCGTGTGCGCGGAGCGGCGCGCGGACGCGAAGCAGCAGAACAGCGCGAGCGCGGTGAGCCCCAGCGGGACCAGGGTGACGGTCGTCCCGCTCGCGACGAGCGGGACCCCGTGGCCGAGGAGCCAGAAGCCCGCGGCGATCGTCACGGACTGGCCCCACCCCGTGCCCTCGGTGGACCCGGTGGACGACGCGAGGAAGGCCACGACCCCCGGCAGGACGACGACCGCGAGGGACAGCGCGAGCGCCTGGAGCGCGGCGAGCACGCCCGACGGCCCGCGCCGGACCACGACCGGTGCAGGGGCCGGGCTGCCGTCCACGGTGCGCGTGCGCGCACCACGCGTCGTGCTGGTGGTGCTCATGGTGCCCATCGTCGTCGATCGAGTGGTCGGTACGTGGCATTCGCCCCGGCGCGCCAGCCTACCCGCGCCTACGATCGGTCCATGACGACGGCGCCCGTCCCCACCGCGTTCGTCCTGGGTGGCGGTGGTGTTCGCGGCGCGGTCCAGATCGGCATGCTGCGCGCGCTGCTGGAGCGCGGCATCACGCCCGACCTGGTGGTCGGGACGTCGATCGGCGCGATCAACGGGGCGGCTCTCGCGGCCGACCCCACACCCGCGGTCGTCCCTCTCCTCGAGTCCGCCTGGTCGTCACCCGCGGCCGCGCAGGTCTACGGAGAGGCGTGGTACCGGCAGGTGCACCGGCTCGCGACGACGCGCACCCACCTCGCCAGCCCGGCCCCGCTGCGCGCGCTCCTGCGCCAGGTGCTCGGGGAGCGCACGACGTTCGCCGACCTCGCCGTGCCGCTCGTCGTCGCCGCGGCCTCGATCGAGCGGGCGGCCGAGCGCTGGTTCAGCGACGGCCCGCTCGTCGAGGCCGTGCTCGCCTCGGCGTCCGTGCCGGGCGCGCTGCCGCCCACGCGCATCGGGGACGAGCACTACGTCGACGGCGGCGTGGTCTCCTCGATCCCGCTGGGCGAGGCCGTGCGCCGCGGCGCACGGACGGTCTGGGTGCTCCAGGTCGGCCGGATCGAGGAGCCGCTGCGGCCACCCCGGACCGCGGTCGAGGTCGCGAAGGTGACGTTCGAGATCTCCCGCCGGCACCGGTTCGCGCGCGAGCTCGCCGAGGTCCCCGACGACGTGACCGTCCACGTCCTCCCGAGCGGCGGGCCGCTGCCCGGAGACGACCGGCTCTCGTCGTCGCGCCGGCTCGACACGACCCGCGCTCGCGCAGCCTCGTCGTACGCGGCGTCGTGCCGCTACCTCGACGAGACGGGGGGTGGCGCGTGAACGTCGCGCCGCCGCCGCGCTGGGTCCGCCGGCTGCTGCTCGCGCCGGCGGTCGTCGTCCTCGCGGTCCTGCTCGTCCCGACGAGCGTCATGCTCGTCCTGCTCGTCGGCGGCATCGTGAGCTGGGCGCTGCCCGGGCGCCTGCGCGCGCCGCGCGTCCTGTGGCTCGCGAGCTTCTACGTCGTGTGGGACGCGGCCGCGATCGTCGCGCTGTTCGGCCTCTGGGCAGGCTCGGGCTTCGGACGGGCCCTGGACCGCCCGGCGTTCCGGCGCGCGCACGTCCGTCTCGCGGGCACGATGCTGTCGGTGCTCTTCTGGCAGGTGCGCTGGACGCTACGGCTGCGGATCGACGTCGACGTCAGCGAGGCGGACGGGCTCGACGGGGTGCCGGTGCTCGTGGTGAGCCGCCATGCCGGACCCGGTGACTCGTTCGTGCTCATGGACCGCATCGTCAACGCGGCGGGACGCGAGCCGCGCGTCGTGCTCAAGGACACGCTCCAGTGGGACCCGGCGATCGACGTCCTGCTGCACCGCGTCCCGGCGTACTTCGTCGTGCCGCGCTCGCGGCGGCCGCACGGCGCGCCGTCGGGCAGCGAGGCGGTCGCCGCGCTCGCGACCGACCTCGCACCGGACTCCGCCGTGCTGCTCTTCCCCGAGGGCGGGAACGTCACGCCGCGCCGCCGCGACGCGCGGATCGCGGCGTTGCGCTCCACCGGGGAGGACGACCTCGCCGCGCTGGCCGAGGGGATGCCGCACGTCATGGCGCCGCACGTCGGCGGGTTCCTCGCCGCGCTCGACGCGACGCCGACGACGGGCGTGGCGGTCGTCGCGCACACCGGCCTCGAGCGCCTGGTCACGGTGCGCGACATCTGGCGCGAGCTGCCGATGGACAAGCGCCTGACGCTCAAGATCTGGGCGACGCCCCGCGAGGCGCTCCCGGCGGGCGACGAGGAGCGCGCCGCGTGGCTCTACGCGCAGTGGGTGCGCCTCGACGCGTGGCTGGCCGCCTCGGGGGCGCCGACGGTCCCGAGCGGCGACCGCGACCCGGCCCCCTGACGTCGGGCACCGGCCCGGACGCACGACGCCCCGCGTCCGGCGGAGCGGTCGCGGGGCGTCGGGTGCGTGGACCCGGGTCACGGGTCCTGCGGCGGAGCCAGGGTCAGGCGAGGACCTCGCGCAGGAGCGAGGCGGTCTCGGACGGCGTCTTGCCGACCTTGACGCCGACGGCCTCGAGGGCCTCCTTCTTGGCCTGCGCGGTGCCCGCGGAGCCGGAGACGATCGCGCCGGCGTGGCCCATCGTCTTGCCCTCGGGGGCGGTGAAGCCGGCGACGTAGCCGACGACCGGCTTCGTGACGTGCTCCTTGATGTACGCCGCGGCACGCTCCTCGGCGTCGCCACCGATCTCGCCGATCATGACGATCGCCTTGGTCTCGGGGTCGTTCTCGAACGCCTCGAGCGCGTCAATGTGCGTGGTGCCGACGATCGGGTCGCCGCCGATGCCGATGGCGGTCGAGAACCCGAGGTCCTTGAGCTCGTACATCATCTGGTAGGTCAGCGTGCCCGACTTCGACACGAGACCGACCGGGCCCTTGCCCGTGATGGTGTGCGGGGTGATGCCGGCGAGCGACTCGCCCGGCGTGATGATGCCGGGGCAGTTCGGGCCGATCATGCGCGTCTTCTTGCCCTGGAGGTAGGCCCAGACCTCGGCCGTGTCCTGGACGGGGACGCCCTCGGTGATGACGACGATGAGCGGCATCTCGGCGTCGACGGCCTCGATCGCGGCGTCCTTGGTGAACGCCGGCGGGACGAAGAGGACCGACACGTTCGCACCGGTCTCGGCCATCGCCTCGGCCACGGTGCCGAACACCGGGAGCGTGACGTCGTTGCCCTCGTGGTCCTTGTGCGTGACGGTCGTGCCGGCCTTGCGGGCGTTGACGCCGCCGACGATCTGCGCGCCCGAGTCGAGCATGAGGGCGGTGTGCTTGGCACCCATCCCGCCGGTGATGCCCTGGACGATGATCTTGGAGTCGGAGTTCAGGTAGATCGACATGGTGTTCTCTGTCTCAGCTTTCCGCGTCTTCGGGCGATCAGGCGTTGGCCAGCTCGGCAGCCTTGTCGGCCCCGCCGTCCATGGTCTCGGCGAGGGTCACGAGCGGGTGGTTCGCCTCGCGCAGGATCGCGCGGCCGAGGTCCACGTTGTTGCCGTCCAGGCGCACGACGAGCGGCTTGGACGCCTCGTCGCCGAGGATCTCGAGCGCGCCGACGATGCCCTTGGCGACCTCGTCACACGCGGTGATGCCGCCGAAGACGTTGACGAACACCGACTTGACCTGCGGGTCGTTGAGGATGACGTCGAGGCCGTTCGCCATGACCTGCGCGTTGGCGCCGCCGCCGATGTCGAGGAAGTTGGCCGGCTTCACGCCGCCGTGGGCCTCACCGGCGTACGCGACGACGTCGAGCGTGCTCATGACGAGCCCCGCGCCGTTGCCGATGATGCCGACCTCGCCGTCGAGCTTGACGTAGTTGAGGCCGTTCGCCTTGGCCTCGAGCGGGTCGGTCGACTCCTTGTCCTCCAGCGCCTCGTGGTCCGGGTGACGGACCTCCGACGCGTTGTCGTCCAGCGTGACCTTGCCGTCGAGCGCGATGATCGAGCCGTCCTCGGTGCGGACGAGCGGGTTCACCTCGACGAGCGTCGCGTCCTCGGCCGTGAAGACGGTCCAGAGCTTCTGGATGACCGCCGCGACCGGGGCCTTGAGCTCCTCGGCGAAGCCGGCGGCGTCGACGATCTCGCGCGCCTTGGCCTCGTCGATGCCGACGATCGGGTCGACCGCGACCTTGGCGAGCGCCTCGGGGCGCTCGACCGCGAGCTGCTCGATCTCCATGCCGCCCTCGACGGAGCACATGGCGAGGTAGTTGCGGTTCGACCGGTCGAGCAGCACCGAGAAGTAGAACTCCTCGGCGATCTTGGCACCCTCCGCGATCATCACGCGGTGGACCGTGTGGCCCTTGATGTCCATGCCGAGGATCTCGGACGCCTTCTCGGCGGTCTCCTCGGGCGAATGGGCGAGCTTGACGCCGCCGGCCTTGCCGCGGCCGCCGGTCTTCACCTGGGCCTTGACGACCACGGTGCCGCCGCCGAGCTTCTCGGCGCCCGCGCGGGCCTCCTCGGGCGTCGTCGCGACGACCCCGCCCAGCACGGGCACGCCGTGCTTCTCGAAGATGTCGCGCGCCTGGTATTCGAACAGGTCCACCCTGCTGCGTCCTTCCGTCTGATGCGCCGTGTGCGGCATGACCGATGTCTCGACATCAAGACATCCCCGTACAGGGTAGCCCGGGAAGCCCGGGGCTCCTATCGCTCGATGGCGGACGACGTCCGACGCCGCGTGTTCCGTTCGTCACGCGGCGCCGTGTGCGGGCGGTGCCGGCTCAGTCCGCGACGGGCACGTCCACGAACCGCACGGGCGTGCTGCCGTCCGAGACGGTCGTCGAGCCGTCAGGCACGTCGACGACGACGGAGTCCGAACCCGTGTCCGGCCAGACGACGGTCACCCGGGACGTGACGCCCGGGTCCAGGGAGCCGACCTGCAGGTCCGCGAGGACGTTGCGCTCGTTGAGGTCGTAGAACGTGGGCTCCACGAGGTAGTCGACCGGGTAGACGCGCACGCCGCCGTCGAGCAGCGTGACGTTGCTCGCGCCCAGGAGCCCGCTGCCAAGGTCGCCACGGCCGTCGCGGACGGACCCGAGCACGCTCACGAACGTCGCGTAGTCCGCCCCGTCGTTGCGCACGTCGAGGGTGCCGACGAGGTAGCCGCCCGCGCGTCGCACCTCGACGAGCTCGACGTGCAGGTTCTGGACGTCACCCACCGTGTCGGTGTGCTCGAGCGTCGTCCCGCCGAGGCCCTCGACCGTGGGCCCCTCCGCGGCGGCGACGTCACCGGTCCGCCCCTCGACGACGACGGGCTCGTCGACGGCGGTGAACTCCACCGTGACCCGGCGGTTGAGGGAGCGTGCCTCGTCCGTGAGCTCGGTCGTGACCGGCTCGCGCTCGCCGCGGCCCTCGACGCGCACGTCGAACCGGCCGAGGTCCGTGACCTGCCCCAGCCGGTCCGCCACGGCTTGCGCCCGGCGCTCCGACAGCTCCTGGTTCGCGGCGTCCTCGCCCACGTCGTCCGTGTGCCCGACGACCACGAGCTCGCCGTCGGCCGCGAGCGCGAGCTCGCCCGCCACGGCCTCGAGCGCGGTGTCCGCCTCCGGGCCCAGGTCGGCGGAGTCGACGGCGAACAGCACGTCGGAGCTCACGTTGACGCTGACCTTCTCGCCCGTGTCGCGCGTGCGGACCGCGTCGTCGGCCGTGGCGCTGTACGTCTCCAGGACGGCGGTCGGCGCCACGACGTCGTCGATCCCGGACGGCGCGAGGTCGGCCACCGGCACGGTGAGGCCGTCGGCGTCGGCGGCCGCCACCACGGGGACGTCCTCGACGAGGCCGAGGGACGGCACGAGGACCGCGGTGGTCGGCGTGCTCGGCGCGTCGAACGCGACGAAGCCCACGACCGGCTCACGACCCGGCGCGATCATGTACTGCTCACCGAGCGCGGCGAGCGCCTTACCCGAGCCCGCCCGCGCGGCTTCCCGGACGACGCCCGCGTCCAGGTCGACCAGACGCACCCCGTCGAACGAGTCCTCCTGGTCCGCGATCGCCCGGTTCCCGAACACGCCACCGGTCAGCAACGACCCCTCGCCGCCGCTCGCCCCGACCTCGATGCGCAGGACGGCGAGGTCGCCGTCGACGACCAGGGGGCCGACCGTGCCCTCGAGGTCGAGCCCGAGGACCTGGCCCCGGACGGGGACGGGCGTCGGGTCGGTGGAGAGCTCGGCCGCCTCCGTCGTGCTCGCCGCCGGACCGGGGTCCGGGGCGTCGGCGCCGCAGCCCGCCAGGGCCAGGACGAGGACCGCGACGACGGGAGCGACGCGCGCCACCCTCCGCGTTCCGTACCGGTGCTGCATCGCGAGATCTCCCCCTGTGGATCGACGTCCCGCGCGCTCGTGCCGCGCGGCGGCACGACAGTAGCCGACCGGTCGCGCAGCGGGGCCGGCGTCCGCCGTCGTCAACATGTGTTGACATGACGCATCACGTCAACCTAGATTGACACGCATGGAACCCGTCGACATGGACGCCGCGAGCAGCACCGACCCCGACACGGGGCTGCGCGCCGTGCGGTCGCTGCGCGTGCTCGCCGAGCGCCTCGCGGCGCTTCAGGTCGAGCACGCCCGCGCGCTCGGCTGGTCGTGGCAGGAGATCGCCGACCGGCTCGGCGTCTCCCGCCAGGCCGTGCACAAGAAGTACGGGGCGTCCCGAACCAGCAGGAGGTCATGACATGTTCGAACGCTTCGCCGCCGACGCCCGGGAGACGGTGGTCGGCGCCCAGGAGGTGGCCCGGTCCCGCGGCGACGACTCGATCGACGCCGCGCACCTGCTCCTCTCACTCGCCCGCCAGGACGGCGGCGCGGGCGCGGCCGCGCTCGCGGCGGTCGGCGTCGACGCCGACGCTCTCGAGCGGCACGTCGACTCCGCACGCCGCCACGACGCGCTCGACGGCCCCGCGCTCGCGGCCCTCGGGATCGACCTCGAGGAGATCCGTGCACGCACCGACGCCGCGTTCGGGCCCGGCGCGCTCGACCGCGCGGGCGACGACGAGCGCCGGCGCGGGCGACGCAAGCGCACGTCGCACATCCCGTTCACGCCTGAGGCGAAGAAGGCGCTCGAGCTCTCGCTGCGCGAGGCCGTGCACGAGGGGTCGCGCACCATCGACTCGGGCCACGTCCTCGCGGCGGTCGCGCGCGCGAAGGGCTCGACGGCGCACCTCGCCCTGGTCGACGCGCTCGCCGAGGCAGGGTCGGACGTCGCGGGCCTGCGCTCTGCGCTCGTCGAGCGGCACCGCAAGGCCTCCTGACCCGTCCGGCCCGCCCCGCGGGTGCACCGGCCCCGCCAGGGCGCTCAGCCCGGCGGGACCGGCCCGGTGAACGCGTCGAGGTCCCACCCGGCGGCCGTCGCGAGCTCCCGGTAGGAGCGCTCGAAGAACGCGAGCAGGACGGCGTCGGGGTCCGCCGCGTCGCGCAGCACCCCGCACGGGAGCACGGCCTCGCGCAGTCCCGGGTCCCAGTAGCCGGGTGCCAGGTCGAGGTCGGCCGCACCCGGCGGCTGCGGGTACGCGTACGCGTAGACCTGGTCGACGTGCGTCGTCGGGTCGCCGGGCCAGTAGCCGACGGCGACGTTCTCCGCGTTCTCTGCGTAACGGTAGATGGGCTCGAGGTCGTCCGGCTGCGGGTGCGGCTTCCCGTTGAAGAGCGTGAGCCCGAGGTCGAACGCACCCCAGTAGAAGCGCGGCCCGCTCGACTTGCCGTAGAACCCGGAGCGGAACCGCTCCATGACCGCGACGACCCGCTGGACGACCGCGAGCCACGTGCGCGTGAGGTCCCCGTCCCACTCCCCGACCGCGGTGTCCTGCTCGAACGGCACCGGGTCGGGGATCTCGCGCGGGGTCGACCACACGCGCACCGGGACGTCGAGCCGGTCGAGGCAGGCCAGCGTCCGGGCGTAGAAGTCGGCCACCGACATCGGCCCCAGCGCGATCGTCTCGGTGCGCCCGTCCGACGTGCGGAACGCGACCTGCTCCGCCACGAGGTCGATCTCGACGTCCAGGGCGCGGTCGCCCACCTGCATGACGGGCGTGACGAACCCGCGCGACGTCACGTGGAAGGCGACGTTCCACCAGTGGTTGACGAACGGGGTGAGGTCGAGCACGACCTTGCCGACGACCTGCGTGAACAGGTGGAGCGGCCGACGGGTCGGTTCCCAACGCCGCACGTCGAGGTCGGGCCAGGGGGCGGGTCGGGCGGCCGGCTGGGTCACGGAGGCTCCTGGGGGCTCGGTCGTCCTGCCACGGTAGGACGCGTGACCCGCTCGCGCCCGACGACGGGCTGACGCCCCGCCGCGGAGCCGCGCCTACCGTCGGGGTGTGCCCGACCAGACCGCGCTCCCCCACCGTTCGGACCACCGATCCGACACCTCCGCCGTCCGCACGCGCTCCGCGGCGGCCCGCGCCACCGCCGTCGCGGCTCCCGGCGGACAGCCGTGGGCGCGAGGCGCCGTCGTGCTCGCCGCGAGCTTCGTGCTCGGCGGCCTGACGTCGTACGCCCAGGGCTTCCTGCCCGACGCCGCAGCTCCCTTCGCGAACTCGGCGAGCGGCTGGACCCTGCTCACGGCGCTCCTCGTCGCCTGGGCCGCCCGCGACGCGCGGACGCGGACCTGGCACGCCGCCGTGCTGGGCGCGGCGAGCTTCGTGCTGCTCACGCTCGGCTACGCGGCCGCCGCCGACCTGCGCGGGTACGTCTACGACCCGACGCTGTTCGGGATCGTCGGCCTCGTCGTCGGACCGTTCGTCGGGATCGCGGCGGCGTGGCAGTGGCGGAACGGCGTCCTCACCGCCCTCGGCACCGCGGTGCTCGCGGGCATCGGCGTCGGCGAGTCGGTGTACGGGCTCACGACGGTCGTCGAGACGACGGGCGCCACGTACTGGGTCGTGATCGGGCTCGCGTCGCTCGTGCTGCTCAGCGCGGTGCTCGCCCGGCGCCTGCGCGGCACCGTCCCGGTGACCGTCGCCGCGGGAGGCACCGCCGTCGTCGCCACGGCGTTCGTCCTCGCCTACCGCGCGCTCGGCACTATCGGCTGACTCGGCGGAACCTCCCCGCCCGCCACGACCGCCGCCCGCGTGCCGCCAGGCGCCCGACGCGTCAGAGCTTGGTGACGGGCGAGTACCGCAGCAGCAGCCGCTTGGTCCCGTCCGCGCCGAAGTCGATCTTCGCGACGGCGTTCGGCCCCGCCCCCTCGAGCGCGACGACCGTCCCGAGCCCGTACGCGTCGTGCGTGACCTTGTCGCCGACGGCGAGGTTCGGCACGTCCCCGTCGGCCCGCGGCGTCGCGGACCCGAACTTCGCCCCACCGGCGCCGGACCCCGAAGGTGAGCCGAACGCGGCGCGGGCAGGGGCCGACGACGACGGGTCGTGGCGGGTCTGGCGGGAGCGGCCCGAGGAACGACGGCCGCGGATGGTAGACCCGTCGTCGTCGGCCCCGGACCGCGCCCCCGACCACGACCCGGACCGCGACGCGGACCACGAGCCCGAACCCGAGCCGCGGCCCCAGACCGACCCGCCCGCGCGCAGCGTCGCCATCGACGACTCGCGCCGCCGCCAGTCCCACAGCTCCTCGGGGATCTCCTCGAGGAACCGGCTGGGCGGGAACTCGTTGGCCATGCCCCACGCGGACCGCACCGCGGACCGCGACACGTAGAGCCGCTCGCGCGCGCGGGTGATGCCCACGTAGGCGAGGCGGCGCTCCTCGGCGAGCTCCGCGTCGTCGTGCAGCGACCGCATGTGCGGGAAGGTGCCGTCCTCCATGCCGGTGAGGAACACGACGGGGAACTCGAGGCCCTTGGCCGTGTGGAGCGTCATGAGCGTGACGACGCCCGGGTCCTCCTTCTCCTCGCCCTCGGCGTCCTCGTCGTCGCCGTCGTCCGCGGGGATCTGGTCGGCGTCCGCGACGAGCGACACGCGCTCGAGGAAGTCGGACAGCGTGCCCTCCGGGTCGAGCTCCGTGAACTCCGTCGCGACGGCGTGCAGCTCGGCGAGGTTCTCGACGCGCGTCGCGTCCTGCGGGTCGTCGCTCGCGCGCAGCTCGGCGAGGTACCCGGTGCGGTCGAGGACGGCACCGAGGATGTCCGACGGCGTCGCCCCGGAGTCCGCGAGCTCGCGCAGCCCGGTCATGAGCTCGACGAAGGCGCGCAGCGGGTTGAGCGTGCGGTTGGTCAGGCCGGGGATCTCGTCGATCCGGGCGAGCGCCGCACCGAACGAGATGCGCTCGCGGTCCGCGAGCGCCGCGACGGCGCCCTCGGCCCGGTCCCCCAGCCCGCGCTTGGGCGTGTTGAGCACGCGGCGCAGGTTGACGTCGTCGTCGAGGTTGTCGATCGCGCGCAGGTACGCGACGGCGTCCTTGACCTCGCGCCGCTCGTAGAAGCGCGTGCCGCCGACGACCTTGTAGGGCAGGCCGACGCGGATGAGCACCTCCTCCAGCGCGCGGGACTGCGCGTTGGTCCGGTAGAACACCGCGACGTCGCCGGGGCGCACGCCGTCGGAGTCGCCCAGGCGGTCGATCTCCTCGGCGACGAACCGCGCCTCCTCGTGCTCGTTGTCCGCGACGTAGCCGATGACCTTCGCGCCGGCCCCCGAGTCGGTCCACAGGCGCTTGGGCTTGCGGTCGGGGTTGCGCGAGATGACGGCGTTGGCGGCGGAGAGGATGTTCTGGGTCGAGCGGTAGTTCTGCTCGAGCAGGATGGTGCGGGCGTCCGGGTAGTCGGCCTCGAACTCGAGGATGTTGCGGATCGTGGCACCACGGAACGCGTAGATCGACTGGTCGGCGTCACCGACGACGGTGAGCTCGGCGGGGTCGAGCGCGGGGACCTGCGCCTCGCCCGTCCCGCTCGTCGCTGCGTCGGTCGCGGCGGAGTCCTCGCCGACGCCCGCGAGCTCGCGCACGAGCACGTACTGCGCGTGGTTGGTGTCCTGGTACTCGTCGACGAGCACGTGCCGGAACCGGCGGCGGTAGTGCTCCGCGACGGCCGGGAACGCCTGGAGCAGGTTGACCGTGGTCATGATGATGTCGTCGAAGTCGAGCGCGCTCGCCGCGACGAGGCGCGCCTGGTAGCGCGTGTAGACGTCGGCGAGCACCTGGTCGAACTCGGGGACGCTCGCGCCGTGCTGGCCGCCCCGCGCCGCGAGGCCGTCGTCCGTCGCGTGCGCACCGGAGTCCCGTGCGTACGTCTCGGGGTCGATGAGCTCGTTCTTGAGGTCCGAGATCTTGTTCGCGAGCGAGCGCGCCGGGTACTTCTTGGGGTCCAGGTCGAGCTCGCGCGTGACGAGCGTGATGAGCCGCTGCGAGTCCGCCGCGTCGTAGATGGAGAAGCTCGACCGCAGCCCGAGCGTCTTGGCCTCGCGCCGCAGGATGCGCACGCACGCCGAGTGGAACGTCGAGACCCACATGTTCCGCGCCGACGGCCCGACGAGAGCTTCCACGCGCTCGCGCATCTCTGCCGCGGCCTTGTTGGTGAAGGTGATCGCGAGGATCTGCCCGGCGTTCGACCGGCGTGTGGCGAGCAGGTACGCGATGCGGTGCGTGAGCACGCGCGTCTTGCCCGACCCCGCGCCCGCGACGATGAGCAGCGGCCCGCCCGCGTGCACGACGGCCTCGCGCTGCTGCGGGTTGAGCCCGTCGAGCAGCGCGTCGGGGTCGAGGTGCGCGTACCGGCCCTTGCGCTCCCCCGTTCCCGGCGACGAGCCGGCGCCCCCCGGCCCCGTCCCACCGTCACCGGCGGGCGACCCCGCGCCGTCGGGCACGGCCGGGTCGTCGGTCCAGCGCGGGGCGGTCCGCGGGAGGCGGGACTCGCCGCCGTGGTCGACGCGCGGGCCGTCGAACAGCGTGTCGAGGCCGGGCAGCGGGAGGTTCTCGAAGAGCGAAGCCATAGCCCCTCCAGCCTAGGCGCCCCCGCCCACACCCGGCGCCGCCCCGCCGATGAGTCCGGTCACCGGCGACGGTCTCCCCGTTCGTCCGCAGCACCTGCCCCACCACGAAGGAGCCACCATGACGACGACCCACCTCACGGGCGTGCACACCGTCGCGATCCCGGTCGCGGACCAGGACCGCGCGCTCGCCTACTACACCGGGACGCTCGGCTTCGAGGTCCGCATGGACGGCGAGCTCCAGGAGGGGTTCCGCTGGATCGAGGTCGCTCCTCCGGGCTCGGCGACGTCGGTCGCGCTGGTCGCAGCAGGGGACGGCCTCCCCGCGGGCGTCGACACCGGCATCCGCATCACGACCTCCGACGCGGCCGCCGACCACGCAGCGTTCACCGACGCCGGCGCGAGCACCGGAGAGCTCCTGCGCTGGGAGGGCCTCCCGCCGATGTTCTCGCTGCGCGACGTCGACGGGAACACGCTCTACGTGATGGAGATCCCCGGCTGATCCGATACGTCCACCGGTCAGGTGATCGCGAGCCCCACGCCCCACGTCGCCGCCGCGAGGAGCCCGCCCAGGAGCTGGACGAGGATCGTGATGCCGGTGGCCTGCATCGCGGCGACGGTCGCGCGCCACGCCGCGCGACGGTCGCGGCGGCGCAGGAGCTCGGCGACGAAGACCGCGAGCACGAACCCGATGAACAGGCCGATCACGGGGATGACGAAGAACCCGACGACGCCTGCGATCCCGCCCCAGACGAGGGTCGACCACGGGACGTCCGCCCGCCGCATGTGGCGGCCGGCGAGGACGTACTGCGCCACCTCGGCGGCGACCACGAGCACGGCGGCGACCGCGAAGACGACCCAAGCGGCCGTGCCGCCCGTGACGATCGCCCACACGAGGATCGCGCCGAGCACGAGCACGTTCCCGGGCAGGATCTGCACGACGATCCCGATCAGCCCGACCAGGATCGCCAGCCCGACGAGGACCTCTCCACCGACGCTCACGGGGGAAACCCTCGCACGTCGGGCGCGCTACGCACGCTCCGGGAGCGGCACGAGCCGCGGGTGGGCGACGCAGTCGACCGCCCAGGACCGGATCATCGCGCTGAACAGGTGCGGGTCCTCCGCGCTCCACTGGTGGTGCATCCCGGGTGCGAGGCGCACGACGGCGTCCGGCACGCGACGCTCGATCGTCGCCAGGGCGCGGCGCGCGGGGCGCAGGTCCCGACCGCCCGCGACCGCGAGCACGCGGGCTCCCGACTCCGCGAGGCCGTCGGGCCAGCGCCCGCCGTAGACGTCGGGCAGCAGCCGCGCCATGGTCTCGCTGCGGATCGCGAGCCCCGAGCGCACGAACAGGTCGCGTGCGTCCGCCGGGATGCCCATGGCGACGGCCTGGCCCCGCCAGTACCAGGGCCGGTCCCAGACCCGGAGCTGCGCGCGGCCGAACGCGCCGGCGAGGCCGGGCACGCCGTCGACCACCGCGCCGGACGCGAGGACGGAGCGCACGAGTCCCGGATGCTGCGCGGCGAGGCGCAGCGCGACGATCCCGCCGAACGACAGCCCGACGACGTGCACCTCCCGCCCGGCCGGGATCGCGGAGACCGTCGCGGCGACGTCGTCGACGACCGCGTCGAGCGACGCCGGGACCTGGTCGCCACGGCTCCCGAAGCCGAGCAGGTCGGGCGTCCACACGTCAAGGTCGTCGAGCGCCTCCACCTGCGGCTCCCACATCCACGACGCCACGTTGCCCCCGTGCAGCAGGACGACGGAGACGGCGTCCGTGCCCGGCACGCCGGAGCGGGTGGCGGGGTGGTGCACGACGACGTCCGGCGCGGTCACGCGAGCACCTCTCGCTCGGTCTCGTCGAGCCAGGCGAGCTCGGTGCGGGCGTGCGCGAGCCCGTGGCGCAGCGTCGCGAGGCGCAGGGCGAGCCCGCGGGTGCCGCGAACGCGGTCGGCGTCCGGCCCGCCGTCGGCGAGGACTGCGGCGACGCGCTCCTCCTCCGCGGTGAGCGTCGCGACCGTCTCCTCGGCCAGGGCGCGCCGGGACGCGAGGAGCGCCGCGACGCCCTCGTCGTCGAGCTGGTCGGCGAAGAACAGCCGCCCGAGGAAGGGCTCGCGCGAGTCCTCCGGCTCGAGCGCCGAGGCGAGCCAGCCGCGCAGCGCCGCGCGGCCGGCGTCGGTGATCGTGTGGACCTTCCGGTCGGGGTAGCTCTCCTGGGGCACGACCTCGACCTCGGCCAGTCCCGCGTCCACGATCGCGGCGAGCGTGCGGTAGAGCTGTGAACGGTCGGCCGCCCAGAAGTGGCGCACGGAGGAGTCGAACGCGCGCTTGAGGTCGTAGCCCGTCATGGGCCGGACCGTGAGGAGCCCGAGGACGAGATATCGAAGGACCATGCGACTAGTGGACCATGCACCTAGTCAGCCGTCAACGCCCCGGGACGACGGAGGCCCGGCGCGGGGGGCGTGCCGGGCGGGGGGGCGCGGCCGGGGGCGGGGGGGGCGGCGCGTGGGTACCTGGCGGCGGGGGTTCTGGGGGTGGGTGGCCGAGGGCGGGGGGGGGGGGCGCGCGCC
>NZ_JBHXIC010000093.1:0-15992 GCF_042723955.1 Cellulosimicrobium cellulans | reverse complement strand
AAGAGACAGTTAGACGCGGCACCACCACCCACCCCGACCATCCGACCTAGCCACACGCCGTCAGGGACAAGAACCACGGTTCTACCTCACGCAACCACGGTTCTACCTCACGCAACCACGGTTCTACCTCGCGCGACTGCGGTTCTACCTCGGCCGACCACGGTTCTCCCTCGGGGCGGCCCGCCTGTTCGGCATGACGGCACCGTTCGCCGTAACCTGGCAGACGTCGTCGGCGACGTCCGCGACGCAGGCGGGCGGGCACCGGCGCTCTCCCACCCCGTCGCCCCGAGGAGGCCCCGTGCCCGAGCCCGTCACCGCTGCGCCTGGTCCGGCAGCCCCCGACTCCCTGCCGCACGTCGTGGTGGTCGGCGCGGGGTTCGCCGGGCTCGCAGTCGTCAAGGGGCTCGCGAAGGCGCCCGTGCGCGTGACGCTCGTGGACCGCCGCGTCTACAACACGTTCCAGCCGCTGCTCTACCAGGTCGCGACCGGCGGGCTGAACCCGGGCGACGTCACCTACTTCCTGCGCGGGCTGCGGCTCAAGCAGAAGAACGTGCGGGTCGTGCACGAGCACCTCGTCGGCATCGACCACGAGGCGCGCCGCATCCGCCTCCTCAACGACGAGTGGGTCGACTACGACTACCTCGTCGTCGCGAACGGCGTCACGGCGAACTTCTTCGGCACCCCCGGCGCCAAGGAGAACTCGTTCCCCATGTACTCGCGGTCCCAGGCGATGAAGATCCGCGACACGCTCTTCATCCGGCTCGAGAAGGCCGCGGCGAGCCCCGCGACGGACGACGGGCTGCGCGTCGTCGTCGTGGGCGGCGGCGCGACGGGCGTCGAGGTCGCGGGGGCGCTCGCCGAGCTCCGCACCGCAGGGCTGCGCCCCGCCTACCCGGAGATCCACGGCGACGCGTTCGAGGTGAAGATCGTCCAGCGCGGCGGCGAGGTGCTCAAGTCGTTCCACCCGAAGCTGCGCCGGTACGCGGCCGAGGAGCTGCGTCGCCGCCACGTGGGTCTGCACCTGGGTGCCGGGGTCGCGGAGGTCCTGCCCGACGCCGTCGTGCTCACGGACGGCACGCGCATCCGCTCCGACCTCACGGTGTGGTCGGCGGGCGTGCACCCGCACGAGGAGGTCGACGACTGGGGCCTGCCGCGCGGCGAGGGCGGGCGCGTCGTCGTGGGCGACGACCTGCAGGTCGAGGGTCTGCCCGGGGTCTTCGCGGCGGGTGACATCGCGATCTCCCCGGCGGGGCTGCCGCAGCTCGCGCAGCCCGCGATCCAGTCGGGCACGCAGGTCGCGCACAACATCGAGGCGCTCCTCGCCGGGCGCCCGACGACGTCCCTGCGGTACTTCGACAAGGGCACCATGGCGGTCATCGGGCGGCGTGCGGCCATCGCGGAGGTCGTCGGCAGGCTCCGGCTCACGCGCGGCGTCGCGTGGCTCGCCTGGCTGTTCGTCCACATCATGGGGCTCATCGGGCCGCGCAACCGGCTGACGACGCTCGCCGGCCTGGTCACGCGCTACGGCTTCCCGTTCCATCGTCGCCCGATCCCCATCGTCGGCGACGTCCCGACCGTCCGGCCGCCCAAGCGCACGACGCCCCGCCGCGGCTGAGGCACCCCGAGGATCACCCGCTGTCGGCGCCTCCCCCGACCGCACCCGGCGCGACCGTGACGTACCCTCGAAGACGCAAGGAAGTTTGCAGGGGCAACCGGGGGCACGTGTGGTGGCAGGACGAACGACGGCACCGTCGACGACGACAGGCCGGACGAAGAACAGCTCGCAGGAGCGCGCGGCGCGCTCTGGAGCCCGCACGGGCGTGACGGGAGTGCCTCGGCGCGCACGCGTCGTGGTGCTCGCCGCCGTCGCCGTGGCGGCGCTCGCCGGGTGCCGAGCGGAGGCTCTGCCCGGCGGCCCGGGAACCCCGACGCCGTCGCCCACCGCCGAGCCGACCGCGGTCCCCACCGCCAGCCCGACGGCTGAACCCACCGACCCCGCGGGCGTCCCGACCACGGGTCCGGGGGCTCCGGTCCCGCCCGGGGGGTCCGACGGCGTCGAGGTGTCGGTCGAGATCGAGCCCGCGTTCCCGATGCCGAACCTCGTGGAGACCAAGCTCAAGCAGGCGCGCGCGGACCTGGACAAGCGCGGCGCGGTGAGCGTCGTCGTGGTCGACGCGCGCGACCCGCGCGCAGGCGCGCTGCCGGGGGCGTCGAACGGCTGGACGGTGTGCGCGCAGGACCCTGCGGGCGGCGACCTCCTCCGCGGGTCGGCGACGGCGACGCTCGCCGCAGCGCCCAACGCGCGGCACTGCCCCTGACGCTGCCGGTGCCTCGGACGCCGTCCCGGGTGGCGGCGTCGGCCTCGGGAGAGCACGGTGGGACCCTCACCGCGAGATCGGCCCGACCGTCTCGAGATCGGTCCTCTGAGGGTCGATCTCGCCCGCTCGGGTCGGTCTCGCCGCCAGCAGACAGGAGTCCGCCGCATGAAGATCGCCCTCGTCGGTGCCCACGGCAAGGTGGGCCGGCTGCTCGTCCCGATCCTCGTCGACCACGACGCCGCCGTGACCGGGATCGTGCGCGCCGAGGAGCAGCTCCCGCTCGTCCGCCGCCTCGGGGGCGAGCCGCTCCTGCTCGACGTCGAGTCCTCCTCGACCGACGAGCTCGCCGCCGCGCTCGGCGGGTTCGACGCCGTGGTGTGGTCTGCGGGGGCGGGCGGCGGGAACCCCGAGCGCACCTACGCCGTCGACCGCGACGCCGCGAGCCGCACGATGGACGCCGCCGCCGCTGCGGGCGTGGACCGCTACGTCATGGTGTCGTGGATCGGCTCCGTGCCGGACCACGGCGTCGACCCGGACTCGAGCTTCTTCGCCTACGCGGACGCCAAGCTCGCCGCCGACGACCACCTGCGCGGCACCGACCTCGACTGGACCATCCTCGGGCCGGGCACGCTGACCGACGACGACCCGACCGGCGCGATCCGCGTCGTCGGGGACGGGGCCGACGGGCTCGACGGCGCCGACGACGTCCCGGGCGGCGCCGCCTCGCAGGTCTCGCGCGCGGACGTCGCGATGGTCGTCGCGCAGGCCGTGCGCACCCCCGCGACGATCGGCCGCTTCGTCCGGTTCACCGCCGGCGACACCCCCATCCTCGAGGCGCTCGACCGGTAGACGTCAGCGCCCGAGGCGCCGGTCCACGCGCTCGCGCAGGTCGAGCGCCGTGCGCCGCCACGTCGCCGCGCGCGCCACGACCGACCCGACGCTCGTGTCCTCGGCCCGCACGTGCAGGACCTCGACCCCGCGCTCCGCCGCCGTGCGGACGATCGTGTCCGTCGCGCCGCGCAGCGCGAGCTGGAGCAGGACGGACGTCGTGCTCGCCTGCGCCTCGCCCGTCCCGAACCGCCGCCGGTAGACGACCTGCGTGACCACCCGGTCGAACATCGGGTCGGGACGCGAGCCCGCGTCGGGCGCGTCCGCGACGACGTCGTCGCCGCCGGCGTCCCCGGGGGCTTCCGAGCTGGCGTCGCCCGCACCCAGGAGCGCGTGCGCGTCGGCGAGGACGTCGTCGCCGTCCTCGTCCGGCGGCAGCACCGCGAGGTAGAGCGAGAGCAGGAGCTCGCTGATCCTGCGCAGCACCCACGCGCGGCCGGGCAGCGGGGGCACCGCCACGACGTACTGCGCGAGGTTCACCTCCAGGGCCTCGGCCGACAGGCACGTCCACGCGGGCGCCGTGCGGACCTCGACCACGCGCTCCCAGTCCACGTCCTTGCCGTCGAGGCCCACGCGTTCGGGGCCGATCGTCACGGCACCGAACCGGTCGAGCAGCGCGAGCGGCGCCGTCGCGAACCGCGGCACGTACGGGACGAGCCGCACGAGCCCCTGGACCGACACGTCCCACTCGCGCTCGAGCGGGTAGGACGGCCGCGGGTAGGCGGCGACCGCGCGCCGCACCCACTCCGCGACGACCTCGTCGAACGCGCTGTCGTCCGCGGCGCCGTCGAGCAGACCCCCGTCCGCGCCATCAGCGCCGTCAGTCACGGCACCGTCGTCCGCCAGCGCCTCGACGAGCGCGTCCTCGAGCACGGCGTCGAGGTCAGGCTCGGGAGCGGCCTCCGGCGCCGGGTCGACGTCGTCGCGTCGCGCACGACGGCCCGAGAGCGCGACCGGCAGCGAGAACGACGGCCGCGCGAACGTGGGACGCGGCAGCGCCGGGAGGGCGGGGACGCGCAGGAGGCGCTTCTCGCCGAGCAGCCGCGCGAGGGTGCGGCGCTCGTCGCCCGACGTCGTGGCGGGCAGGTCGGGACCCTCGCCCGGCTCGTCGCCCGTCGTCGTGAGGAACGGTTCCTTCGCCACGTGACCCCCTGTCCGGCGCGCCACCCGACGGCGCACCGCGGGCCAGCGTAGACCCGGCGGGCACCGGCCCACCAGGTCGGCGCGGGCCCCGGCGCGCCCCCCCCCCCCAACGGCCGCGCAGGCGGGGGGGGCCCCCCTCCCCGTGGAGGACGGCCCCGCCCGTCAGGGTGACCCGGCTGCGTCAGCCGCAGGCGATCGCGTCGTACGCGACGTCGTACGTCTGCGAGTAGTTCTCCCCGCCGCCCGCGAGGCGCGCGACGACGCTCACGGTGCCGGCGTCGACCGACGCCGACCGGGTGGAGAACGACTGGTACGCGTTCGCGTCCGGAGCCAGCTGGCCGAACGCCCGCTGGCCGAACGGCGTGACGAGGCGCAGCGAGACGGGCTCGTCCTCGCCGTTGGTCGCCCGGACGGCGACGTAGGCGGTGCCGTTCAGGCAGCGCGCCTCCGCCTCGATCGCGTCGACGCGCGGGTTGCCCACGCCGTTGATCGCGAACGTGTCCTCGGACAGCGACGCGACCGCGTGGCCGATCGCGCGCGACATGATGTCGAGCGCGGTCGCGTCGACGTTGTCGATCGTGTCCTGCGGCGAGTGGTAGTTCGGGTCGTAGAAGATGCCCTCGGTGCCGCCGAACAGCGCGACCTCCTCTGCCGTCTTCGAGCCGTCCGCGCCGGTGAACAGGCCGGACGCCGGGACGCCGTTCTCGATGAACGCCTGGTAGTCGGAGCGCCCGGAGAACTCGGTGTCGACCCACGGCTGGTCGATGCCGTCGAAGTAGTCGGTGAACACCGCCTCGGTCTCGGCCGAGCCGGGCGGCACCTCGACGGGCGCGGGGTACGTCGACTCGTTGGCGTCGTACACGCCGATGATGTAGTTCGGCGAGCCGACCATGTCGAAGTTGAGGTACGTCGCGATGTCGTCGAGCGCCGCGGGGTCGTTCGCGACGAGGTCGCTCACGTAGTGGGTCGAGCCGCGCAGGCCGACCTCCTCCGCGCCCCACCACGCGAACCGGACGGCGTTCACGACGTCCTGGCCCCCGTCGGTCGCGGCGGCGAGCTGGACCGCGACCTCGAGGATGGCCGCCGAGCCGGAGCCGTTGTCGTTGATGCCCGGCCCGTCCTCGACGCTGTCGAGGTGCGCGCCGACCATGACGACGTTGTCGTCCCGGCCGCCCGGCGTCTGGGCGATCACGTTGAACGTCTCGAACTCCTCGACGTGCGTCTGCAGGTCGTAGGTCGCGACCGCCTCGGCGCCGCCCGCGATCGCGGCGAGGATCGCCTGGCCGTCGGCCTGCGTGATGCCCACGGTCGGGACCCAGACGTCGCTCGCCTCACCGAGGGTCGGGTTCAGCGCGCCGTCGGCGTTGTTGTAGAGGATGACCGCAGCGGCACCGGCCTCCGCGGCGAAGCGGGCCTTGTCCGCGAACGGGCACGAGCCGCGGCTGATCAGCGCGACGGCCCCCTCCACGGCGACCCCGTCCCACGTGTCGGCCGTGCAGCCCTGGACGAGCTCGTCGGCGGGCTGGACGATCGGGCCCGTGACGCCGTCGTCCGGGGTGTCGGGGGCGAACTCGGCGGGGTAGACGTCCGACGTCACCTCGACGCCGGCCGCGGTGAGGGACAGGTCGTCGGTGACCAGGTCCTCGAACGTGAAGTACTGGCGCTCGGGCTCGTAGCCTGCGGCCCGCAAGGTGTCCTCGACGTAGACGGCGCTCGCCTCGTAGCCGGGCGTCTCCATCGCGCGGTTGCCGCCGTTGGCGTCCGCGATGTCCTGGAAGTCCTGGAGCCGCTGCATGACCGCGTCGCCGGTGACGATGTCCTCGAGCGGCGGGGGTCCGTCGGCGGCACGGAGGCCGCCGGCGGGGGCAGCGCCGACGGGCGCTGCGGTCAGAGCCGCGAGCACGAGGCTCGCGGCAGCGGCAGACGGGACGATCGTTCGTGGTCTCACGCATCCTCCTCGACAGTGGCCCCCGCCGACCGACCCCGGTCGTGTCGGGGTCCGGCCGAGTCGCACACGAGACGCGACGCTGCGAAGGCTCGTGTGCTCGCGAGCGTAGGCCCACGAGGCTCGCCGCGAAACCCCTGCGCGTGGTCCGGCTGCGCCGCGGGGCCACGCCGTGGTGCGGAGCCGTGCTCCGAGGCGTGGGCGGCGTCGGGCAGACTGTGCCCGTGCCCGGATTCGCCGTCGTCGACCTCGAGACCACGGGGTTCTCCCCTCGCCTCGGCGACCGGGTGGCCGAGGTCGCGGTGGTCCTGGTCGACACCGCGGGCCGCGTCGAGGACGAGTGGTCCACCCTGGTCAACCCTGAGCGCGACCTCGGGCCCCAGCACGTGCACGGCATCGCGGCGGCCGACGTCGCGCTCGCCCCGACGTTCGACCGCGTGGCCCCCGCGCTCCTGCGCCTGCTCTCCGGTCGCGTCCTCGTGGCGCACAACGCGGCCTTCGACACGCGGTTCTTGCGCGCGGAGATCGGGCGCGCGGGTATCGCGGCCGCGATCGATCCCGTCGCGTGCCTGTGCACGCAGCAGCTCGCGGGCCGGTACCTCACCGGCTCGCGCGCGCTCGCCGCGTGCTGCGCGGCGGTGGGGGTCGTGCACGACGACGTCCACTCGGCCTTGGGCGACGCCCGCGCCACCGCGGGGCTGCTCGGGTACTACCTCGACGTCGCGGCCGACGACGAGTGCTGGGACGTGGCACGCGCCGCAGCCGACGGCGTGCGGTGGTCGCTGCCCGCCGCGCTCCCCGGCGTAGAGCCCGTCCTCCGTGGCGCGAGCCGTGCGCGCGGGCACTGGCTCTCCGCGCTCGACGCCCCGGCGGACGCGCGCACGGGTGACGCGCCCGGCGACGGCGCCGACACCGCCACGTACCTGCGCCTGCTCGACGCGGCGCTCCTCGACCGCTACGTCTCCCACTCCGAGCGCGCGGCCCTGCTCGCCGAGGCACGGCACGCCGGGCTGGACCGCCCCGCTGTCGAGGCGGTGCACCGCGACTACCTCGCCGCGCTCGCCCGTGCGGAGCTCGACGCGCTCGACGGTGCCACCCCGGCGGGCGACCGCGACGGCACGGCGGCGCTGCGCGACGACGCCGCGCTGCACGAGGTCGCGGGCCAGCTCGGCCTCGACGCCGACGACGTCGCGGGAGCCGTCGAGGCGGCGCTCGGGACGCGCCTGGCGGCGGAGACGGCGGTCGGGCCACGGCCCGCGTTCGTGCTCGCGGACGGCGACGAGGTCGTGCTCACCGGTTCGATGTCCCGCACGCGCGAGGCGTGGGAGCGCGACGTGCGCGCAGCCGGCCTCTCCCCCTGGCCCTACGTGACGCGCCGGACCCGGCTGGTCGTCGCCGCCGACCCGGACTCGCTCTCGACGAAGGCCCGCACCGCACGCCGGTACGGCGTCCCCGTGGTCACCGAGGCCGCGTTCGGGTCGCTGCTCGCCGCGTCCTCGGCCGCGAGCGGGCGCGCTCCCGACGCCGCGGTGCGACGCTGGGCGTCATGAGCCCGAAGGCCCCGCGCGGTGACGACGGCTCGACGGCGGTCGGCACGGACGTCGACTCGCTCGTCGACGGGCTCTTCGCGCTGCCGCTCGAGCAGTTCGTCGTCGCCCGCACTGCGGCGGCCAAGCAGGTCAAGGCGGCGGGGGACGCGGTCGGCGCCGAGCGCGTAGGACGTCTCGCGAAGCCGACCGTCGCCGCGTGGGTCGTCAACCAGGTCGCGCGCGAGCGTCCCGACGACGTCGCCGCGCTCGTCACCCTCGGGGACGAGCTGCGCGACGCGACGGCCGACCGTGACCGCGCGCGCATCAGGACGCTCGACCGGCTGCGGCGCGAGCGCGTGGAGCGCGTCGTCGGCGAGCTGCGCGACGCGGGCGAGGTGGCGGGCCGGGCCGTGTCCGCGACGGCGCTCGACCGGCTCGCCGAGACGCTCACCGCCGCCGTCATGGACCCGGACGCGGGTGCGCTCGTCCGCGCCGGTCGGCTGTCGCAGGCCCTCCAGCACGTCGGGTTCGGCATCGTCGACGAGGGCGGCGAGCCGGCCGACGTCGTCGAGCTGCGGGCGCGGACCGGCGGCACGGCGGGCACGGGCGGGCCGGGGACCGCGGACCCGGGGACGAGCACGACGCGCGGCGGGCGCGGCGCCCGGTCCGCGCGGGCCGACTCTGGCCCGGGCGACGGCGAGCCCCCCGAGGAGGACGCCGTGGCGGCCGCCGAGCGCGAGGTCGAGGCGACGGCGGCAGAGGTCGACCGCCTCGAGGCCGAGCGCGACGAGGCGGACACGCGCGTGCGCGCGGCGAGCGACGCCGTCGGGCAGGTGGAGGAGGAGCTCGGGCGCGTCGAGGACGAGCTGGCCCGGCTCGCCGACGAGCGCGAGGACCTGCGCGCGCGGCTCGCCGAGGCGCGCGACGCCGCGACCGCGGCCCAGGAGTCGCTCGACGGCATCGACGCGCGGCTCGACGCCGCCGAGGAACGCGCCGCGGCCGCCCGCAAGACCCGGCGCACCGCACGCCGCGGTTGAGCGTTCCGGCGGCGTTCGTCGTCCGCGAACGCGGGACTGAGCGGGGCACGCTCAAGGTTGGAGAGGTCAGGACGCCACGGGCCGACCGTGGCACGACAGACCTGGAGGACCACCATGATCAGCACCTACACCGTGGCACCGTTCCGTCCGGTGCCCACCGAGCGCGTCGTGCGCCAGCTCTGGACGCGACCCAGCGGCACGCCCGTCGCGCGGACGGGATACGCGCCCGCCGCGGACGTCTACCGCGAGGACGACGACCTCGTCGCCCGCTTCGACCTGCCGGGCGTGGACCCGGAGCGCGACGTGACCGTCGAGCTCGAGGGTCGTCGCCTCGTGGTCCGCGGCGAGCGTCGCGACCAGCGCGTCGTCGAGGCCCCCGTGGCCGAGACGTCCGAGACCGCCGAGGGCGAGCAGCCCGAGGCGGCGACGGACGAGGCCGACACCGACGACGCGGCCGAGGTCGCCCCGGCCGGGCGCCGCGTCCGCGAGGTGCGGTTCGGCGAGTTCCGCCGCACCGTCACCCTGCCGAAGTCGCCGGACGCCGACACCGTCCGCGCGTCCTACGACGCGGGCGTGCTCACCGTGACCGTCGCCGGCGTGTTCGCCGGCCGCGCTCCCCAGCGCATCGAGGTCACGCGCGCGGCGTGACGCGCACCGCCGGCGCGACGCGCGTCGTCGCGCCGGCACCCTGACCCCGGTCACGCCCGCCCCTGCGCGACCGGACCACGGACGGGGCCGGCGCCTCACGGTGCCGGCCCCGTCCGTCTGCCCCGATGGGGACATCTCCCCACGGATGGGCCGGATCCGGGACGTACCGGTCCGCTAGCCTTCCGGCCATGCCGAGCACCACGCCCCCGGGGCCGCCCGTGCCCTCGCCTGTGCCCTCGCCCGTCCCCGGTCCCCGCGCGCTCCTGGGCGCCACCACCGCGGTCGCCCTCACGCTCATCCTCGGAGCCTGCTCCGGCGACGCGGCCGCCGACGAGCCGACCCCGGTCACCGTCGGGGTGGAGGAGTACCAGCCGGTCCTCGAGACACGGCTGCCCGTCCCCGGGTCCGCCGAGGACGAGGTCTCGCTCGGGCTGGTGTCGCTCGTCGCCGAGGGCTCGACGGTCGAGCTGCGCGTCCTCATGACGCCGCGCTTCGTCGACGCGGACGCGGAGAAGCCCGAGGAGCACTCGGCGTACGACATGCTCGGGCACGACCACAACCCGACGATCGTCGACGTCGACGCGCTCACCGAGTACGACCTCATCTCCTCCGGGGGGACCGACCTCGCGACCGACGTGGTCGCGGCGAAGACCGTGAACGGCCGCCCGCTCCTGTACCAGGCCTGGTTCCCGCGCCCCGCGGGCGACCCGGCGGCCGTCGACGTGCGGCTCCACGAGTCGTGGCCCCCGTTCGAGGACGTCCCGGTGACGTACGAGGTGGAGGAGTGAGCCGCGCGCGCCGCGCCGCCGTCGCGTCGCTCGCCACGGTCGTCGTGACGACGACCCTGCTCGCGACCGCCACGACCCCGGCGTCCGCGGACGACGAGCCCGGCGCCGACCCGACGCCCGACGTCCCCGGGATCGACGCGCTCATCCTCGACGACCTCGGTGGGCCTCCCAGCCGGGAGTCGCTCGACAAGGCCGTGCGGCACTTCGACCCCGGCGTCGCCACGACCTTCGAGACCGAGGGCGCCGTCACGTCCTTCGAGTACGTCGAGGTGGAGGAGGACGAGGTCGTCGTCACGCTCGAGACGGACGTGCTGTTCGACGTCGGCTCTGCCGAGCTGTCCGACGCGGCGGTGCAGCGCGTCCAGGAGGTCGCCGAGGACCTGCCCGACGGCGTGACCGCGACCGTCGCGGGCCACACCGACTCGGTCGGGGAGGACGCGGACAACCTCGACCTCTCGCAGCGTCGCGCGCAGGCGGTCGTCACGGCCGCCGCGGCGGTGCGCCCCGACGTCACGTTCGACGCGCAGGGCCACGGGGAGTCACAGCTCAAGGTCGAGGAGGGCGGTGACGACGTCGCCGACGACCGCGCCCAGAACCGGCGGGTCGAGCTGCGCTACTCCGGCACGACGCCCGGCGAGCGGGGGATCGAGATCGAGGAGCACGAGCTCGCCCCCGTCGACGCCGACCACGTCCCCGCCGACGGCCCGCGGGTCGATCTCGTCGAGGACGGCGAGACGGTCGTGGAGAAGACCGTCGTCGTGCCGAACGACGAGGGCCGGGAGGAGCGCGTGCGCGTCGCGATCGAGCCGATCGTCGTGCGCGGCCCGGTCATGCGCCTCCGCGTCCAGCTCACGCCGCTCGACCCGGTCGACGGGGAGACGGACCGGATCTCCGTGTACGACCTCACGGGTCGGGGCGAGCTGCACCCGTCCGCCGTCGACCCGTACGCGCTGGTCTCGTACGAGCCGGTCCGCGGCAGCGGCGCGCGCGAGCTGGAGAGCGACCCGCTCTTCGTGCGGACCGTCGTCGGGCGGACGGCCCGGTACGAGGTCTACCTGCCGCGGCCTCTCGACGAGTCGCTGGCGTCGCTCTACGTGAACGTCGCGCCGACGTGGCCCACGTTCGAGGACGTCCCGCTCGTCTGGGACTGACCGCTACTACGCGCTGCGGCCCAGGAAGGACCGCAGGGCCTCGGTGACCAGCGCGTGGTCGTCGCCCTGGGCGAGACCGGACACCGTCACGACACCGACGATCCCGACGCCGTCGACCCGGACGGGGAACGCGCCGCCGTGGGCGGCGTACTCCTGGAGCGGGAGCTGGTGCTGCTCGGCGAACGTCGTCCCCTTCGCGCGGGCGCGCAGGCCCACGAGGTACGACGACGCCCCGAACCGCTCGACGACCCGCACCTTCCGCTCGACCCAGGAGTCGTTGTCCGGCGTCGTGCTCTCGCGCGCGGCGTGGAACACCTGCTGCGGGCCCTTGCGGACGTCGATCGTCACGGGCAGGTCGCGCTCGTCGGCGAGCTCGACGAGCAGGCAGCCGAGCCGCCAGGCGTCGTCGTGCGTGAAGGTGCGGAGCACCAGGTCGCGCTCGTCCGCCTCGACGGAGGCGATGAGGGCGGCGAGGTCGTCGGGCGTCGTGGTCATGCCGCTCATCGTGGCACGATCGCGCCGTGACGACGACGCCGCCTCCGCCCGCCCGCGAACCGCTCGACCCGCTCGACCACGGACTGCTCGACCGCGCGTCGGGCGTGCTGCTCGCCGAGGCGGCGGGCGACGCCCTCGGGGTGCCGTACGAGTTCGCGCAGCCGCCCGGTCATGGTCGGCAGGAGGCGGTCGCGGTCATGCGGGGCGGTGGACTCGGCCCGTACGCACCGGGCGAGTGGAGCGACGACACGCAGATGTCGGTGTGCGTCGCCCGGGTCACCGCCGCCCACGACGTGCTCTCCCGCGTCCCGGACGCGTTCGGCGCGACGCCGCTCGACGAGGTCGCGGCCGCGTTCGAGGCGTGGCGCACCGGTGGCGCGACCGACGTCGGGACGCAGACCGCCTCCGTGCTGAGCGCCGCCGCCGCCCGCCGGGGACCCGCCGCGACGCGCCTACGCGAGGCGTCCGCGGCGCTGCACGCGGCGACCGGACGCACGGCCGGGAACGGCGCGCTCATGCGCACGGGTGTCGTCGGGCTCGTCGCCCTGGACGACCGCGACGCGACCGCCCGCGCGGCCCGCGCCGTCGCGGAGCTCACGCACACCGACCCGCTCGCCGCCGAGTCGTGCGTGCTCTGGTCGGAGGCGGTGCGCGTCGCGGTGACCGAGCAGCGGCTCGACGTGCGCGCGGGGCTGGACCTCCTCGACCCGGACGCGGCGGCGCGCTGGTCCGCGTGGATCGCGGACGCCGAGCGCGCGCGGCCCGCGGCCGACCTGCGGCAGAACGGCTTCACCGTCACCGCTCTCCAGGCCGCGTGGCACGCGATCGCGACGACCTCCGCACCGCAGGGCTCCACGTTCGCCGGCCGCGACCATCTGGCGGCCGCTCTCCAGGCCGCCGTCTCGATCGGTGGCGACACCGACACGGTCGCGGCCATCGCCGGCGCGCTCCTCGGCGCACTCTACGGAGCCCGCGCCGTGCCGTACGAGTGGGCGGTAGCCGTCCACGGCTGGCCCGGGATCGCGCGGCGCCAGCTCACCGCGCTCGCCCGGCGCACCGCGCAGGGCGGCCTCGTCCGCCCTGGCGCGCTCGCGCCGGCCGGCACCGAGCCGGTCCGCAGCCAGTTCTGCCCGCTGTGCGGCACGCTGCTCCGCGAGAACCCGCGCTACCCGCGGCACGTGTGCGCGTGGTGCCAGGCCGACGTCACCGACGAGGCCGGTCGCGCGGTCTCGCTGACCAACGTGGACCTCGGCGGCGGCTACCAGGCCCACTATCTCGACCGCTCCCCCGCGTCGGACGCGGTGCGGGGCGGGCGCGTCTGGATCGGCGGGGTCGAGCACCGGGCGGGAGAGGCCCGCTTCGGCGGGATCGTGGTCCGGCCGCTCGACGAGAGACGCTGACCAGCATGTCGCGCACCGCCGTGTCTCATGCGCCACGGTGGGTCGCCCCCATAGCCTGGGCCGGTGACGATGCCGAACCCGTATCTGCGCTCGGACGTCTCGTCATGGCGCATCGTCGACGCCGAGCCCCTCGGCACTGACGAGAAAGCTTGGCTCGAAGACCACTTCGGGAACCGCTGGCTCTTCAAACCGGCCGAGATCAAGCGGAACACCACCCGCCAGGGGCAGGACTGGGCCGAGAAGATCGCTGCGGAGATCGCGACTCTCCTCGCCCTGCCGCACGCGCACGTGGAGCTCGTGGTACGCGACGGCGCCGAGGGCTCCGTCTCGCTCAGGATCGGTTCCGACGACCTCGTCCTCCGTGAGGGGACGCTGCTCCTGATCGACCGGCACGCACCCGGCTACGTGCCGATCTTTGAACTCGCCAAAGGCGCTCCACGCAAGCGACGGCCCGGGCATTCCCTCGAGAACATCCACGCCGCACTCCGTCACGTCGCTGCCCCATCGGGCTGCAGCCTTCCCGGGGACCTGTCCGCCTTCGACATCTTCGTCGGCTACCTCATCCTCGACGCGTGGATCGCCAACCGCGATCGGCACGACCAGAACTGGGCCGTGCTGGAGCCCCAGCTGGGGGAAGGCCCGCGGCTGCTGTGCCCGACGTATGACCACGGGAACTCGCTCGGGTACGGACTCTCCGATACCGACCGATTCGAACGGATCTCATCATCCGAGCGGATGGCGCAGTTTGCGGAGCGGGGTACCGCCTTTCGCCTCGAGAACGCCGGTCCCGGAACGATCCCGACGCTGGTGACGGTCGCGGTCTCCGCGCTGCTGATGGCCTCCCCAGAAGGCCGTGCTCACTGGTCCGAAGTGATCCAAGGGCTCCCGGTCTCCCCTGCCCAAGACATCGTGAGGCGAGTCCCGGGGTTGTCGGTGCCGGCGCGTACGTTTGCTGCAAGACTGTTGGAGATTAACGCAGAAAGGCTCAGCCATGAGTGCAACAGCCGTCTCTGAGGTAAGCCTCGAGCGCTCGGCACCCGTCCTCCAGACGCGGCAGCGGCTGGTCGTGGCGTGGCAGCATCCCATCAACCGCCAGATCGAACCTGTCGGCTTCCTCGCGGTCACCAACGGTCTCCACACCTTCGAGTACGTCGCGAACGTGCGCCAGATCGACGGCTTCCGTCCTCTAGTGGGCTTCCCCGACCTTGAGCGACGATACTCGTCCGGTTTCCTCTTCCCGTTGTTCGCCCAGCGCGCCATGGACCCGCGTCGCAGTGACTACGAGCGCTACATCCGGGGGCTCGGGCTGGAACCAGACGCCGACCCGTGGGAGCAGATCTCTCGGTCCCGCGGCCACCGTCAGGGCGACACGCTTCAACTCTTCCCCGTACCTCGAGTGGAACAAGGGCACGTGCGTTCCACGTTCCTCGTCCACGGGCATCGTCACGTCTCCGCGCGGCCGACCTGGCTGCGCGGGGAACCCCTGGCCTTCACGTACGAGCAGGTCGAGCAGGCGTTCTCAACGCTCGGCCCGGGCAGCCCGCTGCGGCTCGAGGACGAGCCCGAGAACGCACACAACCCCGAGGCAGTCCTCACGGTCTCGGGTGGCGGCGTCCCGGTCGGCTACGTTCCCGATCTCCTGGTCCATGACCTCCACCGCCTCGAGGAGATCACGTCGGTGCGCGCAACCGTGGCGCATGTCAACGGACCGGAGGCACCGTCCCACATGCGGCTGCTCGTGAACCTCGCCGCGGACGACGCCGGAGACTTCGAGTTCTTCACCGGCCCGCGTTGGGAGTCCCTGGCCTGAGTCAGTACGCGAAGGCGTCGTCAAGACCGAGCATCGACACCTCGACTTGCGCTGGCAGAAACGCGCAACACTCCTCGAAGAGCTCGCGCCGGTTCATCGTTTCGAGTTCTGCGACGAGGACGTCGTAAAGCTCGAGCAGGTTCTCGACATCTCCTGCAGCATAGGTCACTTGTTCTGGCGTCAGACTCGAAGAGGACCAGTCGCTCGTCCGCACCGATCCTTTGTCGAGGTCGATGCCGAGATATCGCCGGGTCAACGCACCGAGGCTGTGATCGCGTGACGGCGCGGTCGGGCGCAAGAGCTTGGACGCGATCTTTGTGCACCGGACGTTCGCCGCGCGCGTCCCCCAGGAACGTCGCATGAAACGCAGATCGAACGGTGCGTGATGCATCACCTTGACCACTGAGTCGTCTGCGAGCAGGGCGCTGAGAATCCTGGGAGTGCGGTCCGCGACCTGGACGACATCGATCGACGAGGAGAGACCTCTGACCTGGCACGTCCCGAGACGGTCGTGGACCCAGTCGAGTCCCGAGGTCTCGGTGTCCCAAGCAACGATTCCACCCGTGCGCAGCTCGTCAGCTCGTTCGACGCCAAGATCGCCGTCCACGATCGTCGCCATGCGCGCTCCCTCAAGCAGTTGGTGGTCGACATGTGACCGTACCCGCAGGGTATGACTCGGACTCTCCGCGAGATCCCACCGACGCGACCCCTGTGGATGATCGGCTCGGTGACTCAGGCACCGGACGGGCAAGGCGCGGGGGGGGGGGGGGGGGGCGCGGGGGGGGCGGGGGGGGGGGCCCCCCCCGGGGGCGCGGGCGGGCGGAGGGGGTAGCAGACACA
>NZ_JBHXIC010000092.1:14320-16071 GCF_042723955.1 Cellulosimicrobium cellulans | reverse complement strand
GAGGCTGGGCGCGCCCGCGCCCGGGGGGGGGGGGGGGCGCCCGCGCGCCGGTGCGCCGCGCCCCCCCCCCCCCCGCGCCCGCCCCCCGCCTCGCGGCCGCCGCGGCGGCCACGCCCGACTGACACCGGACCGCGGGGCACCGTCCAGGGCGGGCCGCGGTGGTGCCTCGCCCGGCGCAGGCCTCAGCGGGGACCGGCGACGGCGTGCCCGGCGTCGCGCAGCGCGCGCGTGGCAGGATCGAGGCGCGCCTCGGGCACGAGCACGAGGTCGGCGTGGAACGTGGACGCGACGAAGACGGGGATGCCCGCCTCGGCGAGCGGGCCGACGACGGACGCCAGCACGCCCGTCGTCTCCAGCCCGTGGGCCGAGCCGTAGAACCCGGCCCACCGCTCGGCCTCGTCGAACGGCGACGCGTGCCGCACGACCGTGAGCCCCTCCGGGGCGCGCACGAGCGCGACCCACTCGTCGTCCTCGGGGAACGTGGCACCGGGGACGTGCCCGAGGAGGAAGCGGTCGGGGACGACGTGCAGGTCGAGCGAGGTCATGGGCGGCACCGTAGCCGCCCGCGCCCACACGGGCGCCGTCGACGCTCCTGGGCGGTCGGGCTACGGTCAGCGCGCGAGGCGTTCGACGACCGCCCCGTACAGCCACGGGGCGGCGCTCGCGGCGGGCACGATCGCGGCGCGGGCGGGGCTGCCGGCCCAGGCGAGCAGCCCGGTCGTCAGGACCCGGTAGTCGCGCGTCGCGCGCGCCCAGGCCCGCTCGTACGCCGCGGCGTCGTCCAGGTGGCGCACGACGGCGTCGGCCTGGGCGAGCCCGACGCGCACGCCCTCGCCCGTGAGCGCGTCGACGTACCCGGACGCGTCGCCGACGAGGCGCACGCGCCCGGCCGTGCGCCGTCGGGCCCGCTGACGCAGCGGCCCGGCCCCGCGGACCCGGCCCAGCACCGGTGCGCCGCGCAGGTGCTGCGCGAGCTCGGGGAAGGCGTCCAGCCCCGTGGCGGCGCCGCTCCCCGGCCGGGAGCCCGTCTCCCGGCTCGCGGGAGCGCGGTGGGTGAGCACGGCGACGCCGACGACGTCGGGACCCACCGGGGTCACGTACGCCTCGGCGTGCGGGGCCCAGTGCACCTCGACGAGATCGCTCCAGGGCGCGACGGAGTAGTGGGTGCGCAGCCCGAACCGGGCGCGCCCGCGCGGCGTCGCGTCGAGCCCGGTGAGGCGCCGGACGCTGGAGTGGAGACCGTCGCAGCCGAGCACCCAGCCCGCGCGCACGACCGAGCGCGCCCCGCCCTCGTCGCGCGCGGCGTCGAGCGCGACGTCGACCCCGCGCTCGTCCTGGCGCAGCGCCCGGACGGTGGCGTGCCCGATCGTGACGCCCTCCGCGAGCGCGCGGTCGCGCAGGGCCGCGTGCAGGGCGGTGCGTCGCACGCCCCGCCCGGGCCCGGCGGCGAACGGGTGGTCGGCGTGGCGGGTCGTGTCCCGGTAGCTGATGCCCGCGAGCCGGTGCCCGGGCGGGTCGACGCCGAGGTCGAGCACCGCGGCGAGCGCCCCGGGCAGCAGGCCCTCGCCGCACGCCTTGTCGATGACGCCCGCGCGACGGTCGACCACGACGACGGGGGGGCCCCGGCGCCCCGGGGGGGCGGCGGCGGGGCGGCGGCGGGGGTGGGGCCCGGGGGGCTGGCGGGGGGCCCGGGTCGTCATGCCCCCCGACGCCGTCCCGTTCGACGTGCTCGTCTTCAGCAAGACCGGTGG
>NZ_JBHXIC010000092.1:0-14310 GCF_042723955.1 Cellulosimicrobium cellulans | reverse complement strand
ACCCTTTGTCGTAGCCGCCCGGGCGAGGGTCGACACCGCCGAGTTGTGGCCGGGCGGGGGGGGCGTGCCGCGGGGCGGCGACCCCGCGGGGCCCGCCGCCGACGACGAGCACGTCGGTGCGCGCGACGGTCACGACGACGCCGGGCGGGTCCCGCCCGCGGTGGCGAGCGCGAGCGCGCGCTCCTCGGCCGGGATGCGGAACCGCGCCAGGAGCACGGCGTTGAGGACGGTGAACGCGAGCGCCGTGACCCAGCACGAGTGCACGAGCGGCAGCGCGAAGCCCTCGACGACGACCGCGACGTAGTTCGGGTGCCGCAGCCACCGGTACGGCCCCCGTGCCACGAGCGGGAGCCCGGGCACGACGATGACGCGCGTGTTCCACCGCGGACCGAGCGTCGCGATGCACCACCAGCGCAGGCCCTGGCTCGCGAGCACCAGGACGAGCATGGGCCAGCCCAGCCAGGGCAGGAACGGCCGGTCGGCGAGCCACGCCTCGGCGACGCACGCGAGCAGCAGGCCGGTGTGCAGGGCGACCATGGCGGGGAAGTGCCCCCGTCCCGACTCGACGCCGCCGCGCGCGAAGGACCAGCGGGCGTTGCGCGCCGAGACGACCAGCTCCGCGAGCCGCTCGACGGCCGTGGCGCCGACGAGCGCGACGTACCAGGCGAGGCTCATCCGCGCGCCCCCGAGCGCGGTGCCCCGCGACCGTCGAGGCGCAGGAGCACCAGCTCGGTGCTGACCCCGGGGCCGAAGGCCATGAGGACGGCGGGCGTGCCGGACGGCGTGCGGTGGCGCCCGAGCGTCGCGGCGAGCACGTGCAGCACGGACGCGGACGACAGGTTCCCGACGTCGCGCAGCGAGGCCCGGCTCAGCGCGAGGTCCTCCTCCGCGAGCCCCAGCGCGTCGCGCACGGCGTCCAGGACGCGCGGGCCGCCCGCGTGCACGACCCACGCGCCGACGTCGGCCGGCTCGAGGTCGTGCTCGGCGAGGAGCGCCTTGACGTCCCCGAGCAGGTGCGCGCCGATGAGCTCCGGCAGGCGCGCGGACAGCACGATCTCGAACCCCGTGTCGCCGACGCGCCACCCCAGGTCACCCGTCGTGCCCGGGTGCAGGTGCGAGCGGGAGTCGACGACGCGCGCCCCCCGCGCCCGCCCGCCGTCGCGCGCGGCCCGCCCGTACGGGCCGGGGCGCCGCGCGAGCGGGTGCTCGTCGCCCACGAGGACGGCCGCCGCCGCACCGTCGCCGAACAGGCCCGACGCGACGAGGTTCGCCGTCGACGGGTCGCCGCGCTGCAGCGTGAGGGAGCACAGCTCGACCGCGACGAGGAGCGCGACGTCGCGCGGCCGCCCGCGCAGCAGGTCGTCGGCCCGGGCGAGGCCCGCCGCGCCCCCGGCGCACCCCCACCCGAACGACGGCGTGCGCCGCACGTCGGTGCGCAGGCCGAGGCGGCCTGCCACGAGCACGTCGAGCGTCGGCGCGCCCACGCCCGTGACGGTCGTCAGGACGACGTGGTCCACCTCGCCCGCGCGCAGCCCCACGTCGTCGAGCGCGGCTCGGCACGCCCGCTCGGCGAGGTCCGTGCCGAGCGCGAGGAACGTGTCGTTGGCCGACCCGAACGACAGCCCGCCGTAGTCCTCGATCGGCAGCGCGAGGTGACGTGTCTCGACGCCCGCGTGGGCGTGCAGGCGGCGCGTGAGCGCGCGGCGCACCGGGTCGTCGGTGAGCAGCTCGCTCGTGACCCGGGAGATCTCGTCCTGGCGGTACGCATGGTCGGGCAGAGAGGTCCCGACGGCGACGACGCGCGACATGCCCGCATCGTCCCACCGGCCCGGTCGGCCCGCGCGGGGGGAGGTACCCGGCTCCGGTGCCGGGCGCGGGGCCCGCCGGCGGGCTAGGTTGCCGCCATGGTGACCGGTCGCCCGCGGGGGCTCGTGCGGGGGCTGGTCGTCGCGAGCCACTTCCCGCCGACCGTGATGGTCACCGCGTTCGCCCTCGCGCTCTCGGTCGGGATCGGCGCGGGCGCCCGCACGACGACGCTCGTCGCGCTCGCGGTCCTCGTCGGCCAGCTCTCCGTCGGGTGGAGCAACGACTGGCTCGACGCGCGGCGCGACCTCGCGGTCGGGCGCGCGGACAAGCCCGTCGTGACCGGTCTCGTCACGCCCGCGACCCTGCGCACGGCGGCGCTCGTGGCCCTCGCCGCGTGCGTCGTGCTGTCGCTCGCGACGGGCGTGGTGCCGGGGTTGGTGCACGTCGTCGCGGTGGCGAGCGCGTGGTCCTACAACGCGCTGCTCAAGGCGACGTGGTGGTCCTGGGCCCCGTACGCGCTCTCGTTCGGGCTGCTCGCGGTGTTCGTCGTGCTGGCGGCGCCGGGTGACGGTCGGCCCGCGCCGTGGGCGGTGGCGGCCGCGGCTCTGCTCGGCGTGGGCGCGCACGTCGCGAACACGCTGCCCGACCTCGAGGACGACGCCGCGACCGGGGTACGAGGCCTGCCGCACCGGCTCGGTCGGCGGGCGAGCTCCGTGCTCGCGCCCGTGCTGCTCGGCGTCGCCTCGGTGCTCGTCGTGCTCGCACCGCCCGGCGCGCCCGACGCCGTGCGGGGGGCGCTGGGCGGGGTGGCCGTCGGGCTCGCGGTCGCCGCCGGGGTCGTGGGCGTGGTGCGACCGCGCAGCCGTGCCCCGTTCGCGCTGTCGATGGCGGTGGCGGGCGTGTGCGTCGTGCTGCTCGTGCTCGCGGCGCCCGCCGTCGTCCTCGCGGGCTGAGCGGGCGGCGGAGGAGTCGGCGGACGCGAACCCGGGACGCGGGTCAGCGCGTGAGGTGGACGGACGCCTCGGCGGTGTAGGTCTGGAACGTGAGCGAGGCGAACAGGTAGAGGCGCACCTCGTCGGCCGTGTGGTCGAGGTAGCCGATGGACACGTCCTGCCCGATCGTCAGCTCGTGGTCCCCGCCGCGCGTGGTGAGCAGGTAGCCGCCGCGCAGCGCGGGAGCCCACACGATGTCGCGCTGCACCATGCGCTCGAGCTGCTCGCGGATCGGGTACCCGTGGTCGCGCGTCTCGGACACCGCGGTGTACAGGTCGGCGTCGAGCACGAGCGCGTACGGGCCCTCCACGCCCGCGAGGCGCAGCTCGGTCTGCGCGGCGGCGACGGCGTCCGGCAGGTCGCGCGGGTCGGTGGGGACCGCGATCGGGGGGTTGTCCGACCCCGGGCCGATGCCGCGGATCCCGGCGGCGGCGTACCCCTCGAACACGGCGCGGTCCTCGGCGCGTGCGAGCGCGGTGGCCGCGTCCTTGACGGGCTGCCAGTCCGAGTCCTTGGAGCCCCGCGCGACGTCGTCGACCGCCTGCCGGGACACCGTGAACGGCACCTGGAGCTCGACGAGCGGCACGACGTCGCGCAGGCGCGCCCGGATGCCGTCGTGCGGCGCCTCGACGTCGGTCACGTGGCCCGTGCGGGCGGACGCGGTGCCGAAGCCGAGCGGGCCGGTCACGTCGACCACACGCCGACCGGCGACGTTGCGCACGAACGTGCGCCGCGCCTCGTCGGCGATCTCCTCCCACGCCGCGTCCGTGACGGGCGCGAGCCAGCGGTGCAGGTTCGAGTCCCCGGGCGCGCCGGCGCCGCTCGTGGGGACGACCGAGCCCAGGTCCGGTTCCGAGGTGCTCACGACGGCTCTCCCTTCAGCGACCCGATCGCGAGGGACCCGACGGGCGCGGTGGTGGCGGGTGCGGAGGGTCCCGCGACCGCGGGACCCGGGTCGGCGGGCGTGTCCTGGCCGGCTACCTCCGGGGCGTCGTCGGCCAGCGCCTCGAGCAGGTCGAGCGAAGGGGCGAAGAACGACGTCCCCGTCAGCGCGGTGGACACGTCGAGGATGTGGTCGTACCGGCCCGGCGGGTTCCCCACGAACATGTTGTCCAGCATGCGCTCCACGACGCCCACGTCCGCGGCGTACGCGATGTAGTAGGTGCCGAACTCGCCCGTGGACGGGTCGCCGAACGCCATGTTGTCGCGCAGGACGTCGCGCTCGGTGCCGTCGTCGTCGACGATCGTGTTGAGCGAGACGTGCGAGTCCGGCGGCTGCACGTCGTCCGCGAGCTCGACGTCGTCGAGCTTGGTCCGCCCGATGATGCGCTCCTGCGCCTCGACGGGCAGCGCGCCCCAGGCCGCGAGGTCGTGCACGTACTTCTGCACCACGACGTGGCTGCCGCCCGCGAAGGGCCCGTCCGCGATGATCGCGGCGCCGGCGGCCGACCGTCCCGTCGGGTTCTCGATGCCGTCGACGAAGCCGAGCAGGTCACGCGAGTCGAAGTAGCGGAAGCCGGTGACGTGGTCGTCGACGCGCACCGCGTCGCCGAGCGCGGCCATGACCTGCCGGGTCAGCTCGAACGTGAGGTCGGCACGGTCGGCGCGAATGTGGAACAGCACGTCGCCGGGGGTCGACGGGGCGTCGTGCACGGCGCCCTGCACCGCCCGGAACGGGTGCAGGCCCTCGGGCCGCGGCGCGCCGGGCGGGCGCACGGCGTCCCAGAACGCCGAGCCGAGCCCGACGACGCACGTGAGCCCGGCCGCCGACTGGCGGAACCCGACCGCGCGCACGAGGTCGTTCACCGACGACGCCACGTCCAGCAGGCGCGCACGCGACCCGGGCGACCCCGTGGCGCTGACGACGAGGAAGACCGCGGACTCGGTGAGCCCGCCCAGGACGGGCTGCGGCTCGGGCACGTCGGCCGGCACGGCGATGCTCGCGCTGGTCCCCTGGGTCGTGTTCTGCGGCACGAGGCGAGCGTGCCACGCGTGCCCGGGGAGCGCACCCGCGCCGCGACCTCACGCCGCGGCGCGCACCAGACCGTCGACGACGGCCGCCGCACCGGGGGAGGGCCGCTCCCCGTACGTGACCGCGAGCACCCGGCGTGCGGCGCCGGGCAGGGCCCGCACGTCCACCCGCGGGTCGCGGTGGGCACGCAGCGCCAGGGCCGGCAGGAGCGAGACCCCGGCCCCCGCCGCCACGAGGGACTGCACCGCGACGTAGTCGTCCGTCTCGAACGCGACCCGTGGGGTGAAGCCCGCCCGCTCGCACCGGCCCACCAGGTCGGCGCGGCACCGCTCGCAGCCCGCGATCCATGCCGCGTCCGCGAGCGGCGCGAGGTCGGCGAGCACGGGGTCCGCCCCCGGCGCGCTCCCGTCCCCGCCGGTGGGTGCCGCGTCGTCCGCCGCCCGCACGAGGAACAGCTCCTCGGCGAGCACCGGCACCGCGCGCAGACCCTCCACGTCGACGGGGGAGCGGTCGTGCTCGAACACCAGCGCCACGTCCGCCGCGCCACGCCGCAACGCGTCCAGCGCCTCCGGCGGCTCCGCCTCCACCAGCCCCACGCCCAGGCCCGGATGGTCCCGCGCGAGCCGCGCCACGACGTCGGGCACCAGCGTCGCCAGCGCCGACGGGAACGCCGCCAGGCGCACCCGGCCCGCCGAGAGCGACACCAGCGCGTCCAGCTCGTCCCGCGCCGCGCCCACGCGCCCCAGGATCTCTTCCGCCCGTGCGGCGAGGAGCCGACCCGCCGCCGTCAGACGCACCCCGCGCCCGTGCCGCTCCAGCAGCGGCACGCCCACCTCTGCCTCCAGGCGCGCCAGGTGGTGGCTCACCGACGGCTGCGCGTAGTGCAGGGACCGCGCCGCCGCCGTCACCGATCCCTCCCGCGCCACCGCCGCCAGCACGCGCAGCCGGGTCAGGTCCATCTCGACTCTTTCACCGACGAAGCATAGATCCGATCGATAGAAACACTCAGAACAGGCATTGGACCTATGGGACGCCGCGCGGGACCGTGGACGCATGGCCCCCGCAGACCTCGCCCCGCCCACGATGCGCGACGTCCTCGACGCCCGCCGCCTCCTCGCCGCACACCTCGACCCCACCCCTGCGCGCACCTACGCCGCGCTCGACCGCGCCACCGGGGCGAACGTCGTCGTCAAGCACGAGAACCTCCAGCCCACCGGCGTGTTCAAGGTCCGCGGCGCCCTCAACCTCCTGCTGCGCCTCGCGCCCGACGAGCGCGCCCTCGGCGTCACCGCCTTCTCCACCGGCAACCACGCGCAGGCCGTCGCCCACGCCGCCCGCACCACCGCCACCCCCTGCACCATCGTCATGCCCACCGACCCCAACCCCACCAAGGCCGACGCCGTCCGCGACCTCGGCGCCCGCCTCGTCCTCGCCGGCGCCACGTTCGACGACGCCCGCGAGCACGCCACGGCGCTCGCGGGCGAGGACGGGTCCCGGCTCGTCAGCGCCGCCAACGAGCCGCTGCTCGTCGCCGGCGTCGCGACCGCATTCCTCGAGCTGCTGGAACGCGCGCCGGACCTCGACGTGCTCGTCGTGCCCGTCGGCGGGGGCAGCGGCGCCGCGGCCGCGTGTCTTGTCGCCCGCGCGCTCGCCCCCGACCTCGACGTGGTCGCCGTCCAGTCCGCCGCCTCACCGGCCGCGCACGACTCCTGGCGCGCCCGAGACCTCCTCGCGCGACCGAACACCTCGCGGGCCGAAGGCCTGGCGACCGGCACGGGGTTCGCGCTCACCCAGGCGATGCTGCGCGACCACCTGGCCGACTTCGTCCTCGTCGACGACGACGCGATCGACCGCGCGGCGGCGCTCTACCTCACCGCCGCGCACACCGTCGCCGAAGGCGCGGGGGCGGCGGCGCTCGCGGCGGTGCTCGCCGACCCGGGGCGGTTCACCGGACGCCGGGTGGGCGTCGTGTGCTCGGGCGGCAACGCGAGCCCGGCGGAGCTGCGCCGCGTGGCCGCGCACCTGCCGGGGTAGCTCGCGTCGCGGTCGCGGTCACGGCACGCCGAGCACGAGCGCCGGGCCCGCGCGGTGGACGGGCCTAGGCTCGGAGCATGGCCCGCTACCTCGACGTCCACCCCGACAACCCGCAGCCGCGCGCGATCGCGCAGGTCGTCGCCCTCCTCGAGGACGGTGGGCTCGTCGCCTACCCGACCGACTCCGGCTACGCGCTCGGGTGCCGCATGGACGACCGGGAGGGCGCCGACCGCATCCGCCGGATCCGCCACCTCGACGACCGGCACCACTTCACGCTCGTGTGCGCGGACTTCGCGCAGCTCGGCCACTTCGTCATGGTCGACAACTCCGCGTTCCGCTCCATCAAGGCCGCCACGCCCGGCCCGTACACCTTCATCCTGCGCGCGACGTCCGAGGTGCCGCGCCGCCTCGCCCACCCCAAGAAGAAGACCGTCGGCGTGCGCATCCCCGACGACGCGGTCGCGCAGGCCATCGTGGCCGCGCTCGGCGAGCCCATCCTGTCGAGCTCGCTCATCCTGCCCGGCTCCACGACGGCGCTCACGGACGGGTGGGCGATCAAGGAGGAGCTCGACCACGTCGTCGACGCCGTCGTGGACGGCGGCGAGCGGGGGAGCGAGCCGACGACGGTCGTGGACTTCTCCGACGGCGCCCCCGAGGTCGTCCGCGTGGGCGCGGGCGACCCCTCCCGCTTCGAGTAGGGGAGGCCGCACGCGGACGAGCGGCCCGCGTCAGGCCTCCGGGCCGAGGAGGCGGCGCAGGCGCGCGCGGTCGATCGGGTCGACGAGCTGGCCGCGCTCCTCGCGCACCCACCAGTCGCCCGAGCGCCGCCGCTCGTCGCGCGTCGTGTACCGGTAGCGGAAGACGCGGGCCCGCACCCACCGCGGGGCCGGGCCAGCGGGGTCGTCCACGAACGGGTCCGCCGCGAGCAGGCGCAGGGTCGGGCGGTCGGCCTCCAGGAGCCGGAGCAGCAGCACCTCGAACCACCGCGTCCCTGGCGACCCGAGCGCGAGGAACCACATCTGCCAGTCCAGCCGCAGGTGGTACGGCGCGACCTGCGGCGGTCGGCGGTGCACGTCGCCCGGCTTGCCGCGGAACGCGTACTCGACCCAGTCGTCCGGACCGGGGGAACGGGCTGTCGACCCCTCGACCACGACCTCGTCCCGCCGCCGCGACACGGAGCCGAACGCCCCGTAGGCGTTGACGAGCCGGAACGGCTCGAAGCTCGCGTTCATGAGCTGGCGGCGCGCGACCAGGTTGCGCGCCGGGCGCACGCTCAGCGCGAGCAGCTGCGCCGACACCCCCAGCACCGCCACGACCAGGGCGGCCGGGCCGCCCAGGTCCGCCCCGCCGTCGGGCACCCGCTCCCCGCTCCCGAGCGCCGGCACCAGCCACGACCCCACCGCCGCCCACGCGCCGTCGCTCACCACGCCCAGCCCGAGCACGACCGTCAGCCAGTTCAGCCACGCAAAGTTCCCCGTCACGAGCAGCCACGCCTGCGTCAGCACCACGACGCCGCCCGCCACGCTCGCCACCGGCTGCGGCGCGAACAGCACGAAGGGCACCACGAGCTGCGTCACGTGGTTGCCCGCCACCTCCACCCGGTGCCACCACCGCGGCAGGTGGTGCGCGTGCCACGAGAACGGTCCGGGCAGCGGCTGCGTCTCGTGGTGGTAGTACAGCGCCGTCAGGTCCCGCCAGACCCGGTCGCCGCGGATCTTGATGAGCCCCGCACCGAGCTCCACCCGGAACAGGCACCATCGGGCCGCGAGCAGCACCAGCACCGGCGGAGCGACGCCCCCGCCCGACGAACCCAGCCACCCCACGAGAAACGTCACCTCGCACAGCAGCGACTCCCAGCCGAACCCGTAGAACCGCTGCCCGACGTTCACCACCGACAGGTACGCCACCCACAGCAGCAGGAACGCGAGCGTCGTCACCCACCACGGGCCCCGCTGCGGCACCCCCACCACGAGCAGCCCCGCGAGCACGACGCCGCACCACGCCATCCCCACCACGAACCGGTCCGAGCACCACCGCCGCAGCACGCTCGGCCCGTCCCGCCACGACGTCCGCGCCACGAACACGCCCACCGGCAGCAGCCCGTGCTCGCCCAGCAGGGGCCGCCACTGCCGCACCACCACGACGAACGCCACCACCAGCACCGCCGCCGTGCCCCGCTGGAGCACCTCGCGCGCCACGTCGTAGTCCGGTGCCCAGAACCACGACCCCAGCCACTTCGCCGCGCGGCCGGGCCACCCGTCCGCCATCCCCCCACGGTAGGCGTGTGACCCGTGTCTCACCCGAGCGCGGCGGGCTCCCGCCGCCCTGCCCCGAGCAGGCCCCCGCCCCTACGATCGAGCCATGAGCAGCCAGGGCCTCACCCAGTCCACCGACCGCATGCGCGACGCCGGAGTCGCCCCCGCCGCCATCGACGTCTTCACCCGCTTCTACCGGCTCCTCGAGTCCGGCGCGACCGGCATGATCCCCGAGGCGGACGTCGAGCCCCTCACTGACGTCACCCGCCGCGACGCGCTCGACGTCCCCGACGACGCGGCCCGCGAGGCCCTCGAGCGCACCGCGATCATCAAGCTCAACGGCGGCCTCGGCACCTCCATGGGCATGGACCGCGCCAAGTCCCTCCTCACCGTGCGCGACGCCGACCCGCAGCGCCCCGGCAGCGGCCCCCTCACCTTCCTCGACGTCATCGTCGCCCAGGTTCGCGCCGCCCGGCACGCCACCGGAGCACCCCTGCCCCTGCTCCTCATGAACTCGTTCCGCACCCAGGACGACACCCTCAGCGCGCTCGCCCCCCACGACGACCTCCCCGTCACCGGCCTCCCGCTCGACTTCCTCCAGAACCGCGAGCCCAAGCTCCGCGCCGACGACCTCACCCCCGTCGACTGGCCCGCCGACCCCGAGCTCGAGTGGTGCCCGCCCGGCCACGGCGACCTCTACACCGCCCTCTACGCCTCCGGCGCCCTCCGCGCCCTCCTCGACGCCGGCTACCGGTACGCCAGCGTCTCCAACTCCGACAACCTCGGTGCCGCCCCCGACGCCGCCATGGCCGGCTGGTTCGCCGCCAGCGGCGCCCCCTTCGCCGCCGAGGTCGCCCGCCGCACCCCCGCCGACCGCAAGGGCGGCCACCTCGTCGTGCGCCGCAGCGACGGACGCCTCGTCCTGCGCGAGACCGCCCAGACCCCGGCCGACGACCAGGACGCCGCCGCCGACATCAGCACGCACCGGTACTTCAACACCAACAACCTCTGGTTCGACCTGGAGGCGCTCGCGGCCGAGCTCGACCGCACCGGCGGCGTGCTCGAGCTCCCGCTCATCAGGAACACCAAGACCGTCGACCCGACCGACTCCTCGTCGCCCGAGGTCGTGCAGATCGAGTCCGCGATGGGTGCCGCCGTCGAGGTGTTCGACGGCGCCCTCGCCATCGAGGTCGGGCGCGACCGCTTCCTGCCGGTCAAGACGACGAACGACCTCCTCGTCCTGCGCTCCGACGTCTACGACCTCGACGACCGGTACCGGTTCGTCGCCCGGACCGACGCGCCGCTCGTCGACCTCGACCCGGCCTACTACAAGACCATCGCCGCGTTCGACGCCCGGTTCGACGACGGCACGCCCTCCATGCGCGCAGCGCGCTCGCTGACCGTCCGCGGCGACTGGACCTTCGGCTCGGGGGTCACCGTCACCGGCGACGCCGAGCTCGCCGACCCGGGCGGCTCCTCGCGCGTCCCCGACGGCGCCGTCGTCGGCCCGGACGGGCTCAGCGACTGACGCCGAGAGCGGACTCGAGTCTCCCGAGGTAGAACTGCGGTCTCCCGAGGTAGAACCGTGGTCTCCCGAGGTAGAACCGTGGTCGCGCAACCAGGGTTCTACCTCGACGGTTGTGCTCAGGCGGGGAGGTCGACGACGCGGTCGGTGCCGCGCTGGGCCGTGAGGGTGCCCGAGGTGGCGGCGGCGAGGTCGGCGTCGAACCGGTCGAGCTCGGTGGGCGGGACGAGGACGGTGAACTCCGCCTCGGAGCCGTAGACGACGGCGTCGAGCGAGCCGTCGTGCTGGGCGGCCCAGTCGCGCAGGACGCCGTGGAGACGGCCGGCGTCGGCGTGCGGGACGTCGACGCGCACCTCGGTCAGGACCGCGCGGCGCACGCGCCGCGCGACGTCGAGCGCCTCGCTCACCGCGGAGGAGTACGCGCGGACGAGCCCGCCCGCGCCGAGCAGCACGCCGCCGAAGTAGCGCGTGACGACCGCGACGACGTCGGTGACCTGGCGGTGTCGCAGCACCTCGAGCATGGGGACTCCCGCGGTGCCGGAGGGCTCGCCGTCGTCCGTGGAGCGCTGCTGGTCGGCGTGCGCGCCCACGACGAGGGCGACGCAGTGGTGCCGCGCGTCCCAGTGCTCCTTGCGGATGCGGGCGATCACGGCGTCCGCGTCGGCGACGGACGCGACGGGGGAGAGGTGCGTGAGGAACCGGGACTTCTTGACGACGAGCTCGTGGTCGACCGGTCCGGCGATCGTGCCCCACAGCTCACCGGTGCCCGCGCTCATCCCGCGAGCCTAACCGTGCACCGCCAGGCACCACGCCCGCCTGCGAGAGGAGACCAGCCGCCGGAAGCGCGACGCACGGCGGCGGAGAGCCGGTCTCCGCGGCCGTGCGTCGTCGTCCCGCTGTGCGTGGCCGGGTCGGGTCAGTCCGTGCCCGACTCCATGGCGGCCCGGTCGAGGAGCGCGTCGTCGCCCTCAGCCATGCCGCGCGACGCGATGACCTCGGCGCCGCCCTCGGGCATCGCGCCGATGAGCTCCGTCGTCGCCCCGGCCCCTGCCCCGATGAGCGCCGCGTGCGCGGTGCCGACGATGCCGATGCCGGCGTACTGCTCGAGCTTGGCGCGCGAGTCGGCGATGTCGAGGTTGCGCATGGTGAGCTGGCCGATCCGGTCCATGGGACCGAACGCAGAGTCCTCGGTGCGCTCCATTGAGAGCTTGTCCGGGTGGTAGCTGAACGCCGGCCCGGTGGTGTCGAGGATCGAGTAGTCCTCGCCGCGGCGAAGGCGCAGCGTGACCTCGCCCGTGACGGCGGTGCTGACCCAGCGCTGGAGCGACTCGCGGATCATGAGCGCCTGCGGGTCGAGCCAGCGACCCTCGTACATGAGGCGGCCCAGGCGGCGGCCCTCGGTGTGGTATTGCGCGAGGGTGTCCTCGTTGTGGATCGCGTTGACGAGGCGCTCGTACGCGGCGTGCAGGAGCGCCATGCCGGGTGCCTCGTAGATGCCCCGGCTCTTGGCCTCGATGATGCGGTTCTCGATCTGGTCGGACATGCCGAGACCGTGGCGGCCGCCGATCGCGTTGGCCTCGTTCACCAGGTCGACGGCGGACTCGAACTCGCGCCCGTCGATCGTGACGGGACGGCCCTGGACGAAGCCGATCGTCACGTCCTCGGTCGCGATCTCGACCGACGGGTCCCAGAACCGCACGCCCATGATCGGGTCGACGGTCTCGATGCCGGTGTCGAGATGCTCGAGCGTCTTGGCCTCGTGGGTCGCGCCCCAGATGTTGGCGTCCGTCGAGTAGGCCTTCTCGGTGCTGTCGCGGTAGGGGAGGTCATGGGCGAGCAGCCACTCCGACATCTCCTTGCGGCCACCGAGCTCGGCGACGAAGTCGGCGTCGAGCCACGGCTTGTAGATGCGCAGTGCCGGGTTGGCGAGCAGGCCGTAGCGGTAGAACCGCTCGATGTCGTTGCCCTTGAACGTGGACCCGTCGCCCCAGATCTCCACGTCGTCCTCGTGCATCGCGCGCACCAGCAGGGTGCCGGTGACGGCGCGGCCCAGGGGAGTGGTGTTGAAGTACGCGCGGCCGCCGGAGCGGATGTGGAACGCACCGCAGGCCAGGGCCGCGAGGCCCTCCTCGACGAGCGCCGCGCGGCAGTCGACCAGGCGCGCGACCTCGGCGCCGTACGCGGTGGCGCGTCCCGGCACCGACGCGATGTCGGGCTCGTCGTACTGGCCGATGTCGGCGGTGTAGGTGCAGGGCACGGCGCCCTTGTCGCGCATCCAGGCGACGGCGACGGACGTGTCGAGGCCGCCGGAGAACGCGATCCCGACGCGCTCGCCGACGGGGAGGGAGGTGAGAACCTTGGACATGGTCAAAGTATGCGCCAATATGCATAGGTATTCAATCTCGCGTGACAGGCCGCTTCCTCCGCGCGCCGCTCTCGGCGCGTTCCGGCCGTAATAGTGTGCCAAGCGGCTAGATTTGCTCCGTGACCACCGACGCCACCGCCCCACCCCACGACGGCTCTGACGAGGCGGCCGCCCGCCCCGCGGCCTCGCCGTCTCGCTATCCCCGACCGACGGTCTCGCTCGACGAGGCCGAGTGGGTGTGGCGGACGCTCGCCACCGAGGCGATGGTGGAGTCGGCGAAGCCGGAGACGGTGCGGCTCGCTGTGATCGCCGGGCTCACGCGCGCGACGGGCGCCCGGTACGGCGACCTCCTGCGCTGCACCGCGGACGCGATCGACCTCGGTCCTGCGACGGCACGCGCGGGGGAGGGGAGGGTCGTCCTGACGCACGGCAAGCACCGCACGGTCCGCGAGCACGTGCTCAGCGCGAGCGTCGTCGTGGTGCTGCGGCGCTGGATGGCCGTGCGCGAGGTGCTCGCGGCGGACCTCGAGGGATCGGTGCCGCGCGCGCTGCTGCTCACGGTGCACCACACGCACGACAACGGCGTCACGGTGTCGAGCGGCCTGCCCATCACGAAGCAGGGTCTCGTGCTCTCGTGGCGGCGGTTCGTGCACCGGACGAACGCCCGCTACGGCGCCGTGCGGGCGCCGCTGCCGACGCGCTTCGAGCAGGTCCGCCGGGCGTGGGTCGAGGCGTCAGCGCCCGTCGGGAGCGGGATCGTCGCGGGCCCCGGGCTCGGCGACGACGCCGGGCGGGACGCCCTCCTCGCCGCCGAGCTCCTGGAACAGGGTGACGTGGAGGCCGGCGGGGGCGTCGAGCCGTGAGTTGAGCGAGCCCCACGGGGTGCGGGTCGGGGGAGCGACGAGCTCCGCCCCGGCCTCGACCGCACGGTCGGTGGCGACCCTCGCGTCGTCGACCTCGAACGCGACCCGGAGGTGGCCCGCGACCTGGCGCCCGACCTCCACGTCGTCGATCGCGCGCTTGTGGGCGGGGTTCGCGATCTCGAGCGTCGCGTGCCCGACGTCGAGGATCGCCACCCGGTCGTCCTCGCCATCGGCGTACGCGATGCGCTCGGGGAGGCCCAGGACGTCGCGGTAGAAGGCGAGGGCGGCGTCGTAGTCGGCTGCCTCCACGACGAGGCGGAGCTGGCGGACGACCGGAGGCCGAGGAGTGTTGTCGCTCATCCGACGACCCTATGTCACTTCGTAGAAAAATAGTGTGCCAAGCACCTCTAGCCCACCCAGCCGCCGTACCCGGCTCGCCACACAAAACAGAAAATCGGCGCGAGGGGTGGGGGCGCGAGCGGGGGGGGGCGGGAGGGG
>NZ_JBHXIC010000091.1:0-16204 GCF_042723955.1 Cellulosimicrobium cellulans | reverse complement strand
CGCCACCGGCGCCGCGCCCCACCCCCCGGCTCGCGGTCGAGCACGACTTGGGGGTGGTTGCCGGGCGGAGAACGACCCCCATGTCGTGCTCGGCGCGGAGAATGGGCGGGTGACGTTCGACGACCCCGAGTACCCGCTCGCCGCACGCACCGCGCCGACGCTCGCGGCGCTCGACGCACACCTCGTCGAGTGCCGCGCGTGCCCGCGGCTCGTCGCGTGGCGCGAGCACGTCGCCGAGGTCAAGCGCGCGTCGTTCAGCGACGACGACTACTGGGCCCGCCCCGTGCCCGGCTTCGGGGACGAGCGGGCGGGGATCCTCGTCGTCGGGCTCGCGCCCGCGGCGCACGGGGCCAACCGCACCGGGCGCATGTTCACGGGCGACCGCAGCGGCGACTTCCTCTTCGCGTCCATGCACCGCACGGGCCTGGCGAACCAGGCGACGTCCGTGTCCGCCGACGACGGGCTGCGCCTCACCGGGATCCGCGTCACCGCCCCGGTGCGGTGCGCCCCACCCGACAACAAGCCCACGCCCGAGGAGCGCCGACGGTGCGGTCCGTACCTCGCGCGCGAGGTGGAGCTGCTCGGGGAGACCGTGCGCGTCGCCGTCGTGCTCGGCGGCTTCGGGTGGCAGGCGCTGCTGTCCACGCTCGCCGAGCAGGGGTGGGACGTGCCGCGCCCCCGCCCACGGTTCGCGCACGGCGCGGAGGTGACGCTGCGCCGTCGGGCACCCGCCGCCGGGGCGGACGTCGTGGCGGCTCGCCCCGAGGGCGGGGTGCCCGACGGCGGGCAACCACCCCCCGCGCCGACCCTCACCCTCCTGGGGTGCTTCCACGTGAGCCAGCAGAACACCTTCACCGGGCGGCTCACGCCCGAGATGCTCGACGACGTGCTGCTCCGCGCGCGTGACCTCGCCGGCCTCGGTGACCCAGGTTGAGCCGGCCGCGCCCTGGGATGCACGCGAACGAGGGACCCGCGCGGGGAGGCGGCTCACCGTCCGGCGCGCGTCGAGCGGCGACGAGCCGACCGCCCGACGCCCTCGCGGGCCGGCTAGCGCGTCGCGGTCGTCGGGGACTGACGCCGCGGGGCGTCCGCCCAGCGGAGGCGCTCGGCGACGCGCGGCAGGGTGCGGCCGACGAGCCGGAGCTGCTCGCGGCGCGCGATGACCTCCATGCGCCGCAGCTCGCGCTCGAGCGGGGACGATGCTGCTGACATTGCTGCTCTCCTTCGACGGCGCCGGGACGCCCCGGCCGGACCGGGTTCCTACCCGGCGATGACGCTCGGCGACCGCGAACCTCGGTCGCCGCTCCTGCCCCCGTACGAGAGAGACCGAGGAGGCGCCGTCTTGTGACATCGTGACCCGGTCGGGACCGCGGGCGACGATCGCACGACCGGTCCCTCGCCTCCTGTGGGCGCCGACGACGGGAGGATCCATGGCCGACGGCGGTCAGACCCGGCCCCGGGCACGGACGGCGGTGCTGGTCGCCGTCGTCGGGATCGCGCTCCTCGGCTGGGCCGCGTCGTTCCCCGTCGTGTGCCCGCTCGCGGGCGGCGTCCCGTGCGGCACGTCAGCGGACCGCTGGCGCACCGCGGCCGTGTGCGCCGCGGCGGTCGTCGGCGCGCTCGCGCTGTATCTGGTCGCGCGTCCGCGCGTGCGACCGGGACCGCCGAGCGTGACGCTCCTCGCCGCGTTCGTCGCGGTCGTGCTCGTCGCGGGGTGTGGTCACGGCCGGCTCGACGGGGTTTCTCCCGCCGACCTTCTGAGGGGGCGTCCGGGTCAGCCGGCAGGAAGAGCCGCCTCCTCGTACTGCTCGACGAACTCGCCCGTCGGCGGGATGGGCGTGATGACGTCGATCAGGACGCCGTTCGGGTCGGCGGTGATGAAGTGCCGCTGGCCGAACGCCTCGTCGCGCAGCGAGCGCAGGATCGGCAGACCCGCCGCGACGAAGCGGTCGTGGACGGCGTCGACGTCCTCGACCTCGAGGTTGAGCAGCAGCCCGCTCGCCCTCCCCCGCCCGCTCTCCGGGATCGTCTCGTGGTCGCCGTCCAGCACGGCGAGGTTCACGGCCTCGTCGTGCACGGACTGGAGGTGCACGTACCAGTCGCTCGTGAAGAGCGGCCGGAGGTCGAGGTGCTCGACGTAGAACGCCGCGGTCGCTGCGACGTCGCCGGTCATGATCACCGGGTACCAGCTCGTGATGCGCACGGTCCTTCTCCTTCGCGGCTCATAAAACAAACAGTCTGTCTGTATCTAAGAATGACCTACAGTCTGTCGGTATGCAAGAGACCCGTCGCACCAACGCCGAGCGCACCCTCGCCACCCGGACCGCACTCGTCGCCGCGGCGCGCGAGCTGTTCGTCGACCCCGGGTACGCGGAAGCGTCGACACCGCAGATCGCCGCGGCCGCGCACGTCACGCGCGGCGCGCTCTACCACCACTACGCGGACAAGCGGGACCTGTTCCGGGCGGTCGTCGAGGCCGAGGCGGAGGCGGTCGCGCGCGAGATCGAGGAGCGGACCGCCCCTCTCGGCAGCGTCCACGGAGCCGCAGCCGCGAGCGCCGCCCGGACGGCACACGGTGCCAGCGACGCACCCCCCGCTCCCCGCTCGCGTCACGCGCCCGACCTACCCGACGCACCCGACGCACCCGACGCACCCGACGCACCCGACGCACCCGACGCACCCGACGCCCGCGGGATGCTCATCGAGGGCGCGCGGGCCTACCTCGACGCGATGGCGGCCCCGGGCCGGACGCGCCTGCTGCTCGTCGACGCCCCGGCCGTGCTCGGCGCCGTCGAGGCCGACGCCCTCGACGCGCGCCATGCCCGTCGCACGCTGCGCGCCGGCCTCGCCGCGGCGATCGACACGACGCCCGACGACGCCGCACCCGGGGAGACCGCACCTGACGACGGCGCACCCGACGCCGCCCCCGACGACGAGGCCGGCACCGGCCGCTCACGCGACGGCGGCTCGCCCCTCGCGGGGAGGGGCCGGCCGACGACGCCACGCGTCGGGGACGACGTCGCGCACGACGACCGCCTCGACGCGCTGACGCTCCTGCTCTCCGCAGCCTTCGACCGCGCGGCGCTCGCGCTCGACGGCGGCGCGCCGCCACGCCCCGTGCGCGCGGCGGTCACCGAGCTCGTGGACCGGGTGTGCGCGCCGCGATCCACTCGATGACGCCCGCCCGCGTGCGCTCGTGCCGCTCGACGACGAGCCCGGCGTCGAGCACCCAGCGCAGCGGGCGGCGGCGGAAGTGCTCCCCGGCGAGCGGGACGCTCACGACGTCGGCCATCGCCTGGAGCGCACGGAACGGCCACGACGTCGACGGGACGTGGTCGGCGAGGACGAGCAGGCCTCCGGGCCGCAGCACGCGGACCATCTCCGCGAGCGCGGCACGGTGGTCGGGGATCGCGCACAGCGAGAAGGTGCAGACCACCGTGTCGTAGGCGTCGTCGGGGAGGTCGAGCCGCTGCGCGTCACCGAGCCGGAGGTCGACGTCGATCCCCCGCTCCGCCGCCCGCCGTCGCGCGACCGCGAGCATCCCCGGGCTCCACTCGACGCCCGTCAGACGGCCGTCCAGCACCCGCGCCGGGTAGTGCGCCAGGTTGAGGCCCGTGCCGATCGCGACCTCCAGAGTCTCACCCGTCGCGAGCCCGCACGTGCGGGGGCGGACGTCCGGGAAGAAGCGCCGCTCGGCCACGGCCATGCCGCGGTCGTAGGCGCCCGCCTCCCGGTCCCAGCGCCGCCGCAGCCGGGCGTCGCGGGGGCTCGCCGTGCCGCCCAGCCCGGTCGGTCCCGTCATCCGCACCACCCCTCGCCGCCGGTGGACGGCCCGCTGCACCCGGTCGCCTCGACCGGTCGTCGGCGCGTCCGGCCGGTGTCTCCCGGCCGACGTCCGTGGCGAGCACCGCCGTCCTCACGCTCGCACGGTGAGCGTGCTCCCGCCTCCGGGCACGCGCCGCACCTCGATGCGTTCCGCGATGGACTGCTTGAGCGCCTCCACGTGCGACACGACGCCGACGACGCGCCCACCCGCCCGGAGCCGACCGAGAGCCGCGAGCACGGCCTCGAGCGTCTCCGGGTCCAGGCTGCCGAAGCCCTCGTCGACGAAGAGCGTCCCCAACTCGACCCCGCCCGCCTCCGCGGTGACGACGTCCGCGAGCCCGAGGGCCAGGCACAGGGACACGTAGAACGTCTCGCCGCCGGACAGGGTGCGCGGGTCACGCTCGCGCTCGGTGACGTGGTCGAGGACCTTCATCGCGAGGCCGCGCTTGTGCGCGCGCACGTCCTCGCGCGTCGCGCTGCGCACGAGCTCGTACCGGCCCGACGACATCTCCGCGAGGCGCTCGTTCGCCGCGGCGACGACGTCCTCGAACCGCTGGACGAGGACGAACGTCGCGAGCGTGAGCGCGTGCGCGTTGTCGCCGGAGCCGGACGCCAGCGCGGCCATGCGCGCGACCGGCTCGGCCGCGTCGCGGGCCCGGGCCCAGTCGTCCGCCGCCGCCCCGATCCCCTCCGCGGCGGCGCACGCGGACTGCGCCTGGCGGGCTACGAGCTCGTGCCGGCGGGCTGCGGCCCGGGCCGTCGCCTCGGCCTCCGCGACCGCGGCCCGCGCCGCGGGGACGTCGGGCCGCGCATCCTCGGAAAGGTTCGCGAGGGCGGGGTCGGCGAGCCCGGCGGTGGTGGCGGCACGCGCCGCCTCGTGCTCGGTGATGCGACGCGCGAGCGCCCGACGGTCCGGCTCGTCGAGGACGGCGGCGAGGGCGTCGGCAGCGTCCACGAAGCCCGACCGGTCGACGAGCGCGGCGAGATAGGGCGCGTGCGGGGGCGAGGCGCCGGGGAGCCGGGGGGGGTGGCGCGGGGCGGGCGGGCGGGGCGGGGGGGCGGGGGGGGGGGGGGGCGGCCCCGCCCCCGCCCCCCGGCGGGGCGCCCGCGCCCGCGGGCCCGCCCCCCCCCGCCCCCCCCGGCGCTCCCCGCGGTGGCGACCGCGGCGCCCGCGTCGGCGAGCGCGTCGATCGTGCGGAGCCGGTCGTCGAGCGCCGCGGCGAGGACGGCGACCGGATTCCGGGTCCCGCCCTCGTCGGCGAGGGCGTCGGGCAGGTCGGCCAGCTCCACCAGCGGTCCGGCCGCGGCGACCTCCGCGCGGATCTCGGCCCGGTCGACGTCGAGCGTCGTCGCGAGCTCCTCGACGCGGGCCGTCGTGCCGGCGACCACCTCCGCCAGCGCGGCGGCCCGCTCCTGGAGGGCGAGCGTGGCGGCGTCGAGGGCGTCGAGCTCCCGCTCGGCGTCCGCACGCTCGTGCGCCGCCGCCCGCGCGCCCGTGACGAGCGCGTCGACCTCCGCGACCCGCTCGGCCGCATCGTGCGGCGTCAGGCCCTCGGCGTCCCGACGGCGCGCGGCCAGCCGCTCCGCGAGGACCTCGACCCGCGCGGAGGCGTCGTGCAGCGCCCGCTCCGCCTCGGCCCGGCCGTGCTCGGCCTCCTCGACGTCCTGCGCCGTGGGGTGGTCGTCCGCGAGCGGCGCCGGGGCCGGGTGATCCGTGCCGCCGCACACCGGGCACGGGGACCCCTCGACGAGACCGGCGGCGAGCTCGCCCGCGAGGCCGGCGATGCGGGCCGCCCGGACCCGCGCCTCCTGCTCGACCGCGGCGCGCGCGGCCGTCGCGGCCGCGGCGCGCGCCGCACGGGCCGCCTCCTCCTCCACGGCGAGCGTCGCGGCCTGCCGCGCCGCCTCCTCGACCGCACGCGCACGCAGCGCCCGCTCCTGGCGGGCCCCGAGCGTCGCGGCCGTCTCCCCGAGCGACGCCAGCCGCAGGCGCAGCTCCTCACGGCGCGCCGGGCGCGCGGCGAGCTCGTCGAGAGCGCGCGCCCGCTCCTCGGCCGCCCGCTCGACGTCCTTGCGGCCGTCGGCGACCGCACGGTCGCGGTCCGGGAGCGAGGCACCGACGGCGAGCAGGCGGGTCACGCGCACGCCGGCCGTCGCGACGTCGGCGCGCAGCGCCTCGAGCGTGGTCGGGTCGGCGTCGGCGAGGGGCGCGGGCGCTCCCGTCCGGGCGAGCGCGAGCCGGTCCTGCGCGGCGGCGAGGAGCTGCTCCGCGCGGACGAGACCCTGCGCCGCGGGGGCGACGACGGCGGCCCGGGTCGCGGCGTCGACGCGACGGCGGGCGTCGACGACCCGGGGCTCCTCCTCCGCGAGGCGGGCCTCCTCGGCGCGCAGTCGTGCCCGGCGGTCCACGGCGTCCGCGACCGCCCGCTCGGCGTCGAGGCGGTCGCGCGCCGCGACGAGGGCCGCGTTGGCCGCGACCTCGCGCTCGGCCAGCACCTCCGCCTCGGCCTCCAGCCCCGCGACGCGCGCGAGGGCGAGCGCGTGCACGCCCGCGACCGGGGCGGCTGCCTCCTCGATCGCCGCCGCGGACGCGGCGGGCTCCAACCCCGTGGCCCGTCCGTCGTCGAGCCCTGTCGGGGACGCCTGCGCGGTGTCCGCGGTGTCGAGGCCCGTCGGCCTCGCCGCCTCCGCCGCGCCCCGAGCGACGTCCGCCTCGGCCCGGGCGACGTCGGCCTCGTCGGCCCGCCGCAGCCGCGCGTCGTCCTGCGCGGCCGCGCGCAGTCGCCGGGCGTCGTCGGGCACGAGCCCCGCTGCCCCGGTGAACCGCTCGACCGCGCCGCGCACGCCCTGCCGCGCGCCGTCCGACCGTGCCCGCGCCGCGCGCGCGAGCTCGGCGAGCCGCACGGCCGCGCGGTGGTAGAGCTCGGTGCCGAAGACCTTCTGGAGCAGCAGGGCCCGGTCCTCGGGCTTCGCGCGCAGGAACGTCGCGAACTCGCCCTGCGGCAGCACGACGGTCTGCACGAGCTGACGACGGTCGAGCCCGACGATCCTGCGGATCTCCTCCCCGGCCTCGTCGAGCCGCGCCGAGAGCAGCTCGCCGGGCGGGCCGTCGAACCCCGCGAGGGCCTCCGCGGACGGCACGTCCGCCAGGCGCCAGAGCCGGACCGAGGCCTGCTGGGTCGTCGTGCCGGTGCCGCGCTTCTTGGGCCGGCGGTACTCGGGCGTCCGGCGCACGCGGTACACGCCCGACGGGACCTCCAGCACGAGGTCCACGAACGACTCGACCTCGGGGGCCGCGAACGCCGAGCGGAGGCGGTCGTCGCTCGCGGCCTCGGAGGCGACCTTGCCGTACAGCGCGAAGACGATCGCGTCGATGACCGTCGACTTGCCCGCGCCCGTGGGCCCGTCGAGCAGGAAGATCCCGGACGCACCGAGGGACGCGAGGTCGACACGATGGAGGCCCGCGAACGGTCCGATCGCCTGGAAGGTCAGCGAGTGCAGGTGCATCAGGCGCTCCGCTCCTCCGCCAGCGCGAGCTCGAACGCCTCGCGCAGCACGGCGACCTCCGCGTCGCTCGGCGCGTGGCCCGCCACGTGCTCGACGAAGTCCCGCGCGACGTCGAGCGGGTCACGCCCCGGCCCGACGGCGGTCACGACCTCCCGCTCGGCGACGCGCGGCGGGCGGTGGGTCACCTGGAGCGCGTGCGGGAAGCGGGCCCGGACGCGCGCGTAGAGCTCCGTGGGTCGCACGGCGTCCGTCACGACCACCCGCAGCCAGTCGTCGACGTGCGGCTCCCCGGCCGTCCCGAGCAGGTCGTCGAGCGTCCCCGTGACCTCCGCGAGGCGGCGCGGCACCGGCGCGGGGACGAGCTCGACGACCGCGTCCGGATCTCGGCCGGCGCCCAGCCGGTCCAGGTCGACGAGCGCCGTGGACTTGCGCTGGTGCAGCTCCGAGAAGGAGAACGCGAGCGGCGATCCCGAGTAGCGCGCGACGGTCGCCGACCCGCTGCCGTGACCTGGGGTTTCACGTGAAACGTCGGGCACGGTGACGCGCTGCGGCCCGTGCAGGTGCCCGAGCGCGACGTAGTCGATCCCCCAGCCCCCGAACGTGGCGGCGGGCACGGCGTCGACCCCACCCACGCGGATGTCCCGCTCCGACTCCGACGCGAGCCCGCCGACCACGAACGCGTGGCCGACGACGACGGCCCGTGCGGCCGGGTCCTGCGCGCGGCGACGCGCGAGGTCGGCCCCGACGCGCCGCATCGCGGCGCCCATGACCGCCTCGTGCGACCGGGCGAGCGGCGCCCGCGCACCGCCGGCCCGTGCGCCCGCGGACCCGGCGTCGTCGGCCAGCGCGTGGCGCGCCGTGTCCGGGTCCAGGTACGGGAGGGCGTAGACGAGCAGCGGAGCGTCGCCCGTGCCGCCCCCACGGCGCGGCGCGAGGACGACGGGCGCCCCGACGTCGGACAGCCGTGCGCGCAGGTGCACGCCCGGACGCATGACGCGGTCCCCGAACCCGAGCCGGACCGCGGAGTCGTGGTTGCCCGGCGTGACGACGACGTGCGCGTGCTCCGCGAGCCGCGTGACCGCGTCCGAGAGGAGCGACACCGCGTCGACCGGCGGGATGGCGCGGTCGTACACGTCGCCCGCGACGACGACGGCGTCGACGTCCTCCGTGCGGGTCAGCTCGACGAGGTGGTCGAGGTGCGCGGCCTGGTGCTCCAGCAGGTCGACCCCGTGCAGCGTCCGCCCGAGGTGCCAGTCGGACGTGTGCAGGATGCGCATGACCGCACCGTACCGGCCGGGTCCCACAGCATCCGGGACCCGGGCGGTCGGGCGCGGGCCGGCGTCAGACCGCGCCGACGACCTCGATGGGGCCCGTCGTCGCGCCGCTGCGCTCGACCGGGATGCGGCCGCCCATGCCGATCATCTCGAGCAGCTCGACGATGCTCGTCGACGGGTCACGGAGCACCACGTCGCGGCCGTCCTCCTCGCCGAGCATGTAGAGCTGGATGATGAACGCGATGCCCGACGAGTCGATGAAGGTCACGTCGGCGACGTCGACGACCACGCGCCCGCGCGTGTCCAGCACGTAGGACATCGCCTCGCTCGCGCGGTCGCGCAGCGCCGCGTCGATCTCTCCCCACATCGTCACGACCACGCCGCCGTCCGCCGGGGCGTAGACGATCCCGCTCGTCCGGTCGATCGCGCTGCCTGTGTCCACGGTTCCCGCTCACCGTCTCTCTCGAGTCGTCCTGCGTGCTGTCGGCCGCCCCTCCGGACAACGTCCGGCGGTGACGGCCTGTTCCCCGCGCGCCCCCGCGAGGCTCCGTACGGTCGCGCGCGCCGCCGTCGCGAGACGGGCCGCACCGGGCGACCGTGACCGGAGCAGAACGAGTCTGCACCCGACGCGCGGTGCACACCAGCCCCCGAGCGGGTGGTCCTCGACCTTTCTCCGAACCCACACAACCGCCGCGCCGGGACGGGCGGCGCTCCCTACAGCGGCTCCGTGACGTCCGCGACCTGCGCGCCCAGCGCGCCGACGAGCGCCCGCCCGTCCACCGTCGCCGCGACGCCGTGGGCGCCGCCGCCGATCGAGACGAGGCGCGCCGCGGCGTCGGGCTCCGCGCCCCGCTCGTCCGTGTCCCCCGCGACGTCGACCTCGTCGCTGGCCCCCGGCCCCGCCACGACCCGGACGTCCGCGACGACCGGCCAGGCGTGCGTCGAGCCGAACGGCGTGATCGTGCCGCGCTCGTAGCCCGTGACGTCGCGCGCGACCTCCTTGTCCGGCATCGACAGGCGCGAGACGCCGAGGAGGGAGCGCAGCTTGGGCCAGGAGATCTGGCGGTCGCCCGGGACGAGCACGAACAGGTAGTCGTCCTCCGCACGCCGCACGACGATCGTCTTGAGGACGCGCGACGGGTCCACACCACGGGCCGCGGCGGCCTCCTCGAGCGACCCCACCCGCCCGTGCCGCGTGACGGTGTAGTCGATGCCCGACGCCTCCAGCGCCGCGAGGGCGCGCTCGCTGCTCATGGCACCGACCCTAGCCGCCACGTCGGACGCCCACCCCGGCGAGCGACCCCGGGGACGGCCTGGTGTCAGACGTCGTCGAACTCCGTGACGACCGTGCGCCAGTACTCGGCGCCGTCGCGCGTGCGGTGCACCAGGCCGGCGTCGACCATCGCGCGGCGCAGCGACACCGGGTCCGCCGCGCGGGCGGCGAGCCGCTTGGTCAGGGTGAGCTCGGTGACGGGCTCCTCCAGGGGCAGCACCTGCGCCGCGAGAAACCGCACCACGAGCTCGCGGTCGCGCAGGCGCCTGGGCGAGCGCAGCAGGCGTCCGTCGACGAGGAACCGCTCGGGCCCGGTCTGCCGGGGCGTGGGCGCCGTCGCGAGGAGTGCCGCGAACCGCTCGGGCGCGGCGCGCAGGAACCCGCCGTCGTCGCGCACGACGACCCCTGCGGCGAGGAGCGGCGCGAGCCGCCGTCGCTCGTCGGTCGAGAGCACCGCCTCGGCGGGGCCCTCCGTCACGACGCGCGCGAGCACCTCCAGCCGACCCGCGTCCGCGAGCGACGCGACGACCTGCTTCCACGCGTTGTCCGGCGCCACGGCACCGGTCTGCTCGACGTCCACCCACCGACCCTAAGCACCCTCCGGCGCCCCGGGCCAGCGAGTTGTCCGCGCCCCACGGGTCCCGAGACGCCTAGGGTGCTGACAGGTGCGGGACTCACGCCAGGTGCACGACGTCGCCCGTCCAGCGCTGCCGCAGCCACCGGTCGTGCGACGCGACGACGACGGCGCCGGGCCACTCGTCGACGGCCTCCATGAGCTCCCCGGCGAGCGTCAGCGACACGTGGTTCGTCGGCTCGTCGAGGAGCAGCACGTCCGGGGCCTGCGTCACGAGCATCGCGAGCACGACGCGCCGCCGCTGGCCGACCGACAGCTCCGCGAGCGGGCGCCCGAGGTCGCGCGGCGCGAGGAGCCCGTGCGCGTCCACGGCGGCCTCGCGCGCGCCCGCACGGTCGGCCGGGTCCCAGCCCTGCGCGAGGGCGAGGAGCTCGCGCGGGGTGCGGTCGTCGTCGTGCAGGTGGACGTCCTGCTCCAGCAGCCCGACGCGCACCCCGCGCGCCCGCCCGACCGTGCCCGCGTCGGGTGCGAGGTCGCCCGCGAGGACGTGCAGGAGCGTCGACTTCCCCGCGCCGTTGGCGCCCGTGACGAGCAGCCGCGTGCCGCGCGCGACCTCGATCGCGGGCACGCCCGACGCCGTCATGTCGAGCCGGTCGGCGCGCTCGCCGGGCGCGTCCGTACCCGCCGGACGGTGCACGACGACGCCCCGCGCCCAGGCGACGACGTCGCCCCCGCCGGGGCTGGCCGTGCCACCGACGCTCGGCGGGGCGAAGCGCAAGGGCGGCGGCGGCTTGCGGACCTGGTCGCGATCGAGGGTGTCGAGGCGCAGCTGGGCGTTGCGCACGCGCCGCGACACCTGGCTCTGGACGCGCTCCCCCTTGAAGTCGTAGAGGATCTTCGCCTGGTTGCCGCGCTCGCGGTTCTTCGAGACGTCGCGCGCGGTGACCGCGACCGACCGGCGCAGCTCGGCGAGCTCCGCCTGCTCGGCCTCGAACCGCTGCTCCCAGCGCGCCCGCTCGACGCGCTTGGCCTCCAGGTAGTCGCTGTACGTGCCCCCGTACAGGGTGGCCGCGCCACCGGGCCGCGACGCGCCGTCCGCGGCGCCCCGCAGCGGCTCGGCCACCGGGTCGAGGTCGAGGATCTCGGTGCACACCTCGTCGAGGAAGACCCGGTCGTGGCTCGCGAGCACGACGGCACCCGGGAGGGCGCGCAGCGCCGCCGCGAGGAACTCGGCCGCGTCGTCGTCGAGGTGGTTCGTCGGCTCGTCGAGCAGCATGGCGCCTGGCTGGCGCACCAGCAGCGCGGCGAGCCCGAGCCGCGTCCGCTGCCCGCCCGAGAGCGAGCCGACCGCGCGGCCGGCGACGCCGTCGACGTCGAGGCCCAGGCCGGCGAGCGTGCGCGCGGCGCGCGCGTCGGCGTCCCACACGTCCGCGAGCTCGGCCCGGTCGAGGGCGCGCGCGTACGCCTCCTCGACCCCCGGGGCGGGGTCGGACCCGTCCGGGCCCGCGAGGGCGAGCGCCGCCTCCTCGAGCTCCCGCTCGATCGCCCGGACGCGGGCCAGCGCGTCGTCGACGACGGCACGCACGGTCGTCGTCGGCGGGTAGGGGAACTCCTGGTGCAGGAACCCGAGGTCGTCGGGCCGGGCTACCGTCCCGTCGTCGGGCGCGAGCGTGCCCGCGAGCACGCGCAGCAGGGTGGACTTGCCGACGCCGTTCTCGCCGACGAGGCCCGTGCGGTGGCCGGGGTCGACGGCGAGGTCGACGCCGCGCAGCACGGGACGGCCCGCGAAGGACACGCGGACGTCGGACGCACGGAGGACTGGGGTGGAACGGGCCATGGGGCGATCACCTACCAAGCTGCCCGGGCGGCACGCGCACGCGCCAGGGACGGCGCGGGGGCCACGACGACGGGCTCGACGGGACGGAGCGGTCGGGGCAGGTGAGGATCACATCGCCGACGAGGTTACGCGGCCACCCGCCGCGGCGCACGCGAATATCCGGAGGTCCGCGGCACGAGCGGGCGCCGCCAGCGCGACCGCACTCCCCCGCGGGGCCCGACGACGTCGCGCGTCAGGGCGCGGTCGTCTCCGTCGCGTCCGCCGTGGGCTCCTCGGTCGGCGCGGACGTCGGCGCGGCGGTCGGTTCCTCCGTCGGCCCGGGCTCGGGGTCGGGGGTCGGCTCCGGGTCGACGGGCGGCTCGGGGTCTACCGGAGGCTCGGGGTCGGCCGGCCCGGTCGAGACGACGATCGTCACCGTGCTCCCTGGCGCGAGCTCCGTGCCCGAGCCCGGGTTCACCGCGATCACGGTTCCCGCCGCGGCGGCGTCCTCCTGCGTCGTCACGCTGACCGTGAACCCGGCCTTCGCGAGAGCGGCCGCGGCCTGGGCCTGCGTCGTGCCGACGAGGCCGGCCGGCACGGCGACCTTCGCAGGCTGCTCGGGCTCCGGCTTCGGAGTGGTGGGCTTGGGCGGCGTGGTGGGCGTGGTCGGCTTCGTGGGCTCGGTCGGCGTGGGCTTGGGCGCCGGGGCCGGCGCACCCGGGGTCGACGGCTTCTGCGGGGTCGTCGGGGTCGAGCTCTCCGACGGCGTGTACCGCGTCGGCATCTTGCCCGCGGCGAAGAACTCGAAGTGCCACGGCTCGGGCTTGGAGCCGTTCGGCCGCGCCCAGGCGGGGTTGTCCCAGCCGTAGTCCGGCGCGTGCATGCGCATCCACACGTACTCGCGCGACGTCCCCGACGGGACGCTGCCGCCGACGTCGATCGCCAGGCCCCAGCCGTGCTGGGACGTCCCCGGAACGGCGGCGAGGTACGGCTTGATGGCCTTCAGCCGCACCTGGTCGTCGTAGGGGCGGTACGCGTCGGTGATCTTGAGCGCGTACCCGAACTCCTTCTGGAACTCGGCGGCGAGCGCCTCGAGCTGCTCCGCCGCGTCGCAGCGCAGCGTCTTGCCCGGCGCGAAGTCGAGCGCGCACAGCGCCTCGGGCGGGATACGCCCGTTCTGGTACTGCGCCGTCGAGCCGGCGTACTTCTCGACCACCTCGGCGAGCCGCTCCGCGAGGGTCGTGCCCGCGAGCGCCGTGGCCCCGGCCGCCGGGACGACGCCGACCGGGGAGTAGTCCGTGCCGAGCAGGTCCGCGAGGTGGGTCGCCGAGACGACGACGTCCTCGAGCGTCACGTCGCCGTGAGCGTGGTCGTCGTCCTCCGCGTGCTCTCCGTCACCGCTGTCACCCGACGGGTCGTCCAGGTCGCCCTGGGTGCCGCCGAGCTCCCCCGGGGCGACGCCGTCGGGAGCGGGCACGGCGTCCTCGGGGAGCGCGCGGTCTCCCGGGGAGCCCCCGGTGCTGCCGGGCGCCGTCGGTCCTGTCGGGGTGTCGCCCGAGGGCGACGGGCTCGGCGACCCGCTGGGGCTCGGCGACCCGCTCGGGCTGGGGGACGCGGTGGGGTCGGGGCTGCTCGTCGGGCTCGGGCTCGGCGCGGTGCGGACCGCGGAGGTGCGCACCGCGTCCGTGACGCCCGCCGCGTCCACGGACGCGGGCTGCTGCACGGGGCCTCCGGGGACCGTCGTCCCGTCCTCGTCCGTACCGGGGACGTCGGTGTCGTCGGAGCCCGCGCCCGGGTCGACCGGCTCCGGGAGCTCGGGGACCTCGGTGTCGTCGAGCGACTCGTCGAGGTCGAGCCCGCCGTCGGGGACCACCTGGACGGGCACCCGGCGGGCGGCGTCCTGCTGGGCGAGGTAGGTGGCGAGGAGCATGCCGAGCTCGGCGCGCGCCTGCTCCACGGGAGCGGTGACCTCGCCGTCGGCGAGGGAGTTCGCCGTCGCGAGGACCTCGATCGCGCCGTCGAGCTGCTGGTCCTCGTCGAGGCCTGCGCCGAGCGTGCTCGACAGCGCCGAGACCTGCGTCGCCGTCGCGGCCTCGGCGGCGAAGAAGGACGCACCGGGGCGGGGCTCGACGCTCCCCGCGAGCGCGGCGGCCAGCGTGATCGCGAGCGCCGAGGAGATGAGCACGTGGGAGACGGCGCGAGCGCGTCGCGCGAAGGCGGGGGACGGCGCGAGGGCGGGCGCGGCAGGCTCGGGCGTCTGGGGCACGTCGTCCGCGCCCTCGTGCTCTGCCGTGGTGCTCACCGCTCACTCCCGTGCTTCGTGCCCTGCCACGGACCTGCGGTCCCGCGCGCCGGTTCAGCGCGTCGTCGCGCCCGACGTCACGGCTGCGCACGCCCACCGGCCGGTGTGCTGCACGCCACAGTGCCCTCGTCCGCCTACCGTACACCGCCTCCACGAGGCTCTCACCCCCGTCTCATGTTCGCGCGCGACAATGCCGTCATGAGTTCATCCACGCGTCACCGCAGGTCAACGTCACGCGCGCTCGCGGTCGGTGCTGTCGTCATCGCGTCCGTCGCCCTGTCCGGGTGCGCGGAGGACGGGTCCGTGAGCGTGCCGGAGTTCACCCTCACCGGGGACCAGGTCCAGCAGTTCCTCGACGACGCGCGGTCCCAGGCCGAGACCATCGGCGAGGACGTCCGGTCCCTCGCCGACGACCTCGGCTCGCTGTCCGGCGACGCCCGCACGCGCGCGGAGGACGCCGTCACGGCGGCACAGGAGGCGGCGGACGAGGCCCGCGCCGCGGCGGACGAGGCGGCCGCGGCCACGGACGACACCCGCGCCGAGGCCGAGCAGCGCCTCGCGGACGCGGAGACCGCGCTCGAGGACGCGTCCGCCGAGCTCGACGCGGTCGCGGACTCCCTGTCCGGCGCCGACGCCGCCGTCCGGGACGCGATCGAGAGCCTGCGCACGCGCGTCGACGAGCTGCGCGCCGAGCTCGACGGCTCCACCGGCTCCTGAGCGACCCGGCCGCAGGGGCCGGCGAACGCTCACCGGTGACCTAGGTCCCCGTGGGCGGCGACCTTTGCCCGACGTCCACCCTTCCTCCACAGGGGTTTGCTTGGTCTCAGGAGCCCGACCGCACCGGCCGGGTCGATGAGAGGGGACAGTGATGAAGGGGACGATCGAGCGGAACGCCAACGCGCCGCTCCCCACGGTCGAAGGCAGCGAGCCGGAGACCCTCAGCCTCGCGGAGCGCGCTCCGCGACACACCCAGGTCGTGCTCGGGGTCCTGCGGATCGTGGTCGGCTTCTACTTCCTCTGGGCATTCCTCGACAAGACGTTCGGGCTCGGGTTCGCCACCCCCGCCGAGCGCTCGTGGATCAACGGGAACAGCCCGACCACCGGCTTCCTGTCGAACCTCGAGGGCACGTTCTCGGGCTTCTTCAGCGGTCTTGCCGGCAACGCGTTCATCGACGTGCTCTTCATGGTCGGCCTGCTCGGCATCGGGCTCGCGCTGATCCTCGGCATCGGGATGCGGGTCGCCTCGGTGAGCGGCACGCTGCTGCTCCTCCTGATGTACCTGGCCGAGCTCCCGCTCGTGACCAACCCGATCATCGACGACCACATCACGATGGCCCTGACGATCATCGCGCTCACCCTCCTCGGAGCGGGCAGCGTGCTCGGTCTCGGCAAGACGTGGAAGAAGATCCCGTTCGTCCAGCGCAACGCCTGGCTGGTCTGACGGTTCCGACAGCCCGCCGTGTGCGGCGGGCCTACGGGGCGACCGATACCGCGCGACGATTCTGAGGCCGTCGCTGCAGGGAGTCGCTCCCGGGGGAAGAGGGACGTGCGGGCGGTGGGGAGACCACCCGCACGTCCCGCCCCACCCCGGCCCGCCCGGGGGGCCTCCCGCGAACGGGAGGGGGCGCCGCCC
>NZ_JBHXIC010000090.1:0-16764 GCF_042723955.1 Cellulosimicrobium cellulans | reverse complement strand
GTCCAGGGGCGTGGACCGCGCGCCGGCGGGCGGCTGTGCCTCGCGGGCGACGGCCCGCGAGAGTTCATCGACAGATCGGCTACAGGCCCTGCCAGTCCGGCTTGGACGCGTACGTCTGGCGGTAGTAGTCACCGAGCTGGAGGCGCGAGGCCGCCGCGTCGTCGACGAGCACCGTGGCGTGCGGGTGCATCTGCATGATCGTCGCGGGCCACAACGCCGAGACCGGGCCCTCCACGAGCTGGTGCACCGCCTCCGCCTTGCCCTTGCCCGTGGCCAGCAGCACCAGGTGCCGCGCCGACATGATCGTCGCCAGCCCCTGCGTCAGGCAGTGCCGCGGCACCTGGTCCACGTCGTCACCGAAGAACCGCGCGTTGTCCTCGCGCGTCTGCGCCGTCAACGTCTTGATCCGCGTGCGCGACGCCAGGGACGACCCCGGCTCGTTGAACGCGATGTGCCCGTCCGTCCCGATCCCCAGGATCTGCAGGTCCACACCCCCCGCCGCCGCGATCGACTCCTCGTACGCCGCGCACGCCGCGACCAGGTCCGCCGCGTTCCCGTCCGGGCCCTGCACCGCACCCGGCGCGAAGTCCACCCGCGAGGCGATCTCGGTCTCGATCACGTTCCGGTACCGCTCGGGGTGCTCCGCGGGCAGACCCACGTACTCGTCCAGCATGAACGCCTTCGCCCCCGCGAACGACAACCCGTCCTCACGGTGACGACGCGCCAGCTCGTCGTACACCCTCAACGGCGACGAACCCGTCGCCAGCCCCAGCACCGCCTCCGGCCGCGACCGCACCACCTTCTCGACCGCGTCCGCAGCCAGCACCGCCAACCGCTCCGCAGGAGCGATCACGACCTCCATCACTTCACCTTTCGACGGCCGACGAGGGCAGCACCCACCGCGGCGACGGGCACGTCCGCCGGAGCGAGCGAGACCCGCTCGGCGAGACGCAACGAGGACAGGAACGGGGACGTGCTCGACTGCGCGTCGAGCGCGGCGCGCACGGCGTCCAGGAGCGGCTGCCCCAGGGCGGACACGCCGCCACCGAGGACGACGTGCCGGACGTCGACCGTCAGCTCGAGGATCCGCACCGCGGAGGCGACGGCGGACGCGAACTCGTCCTTGACCCGGATCGCCTCCGGGTCGCCCGCCGCGGCCGCGTCGAAGAGCTCCGCGGGCGCGGGCCGGCCGTGGCGCGACGGCCACCGGGCGGACACCGCGGAGCCCGAGGCGTAGACCTCGACGCACCCGCGCTGGCCGCACGCGCACTCGGGTCCGCGCGGGTCGATCGGGATGTGCCCGATCTCGCCCGCCGCGCCGCTCACGCCTCGACGCAGCTCGCCACCGAGCACGATCCCGGCGGCCAGGCCGGTTCCCAGCGCGAGGAACGCGAGATCCGACCCGTCGTCGCCGCGCAGGTGCGAGGCACCGAGCGCGGCGACGTTGAGGTCGTTGTCGACCCTGACCGGAAGGCCGCCGAGCTCCGCCGACAGCGCCTCCGCCAGAGCGAAGCGCCCTCCCTCGATGCCGAGGTTGACGGCGTGCATGACGGAGCCGTCCTCGGGGTCCACCAGTCCCGGCACGCCGACGCCGACGCCGTCGACCTCGGCGAACCCGACGCCGGCACGGCGCACCACCTCGCGGACCGCGCGGGCCGCGCTGGACACCACGCCCTGCGGGCCGCGCACGGTCGGCAGGCGGAGGGTCTCCCGCGCGACGCCGTCGGGTCCGAGGAAGGCGGCGAGCACCTTGGTCCCGCCGATATCGAGACCGACCGCGTTCCCGGACGCCGCGGAGTCGCACCGCGGCGTGCCGCCGGGACCGGGGCTCCCGGCCAGGGCTGCGGCCGCCTCGCCGTTCAGCGAGGCAGCCGTGCTCAGGTCGCTCACGTCAGCCCTTCACCGCACCCGAGACGAGACCACCGGTCATCCGACCCTGCACGATGAGGAAGAAGATCACCACGGGCACGGCGATGATCACCGAACCCGCCATGAGCGCTCCCCAGTTGGTCGCCTGCGTCGCCTGCTGGAAGGTGCGCAGCCACACGGGCAGCGTCATCGACTCTGGGCGCTGCATGATGATCAGGGCCATGACGAACTCGTTCCACGCCTGGATGAAGGCGAACACACCCGTCGCGACGAGCCCGGGCGCGAGCAGCGGGAACGTGATCTTCCAGAACGCCCTGCCGCGCGAGCAGCCGTCGATCATGGCGGCTTCCTCGAGCTCGGCAGGAACTCCGTTGACGAACCCGCGCAGCGTCCAGATCGTGAAGGGCAGCACGCCGGACACGTAGACGATCCCCAGACCGACGACGGTGTTGAGCATCTGCCAGCCGTCGATGATCCGGAAGATCGAGATCATCATCGCCTCGCCCGGGATCATCTGTACCACGAGGACCGCGATGATGAAGGCGCGGCGGCCCTTGAACCGGAACCGCGTCACGGCGAGCGATGCAAGGAACCCGAGCACCATCGCGATGATGAGCGTGAAGAACGTCACCATGATGGAGTTCCCCATCGCCGGCGGCAGCGGGGCTCGCGACGTGTCGGTCCATGCCGACACGTAGTTGTTCAGGGTGAAGACGTCCGGCGTCGGGAAGAAGTGCAGGTCCGTGCCGCGAATGAGGCTCGACGGCAGGAACGACGTGTTGATCATCCAGTAGACCGGGAAGACCGAGGCGACGAAGACGACGATCGCGATGATCGCGAAGCCGATGTTGGCGGCCTTCTTGCGCTGCGTCTCGCGGCTCCTGCGCGGCGCAGGCTTGCCCGCGGCCGAGGCGTGCCGCACCGAGGCCCGGGGGGTGGTCGAGATGGTGCTCACAGTTCTTCCTCCCGGATCGTCTGGCGCACGTAGTAGAAGGAGATGCCGAGCATGATGAAGACGAAGATCACCGAGATCGCGCCGGCCAGCCCGTAGTGACCCTGGGCCATGCCCATCTGGTAGATGTACACGCCGATCGTGTTCGTCTTCTCGCGGTCACCACCCACGCCCTGGAGCGCGTAGATCTGTGTGAACACCCGCAGGTCCCAGATGATCGACAGCACGATGAGCACCGTGATGATGCTGCGCACGTACGGGATCATGATGAGCCGGAAGCGCTGGAACGGGCCCGCGCCGTCGAGCTGCGCGGCCTCGAGCACCTCGCCGGGGATCTGCGTGAGGCCCGCGTACATCGTGAACGCGACGAACGGGATCGCGCCCCACACGATGATGATCGTGGCGATGAGGAAGAACTGGAGCGGGTTGAGGAGCCAGGAGTGGCCCATCCAGTTGTCGCCCGTGATCGTCGTCAGGAGGTTGTTGATGACGCCGTACTGGGTGTCGAAGATCCAGCCCCAGACGATCGTCGCGGCGAGTGCCGGCATGGCCCAGGCCAGCAGCAGCCCGACGGAGACGAGCAGGCGGAAGCCCTTGCCGAGCCGCATCATGAGCAGCGCGATGAGCGTGCCCAGGACCATCGTCAACGTGACGCAGACGACCATGAAGACGAAGCTGCGCAGCAGCACGGTCCAGAAGCCGTCGACGTCCGTGAGGACCTGGACGTAGTTGTCGAAGCCGACCCACTCGGCGGGCTGGCCCATGAGCTGGGCCCGCTCGTACTCCTGGAACGACATGACGATCAGTCGGACGATCGGGTACCCGACCAGGACCCCCAGCACGACGAGGCTGGGGACGAGGAGCGTCCAGGGGAGGACCGGCGGACGCCGCTTCTTGGGGGGCCGCACCGGCGCGCCGGAGCGCTCGGTGCGGGGTTCGAGGGTGGTTGAGCTCATTTCCTCACTCCGTCAGGGGTGCGCGGTGGTGCGCGGAGACGTGCCGACGGCCCGTCGTGGGAAGGGGTGGGGGCTCCTGAAGGAGACCCCACCCCTGACGGCTCGAGCCTCCGGTGGCGCCCGGACGGGCCGAGCGCCACCGGTCGGGCTCAGCTGTTGAGGATCTCCTCGATCTTCGCGTCCAGGTCCGCGGCGACGGTCTTGACGTCGTCACCGTTCGCGATCCGCGTGAAGGCGGTCTGGAGCACGTTCTGCGCCTCGACGTCCGCCCACTTGGGCGACGGCGGGGTGAGGCGCGTGTTCGCCGCGGCGGCGACGCCGGCCTGGGCGATCGGGTTGTCCTGCGGGACCGCGCTCGAGAGCGAGACGCGGGCCGGGATGAGGCCGTTCTCGGCGAGGATCGTCTGGTACTCGTCGCTCATCATGATCTCGAACGCCTTGAACGCGAGCTCAGGGTTGTTCGACTTCTGCGCCACGGCGATGTTCGAGCCACCGGCGAAGACCTGCGCCGTCGTGCCGGCCTCCTTGCCCGGGAGCGGGAAGGCCGTGAGGTCGGCGCCGTAGGTCGAGGCGCAGCCGGGGACGCCGTCCGGCGTCTCGGGCTCCTCCGGAGCGTTGATGGACCACTGGATCCACGTCGGCGCCGAGAGGAACGCGACGTTGCCCTCGCAGAACGGCACCTGGAGGTCGGTCTCCTGACCGTCCTTCGGCGCGAGCGACGCGTTGAGCATGAGGTCCTGGACCTGCGCGAGACCGGCGAGGCCGCCCTCGGACGAGAAGCCTGCCTCCCACTCGCCGGAGTCGTTCTGCTCGGCGATGAAGCCGCCGTTCTCCCACACGAACGGGAGCGCGTTGTACCAGTCCTGGCCGGGCCAGTAGACGCCCGAGCGCGTGTCGGTCTTGAGCGACTTGCCCAGCGTGACGTACTCGTCGAGCGTCGTCGGGACGGTGATCTCCGAGCCGATGGCAGACGGCGAGTAGAAGACGGCGCGCGAGCCCGCGTAGTACGGCAGGGCGTAGTGCTTCTCGTCCCAGTCGCCGGCCTCGACGAAGCCCTGGAGCAGGTCGTCGCCGCCGAAGGACTGGAACTCCTCCTCCGTGATCTCACGGAAGAAGCCCGCGGAGGTGAACGCCGGGGACTGCGTGTTGCCGACCTCGACGACGTCCGGGCTGTCGGAGCCCGAGAGCGAGGTCGTCAGCTTGTCGACGAGGCCGGTCCAGGACTGCTCCTCGATGGTGAGGGTGCTGCCCGGGTTCTCCTCCTCGAAGGTCGTCTTGAGGTACTCGCGAGCGGCGTCGGGCGTGTCCGAGCCGTTGAGCCAGACGCGGATGTCGCCGGTGGCGGCCTCGTCCGAGCCGTTGTCGTCGCTCCCGCCGCCGGTGCTGCAGGCGGTCAGCGCGAGCGCCAGGGTGATCGTCGACGCCACGGAGGCGACGACGAGACGGTTCCTCTTCACTGGGTGCTTCCTCTCGGTGTTTCTTGGTGGCGGCGTCGGTGACGCCACCGGAGGTGTGGCAGGAGTCCTGCGTAATAGAGCACGTGCAGGGGTACTGCGTTCCTGGGGATGCTGCTCTGGGGTTCCCAGGAGGTCTGAGGGACTGGGGCGGACCCGGCCCCGGTCGGGCGGTGGGGGTCAGTCCGAGCGTCGTCGGCTCATGAGACCCCCAGCTGTCCGGACAGGACGAGGACGGCTGCCCCGGCAAGGACGACGTCTTCGTCGAGCGTGGCCATCCGCACCTGGAGCCCGCTGCCGATGACCGGCATCGTCCGGGAGCGGATGGTCTCGAACGCTGCCTCGCGCAGAGGGCCGTCGAGCAGGTCCGCAGGACCGCTGACGAGCACCTCCGCGAGGTTGAGCGCACTGACGACAGGGGCCAGAGCGATGCCCAGCGTCCTGCCCACCGACGCCAGGACGGCGTCGGAAGCCTCGGTGTCGAGCCCGTCCACCGCGCGGCGCAGGGCCGGCACGGACAGGACGGTCTCCAGGCAGCCGCGGCGCCCGCAGGCGCACGGCTCCCCGTCCTCGACCACGGTCACGTGCCCCAGCTCGCCGGCCGCGTCCGCGTGCCCGCGCACCCGTGCGCCGTCGACCATGATCCCGGCGCCCACGCCCTCGCCCACGGTGAGGACGAGCAAGCCGTCGCCGGCCGCGCCGCCGAACGTGAACTCGCCGAGCGCGGCGATGTTCGCGTCGTTGGCCACGTGCACGGCGAGGCCGAGCCGCTCGGTGAGCTGCGCAGCGAGCGGGACGTCGTACCAGCGACGGTTGGGCGCCTCGATGACGCGCCCCTCGGCGTCGACGACGCCGGGCGAGCCGATCCCCACGCCGATGACCGGCTGGGTGGCGGACGCGATGAGGCCGCGGCAGAAGCGCGTGAGGAGGTCGACCAGCTCGGTGCCGGTGCGACCGTCGACCGCCAGGCTCTGGCGGACGACGAAGTCGCCCGTGAGCGTGAGGACCGCGCCGCGCAGCACCTCGTCGTCGGTGAGGTCCACGGAGACGATCTGGTACGCGCTCGTGCGCATCCCGACGAGGATCGCGGGCTTGCCGACGCGCTGGCCCGGGCGGACGCCGAGCTCCTCGACCAGACCCTCGGCGATGAGCACGGAGACGAGGTCGGAGATGGTCACGCGAGTGAGGGACGTGGCGCGCGCCAGGTCGGCGCGGGAGGTGGGTCCCTCGTGGAACAGGTGCTGCAGCACGAGGGACCGGTTGTGGGCCCGAGCGTGCTCGGGCAGCACCTTCGAGGTCGGCCTGAGCCCTGTGCTCAGACGCCTCCTCGGTGCTCCGGTCCCGGTGACTGCCGTTGTCATGTTTGTTAGTAGACTGCCTTTACTAAGTGGCTGTCAACTTCCTCACGGCTTCGTGACCGAAATGTTGCCGATCAGCCCTCGCCGCGGGACCTGGGTCCCGTCCCGGGCGGCCCCTCGGCCCGCCCGTCGCCTCAGGGCGCCGCGCCGACCCAGCCCCGCGCGCCCGGGTGCTCCACCGAGCGCGACGCGACGACGACGGCCTGCTCGAGCGCGACCCGCCACGACGCGCCGCGCGCCGCCTCCGCCGCGAAGGCCCCGTGGACCACGTCCCCCGCTCCGAGCGTGTCGACGACCCGCTCCGGCTCGGGCACCGCGACGTCGTACCGCTCCCCCTCGTCGAGCACCTCGACCGGACCCGGACCGCGGGTACGGGCGACGAACCGCGGACCGAGCGCCGCGACCGCGCCGAGCACGTCGCCCGTCCCGACCCCCGGTGGCCGGAAGTCCGCCGACACCACGACCGCGTCGCAGGAGCCGATCATCTCCGCGGCGTCCGGCTTCCACGACCCGCCGTCGAGCACCACGGCCGCGCCCCGTTCGCGCGCCTCGCGCGCCATCGCGAGCGCGAGCCCCGGCAGGTGCCCGTCCAGCAGCAGGACGTCGCCCGGCCCGACGCCGTCGAGGAGCCCGGGGCCGCCCGTCGCCGCACGGGCCGCGAGGTCGCCGAACCCGGACGCGTTCGTGCTCACGACGGCCCGTTCACCGGTGGCCCGCGTGACGAGCACGGTCGAGACGGCGAGGCGTCCGCCGGCCTTCCCGGCCGCCGTGTCGACGAGCTCGATCCCGCAGCCCGCGAGCTCGCGACGCACGACCTCCGCGAGCGGCCCGCCCCCGACGGCGGTGACGAGCCGCGTCGGGACGCCCAGCGCGACGGCGGTCGCCGCGGCGTTGGCCGCCGGCCCCCCGAAGGTGGCGGCGACCGATCGCGCGACGACCTTCTCGTCAGGTCGCGGCAGCTCGTCGACGACCTGGACGACGTCGAGGGTCACGAGACCGCAGCACACGAGCACGCGCCCATCTTGCCCTGCCGGGGCCGGGACCGCGCCGCCGTCCATGGTCCGGAGCGTCGCGCTGCGGTTGGATCACGACCAGTTCACAAGACGGTCACGATGTCGCGCGTGGTGTCCGGTTCGCACGCTTGGCCCCCTACTCTCGCAGCATGCGGACCACTCGCCCCCTCGCCGTCGTCGCGGCGCTCCTGCTCGGCGGCGCTCTCCTGGCGGGCTGCTCGGCGTCCTCGGGCGACATGGCGTCCCTCTCCGAGGGCGACGGCGGCGCGGTCTCGGAGGTCGCGGGGGGCGGCGCCGCGGACGCCGCCGAGGACGTGTCGTCGGGGATCGCCCCGGGCGACGAGGACGCCGTCGCCGCGGCGGAGCGGGAGATCGTCACCACGGGGTCGGTCACGGTCGTGGCCGACAACCCGGCGGCCGCGGCCGACGCGGTCGCCGACCTCGCGGAGAGCGCGGGCGGCCGGGTCGAGAGCCGGCGGCAGTCGGAGCCCGAGGGCGACGCACGCGCGTCCGCGGAGCTGACGATCCGGGTGCCGTCGACGCAGACGACCGCCACCGTCGACGCCCTCGACCAGGTGGGCGAGGTGCGCGACCTCTCGATCGAGGCCGTCGACGTGACCGGGACCGCTCGCGACCTCGACGCCCGGGTCGACGCCCTGACGACGTCCGTGGAGCGGCTGCGCACCCTCATGGGTGACGCCGCGACGACCGCGGACCTGCTCGCCGCGGAGCAGGAGCTGACGACACGACAGGCCGAGCTGGAGTCGCTCCAGTCGCAGCGAGCGGCGCTCACGGACCAGGTCTCGATGTCCACCCTGCACGTCACCGTCGTGGAGGTCGTGCCGACCGAGCGGCTCGCCCCCGGCGGCTTCCTCGGGGGCCTGCAGAACGGGTGGAACGCCCTGCTCACCACGCTCAACGGGCTGGTCGTCGTCCTCGGCGCCCTCCTCCCCTGGCTCGTGGTCGCCGGGGTGGTGCTGCTCGTCGTGCGCTGGGTCCTGCGCCGGTTCCGTCGGCGAGCCCAGGACGGCGGCACGCCGTCGGCAGACGCCGACCCCCCGGGGCCTGACGACGGCCCCGACGCTCCCGCCGCGAGTCGCGGGTCGCTCGTCGGGGCGTCCACCCATGACTGACCCGACGATCGCCGAGACCCCGTCGACCGGGCGCGTCGCCCGCCTCTGGCACGACACGGACGACGGCGGGCCACGGCAGGTCGGGCACCTCGTGACGCGCGTGTGCACGCACTGGGACACCGTCGGGCCCTACGCCTTCCCGCGGCACGTGAACCCCGAGCCGCGCGTCCAGTGGCGCGCCCACCTGGACGACGCCGACGCGGCCCTGGCGGAGGACGTGTACAGCGACGACCCCGAGGCACCGCCGCTCCCGCGTGAGGACGGCGACGACCTCGTCGTGCGCGGGCGACGGCTGCGGGTCGAGTGGCTCGACGGCGAGGAGGCGGCCGCCGCCTGGGCGCAGCACGGGTGGTGACAGGCGACCCGTCTCGGGCCACGAACGACCAGCAGGGACGACGACGGCCCGCACCCTCGAGGGGTGCGGGCCGTCGCCGCAGGGGTGGAGGTGCGGGGAATCGAACCCCGGTCCGGTGACGCCGATCGAGGACTTCTCCGGGCGCAGTCTGCTGTCGTTTTTCTCGGCCCCCGCACTCACGCAGACAAGATGCGGACGGGCTCAGTCACCTGAAAGTCCTCGCAGCCCCGATGACGAGGGCTGCGAGCAGTGGCTCTCTAGATGACGCCAGGATCCGAGTCGAGAGCTAGCTCGGGCTGACGGACTTCGGGGCTCGCTCAGGCGGCGAGGGCGAAGTCGGTGCGCTTGTTATCGGCACCTGTGTTTTGCAGACATCGTTAACGAGATAAGCCTGCATCCTCGGCCCGCTTCTCCTCGAAGCACGACCACCGTCGAAACCGATCACCCCCTGTGGAGTTGTCAATCACTGCGCGGCTCCCGGGCGGACCCGGTCGTCGCTCAGCAGGACAAGCCTACGGGATGAACGTCGGTCGCCGCACCGATATTTCCGCACCTGCCGGACGCGGTCCGGCTCGCGACGCCGGCGACTACTTCTTGCGGCTCAGGGCGTCCACGAGCAGGCCCCCCGCGATCCCGAGGAGGAACACGTCCTTCGCGAGTCCGGTGCCCTGCTCGGTCGGCCGTACCCCGTCCTCGCGCGTCATGCCCGGGGTCTTCAGGTACATGCCCACGAGCCCTGCGGAGAAGACGCCCAGACCCACGGCCACCAGCCCGGTGGGGACGAAGGGTGCGACGAGCGCCGCGCCGAGCGCGATCTCCGTGGTCGAGAGCGCCTTGGTGAACTGCTGGGGCTCGACGTCCCCCAGGAACGAGTACGTCCCCGCCGCCATGCCGTGGATCCCCTGCGCGGTCGCCTCGTCCGCGCCGCGCTTGTTCAGGCCGGAGTTGAGGATGTACGCGCCCGCCGCGAGGCGCGGGATGTACTGACGGAGCTTGACCATGGGGCCTCCTGGTTCGTGGTCGTCGTCTCGCCCTCGACCGTACGTCGAGGGCGACGTCGTCACCAGCGGGTGGGCCAACGTCGGCCCGGGGGGCCGGGATCAGCGCAGCTCGCGCTGCCGCATGGCGCGCTGCGCCTCGCGGTTGTCCTGCTTCTCGCGCAAGGCCTGCCGCTTGTCGTACTCCTTCTTGCCGCGGGCGAGCGCGATCTCGACCTTGGCCCGCCCGTCGAGGAAGTACAGCGCGAGAGGCACGATCGTGTGGCCCTTCTCGCGCGTCTTGGACTCGAGGCGCAGGATCTCCTCCTTGTGCAGGAGCAGCTTGCGCTTGCGACGCGGGGCGTGGTTGTTCCACGTGCCCTCGGTGTACTCCGGGATGTGGACGTTCTCGAGCCAGGCCTCGCCCCGGTCGACGGCGACGTAGCCGTCGACGAGCGAGGCCCGCCCCATCCGCAGCGCCTTGACCTCGGTGCCCGACAGGACGATCCCCGCCTCGTACACGTCCTCGATCACGTAGTCGTGGCGTGCCTTGCGGTTGCTGGCGACGACCTTGCGGCCGGTGTCCTTCGCCATCCGTGTCCTACCGTCCTTCGCTGTCGTGTCGTCGCCCGTGGCGCCCGGCCTCCGATGCCGCCGTGCCGGGGCCGGGTGCGGGCCGCCGTCGTGCCGGCGCACCAGCGTACGGGTGCTCGACGACGCCCGGTACCGATTATCCCCCGCGGCCGGACGCCGCGGGGCCGGACCACGGCCGCGACACGGCCGGGCGCGAGCGGACGCCGGTCAGCCGAGGACCGACATCGGGTCGATGGTGGACCCGTTGACGTACACCTCGAAGTGGAGGTGGCACGCCCCCGACAGCCCGGTGTTGCCGGAGTAGCCGATGACCTTGCCCTTCTCGACCTTCTGTCCGGAGGAGACCGCGAAGCGCGTGAGGTGGTTGTAGCTCGTCATGAGGTTCTTGCCGCCGACCGTGCCGTGGTTGATCAGCACCTGGTTGCCGAAGCCGTTGCGCCACTGGGCGTGGACCACCGTGCCCGGCCCGGCCGCCATGATCGGGGTCCCGCAGTAGGCGCGCAGGTCGGTCCCGGCGTGCATGCGGTAGTACCCGAGGATCGGGTGCAGCCGCATCCCGTAGCTCGACGTCACGTGCGGCACCGCGGTCGGGTACGACAGGAAGCTCGAGATGCTGCCCCGGTCGCCCCCGGACGAGGACCCGCCACCCCCTCCTCCGCCGCCACCGCCACCGCCGCCCGAGGACCCCCCGCCGCCGGACGACTGCTGCTGCTGCTGGCGCCGCGCCTCCTCCTCGGCGGCCTTGCGGTCGCGCTCCGCCTGCTCGGCGATGATGCCCTTGATCTCCTGCTGAAGAGACTGCTGGGCCGCCTCGTTCTCGGCGACCTTCGCCTCGGCCGCGGCCTTGCGCTCCTCGATCGTCGCCTTCTTCGCCTGCTGGTCGACGATGAGCTGCTCGACCTCGGCCTTGCGGTCCGCCGCGGCCTTGCGTGCCGCCTCCGCGGCGACGAGGTTCTCGTCCGCCTGCTTCTTCAGGTCGGCGACCGTCTCGCGCACCGCCTGCAGGCGCGCCTCGCGGTTGCGCGCGACCGACTCCGCCTCGAGGAGGTCCTGGAGCGACCGGGACTGGCTGCGCGCCGCCGTCGACGAGACCGCGTACTCCTCGATGAACTCCTCGGTGCTCTCCGCGCCCGTGACGATGCCGAGGCTCGACACGTCACCCTGACCGCGGTACGCCTGTCGCGCCATCTCCGCGATGCTGGACTTCGCGTCGGCGACCTCGGTCGCGCCGCGCTCGATCTCGGCGCTGATCGCGGCCTCCTGCCCGAGCGCGTCCTCGAGCCGCTGCGCGAGCAGCTCCGCCTCGCGCTGGGTCCGCTCGACCTCGGCCTCGGCGGCGTCCAGCTCGGCCTGGGCGACGGGCAGTCGCGCCTCGATCGCCTGGAGGTCGACGACCGCCTGCGCGAGCTCGGCGTCCGTGTCCTCGAGCTCGGACTGGAGCTGCTCGCGGTTGCCGAGGATCTCGGACTGGCGCCGTTCTGCTGCTGCGCGACGATCGTCGATGTCGTCGGCGGAGGCCGACGCGACACCCCCCACGAGGAGCATCGTCGTGGCGATCAGGGCCGCGGTAGCGCGGCGGAGGTCCCGGGTCATCTCACACCCTCGTGTGCCGGTTGAGCGTGACGACCGAGGACACGGCCGCCAGCAGGAACGCGATGCCGACGAGGACGGGCGCGATACGGAGCACGTCCGACTCGTCGACGTAGGCCACCCACGTCACGGACTGCGACAACCAGTCGGTGACGAGGTACTTCACCCCCACCCACAACCCGCCGACCGCGAGGAGCGCGCCCAGCACGGCCGCGATCGCCCCCTCGAGGAGGAACGGGAGCTGGATGAACAGGTTCGACGCCCCGACGAGCCGCATGATGCCGGTCTCGCGCCGCCGGCTCAGCGCCGACAGCCGGATCGTCGTCGTGATGAGCAGCACCGCGGCGAGGAGCATGACCGCGGCGAGCCCGGCGGCGAGGAGCGACGCTCGGTTGAGCGCGAGGAAGAGCGAGTCGAAGATGCGCCGCTGGTCCTCGACGACCTCGACGCCCGGGCGCCCGGTGACGACGTCGTTCACGACCTCGTAGTTCTCCGGGTTCGTGAGCTTGAGGCGGAAGGACGCCTGCATGTCGTCGACCGTGAGCTGCGTGCCGAGGTAGCCGTCGGGGTACCGCTCCTGGAACGCCGTGAACGCGTCGTCCTTGGACTCGAAGTACACGGTCTGGATCTCGTCGGCGAGCTCGGACTCGAACACGTCCTCGAGCGCGGCGATCTGGTCCGGGGTCGCCTCGCCCGCGGCGCACGTCGGCGACGGCGAGCCGGTCGGGCACAGGAAGACGGACACCTCGACCTTGTCGTACCAGTCGTCCTTGAGCTTGCCGATCTGCGCCTGGAGGAGCATGGACGCGCCGACGAACGTCAGCGACACGAAGGTCACGAGCACGACCGAGACGGTCATCGAGACGTTGCGCCGCAGGCCCTGGCCGAGCTCCGCGAGGATGAACTGGAGTCGCACGCCGATCACTCCCCCGCCGTCGCCTCGACGTGGCGGCGCACCGAGCGTCGCGACGGCGGCTCGGCCGGCTCCTCCTCGGCGTCCGGCCGGGCCGCGGCGGACTGCGCGCGCGGGACGGCCGTCGTCGGCGCCGACTCCGGTGCGGTGCCCGTCGAGGGGCCGGCCGCGGTGCCGGTCTCGGCGACCGCGGTCTTGTGGTCGGGGTCGGGGATCACCTGTCCCCTGGCCCCGTACGCGCCGTGCGCCTGGTCGCGCACGAGCGTGCCCGTGTCGAGCTCGATGACACGGCGCCGCATCTGGTTGACGATCTCCTCGTCGTGCGTCGCCATGACGACGGTGGTCCCGGTGCGGTTGATGCGGTCGAGCAGGCGCATGATCCCGAGCGACGTGGTGGGGTCGAGGTTCCCGGTGGGCTCGTCGGCGAGCAGGATCGGCGGCCGGTTCACCATGGCGCGTGCGATGGCGACGCGCTGCTGCTCACCGCCGGAGAGCTCGTGCGGACGACGCTTCTCCTTGCCGGCGAGGCCCACCATCTCGAGCGTCTCGGGCACCGTGATCGCGATCGTGTGGCGCGGCTTGCCGATCACCTGGAGCGCGAACGCGACGTTCTCGAACACCGTCTTGTTCGGCAGGAGGCGGAAGTCCTGGAAGACGACCCCGATCTGGCGCCGCAGCTTGGGCACGTTCCAGCTCGACATCGAGCCGAGGTCGCGGCCTGCGACGAAGACCTTCCCCTTGGTCGGGCGCTCCTCGCGCAGGACGAGGTGCAGGCACGTCGACTTGCCGGAGCCCGACGCGCCGACGAGGAAGACGAACTCGCCGCGGCGAACCTCCATCGACACGTCGTCGACGGCCGGCCTCGCGCCGCGCGCGTAGACCTTGGTGACGTTCTCGAAGCGGATCACAGCGGCACGTTCCTCGGGTCGGGGGTCGATCCGTGGACGAACGAGGTTCGTCGCACGATCCCGAGGGTAGGCACGCGTCTGCGGCCCGGCGGGGCGGACACGCCGCGCCCGGGCGCATCGATCCGTTGCTCGGATCAACCGCCCGGTGGCCTCGCGACGGGTCAGGCCTCCTGCTGCGCCCCACGGCGCCAGCGGATCCCGGCCTCGATGAAGTCGTCGATGTCGCCGTCGAACACCGCAGACGGGTTGCCGACCTCGTGCTCGGTGCGCAGGTCCTTGACCATCTGGTACGGCTGGAGCACGTAGGAGCGCATCTGGTCGCCCCAGCTCGCCTTGATGTCGCCCGCGAGCTCCTTCTTCTTCGCGTTCTCCTCCTCCTGGCGCACGAGCAGCAGGCGGGACTGGAGGACGCGCAGCGCGGCGGCGCGGTTCTGGATCTGCGACTTCTCGTTCTGCATCGACACGACGATGCCGGTGGGGATGTGCGTCATGCGCACGGCGGAGTCCGTCGTGTTGACGGACTGCCCGCCCGGTCCCGAGGACCGGAAGACGTCGACCTTGATCTCCGACTCCGGGATCTCGATCGAGTCCGTCTGCTCGATGAGCGGGATGACCTCGACGGCCGCGAACGACGTCTGCCGCCGACCCTGGTTGTCGAACGGCGAGATGCGCACGAGGCGGTGCGTGCCCGCCTCGACCGAGAGGTGGCCGAACGCGTAGGGCGCCTTCACCTCGAACGTGGCCGACTTGAGCCCCGCCTCCTCTGCGTAGGACGTGTCGAGCACGGTGGTCGAGTAGCCGTGGCGCTCCGCCCAGCGCAGGTACATGCGCAGGAGCATCTCCGCGAAGTCGGCCGCGTCCACGCCGCCCGCGCCCGCGCGGATCGTCACGACGGCCTCACGCGAGTCGTACTCGCCGGCGAGGAGCGTGCGGACCTCGAGCTGGTCGAGGTCCTTGCGGATCGACCCGACCTCGGTCTCCGCCTCGACGAGGGTGTCCTCGTCCTCCATCTCCTGGCCCATCTCGACCAGGGTCTCGACGTCGTCGATGCGCTGGCCGAGCCTCTTCACCCGCTCCAGCTCGGACTGTGCCGCGGAGAGCGCCGACGTCACCTTCTGCGCGGCGTCCGGGTCGTCCCACAGGTCGGGGGCCGACGCCTTCTCCGAGAGGTCCGCGATCTTCGCGCGCAGCACCTCCGGGTCGCTCACGCTCTCGATGGACTCGAGCGTGCTGCGCAGCGCCTTGATCTCGGTCGGAAAGTCGATGGTGGCCACGAGGTTCAAGGTTACGCGACACCGCGCGCGGTCCGCGCCGTCGGGCAGGGAGTCCCCGTGCCCGACGGCGCGGTGGCGGTCAGCCCTTCGGCTCGCCCTTCGCCGTGGACGAGGCCGTGCCCGACGGCGCGGGCTCGCTGCCGCTCGCCTGCTGGCGGCCCTCGTCGCGCGCCTTCGCGAGCATCGCCTCCAGGCGCTGGCGCCGACGGCGACGGTCGTCGCGGACGCCGAGAACCAGGACCACGACGATCGCGATCAGCAGGAGCTGCGGCCAGGGGACGGCCCAGGTCGTCACGGTGACCGTGACCGGCTCGAGCGTGGCGTCGACCTGGTCGTCGTCCACCGTCGTCGGCGTCACGGTGATCGTCGAGCGGACCGGTCCCAGCGGCCACACGTTCGACGTCTCGACACGCGAGCGCTGGGAGCCGCCGGGCAGGACCTCGGGGATCGCCGCCGCCGCTCGGTCCGCGGACACCGCGCCGAAGAAGCCGCTCGTCGTGACGTCACCCTCGGCGCCGAGACGGACGTTGCCGTCGTTCACCACGTCGTAGGAGACCGTCAGGTCGCCCGCCGCGAACGGGTTCCAGGAGGGTGCGTACGAGGCCTTGACGTTCTCGACCGTCAGGACCGGCTGGACCTCTCCCGTCACCCGCGTGGAGACACGGAAGCCGACGCGGCTCTCCACGCCGACGCTCGTCCCACCTTCGCCCACGTCGGTGCTCTTCACCGTCGCGGCGATGCCGGCGACGTGGTCGCCGGGCGTGGCGTTGTCCGGCACGGTCACGGTGAACGGCACGACGACCGTCTCGTCGGGCGGTACCTCGACCGAGTCCTGGACCTCGATCCAGGTCCCGGCACCCGTCGACTCCCGGTCGGACGGCAGCATGTTGAACCTGCCCTTGGGATTGATGTACCCGTCCGCCGCCTGGATCGAGAACGTCACGGCGACGTCGCTGAAGTTCGACACGGCGAGGTTCTCGGACGCCGACGCCCCGGGGTCGAGGACGAGCTCGACGCGGGTCCGTCCGTCCGGACCGTTCGCGTCGGCCGGCTTGACGCCCCAGGTGATGACGTCGTCGGTGTCGAGGGGCAACGCGCCACCGCTCGCCGCTGACGCCGGCAACGCGGGCGCGAGGGCTGCGACGAGGGCCGCTGCTGCCCCGACGGCCCATCGGGCCAGGCGGCGCGGTCGGGGGCTCAGGTGTGGTGCAGGGTTCACGCAGGCGCTCTCTCCGTACGACGGCGGGCCGCCCACCCGGTCCGACGTGGTGTCGGACGAGCGGAGCGGCCCGCCGTGGACTGCTCGGTCGAGGGGGGGGGGGGGGGGGGGGGCCGGCGCCGCGGCCCGCGGGGGGGGGGGGGGCACTGTGGGTGCGGGGTGGTTGGGGTGGGTGGGGCGGGGGGGCGGGCCGGGCCGG
>NZ_JBHXIC010000089.1:0-16911 GCF_042723955.1 Cellulosimicrobium cellulans | reverse complement strand
GTCCACGAGGAGGGGGCGTGCGCCGACGTAGGCGACCGGGTTGGCCGAGCCCACGAGACTTTGCTCGGAAGCGGCTACCGCGGCGTCCCGGGGGACGTCGGGGGGGGGGAGGGCGGGGGGCGGCGCGGCGGTGCCGAGCGCCCGCGGCGCTCTCGCCCTCCCCCTCGCGCGCCTGCCGGAGGGGGGCCCCGGCGCACCCCCCCCCCCCCCCCCCCCCCATGTCGTTCTCGACCGCGCGCAGGGTCGTGCTCGACGGCGCACGCGGCCCGGGCGGTCGGTTCGCCCTCAGCCGCGGCCCCGGCCCTGCATCGCGCGCAGGACGGCGTCGTGGACGTCGGTGTTGCGCTGCGCGCCCGCGAGCCGCTCGGCGCCCGGCCCCTGGGCGGTGATCGGCGTGGCCTCGCCCGTGTGGCCGCCCGTGGTCCAGTCGACCGTGAACTGCAGGTCCGACCCCGCGAGGTCGAACGGGCCGTCCTCGGTCGTGGCGCCCTCGCCGCTCTCGTCCTCCGGGTCGACGTTCTCGATCGCGAGCCCGCCCGTGGCGTGGTCGCCCACGACGAGCACGAGCGTGCCCCGGTTCTTCTTCGCGAAGTCGAGCGCGAGCGCGACGGTCTCGTCGAGCGCCTGCCCGGCCTGGATCGTGCGCGTCGCGTTGCTGCGGTGCGCGAACTCGTCCACCGCCTCCTCCTCGACGAGCAGGAAGAACCCGTCACGGTCGCGCGACAGCACGTCGAGCGCCTTGGCCGTCATGTCGACGAGCGGCACCTCCGGCTCGTACAGGTCGCCCTCGCCCTCGTTGCGCTGCTCGAACATCTCCTCGTTCGCGAACAGGCCGAGCAGCTTGCGCCCGCGTGCGTCCGCGAGACCTTCGGCGTCGCTCACGTACGTGTAGCCGAGGTCCTGCGCGCGCTCGACGAGGTTCCCCTCGGTCCCCTTGCTCTGCTCGGTCGGGTCCTTCGCGGGGTTGTCCTCCCACGCGCCCGGCTCGCCCGCCGGGAACCACCAGTCCTCGCCGCCGCCGAGCACGACGTCGGGCCGCGAGCTCTCGAGGAACTGGCGTGCGATCTCGCTCTGGTCGCCGCGGTCGGGCACGTGTGAGCCGAACGCCGCGGGGGTCGCGTCGGTGACCTGGGCCGTCGTGACCAGGCCGGTGGCCTTGCCCGCGCCCCGGGCCGCCTCGAGGAGCGTCGGGACCGGGTTGCCGTCGACGTCGACGCCGACGGCCCCGTTGTACGTGCGCACCCCGGACGCGAACGCGGTCGCGCCCGCGGCGGAGTCGGTGACCGCCTCCTCGGGGTCGGCCGAGTCGGTCGTCGTCCAGCCGGCGTGCTCGAGCGAGTCCATCGCGAGCTGCCCGTCCTTGCCGACCGTCGCGAGCCGGATCAGCTCGCGGTGCGACAGGCCGAGCCCGTCGCCCTGGATGAAGATGACGTTGCGCGCGCGGTCGTTCCCGTTCTCGTGGCCCTGGCCGTGACCCTGGCCGTCGCCGCGCTCGCTCCCGCCGAACGGCAGGAGCATCACGAGCGCCGCGGCCGCCGCGACCCCCGTGGTGCCCGCCCGGAGCTGTCCTCGTCGTGACTGCATGAGCTTCCCCTTCCCACCGGCGTCTCTGCCGGTGCCGGCACGGCCGCGGAGGGGACGGTGTCGCCGTCGCGCGCGGGCCGCGCCCGACGGCGTCGGTGCCGCCGGATCGTCCCCACGCTAGGCACGCCCCGGGCACTGGCAAGCGGGGAGGAGGCGCGCCGCGCTCACCAGCGGTTGTGGACCTCCTCGGCCCAGCCGACGATCCCGTCGAACCGCACCGGCACGCTCGCGGCGGCGCCCGACGGGCCGCCGTCGGGCGGGGCGAACGTGCCCGACCAGGTCCCGAAGCACTGGTCGGTCGACGACGACACGACGCCCAGGTGCGTGCGCGTCACCTTGGTGTGGAATGGCTCGAACGTCGCGTCGAGACCGCTGCCGGTGACGCGCCACGGCCGGTCCGGGTCGGCGAGGTCGTAGTCCCACACGAGCTCGTCGGGCAGGTGGTGGATCCGGCCGTCCAGGTGGACGGCGTTCTCGGTCGAGCCGGTGCCGACGGTCCAGCGTCCGCCCACCTGGATCCCGACGACCCGCCCGTGGCTCGCGCCCGAGCCCGCGCCCCAGTTCCACCGCACGTCGTACGGCCAGCGCCCGCGGCCGTGGTCGAGCACCGCCCACGACGACCCGGCGGGCACGTCGACCGTCCGGCCGTCGACCCACAGCGTCCCGTGCGCCGGGCGCGCGACGTCCTTGACCGTGTACTGGAACCGGGTGTCGCTCCAGGGCACGACGACGGCGAGCCGCTCGTGCCCGGGCGGCAGCTCGGCGACCACGTCGAACGAGACGTCGCGCGTCCGCGCGCGCAGGTGCGTCCCGCCGTCGACCTCGTCGAGGTCGATCGCGAGATTCTTCGCCCGGGCGCGGGTCGGTCCGTCCCCGAGCGACCCGGGCAGCTCGACGCCGCGCGCGGGCACCACGGTCGCGTCCGCACCCCACGTGCGGCCCGACACCCGGTCCAGGACCCACACCTCGTGCACCGCCGCGTAGTCGAGCGAGGACACCGTCAGGGCGAGGACGTGGGTCGGCGTGACGACGCCCCAGTACTCCCAACGCTTGTTCCGGCCCGTGTGGCGCCGGCCGTCACGTCCCACTCCGGACGTGTCGACGAGCGGCTGCCGCGCCCAGCCGACCGACCGGCGGTCGAGGCTCCCGTCGGGCAGGGTGAGCGCGACGCGCTCGGTGATCTCCGGGAGCGGCACTGCTCCACCTCCACGTGGTCCGGCTCGGGCGGCGCTGCGCGGCGGGCGACGGTGCCCGGTGCCCGGCCCGAGGAGCGAGCGAGCCGAGTCTAGGGGCCGCGGGAAGCCGTCCGGACGAGGTGACACTCTGTCCCGTCAATGTCACGTCCGCCCGGTCCGTTTCCCGGCAGGCGGGCCCGGGAGCAGGTGCCATGATCGGGAGCATGCCCCCGTTCTCCCCCCAGGACGTCGCTGCCGACACGGGCCGGGCCGCTGCGCCCGTCGTGCCCGCCGCCGCCCCCGCGAGCGCCGTCGACCCCGGTCCCACCCCTGACCTGCGCCCCTACGACGCGCTGCTGCTCTACTCGTTCGGCGGGCCCAACAAGCCCGAGGACGTCGTGCCGTTCCTGCGCAACGTCACCGCGGGCAAGGGCATCCCCGACGCGCGCCTCGAGGAGGTCGGCGAGCACTACTACGGCTTCGGCGGCAAGAGCCCCATCAACGAGCAGAACCTCGCGCTCAAGGCCGCGATCGAGGCCGAGCTCGCGCGCCGGGGCGTCGAGCTGCCCGTCGTGTGGGGCAACCGCAACTGGGAGCCGTACACGACCGACGCGATCGACGAGCTCGAGGCGATGGGCGCGCAGAACGCGGTCGCGCTCGTGACGTCGGCGTACTCGTCGTACTCCGGCTGCCGCCAGTACCGCGAGGACCTCGCGGTCGTGCTCGACGGGCGCGGCCAGCTCGGTCCCGACGGCTCCACGGGCGTGCAGTTCGACAAGGTGCGCTCCTACTTCAACCACCCGGGCTTCGCGCAGGCGAACGTCGACGCCGTCCTCGACGGCTTCGCCGCGCTCGCGGAGAAGGGCGGCGACGGCGCGGCCGCGCGGCTCGTCTTCGTCACGCACTCCATCCCGGACACCATGGAGGCGGCGTCGCGCGTCTCGCACGCGACGTACTCGGAGCAGCACCTCGACCTCGCGCGCGTGATCGTCGCCGAGGTGTCGGCGCGCCTCGGGCACGAGGTCGCGTGGGACCTCGCGTACTGCTCGCGGTCCGGCCCGCCGAGCCAGCCGTGGCTCGAGCCCGACGTCAACGACCACCTCGAGGAGATTGCGAAGGACGGCGTCCGCGACGTCGTGCTCTCGCCGATCGGGTTCGTCTCCGACCACATGGAGGTCGCGTACGACCTCGACACCGAGGCGATGGAGACCGCGACGGGGCTCGGGATGACCGCGGTCCGCGCGGGCACCGTGAGCACGCGCGAGCCGTTCGTCCGCGGTCTCGTGGACCTGCTCGTCGAGCGCGCGGCGCTCGCGCGGGGCGAGGCCGTCGCCGAGGCGACCGTCGGCAGCCTGCCCGCCTTCCGTTCGGTGTGCGCGCCCGGCTGCTGCCTGCGTCGCGACGGGGAGCCGAGCGGCGTCCCCGCGCTGTGCAGCACGGACGTCCACGGCTGAGCTCGCCGCCGAAGAACCCGCACAGACCAGGAGGAACCCCGATGAACGACGCCGCGCGCGTCCCCGCGGACCACGAGCAGATCAACACCACCATCCGCTACGCGATGTGGTCCGTCTTCGCGACGGCGGCGCCCCTGCCCGCCGACGCCGACGAGCGGGCGGCCCTCGTGAGCGACGCGCTGAGCGCCGTCGGGGGCGGGGACGACCCGGCCGCGACGGACGGCGACCTCGTCGTGCGCGGCTGGTACGACGTCGCGGGCCTGCGCTCGGACGCCGACCTCATGGTGTGGTGGCACGGCCCGACGATCGAGTCGGTGCAGGGCGCCTACCAGCGCCTGCGCGCGAGCGGCTTCGGCGCGCACCTGGAGCCCGTGTGGTCGAACGCGGCGCTGCACCGTCCCGCCGAGTTCAACCGGGGCCACGTGCCGGCGTTCCTCGCGGGCGAGGCGCCGCGCGACTACCTGTCCGTCTACCCGTTCGTGCGGTCGTACGACTGGTACCTGCTGCCCGACGCCGAGCGCCGCACCATGCTGCGCGACCACGGCCTCGCGGCGAAGGACTACCCGGACGTGCGGGCCAACACGGTCGCGTCGTTCGCGCTCGGCGACTACGAGTGGATCCTCGCGTTCGAGGCCGACGAGCTGCACCGGATCGTCGACCTCATGCGCGAGCTGCGCGCGACCGAGGCGCGCCGCCACGTGCGCGAGGAGGTCCCGTTCTTCACGGGCCCGCGCACGACGCTCACCGCCTGGGCGGACCGCCAGCCCCTGGCCTGACCGAGCACCGCGCCGAGAACGACTCTGGTGTCGTCATCCGACGGACAACGACACCAGAGTCGTTCTCGGCGGGGAGCAGAGTCGTTCTCGGTAGTGCGGCCCAGATGCTCAGCATGCTGAGTGATGTCACGCTGGAGGCATGACCACAGCAGCCGTCCCGGCGGGCGCCGTCCCCGCGCCCGCGCCCTCCGACCGTGTCCGCCAGGTCGTGGTCCTCGTCGGCTCGCTCGTCGCCGCCGGCGCCGCGGCGTACGGGGCGGGCGCGTTCGGCGGCACCGCCGTCGAGCAGACCGCCGGGGGTGCGCTGTCCTCGACCGCGACTCCCGTGGCGCCCGACAACCCGGCGTTCCGCATCTGGTCGGTGATCTACCTCGGCCTCTTCGCGTTCGCCGTCTACCAGGTGCTGCCGCGGAACGCGACGAGCCCGCGCCTGCGCGCGACCGCGTGGTGGGTCCTCGTCTCCATGGTCCTCAACGCCGCGTGGATCGGCGTGGTGCAGGCGGGATGGATCCCGCTGAGCGTCGTCGTCATCGCAGCGCTGCTCGCCGTCAACGCGGTGGTCGTCGTGCGGCTGGTACGCCGGCGGCCCGAGTCGACCGCGCAGGCCGTGGTGCTCGACGGGACCATGGGCCTCTACACCGGCTGGGTGAGCGTCGCGACGCTCGCGAACGTCGCCGCGGCGCTCACCGACGCCGGCGTCGGTGAGCTCGGCCTCGGCGCGACGGGCTGGTCGGTCGTGCTCGTCGTGCTCGCCGCGGTGCTGTCCGTCGCGTGGGCGGCGTTCGCCGCCGGGCGTCGCGCGGTCGCCCTCGGCATCGGCCTCGCCATGTCCTGGGGCCTCGCGTGGATCGCCGTCGGGCGGTTCCAGGGCGAGCTCGTGGACACCACCGTGGCGTGGGCGGCCGTCGGCGCGTCCGCGGTCGCACTCGTCGCGGCGGTCGTCGCCGCGACCCGCCCGGCGCGCGCCTGATCACCCGCCGAGCACGCGGTCCGCGACCGGGTCGAGCCCAGGACGGCCGCAGACCCCGTGCTCGGCGGGCCGCCCCGCAGGTCAGGGGTAGAGGCCGCGGATCTGGTGCGCCTCGGCGACGCGCTGCACGCCGATGACGAGCGCGGCGTCGCGCAGGCTGAGCTCCTCGCGGCGCGCGAGGCCCGCGACCTCCTCGTACGCGTGCAGCATGCGGTGCTCGAGCTTGTCGCCGATCTCCTCCGCGGTCCACCAGTACGCCTGGTTCGCCTGGACCCACTCGAAGTAGGAGACGACGACGCCGCCCGCGTTCGCGAGCACGTCCGGCACGACCGTCACGCCGTTCTTGGCGAGCACCCGGTCGCCCTCGGCCGTCGTCGGGCCGTTGGCGCCCTCGACGACCCAGCGCGCGCGCACGGTGCGGGCGGTGTCGCCGTCGAGCACGCCCTCGACCGCCGCGGGGACCAGCACGTCGACGTCGAGCGCGAGCAGCGCGTCGTTGTCGACCGGGTCGGCGCGGTCGCAGCCCACCACGCTGCCGGTCGCGGCGACGTGCTCGAACAGCGCGCGCACGTCCAGCCCGTCCGGGTCGTGCACGCCGCCGTACTGGTCGGAGACCGCGACCACGCGCGCCCCGCGCGCCGCGAACAGCGCCGCCGCGTGCGAGCCGACCTTGCCGAAGCCCTGGATCGCGACGCATACGTCGGACAGGGCCACCCCCGCCTCGTCGAGCGCCGCGGCGGTGACGTGCACGACGCCCGCGCTGGTCGCCGTCGTGCGCCCGAGCGACCCGCCCACGGTGATCGGCTTGCCCGTCACGACGGCTGGGATCGTGTACCCCTGGTTGACCGAGTAGGTGTCCATGACCCACGCCATGGTCTGCTCGCTCGTCCCCATGTCGGGCGCCATGATGTCCCGCTCCGGGCCGATCACCGGCATGATCTCCGACGTGTAGCGGCGCGTGACACGCTCGAGCTCGGCCTCGGAGTAGCAGCGCGGGTCGATCGCGACCCCGCCCTTCGCCCCGCCGTACGGCAGGTCCACGAGGGCGCACTTCCACGTCATCCACATGGCGAGCGCGCGGACCTCGTCGATGTCGACGCTCGGGGAGTAGCGCAGGCCGCCCTTGCCGGGGCCGCGCGAGACGTTGTGCTGCACGCGGTAGCCGTGGAAGAGGACGGTGCGGCCGTCGTCGCGCCGCAGCGGCACGGCCACGTTGACCTCGCGTCGCGGCGTCGCGAGCATCTCGTGCAGGCCGTCGTCGTAGCCGAGGAACTCGACCGCCCCGGCGAGCTGCGCGTGCGCGGTGTCGAGGGCGGACGCCGGTGCGGTCGCGGCGTCGGGTCGAGAGGTCGTACGGGGAGCGGGGTCGTTCGGGATGGGGTCGCCGCCGGTGAGGGTGGGCGGCACGGACGTCGTCGTCACGGTTCCTCCGGTTCGAGGTTCTCCTCGGTGCCGCGGGGGTGTGCGGCACCGAGGGTCACGCTACCCCCGGCGCGCGCGCTCGCCGCTCACGCGCCCCTGCCGTGCCCCAGGGCGTCGACGGCCGCGAGCTCGTCCGCCGAGAGGGAGAAGCCGGTCACCGCGAAGTTCGCCTCGATGCGCGCCGGGGTCACGGACTTCGGGATGACGACGAACCCGTGGTCGAGGTGCCAGCGCAGCACGACCTGCGTGGGCGTGACGCCGTGCGCGGCGGCGACCTCGGCGAGCACGGGCGCGTCGAGGTCGGTGCGCTTGAACGGGCTGTACCCCTCGAGCACGATGCCGCGCTGCGCGAGCTCGTGCGCGAGGCGGTGGTCGTAGTCGGCGGGGCTCCACGGGATCTGGTCGACGGCGGGCGTCTCGCCGACCTGGTCGGAGAGGACGTCGACCTGCTCGACCGAGTAGTTGCTCACCCCGATCGAGAGCACCTTGCCCTCGTCCCGGAGCTCGACGAAGCGCTCCCAGACCCAGGGCGACGCCTCGCCTGCCGGCGGCCAGTGGATGAGCCACAGGTCCACGTGGTCCGTGCCGAGGTCGCGCAGCGACGCCTCGAGCGTCTCGCGCTCGCGGCCCGCGGCGTCCGGCGGGAGCTTGGTCGTGACGAACACGTCGGCGCGGTCGACGGACGACTCGGCGAGCGCGCGCCCGACCTGCGCCTCGTTGCCGTAGCCCGTCGCGGTGTCGACGTGCCGGTAGCCCACGTCGAGCGCGTGACGTACGGCGCGGTACGCGTCGTCGCCCTCGGACTGCCACGTCCCGAGGCCGAGCAGCGGCATGGCGCCGCCGGGCAGGTCGACGGTCGGGACGGCGCCGGGCGAGGTGCCGGGGGAGGAGTCTGCGGAGGTCATGCCGTCAGTCTCCGTGCCCGACGCCGTCGCTCGCCACCGCGCGCGTCGCGCCCCGCCCGGTGCCGAGCCCGGCGACAACCCCGAGCTCGGCGCGTGACGCGACCACGACCCCGGGTTCGGCGGCGGCCGGAGGCGACGCGCGGTCAGCGGCGCGTACGACGGCGGTACTGGGCCGGGGTCTCGCCCGCGAGGCGCGCGAACGTGCGCGTGAACGACGGCTGGTCGTAGAAGCCGCTCTCCGCCGCGACCTCGCCGATCGGCACCGAGGACCCCGCGAGCAGCCGCGTGGCGTGGTCCATGCGGGTGCGCAGCACGAGCTGGCGCGGCGTCACGCCGTACACGCGCCGCACGCGCCGGTCGAGCACCGCGGGCGTGGAGCCCGCCGCCTCGGCGAGCCGCGCCGTCGTCCAGCGCGCCCCGAGGTCCGCCTCGACCGCCGCGACGAGCGCCGCGAGGGAGTCCATCGTCGCGTCGTCGGCCGCGCCCGCGCGCAGGTCGTGCGAGACGGACACGATCCCGACCAGGCGGCCCGCGTCGTCGTGCACGGGGAGCTTGGACGTGAGGAACCAGCCCGACGTGCCGCCGAGCCGCCGGATGCGCTCGAGCTCGCCGCGCAGCGCGCGCCCGCGCAGCACCTCGGCGTCCTGCTGCTCGTAGCGCTCCGCGAGCTGCGGGACGAACAGGTCGCGCGCGCGTCGGCCCAGCACCGCGCGGCGCGAGCGCTCGGTCGTCCGCGCGACGAATACCGGGTTGACCGCGACGTACCGGCCCGTGACGTCCTTGGCGCAGAACATCGTGTCCGGCAGCTCGTCCATGAGCGCAACCATGGCGGGGCTGAGCGCTCGGAGGAGCGGGTCCGCCGCGGGCGGCGAGGTCTCGGCGTTGTCGCGGTCGGGTGTCATGTCGCCCCGGATCGTACAAGACGAGTCACCGCGACCCGAGGCACCCTGGAGGGATGAGCAACGACGCGCCCGCCCGGCCGCTCCCCACCCCCGGAGCCGTCGGCGACACGAGCCTCACCTCCCCGGACGACCTCGTCGAGGAGGCCGTCGCGCTGGCCCGGCGCTGGCTCGCCGCCAGCGAAGGAGCGGGCGACGCCCGCGCCCGCAAGACCGCCGAGCGGCTCGGTGCGCTCGTCTCCGACCCCGCGGGCCTCGAGCTCGCGGTCCGGTTCGTCGACGACGTCGCGCGCCCCCAGGACGTGCACGTCGCCGCGCGGGCGCTCGGCCGCCTCGGCGAGCTCGCGGGCAGCGCGGGGTCGTTCCTCGGGCCGGTCGACCGGTCGCTCCTGCGCGTCGGGGCGGGCGTCGCACCGGTGCTGCCGCGCGTCGTCGTGCCGGCCGCGCGCGTGCGCCTGCGCCAGCTCGTGGGCCACCTCGTGGCCGACGCCGGCCGCGGCCTCGGCCCGCACCTCGCCCGGACCCGTGCGGAGGGCTACGCGCTCAACGTCAACCTCCTCGGCGAGGCCGTGCTCGGCGAGGCGGAGGCGGACGCGCGGCTCGAGCGCACGCTCGCGCTCGTGCGGCGGCCCGACGTCGACTACGTGTCGGTCAAGGTGTCGTCCGTCGCGTCGCAGCTCGTCACGTGGGACCTCGACGGGTCGTGCGCGCGCGTCGTCGAACGGCTGCTGCCGCTGTACCGGGCGGCGCGCGACCACGGCGTCTTCCTCAACCTCGACATGGAGGAGTACAAGGACCTCGCGCTGACGACCGCGGTCTTCCGCGAGATCCTCGCGCACGACGACCTGCACGACCTCGAGGCCGGGATCGTGCTCCAGGCCTACCTGCCCGACGCGCTCGGCGCGCTCGACGGGCTCACCCGGTTCGCGACCGAGCGCGTCGCCGCCGGGGGAGCGCCGGTCAAGGTCCGCCTCGTCAAGGGCGCGAACCTCGCGATGGAGGCGGTCGAGGCCGAGCTGCACGGCTGGCCGCAGGCGCCGTACCCGACCAAGCCCGACGTCGACGCGAACTACGTCCGCCTGCTCGACCACGCGCTGCGCGAGCCCCGCACCGACGCCGTCCGCATCGGCGTCGCGAGCCACAACCTCTTCCACGTCGCGCTCGCCGTGCTGCTCGGCCGCACCCGCGGCGTGAGCCACGCGCTCGACGTCGAGATGCTCCAGGGCATGGCCCCCGGTGAGGCGCGCGCCGTGCGCGACGAGGTCGCGGCCGACCGCGTGGAGACCGGCCCGCACGCGGGGCGCGGCGGGCGCGTCGTGCTGTACACGCCCGTCGTGCGCGACGAGGACTTCGACGTCGCGATCTCCTACCTCGTGCGCCGCCTCGAGGAGAACGCCGCCGAGCAGAACTTCCTGCACGCCATGTTCGCGCCCGACGGGTCGCCCGCGGGCAGCCCGATGGGTCGCCAGGAGGCGGCGTTCCGCGCGTCCGTGCGCCACGGGGTGCACTACACGGAGGCCGACGTCGCACCGCGCCGCCGCCCCCGCGCGGGGGCCCCGACCGCCGTCGGGCCGCACCAGCCCGCCGAACCCGGGGTTGTCGGCCACGATGGCGCCGAGCCCGCCCGTGATCCTGGGTTCGGCGGGTTCGTCAACGCCGCCGACACCGACCCCGCCGTCGCCGCGTCGCGCGACTGGGCGCGGCATGTGACAGGCCCCGGGTCCGGGTTCGTGGCCGTGCGCGCGCCCGAGCTCACCTCCACCGCCCAGGTGGACGACGCCGTCGCGATCGCCGTGCGCGCGACCGGGGCCTGGTCGCGGGTCGCCCCGACCGCCCGCGCCGCCGCCCTGCGTGCGGTCGCCCGGCGCCTGGAGGAAGCGCGCACCGACCTCGTCGCCGCGATGGTGCACGAGCCCGGCAAGACCGTCGCCGAGGCCGACCCCGAGGTGAGCGAGGCCGTCGACTTCGCGCGCTACTACGCGCGGTCGGCCGAGGATCTCGAGCGCGTCCCGGGCGCCCGGTTCACGCCCGACGGCGTCACGCTCGTCACGCCGCCGTGGAACTTCCCCGTCGCGATCCCCGTCGGCGGGGTCCTCGCGGCGCTCGCGGCCGGCTCTGCCGTGCTCGCCAAGCCCGCTCCGCCGACGCCGCGCTGCCTCGAGGTGGCGGTCGAGGCGATCCACGCGGGCCTGCGCGACGCGGTCGCCGCCGCGCCGGGGGACTTCGCGGGGCTGGACGCGGGCTCGGTCACCGAGGTCGTCCAGTACGTCCGCGTGCCCGACGACGAGCTCGGCACGCGCCTCGTCACGCACGACGACGTCGCGCGCGTCGTGCTCACGGGCTCGATCGAGACCGCGCAGCTCTTCGCGCGGTGGAAGCCGTCGCGCCCGGTGCTCGCCGAGACGTCGGGCAAGAACGCGCTCGTCATCACGCCGTCGGCCGACCTCGACCTCGCGGTCGCCGACCTCGTGCGCTCGGCGTTCGGGCACGCGGGGCAGAAGTGCTCGGCCGCGTCGCTCGCGATCCTCGTCGGCTCCGCGGGCGACCGGCGGACCGAGACGGGGCGCCGCGTGCGGCGCCAGCTCGTGGACGCGGTGCGCTCGCTCGCGGTCGGGCCTGCGACCGACGTCTCGACGACCATGGGACCGCTCACCGAGCCTGCGGGCGGGAAGCTCCTGCGCGCGCTGACGACCCTGGAGCCGGGGGAGTCGTGGCTCGTGCGTCCGCGCCTGCTGGACGGCGGGACGGAGCTCGAGGGCCGCCTCTGGACGCCCGGCCTCAAGGAGGGCGTCGCGCCCGGGTCGCCGTTCCACCTCACCGAGTACTTCGGTCCCGTCCTCGGGATCATGACGGCCGCGACGCTCGACGAGGCGATCGCGCTCCAGAACGCCGTCCCGTTCGGGCTCACCGGCGGCATCCACAGCCTCGACGACGCCGAGGTGGAGCGCTGGCTCGACGCCGTCCAGGTGGGCAACGCCTACGTGAACCGGCACATCACCGGCGCGGTCGTGCAGCGACAGTCGTTCGGCGGCTGGAAGCAGTCGGCCGTCGGGCCGGGCGCCAAGGCGGGCGGCCCGAGCTACGTCGCGCAGCTCGGCCGCTGGGCCGACGCGACGGGCGAGGGCGTCGACGAGGGCGCGGGGACGTCGTCAGGCACCACGGCGCCCGGGCGAGCCGCGCCTGCCGACGCCGCACCGCCCGCGCGCGAGGCCGCGCCCGCGGCGTGGCTCGCGTGGGCGAAGGCCGACGACGCGCGCTGGTGGGAGCGGGAGTTCTCCGCGGACCACGACCTCTCGGGGCTGCACGTCGAGTCGAACGTGTTCCGCTACCGCCCGGTCGACGTGCTCACCGTTCGGGTCGGCGCGGGCGCGCTCCCGGTCGAGGTCGAGCGCGTGCTGCACGCCGCACGGACGGCCGGCGTGCCGGTGGTCGTCGTGCCGGCGTCCGGCGAGGCCGCGGTGAGCGACGACGACTTCGCGCGCCGCGTCGCGTCCGGCGCGGTCCGTGGACGCATCCGCGTCGTCGGGGCGGCGCCCGGCCTGCACGAGGCGGCGGCCGAGCGTGTCGGCGAGGTCACGGTCCTGGACCACCCCGTCGTCGCGAGCGGGCGCCGCGAGCTGCTCACCGTGCTCCACGAGCAGGCCGTGAGCCGGACCATGCACCGCTACGGCCACGTGAAGCGCTGATCGCCGAGGGGAACCCGTCGTCGCAACCGGGGTTCTCCCTCGGCGGACCAGGGTCTCATCGCGGCGGGGCGGGGGTGACGGCGACCGACGCCGCGTCGCGGAACGCGCGCAGGCGTTCGGCCTGCTCGGCGACGGCGTCCGTGAGGCGGGCGTCCCACGGGGCCCAGGGGTCGGTGAGGACGGTGAGCCGCCGGCCCGACGCGCGGGGGCGCCACGTCCCGACGACCTCGCCGTCGGCGAGCACGGCCCCGGGCCGGCCGAGGACGCGCCACAGGTCCTTGGCGCGTGCCGCATCGGGCACGAGCGTGGCGCGGTCGCGGAGCTGGAGGTACAGGTCGTACGGGCCCACGAGCCGGACGACGGGGGCGCCGGCGTGCGCGTCGCGGACGCGCGCCGCGGCTCCCGCGAGCTGCTCGACGTCGTCGGCCAGCGCCCAGCGGTCGACCGGACGCGCGCCCGGGTCCGCGCCGGCGACGTCGACGCGCACCGCGTCGTCGGGCCAGTGGGCCCGCACGTCCTTGACCGGCGCGTCGAGGAACCCCGCGACGTCCTGGACGCTCGCGGCGGGGAAGAAGCGCAGGTAGCCCCGCACGACGTCGAGGCGCGGCGTGGCCTCGCCGCCGAGCCGGCCGTAGAGCGACGGCTCGAGGCCCGGCACGCGCCGCAGCACCGGGGGCGAGGTGCCGGGCTCCAGCTCGAGCCCGGCCTGGAGCGCGGCGAGACGGAACGTCTGCTCGTAGCTGTGGGTCGCGCCGCAGGGGCGGCACCAGCGCAGGTGCGGCACGGGGAGGCGCTGCGTGAGCCGCGTCGAGAGGTCCCCCTTCACGGTCGGCTCGACGACGAGCTCGCGCTCGAGCCGCGCCTCGGTGCGCAGGGCGTCCAGGACGGCGGTCCCCGCCGCGCGCAGGGGCCGGCTCGCGTCGTAGACGCGCTTGGCGGCGTCGGCCTCGGAGAGCGGGGCGGTCGCGACGGCGACGTCGCCCAGGTCCGCGCGCCGGTAGACGTGCGGCGCGCCGCGGAGCGTCCAGGCGAGGGCGAGGTCTGGCGGGAGGCTGCCCGGCGCCACCGCCGGGGTGCCACGCACGGTGAGAGCCCACGCGGCGCCGTCGGGCCCGGTGTCCTGGACGCCCAGGTCGAGGACGGCGACGTGGGTGGGGGAGGCCGCCGCGTCGGGTGCGCGGTCGAGCTGCTGGGCGCGCCAGCGCGCGGTGAGCACGTCGGCGCGCGAGAGCGTGGTCGAGGGTGCCGAGGACGAGGTCACGACCTCAGGCTACGAGTGCCCGCCCACGCCGCCGCGGCGCCCAGGACAGGGCGCCACGGCGCCGGGATCGTCAGACCGAGTCGCGCTCGACGAGCTCGGGGGAGAGGACCTGCGACGCGATCTCGTCCCCGCGTCCGCCGACGAGGTCGAGCAGGAGGTCCGTCGCGCCACGGACCATCTCGACCATCGGGTTCTGGACTGTCGTGAGCGGCGGCACCGTCGAGGCGGCGGTCGCGAGGTTGTCGAACCCGACCACGGACACGTCGCGCGGCACGTCGCGCCCGTGCGCCGCCAGGACGCGCAGCGCGCCCTCGGCCATGAGGTCCGACGCGACGAACAGGCCGTCGACGTCGGGGTGTGCCGCGAGGATGCGCTCCATCGCGGCGGCGCCGCCCGCGACGGCGAAGTCGCCGATCTCGACCGCGTCGTCGGGCAGGCCCGCACCCTGGAGCACCTCGCGCCAGCCCGTGAGCCGGTCGACGCCGGCCGTCATGTCCTGCGGGCCGGCGATCGTCGCGATGCGACGGCGGCCCGCCTCGACGAGCCGGCGCGCCGCGAGGCGGCCGCCCTCGACGTTGTCGACGTCGACGTAGAGCAGGTCGGGCGTCGGGCGGAACGGGCGCCCGACGAACACCGCGGGCAGCCGGGCCGCGAGCAGCGCCTCCTCGAGCTCGTCGTCGCGGTGGTGCGACGCGACGATCGCGCCGTCGACGTGCCCGCTGCTCAGGTACCGCACGATGCGGCCCGGCTGCTCGTCGGGCCGCGCGAACAGCAGGACGAGCTGGAGGTCCGTGCCCCCGAGGGCGGCGCTGACGCCGCGCATCGTGCCCGCGAGGAACGGGTCGGTGAGGATGCGCTCGTCCGGCTCGGGGACCACGAGGGCGATCGAGTCGGTGCGGCGCGTCACGAGGGAGCGGGCGGCACGGTTGGGCGTGTAGCCGAGCTGGGCGACGGCGGCGTCGACCGCCGCCTGGGCCTCGGGCGACACGCGCAGGCCGCCGTTGATCGCGCGCGACGCGGTCGAGCGCGAGACACCCGCCGTCTGGGCCACCTCGTCCAGGGTCGGCGCGGAGCGCAGGCTGTTCATCAGGACAGTATCCCGCGCGCGCTCGCCCGACCGCACCGCACCGCTCACCGTGTCATCACTCCCCGGCGGCGGCGTCCGCGGCGGCCGCGCCGCGCGCCGGCACCGCGTTGTCGCGAGCGACCTGCGCGTACCAGGCGCCGCTCGCCTTGACCGTGCGCTCCTGCGTCTCGTAGTCGACGCGGACGATGCCGAACCGCTTGGTGTAGCCGAGCGCCCACTCGAAGTTGTCGAGGAGCGACCACGCGAAGTACCCGCGCACGTCCGCGCCCGCGTCGATCGCGTCGCGCGTCGCGCGGAGGTGCGCGTCGATGAACTCGAGCCGGTCCTGGTCGTCCACCGCGCCGTCCTCGCCCACCTGGTCGGGGTAGGCCGCGCCGTTCTCCGTGATGTACATCGCCACGCCGCGCGGGCCGGTGAAGTCCCGCTGGAGGCGCGTGAGCAGGCGCGTCAGCCCCTCGGGCTGCACCTCCCAGCCCATGTCCGTGCGGGGCAGCCCGCGCGAGCGGTCGTGCGCGTCGTCGGCGGCGGGGTACGGGGACGACGTCGTGCGCACCGGTGCCTCGTCCGCGGGCTCGTCCCGCACGCCCTCGGGCCGCGTCCCGCCCCCGGACGCGGCCGCGGGCAGCGGGTGCCCCGAGACGGCGCCGCCGTTGTAGTAGTTGACCCCGAGGGTGTCGATCGGCGTCGAGATGATCTCGAGGTCGCCGTCCTTGACGTGGTCCAGCAGCCCGTAGGGCGCGACGTCCTCGAGGACGTCCTCCGGGTACTCGCCGTGGAAGACCGGGTCGAGGAAGATCCGGTTGAACTGCCCGTCGATGCGGCGCGCGGCGTCGACGTCGGCCGGGTCCTGCGGGTCGACCGGGTCGGAGACGGTGAAGTTCAGCGTCAGACCGAGGTTCGCCTCCGGTGCGCGCTCGCGCAGCGCCTGGACCGCGAGGCCGTGGCCGAGCAGGAGGTGGTGCGCCGCAGCGAGACCGTCCTCGCGCGACTGGCGGCCGGGCGCGTGCACGCCCGCGGTGTAGCCGAGGAACGCCGAGCACCACGGCTCGTTGAGCGTCGTCCACACGCCCACGCGGTCGCCGAGCGCCTCGTGCATCGTCACGGCGTACTCGGCGAAGAGGTAGGCGGTGTCGCGCGACGTCCAGCCGCCCTTCTCCTCGAGCGCCTGGGGGAGGTCCCAGTGGTACAGCGTCAGCCACGGGAGGATGTCCGCGCCCAGGAGCTCGTCGACGAGGCGGTCGTAGAAGGCGATGCCCGCCGGGTTGGGCGCGCCGCCGTCGGGACGCACGCGCGCCCACGACGTCGAGAACCGGTACGTGCCGAGGTTGAGCTCGCGCATGAGCGCGACGTCCTCGCGGTACCGGTGGTAGTGGTCGCACGCGACCATGCCGTCGTCGCCGTTCACGACGGCGCCCGGGACGCGGGCGAACGCGTCCCACACCGAGTCCGTGCGGCCGTCGGTGTGCCCCGCGCCCTCGATCTGGAACGCGGCGGTCGCGGCGCCCCAGAGGAAGCCCGGGGGCATCTCGACGCGTCCGGTCGCGGTCGCCGGGTTCGGGAGGAGGGGCGCGGACGGGACGAAGCTGGTCATGAGTCGATTGTCCTTCGAGAGGTCGAGGAGTGGCGGGGCGGGGGGGGCGCGGGGGGCCCCCGGCGCCCCCGACGGCCCGCCGCGCGGGCGCACCCCCGCCG
>NZ_JBHXIC010000088.1:12451-17270 GCF_042723955.1 Cellulosimicrobium cellulans | reverse complement strand
CGGGCGGGGGGGCGCGGGCGCCCCCCCCCCCCCCGGGGGGGGGCCCCCCCCCCCCGGGGGGCCCCCCCCCCCCCGTCTCTCCCGTCACGGCGCTCGCCGGACGGGTCGAGGGTCACTCCTCGTTCTGGCCGTGGCAGACCTTGTACTTCTTGCCCGAGCCGCACGGGCACTGCGCGTTGCGCGGCGTCCCCGGGAAGGTGCGACCGTCGCTCTCGACGGCGCTCGCCTCGCCGTGCAGCGCGCGGCGCGAGCGCCGGCTCGCGTCGCCCGAGACGACGGCCTGGCCCGTGCCGTCCTCGCTCGGCGCGCTGTACGACAGCGGGACCTGCCGGTCGGGACCGTCGAGGCCCTTGGCGATGAGCGTGCCGGGGCGGTCACCGCTCGGGCCGCCGAACGCGGCCGGGGCCGTGACCGGAGCGGGCTCCGGCTCGACCGGCGCGTCCTCGACCGGGGCGTCGGCCGTCGCCGGTGCGTCCTCGACGGGAGCGTCCTGCGCCGGAGCGGCGGCCGGCTGGGCCGCCGCCGCGAGACCTGCGGCGGCACCGGCCGAGGCCGCCCCCGCCGCCCCGCCGAGCGCCTGACCGGCCGCCGACTGCGCGGCCTGGGCGGCGTCCGCGACCGAGATCGCCGGCGCCTGGCCCGGTGCCGCACCCGGCTCGGCGACCTTGACCTCGAGGTTGAAGAGGTACCCGACCGTCTCCTCCTTGATGGCCTCGGTCATCGCCTGGAAGAGCTGGAAGCCCTCGCGCTGATACTCGACGAGCGGGTCGCGCTGCGCCATCGCGCGCAGCCCGATGCCCTCCTTGAGGTAGTCCATCTCGTAGAGGTGCTCGCGCCACTTACGGTCGAGGACCGAGAGCGTCACGCGTCGCTCGAGCTGGCGCATGTTCGCCGCGCCGAGCTGCTCCTCGCGGTTCTGGTAGGCGATGCGCGCGTCGGAGAGGATCTCCTCGAGCAGCATCTCGCTCGTCAGGCGCGTCTCACCGCCGGCCTGCTCCACGACCTCGTCCACGGTGATCGAGATCGGGAACACCGCCTTGAGGGCGGTCCACAGCGCGTCGAGGTCCCAGTGCTCCGGATTGCCCTCGGCCGTGGCGCCCTCGACGTACGCGGTGACGACGTCGGTGAGGAAGTGCTGCACCTGCTCCTGGAGGTCCTCGCCCTCGAGCACGCGGCGACGCTCGTCGTAGATGACGGTGCGCTGGCGCGACAGGACGTCGTCGTACTTGAGGACGTTCTTGCGGATCTCGAAGTTGCGGGACTCGACCTGACCCTGCGCGCTCGCGATGCCGCGCGTGACCATCTTCGACTCGAGCGGGACGTCGTCAGGGAACCCGGCGCGGTTCATCATCGACTCGGCGAGGGTCGAGTTGAACAGGCGCATGAGGTCGTCCTGCATCGACAGGTAGAACCGGGACTCGCCCGGGTCGCCCTGACGGCCGGAACGACCGCGGAGCTGGTTGTCGATGCGGCGCGACTCGTGGCGCTCCGTGCCCAGCACGTAGAGGCCGCCGAGCTCGCGGACCTCGTCGTGCTCCGCCGCGACCGCGGCCTTCGCCTTCTCGAGCGCGTCGGGCCAGGCCGCCTCGTACTCCTCGGGGTTCTCCGCGGCGTCGAGGCCGCGCGCCGCGAGGTCCGCGACCGCCATGAACTCGGCGTTGCCGCCGAGCATGATGTCGGTACCGCGGCCGGCCATGTTCGTCGCGACCGTCACGGCGCCCTTGCGGCCCGCCAGCGCGACGATCGAGGCCTCGCGCTCGTGCTGCTTCGCGTTGAGGACCTCGTGCGGCACGCCCTGCTTCTTGAGCTTGGAGGACAGCAGCTCGGACTTCTCGACGCTCGTCGTGCCGACCAGCACCGGCTGACCCTGCGCGTGGCGCTCGACGATGTCCGCGACCACGGCGTCGAACTTGCCCTCCTCGTTCTTGTACACGAGGTCGGCCTGGTCGACGCGCTGCATCGGCCGGTTCGTCGGGATCGGCACGACGCCGAGCTTGTAGGTGCCCTGGAACTCGGCGGCCTCGGTGTCCGCGGTACCGGTCATGCCCGAGAGCTTGGAGTACAGGCGGAAGTAGTTCTGGAGCGTGATCGTGGCGAGCGTCTGGTTCTCCGCCTTGATCTGCACGCCCTCCTTGGCCTCGATGGCCTGGTGCATGCCCTCGTTGTACCGACGGCCGGGCAGGATGCGCCCGGTGTGCTCGTCGACGATCATCACCTCGCCGTTGAGCACGACGTAGTCCTTGTCGCGCTTGAAGAGCTCCTTCGCCTTGATGGCGTTGTTGAGGAACCCGATGAGCGGCGTGTTCAGCGACTCGTAGAGGTTGTCGATGCCGAGGTAGTCCTCGACCTTCTCGATGCCCGGCTCGAGCACGCCGACGGTGCGCTTCTTCTCGTCGACCTCGTAGTCGGCCCCCTGGTTCAGACGCCGCACGACCTTCGCGAACTCGCCGAACCAGCGGTTCGTGTCGCCCGACGCGGGACCCGAGATGATGAGCGGCGTGCGGGCCTCGTCGATGAGGATCGAGTCGACCTCGTCGACGATGGCGAAGTGGTGGCCGCGCTGCACGAGGTCGTCCGTGGACCACGCCATGTTGTCGCGCAGGTAGTCGAAGCCGAACTCGTTGTTCGTCCCGTACGTGATGTCCGCGGCGTACTCCTGGCGGCGCTGCGCGGGCGTCTGACCGGACAGGATGACGCCGGTCGTCAGGCCGAGGAAGCGGTAGACGCGGCCCATGAGCTCGCTCTGGTACTTCGCCAGGTAGTCGTTGACCGTGACGACGTGCACGCCCTTGCCCTCGAGCGCGTTGAGGTACGCGGCCGTCGTCGCGACGAGCGTCTTGCCCTCACCGGTCTTCATCTCGGCGATGTTGCCGAGGTGCAGCGCCGCGCCGCCCATGAGCTGGACGTCGAAGTGCCGCTGGCCGAGCGTGCGGCGGGACGCCTCGCGCACCGCAGCGAACGCCTCGGGGAGCAGGTCGTCGAGGGTCTCGCCCGCCTCGAGGCGCGCCTTGAAACGGTCGGTCTCCTCCCGCAGCTCCTCGTCGGTGAGATCCTCGAAGCCCGGCTCGAGCTTGTTGACCTGGTCGGCGATGCCGGACAGCTTCTTGAGGATCCGCCCCTCGCCGATGCGAAGGACCTTGTCGAGGATCGAAGGCACGCAGGACTCCCGTATCGATCGGTGCCCGGGCCGGGTGGTCCGGGAGCAGCGCCGACGCTCTCCCGCGCAGGCGCGCACGGCAGCGGACGTCGGCAACGTCACACAACATCGTAGGCGAGTCGGAGCGACGTCGGACCCGCCCGGGTTTCGCCGACGACGAACCTCGCCGGCGAGACCCCGCGCCAGGGTACGACGCCGGGCCCCCGCGCGGGCGGGCCGCCCACCGCGCGGGAAGGCCTGTCACCACGCGCCCGGACCCGGTCGACCCGTCAGCCCGTCGTCGCCACCTCGGCCGCGAGCGCGGGGGCCAGGTCTCCCGAGAGCGCCACGTCGACGTCCGGCACGCCGAGCCACCCGCCGAGCACGCGGAGCTCGGCGGCGAGCCGGGCCGCCGTCTCCTGCCCCGCCCCCTGCTCGCGGTGCGCCGACAGCACCCGCAGCACGCCCGCCCGCCGGTCGGCCTTGAGGTCGACCCGCGCCGTGAGCTGCTCTCCCTCGAGGAACGGCAGGACGTAGTAGCCGTGCACCCGCTTGGGCGCGGGCACGTAGATCTCGATCCGGTAGTGCACGTCGAACAGCCGCTCGAGCCGCGTGCGCTCGAACACGAGCGGGTCGAACGGGTTGAGCAGCGTCGTCGCCGTCGCGCGTCGCGGGAGCGCGGCGTCCGCGTGCAGGTACGTCGGCTCGTCCCAGCCGCGCACCGTCACCGGCCGCAGCGTGCCCGCCTCGACGAGCTCGTCGAACGCCGTCCGCACCGCGGGGCCCCGGAGGCGGAAGTAGTCCTTGAAGCATCGCAGCGTCCCGACCCCGTGAGCGCGCGCACCGATCTCGAGGAGCGCCCGGACGGCGTCGGCGTCCCCGACCGGCGGCGCCGCGACGACCTCCGGCGGTAGCACGCGTTCCGTGAGGTCGTAGCAGCGCTCGAACGCGCCGTTGCGGCGCGCGGACGTGATCTCGCCCGTGAAGAACAGGAACTCGAGCGCGCGCTTGGCGACCGTCCAGTTCCAGCCCCACTGCGACCGGTCCCGGGGGTGCGCCCGACCCTCCGCCTCCAGGATCTCGTGCACCTCGCTCGCCGTGATGGGGCCGCGCTCGGTGACGAGGCGGCGCACGTCCTCCACGGCCTCGGAGTGGCTCATCTCGACCGCGCTGATGGTTCCCCACGCCTCCGTCCGGTACCGGCGACGACGCCACTCGAGCAGCGGCCACGTGCTCGGCGGCACGTACGACGCGACGTGCGCCCACGTCTCCACGAGCCGGCGCGGCGCCCGGCCCGCCGCGCGGTCCAGCAGCGCCGTGTCGTACGGGCCGAGACGCGCGTACAACGGCATGAGGTGCGCCCGCGCGAGCACGTTCACCGAGTCGATCTGGAGCAGCCCGAGCCGGTCGATCACCCCCTGGACCTGCCGCATGGTCGGCGCCCGGCCACCCGTTCCGTCGTACGGGCGGGGACGGTGCAGCCCTTGCGCCGCGAGCGCGACGCGGCGCGCCTGGGACAGGGACATCGACTCGGACCTCGACGGCGTGGCGACCACCCTCCGATCCTGCCCGGCCCCACCCACACTCCGGCGGGACCGGACAGCGCGACGGGCGCCCGACCCCCACCGCGGTGGAGGGGGGGAGGTGGGGTGGGAGCGGGGGGGGGACAGCGCCGCCGACGCA
>NZ_JBHXIC010000088.1:0-12441 GCF_042723955.1 Cellulosimicrobium cellulans | reverse complement strand
CCACCCTCCGAACCGCCCCGGCCCCACCCACACTCGGGGGGCACCGCACCGCGCGACCCGCCCGCACCCGTCGAGGGTCCGGGCGCGTCGGTGCGGGTCAGGCGGTCTTCTCGACCGCGGCGTCGGCGCAGTCGCAGGACGTGTCGAGCGCGACGACCCCGTAGGTCCAGCCGCGGCGCCGGTAGGCGACGGACGGGCGCGAGGTCTCGACGTCGACGAAGAGGAAGAAGTCGTGGCCGACCATCTCCATCTCGTACAGCGCGTCGTCCACGGTCATGGGTTCCGCGGAGTGCAGCTTCTGCCGGATGACGACGGGCGAGTCGCCGAGGGTGGTCTCGACGGCCTCCCCGGGCTCGCTGGGCGCGGTCGGCGCCGGCGGCGGGGGTGCGGCGTGCGTGGCCGGGTCGTAGGGACGCACGTCGACGGGCGGCACGACGGTGTGGTTGCGGTGGTCCTTGCGACGGTCGCGGGCACGGCGCAGGCGCTCGGCGAGCTTGTCCATCGCGAGGTCGAGGGCGCCGAACCGGTCGTCGGCCGCTGCTTCGGCACGGACGACGGGTCCCTTGGCGCGCACGGTCAGCTCGACGCGTTCGCGGACCCCGGAGAGCCTCGGGTTGTTCTCGTGGGTGACCTCGACGTCCACGCGCTGCGCCGTGGGCGCGAGCTGCTGGACCTTGGCGAGCTTGTCCTCCACGTGCCGGCGGAAGCGGTCTGCCACTTCCGTGTGCCTGCCGACGACGACGATCTCCATGTGAGCCTCCGCGAGGATCTTGTGCGGCGCCCGGCTCGATGCGTCCGAGCGCCTCGTTCGGATTCGGTAGGAGCACCCGGTTCCGGGTGCGGTGGGCTACCACCTCCTTGCGGCGCGAGGCCGCGCGCTCGGTACGCTCGCGCGGCGCCGGACGTGCCCTGCACCTCCGTCGTCCGCGGCGACTGGCCCTCAGACTAACCCGCGGTCCGGGGTGTCGGCAGCACCAACGGGAGGTGAACCGGAGGACCTTCGGCCCGTCCGTCGGACGGTGCGTCACGGCGTCTCCGAAACGGGCCCGCGGACGGCCTCGCGATGCCGCGAGGGCGCGGGCGTCGCCGCGAGGACGAAGGCCCCCAGCACGGGCAGGCCGGTGCGCGCGAGGGCGGCCTCGCTCGCGGCGAGGGTCGCTCCGGTGGTGAGGACGTCGTCGACGAGGAGGCACGGGAGCCGGTCGCGCACGGCCTCGTGCACCCGACGACGCGTCACCGGCCCGGTCGCGACCCCGACGGCGCCGAGACGTGCGCCGCGCGCCCGGGAGCCCAGCCCGACCTGGTCGCGCGCACGCCCGCGCGGGACGAGCAGGGACGCGGCCCGTGCCGGTGCCCCCGAGACCCGGAGGCCCGCCGCGACACCGCGCGCGAGCACGCCGACGGGGTCCCGGCCGCGGGCCCGCCGCGCCGCGGCGGACGTCGGCGCGGGAACGACCAGGATCGCCCGGGGCAACGGGCCGGGGTCCGCTCGCGTCGGCGGCGTCGCGACGGGCCGGGCGCCCGGACCGAGGAGCCCGGCCAGCGCGGTGCCCGCGCGGCGTGCGACGGCGGCCAGCGGACCGTCGAGGTCCGCCCGGCCGCGGTCCTTCCACGCGACGACCACACCCCGTACCGGGCCTGCGTAGTGCGCGGGCGCCCACACCGGCAGGGGCGCGACGCCGTCGAGCCGGTCGAGACGTGGGGCCGCCTGCTCACGGCGCCGCAGCGGGGCGTCCAGGGGCGCGAGGCAGTCGGCGCACCAGCGGACGTCGAGTCGGTCGCACCCCGGGCAGGCGACCGGCAGCACGAGGCGCGTGACGTCGTCGAGAGCATGGAGGAGCACCGGACCAGCCTGCCCGCGCAAGGGCTTCGCGTACGGGCGCGGGCGCGAGACCTGTGGACGACGGCGCCGCGCGGGCACTCCCCCGACCCGGCGGTCGGGCCTGTGGTCCACCCCGCACGAGCGACGGGCCGCCCCCGGGACGGGGCGACGTCGTCGCCGGTCAGCCCGGGAAGGTGGGCAGCCGCACCTCGGTCGCGACCCTGGTCCAGAGCGTCGAGGTGCCCGCGGCGTAGAGGCTGCTGTCGCTCGTCCCGACGAGTGTCGTCGAGACGCCCGTCGCCGACGCGAGCGACACCGCGTCCTCGACCGGCGACGAGGGCACGGTCGGCCCGCCGACGGGGACGCGCTGCACCACGGGGGCGGCCGTCCCCGCCGTCCGCCCGAGCACCCCGAGGAGCGCGCGGTCGACCCATGTCACCTGGGTGGCCGCCAGCACGGGCTGGCCCACCCGCACCGGCTCGGACAGCTGGGTGGGTCGTCCGGCCTCGTCACGGACGATGCCCGCGACGTGGATCTGCGCCCCGCTCCCCGCGTCGCTCACGACGGCGACCCGCGCGCCGTCCGGAGCGACCCGCACCGACATGATGGTGCGCCCCTCGAGCCACGCCGCCGCGACAGGGGTCACGGCAGCGTCGGAACCCGCCTCCCGGAGATCGACGACCTGCAACGACCCTGCCTGGACCTGCGGACCGCTCCACAGGTACTGGTAGCGGTCGATCGACGGGGCGAGGAGGTTCGACCCGGTGAGGAGCGTCGTCGGACCGGCCTCCGCGGTCGGCGCCGTGACGATGCGGTTCCCCCCGTCGCGGACGACGAACTCGGCGTCGGTGGAGCGCCCCCGGAACGCGAGCGCCGTGGGCTGGAGGCCGGCGAGCGGCGCGGCGGACGCGACCGGGTCGGTCGTGCGGCCCTGGAGCCTCATGATCTGGTCGCCAGCGAGGACGACGGGGTCGTCGGGCGTCGTGGCGACGCCGATCGTCGGGACCTCGTCGGCCGAGAGCACCGACCCGCCCACGTCGACCGTGATCTCGACGCGGCCCCCGAGGGAGGCCTGGAGCTGGGCGAGCAGGAGCGCGCGGTCCGCGGACGACGCCGCGGTGACGGGCTCCGTGAGCGGCACGGAGATGATCCCCTCCCCCGCCGGGACGGAGTCGATGCTCAGCGCGGTGCCCTCGGGGGCCACGGTCGCCACGGAGCCGGCGAGCCACTCCGACGGCCCGCGCAGGGTCTCCCGGACCGCGAGCGCCTGCCAGTTGCGGCTGGGGAACCAGCGCGCGTCGGGCACGAGGTACTCCCGGTCGAGCGTCGGGAAGTAGAGGTTGACCTGCTTGTACGTCTGCGCGAAGTTCGTCTCGGAGATCGTCAGGCCGTCGTCGACCGTGCCGATGCGCCACTGCTCGTCGTCGTCGCGCACGAGACCGTAGGAGATCTCGATGGTCTGCCCGGGGACCTCCTCGGTGTAGACCCCGTGCTCGTCCACGGTGCCGACGAGCTCCGCGGTCGTGCGGACGGTCGTCGTCCCGCTCTCGAGCGTCGACTCGTCGACCACGAGCTCGGGCTCGCCCGCCACGATCGCGACCTGGGCGAGCGGGGACCACTCCTCCTGGACCTCCGGCGTGAGGAACTCCGAGGCGACGTCGAACGAGCTCCGGGCGCCCTGGGCCTGGGCGGCGCGGAAGCCCTGGACGATCTGGGCCGGCGACGCGTCGGGCCGCGGAGCTGCGGCGCTGACGAACGGCTGACCCGGGTCCTCCGGGGTCGCCTGACCCTCGGTGACCGGTCCGGACGTGGGGATCGAGGCGCACGCGCCGAGCGCGGCGACGAACGACGTCGCGAGCGCGGCGGCGAGCGCGCGCACGGTCCGACGGCGCAGGGTCCCGGTCGTGGTCATCGCGCCTCCTGCACGTCGTCGGTGGGCACGTGGTCCGGTCGGTCCCCGCGCCGGGGCTCGGCCCCGCGACCGGGGTGCGGGTCGTGGTCGCGCGGCAGGACGACGGGGATGCCGCCCGTGACGGAGGGCAGGTCGGCGGGGCCCGCCGTCCCCTCGACGTCCTCGACGACCGGGGCCGTGGCGCTCCACTCGGCCGGGAGCCCCCGGCCGACCGCCGCCTCCGAGACGAGCGGGAGCGGCGAGGACTGGAGCCGGATGCCCGCGCGCCGCGGGAGCGTGAGGCGGAAGCTCGCGCCGCGGCCCGGACGGCCCCAGGCCTCGAGCCAGCCGCCGTGCAGGTGGGCGTCCTCGAGCGAGATCGCCAGGCCGAGGCCCGTGCCGCCGGTCGTCCGGGCGCGAGCAGGGTCGGCACGCCAGAAGCGGTCGAACACGTGCTGGACCTCGTCCGCGGTCATCCCGACGCCGTGGTCGCGCACCGCGACCGCGACGGCGTGCCCGTCGCCCTCGACCGTGATCTCCACGGGCCGCTCCTCGGCGTGCTCGATCGCGTTGACGACGAGGTTGCGCACGATGCGCTCGACGCGCCGCGGGTCGACGTCCGCGGTCACGGGCTCGTCCCCGAGGTGGACGGACAGCCACACGCCCTTGCGCTCGGCGAGCGGGGCGGCGTGGTCGACGGCGGCGTTGACGACGTCGCGCAGGTCGCGGCGCTCGGCGTCGAGGACCGCGGCCCCCGCGTCGAACCGGCTGATCTCGAGCAGGTCCGCGAGAAGGTCCTCGAACCGGTCGAGCTGGGTCTGCAGCAGCTCGGTCGAGCGCTTCGAGACGGGGTCGAACTCCTCGCGCGAGGAGTGCAGCACCTCGGACGCCATGCGGATCGTCGTGAGCGGTGTGCGCAGCTCGTGCGAGACGTCGGAGACGAACCGGCGCTGGAGCATCGACAGCTCCTCCATGCGCCCGATCTGGTCCTGCAGGCTCCGTGCCATCTCGTTGAACGAGTGCGCGAGCGAGGCCATCTCGTCGTGCCCCTTGACGGGGAGCCGTTCGTCGAGCCGACCGTCGGCGAGCCGCTCCGCGACGGTCGCGGCCTGCCGCACGGGCAGGACCGCCTGGCGGGTGACCAGCGCGGTGATGCCGACGAGCAGCGCGAGCAGCACGAGCGCGCCGACGAGCAGGACCGACTGGAGGAAGCGCAGCGTCTCCTGGTCGGCCTCCAGGTCGTAGAGGTAGTAGAGCTCGTACGTCCCCGCGACGGGCACCTCGACCGTCGAGCCGACGACGATGCCCGGCACGACCGGGGAGTCCGGGTCGGCCGGGTCGACCGGGATCGCGACGGACTGCAGGTACTGCTCGCCCTCGGCGGCGACCGTGGCCTCCCGCATCTCGGGCGTGACGAGGTCGACGAGCTGCTCGTTCGTCGACAGGTCGAGGAACCCGACGGTGCTGGACCCCCCGGCCTGCCACAGGAAGACGTCGCGCGACGACCCCGTGGTCTGGAGCATGGAGAAGAGGTCGAACAGCAGCGACTGCGCCTCGGTCGCGTTCGCGGCGGGCGAGGCGTCGAGCGTGCTGCGCGCCTGCTGCGTCGACTGCGCGCTCTCGAGGTCCACCTCGGCCGCGCGCCGCTCGTAGAGCCCGTCGCGCATCGCGTCGGTGAGGTAGGCGCCGAGCGCGCCGACCGTGAGGACACCCACGACGAGCGCCGACGTCACGACGCGCAGCTGCATCGACGAGCGCCAGCGCCACACGACGCGGCGGGCCGTGGCACGCGCGCGACGACGGACCCGGCGCCAGAGCCCCCGCCAGCGCCCGTCCGTGGAGCCGGCCGTCGCGCTCACGGGCGGGTCGCGCCCGCCTTGTACCCGACGCCGCGGACGGTCAGCACGATCTCCGGGTTCTCGGGGTCGTGCTCGATCTTCGAGCGCAGACGCTGGACGTGGACGTTCACGAGGCGCGTGTCCGCGGCGTGCCGGTAGCCCCACACCTTCTCGAGGAGGACCTCGCGGGTGAAGACCTGCCAGGGCTTGCGCGCGAGCGCGACGAGGAGGTCGAACTCGAGCGGCGTGAGCGCGACCTGCTCGCCCCCGCGGGAGACGCGGTGGCCCGTCACGTCGATCTCGACGTCGCCGATCGACAGGTGCTCCGGGGCCGGCTCCTCCGTGCGGCGCAGGCGCGCCCGGATGCGGGCGACGAGCTCCTTGGGCTTGAACGGCTTGGAGATGTAGTCGTCGGCGCCGGACTCCAGGCCGAGCACGACGTCGACCGTGTCGCTCTTCGCGGTGAGCATGATGACGGGCACGCCCGACTCGGCGCGGATGAGGCGGCACACCTCGGTGCCGTCCTTGCCCGGGAGCATGAGGTCGAGGAGCACCAGGTCCGGCTGGGTGCTGCGGAACGTCTCGAGCGCGAGGTCGCCGTCCGCGCAGAACACGGGTTCGAAGCCCTCGGAGCGCAGGACGATGCCGATCATCTCGGCCAGGGCGGTGTCGTCGTCGACCACGAGCACACGAACCTTCATGCGGACATCTTGCCATCGACGCGCCTCACCTCGGCGCGGGCCCGGGCCGCGGCGCGGGTGAACCCGCCGCGCCGTGCGCCGGGGCACGACGGGCAGGGGCGCGTACTAGGGTGGCCTCGCCGCCGTTGCCGATCCTCGCCCGGCGGCCTGGAACGACGCCCGAGCCGACCGCGGGGGACCACGAGCACATGAGCACACCCGACACCTCCGGCACGCCGGACGGTGCCACGCCGGACCCGGCGGCGGCACCCGGCCCGACGCCGCCCGCGGGCCCGAGCGGCGACGCCGGAGGCTGGGGAGCCCCCGCGTACGGAGCGCCCGGCTACGGCGCGCCGGACGGCGCCGCCCCGGAGCCGGCGTCCCCGCCCCGGTACGGCCAGTACGGACCCGGTCAGGGACCCGGTCAGGCCCCGACGGCGGACCAGCCGCCCGCACCCCCCGCGCCGGGGGCGTGGGGACAGCCGTCGTACGGGCAGCCGCAGTACGGACAGCCGGAGCACGGACAGTCCGCGCCGCAGGGCCCGGGCGGGTACGGCCAGCCGGGCTACGGGCAGGGGCAGTACGGACAAGGGCAGTACGGACAGCCGCAGTACGGCGCCCCCGGCTACGGCCCGCCCGCCGGCTTCGCCGGCGCGCCCTACGTGCCGCCCGCCGCGAAGCCGGGGATCGTCCCGCTGCGCCCGCTGTCGCTCGGCGAGATCTTCGACGGCGCGTTCGGCGCGATCCGTCACAACCCCCGGGTCATGCTCGGTATGAGCACGCTCGTCGTCGTGGTCGCCACCGTCGTCGGGGCGCTGCTCGGGTGGGCGTTCTCCGGGTACATCGCCGACTTCTTCCTCTCCCTGCCCAGCGAGTCCGGGCTCGGCGGGATGGAGAACGACTTTGCGATGCTCTACTCGAGCACGCTCGGGACCGGGCTCACGACGAGCCTCGCCACCCCGATCGTCAGCGGCCTGCTGACGGTGTCCATCGGCCAGTCCGTCATCGGCCGCAAGGCCACGATCGGCGAGGTCTGGTCGCAGGTCGGGCGCCGCGCATGGTTCCTCATCGGCTTCTCGCTCCTGCTGGGCCTCGCGTGGGTGGTCGCCGTCGCGCTGGTCGTCCTCCTGGTCGCCCTCGGCTTCGCCGCCACGACCGGGCTCGGCGTGGTGCTGCTCGTCGTCGCCCTCCCGGGTCTCCTCGCCCTGGCCGTCTGGGTCGGCACGCGCACCGGGCTCGTCCCGCCCGCGCTCGCGCTCGAGGGCCAGCCGTTCTGGGCGACGGTCCGGCGCTCGTGGCTCCTGACGCGCGGCAGCTTCTGGCGCCTCTTCGGTATCTACCTGCTCGCCTACGTCGCGATGTACGTCGTCGTGCAGATCGTCGTCTCGCCGTTCAGCCTCGTGAGCACGTTCCTCCTCGCCGCGGGGCAAGGCTTCGTCGCGAACGCTCTGCTGGCGCTCGGTGTCGCGCTCTCGACGATCGTCATGACGTTGTTCCTCGGGAGCGTCGTGGCGCTGCTCTACATCGACGTGCGCATGCGGCGCGAGGGCCTGGACGTCGAGCTCGCCGCCGCGGCGAACGCGCAGCCGCCCGCATGACGCTGCGGTCGCTCGCGGCCGACGTGCCCGTGCAGCCGGACGCCGACGAGGCGCGCCGGTGGCTCGTCGAGGAGCTCGCGAAGCCCGAGTACCGCACGGAGCCGTCGCTCCTGCAGAGGTTCCTCGAATGGCTCCAGGGGCTCTTCGACGGCGCACCCACGATCGACCTGGGCGGCCCGCTCACCGCCGTGCTCGTCGTCGCGGTCGTGCTCCTCGTGGCCGGCATCGCCTACTGGGTGGCCGGCCCGGTGCGCCTCTCGCGACGGGCGACGTCGTCCGTCGTCGTGCACGACGACGACGCGCGGACCACCGCCGAGATGCGCGCGGCGGCCGACGCCGCGGCGTCCCGGGCCGACTGGGCGACCGCCACGCTCGAGCGTTTCCGCGCCGTCGTCCGCTCGCTCGAGGAGCGGGCCGTCCTCGACGCCCGTCCCGGACGCACCGCGTGGGAGGCCGCCGAGGCCGCGGGCGAGCGGGTGCCCGACGTCGCGGACGGCCTCGCCCGCGGCGCGCACCTGTTCGACGACGTCGCGTACGGCAAGGCCGCCGTCGGGCCCGAGGCGGACGCGTTCCTGCGGGCGCTCGACGAGCGCACGCTCGCCACGCGTCCCGTGCTGCGCACCGAGCTGGCGACGACAGCCACGGCGCCCCCCGGCGGTGAGGCGTGAGCACGACCCATCCCGGACCGCCGCCGAGCGCGGCACCCGTCGACGTCGCGGGCGAAGGGCCCCGCACCGTGACGACGGCGTACGTGCCCGTCGTCGGCGACGGCAGCACCGCCGGGTCGCGCGCCCGCAGCAGGTGGCGCCGCGCGCGCTGGCCGCTCGTCGTCGTCGTCGCCCTCCTCGCGCTCGCCGGCCTGTCGGCGATCGCGCGGCCGACGACGTCGTCCACGCCCCTCGCGCCGGACAACCCCGGGCCCGCCGGCGCCCGGGCCGTCGCGGAGGTGCTGCACGACCAGGGCGTCGAGGTCACGTACGTGACCACGGTCGCGGACGCGGTCGCGGCCTCCGCGGAGGGCGGCACCCTGCTCGTCGCACAGGGCGACTTCCTCCTCGACGAGCAGGTGGACGCGCTCGTGCGCACGCCCACCGATCTCGTCCTCGTGGCCCCGCCCGACTTCCTGCTGTCGCCCGCGACGGACGGCGGTGCGGAGCTCGCCTACGACTGGGGCTCGGGGACGTCCGCGCGCTCCCCGCGCTGCGACGACCCGGCCGCGGAGGCCGCCGGCGCCCTGCGCTCGGACGGCGTCGGCTTCCTCGCGCTCGACCGGACGACCGTCCTGTGCTTCCCCTCCCCCGACGACCCGGCCATCGGTGCCTATCTCGTGCACGAGACCGACGAGCGGACCGTGCGCGCCGTGGACACGACGACCGTGCTGCGCAACGACTCGGTCACCGAGGACGGGAACGCCGCCCTCGCCCTGTGGATGCTCGGCGCGAACGACCGCCTGGTATGGCTCGTGCCCGACCCGTTCGACACCTCACTCGGTGGCGGCGAGGACGAGCAGACCCCCGCGCTGTCGCTGCCGCCCTGGTTCGGCGTCGTCGCGCTCCAGGTGCTCGTCGTCGTGCTCGTCATCGTGCTGTGGCGCGGCCGCAGGCTCGGCCCGCTCGTGACCGAGGACCTGCCGGTCGTCGTGCGCGCCGCGGAGACGACGCGCGGCCGCGGCCGCCTCTACCGACGCTCGGGGGCCCGCGGGCACGCCGCGGCCGGGCTCCGCGCGAGCGCCGCGGACCGGCTCGCGGGCCGGCTCGGCCTCCCGCGCTCCGCCGACGCGCCCGCCCTCGTCGACGCCGTCGCCCGCGCGACGGGTCGCCCGGGCGAGCAGGTCGCCCAGCTCCTGTACGGACCACCACCCGCCGACGACGCGGCGCTGCTCGAGCTCGCGCGTCACCTTGACCGGATCGAGAGCGAGGTCTACCACTCGTGACGCACCACCCCGACGGCTCCGTGCCGCAGCCCGACCGCTACGCGCCGCCACCGCACCAGGAGCAGCCGTACACCCAGGACCCGAGCGTCGCCGACCGCGTGAGCGCGGCCGCCGGCGCACCCGGGAACGAGCAGGGACCGCCCGCCCCTGGCGCCCCGACGCCGGGCTACGCCGCCGCGCACTCGGCCGGCTACGGCCAGCCGGGCGTGCCGGCACCGGCGCCCGTGCACGACGCGCCGCCCGCGCCGTCCCCCGAGCTGCGCCAGGCCCTGGCCGCCGTCCGCACCGAGGTCGGCAAGGCCGTCGTCGGGCAGGACGGCGCCGTGACGAGCCTGCTCATCGCGCTCCTGTGCAAGGGGCACGTCCTGCTGGAGGGCGTGCCCGGCGTCGCGAAGACGCTGCTCGTGCGCACGCTCGCCGCGTCGCTCGACCTCGGCACCAAGCGCGTGCAGTTCACGCCCGACCTCATGCCCGGCGACGTCACCGGCTCGCTGGTGTACGACGCGCGGACCGCCGAGTTCTCGTTCCGCGAGGGTCCCGTCTTCACGAACCTCCTGCTCGCGGACGAGATCAACCGCACGCCCCCCAAGACGCAGGCGTCGCTCCTCGAGGCGATGGAGGAGCGCCAGGTGTCCGTCGACGGGACCCCGCGCCCGCTGCCCGACCCGTTCCTCGTCATCGCGACCCAGAACCCTGTCGAGTACGAGGGCACCTACCCGCTGCCCGAGGCCCAGCTCGACCGCTTCCTGCTCAAGGTCGTGCTGCCCCTGCCCGAGCGCGACCAGGAGGTCGAGGTGCTCGCGCGCCACGCCGCCGGGTTCAACCCGCGCGACCTCGCGGGCGCGGGTGTGCGTGCCGTCGCGGGTCGCGACGTGCTCGACCGGGCACGTGCGGAGGTCGCGCGCGTCCAGGTCGCGCGTGAGGTCCTCGGCTACGCCGTCGACGTGTGCCGCGCGACGCGCCACTCCCCCTCGCTGTCGCTCGGCGTCTCCCCGCGCGGCGCCACCGCGCTCCTCGCGACCGCGCGGGCGTGGGCGTGGCTGTCCGGCCGCTCCTACGTGACGCCCGACGACGTCAAGGCCCTCGCGCACCCGACGCTGCGCCACCGCGTGCAGCTCCGGCCCGAGGCCGAGCTCGAGGGCGTGACGGCCGAGAGCGTGCTCGACACCGTGCTCGCGTCCGTCCCCGTCCCCCGCTGAGGCGTCGCACGTGGCCCTGACGTGGCGCGCCGTCGTGCTGACGGCGCTCGGGATCGTCCCCGTGCTGCTGTTCCCCGTCCCGGGGACGGTGCTCGTGTGGACGCTGCTCGTCGTCGCGCTGTGCGTGCTCGACGTGTCGCTCGCGGCGTCCCCCCGGCGCGTCGCGGTCGAGCGGCGCGTCCCGGGCTCCGTCCGGCTCACCGACACGACGACGTCGCGCCTCACGCTCACCAACCTCGCACCGCGGCGGCTGCGCGCGCTCGTCCGGGACGCGTGGCCGCCGTCGGCCGGGACCCAGGTCAACCGGCACCCGGTCGACCTGCCACCCGGCGAGGCCACGCGCGTCACCACCGTCCTCGTACCGACACGGCGCGGCGAGCGCGTCGCCGACCGGGTCACGATCCGCTCGTTCGGCCCGCTGCGCCTCGCCGCGCGCCAGGCCTCGATCACCGTGCCCGGCCGGCTGCGCGTGCTCCCCGAGTTCGCGTCGCGCCGGCACCTGCCGAGCCGGCTCGCGCGCCTGCGCGAGATGGACGGTCGGGCGGCGGTCCAGGTGCGCGGCGAGGGTACCGAGTTCGACTCGCTGCGCGAGTACGTCCTCGGCGACGACGTCCGCTCGATCGACTGGCGCGCGTCCGCCCGCGGTCGTGACATGGTCGTGCGCACCTGGCGACCCGAGCGCGACCGGCGCGTGCTGATCGTCGTCGACACGTCGCGCACGTCCGCGACCCGCGTCGGCGACGAGCCGCGCCTCGACGCGAGCATCGAGGCCGCGCTCCTGCTCGCCGCGCTCGCCGGGCGCGCGGGTGACCGGGTCGAGCTCGTCGCGTACGACCGCACCGTGCGCTCGCGCGTCGCCGGGGCCGCCGGCCCGCGCCTCATGCCCGCCATGGCCGACGCGCTCGCCCCCCTCGAGCCCGCGCTGCTCGAGACCGACTGGCCGGGGCTCGTCGGCGCCGTCCACGAGCGCCTGTCCCAGCGCGCGCTCGTCGTGCTCCTCTCCACCCTCGACGCCGCCGCGGTCGAGACCGGGCTGCTCCCCGTCGTCGGGCAGCTCACGGCCAAGCACCAGGTCGTGCTCGCGGCCGCCGGCGACCCCGAGGTCGTCGCCCTGCGCGACGACCGCACCGGCACCGCCGAGGTGTACGACGCCGCCGCCGCGGCACGCGAGGAGATCGAGCGCGCCGCCGTGACGACCGTCCTGCGCCAGCGCGGCGTCGAGGTGGTCGACGCCCTCCCCGACGACCTCGCCCCCCGCCTCGCCGACACCTACCTCGCCCTCAAGGCGGCCGGCCGCCTCTGACCCGCCCTGCCGTGGGGCAAGAGCCCGCGAGGACCCCTGGTCGCGCGAGGTAGAACCGTGGTCACGCGAGGTAGACCCGTGGTCACGCGAGGTAGAACCGTGGTCACGCGAGGTAGAACCGGGGTTCTTGTGCTCGACGGCGGTCTGGTCACCTTGGGTGGGCGGGGTGGGTGGTGG
>NZ_JBHXIC010000087.1:12303-17367 GCF_042723955.1 Cellulosimicrobium cellulans | reverse complement strand
TGATGCGGATGCTTACGACCACCCTGCGGCGGCACCGACGCGCTCGTGCCCTCGATGATCTTCAACAACGCCTGCTGCACACCCTCACCCGACACGTCACGCGTGATCGACGGGTTCTCCGCCTTACGAGCCACCTTGTCGATCTCGTCGATATAGATGATGCCCGTCTCGGCCTTCTTCACGTCGAAGTCCGCCGCCTGCACCAGCTTCAACAGAATGTTCTCCACGTCCTCACCGACATACCCCGCCTCGGTGAGCGCCGTCGCGTCCGCGATCGCGAACGGCACGTTCAACATCCGCGCCAACGTCTGCGCCAGATACGTCTTGCCCGTCCCCGTCGGACCGATCAGAAGAATGTTCGACTTCGCCAGCTCCACGTAGTCCGGGTCGTCGGTCGCGGGGGCATCGCCGGCCTCCTCGGCGGCAGCGGCGGCGCGGACGCGCTTGTAGTGGTTGTGCACCGCGACGGCGAGCGCGCGCTTGGCGCCGTCCTGCCCCACCACGTAGCGGCTGAGGTGCGCGAAGATCTCGTGCGGCGTCGGGAGGGGGCCGTCGCCGGTCACGACGTCCTGCGACGCGCTCTCGGCCTCGCGGTCCTCCTCGACCATCTCGAGGCACAGCGCCACGCACTCGTCGCAGATGAACACGCCCGCAGGCCCGGCGATGAGCCGCTTCACCTGGCGCTGGGACTTGCCGCAGAAGGAGCACGTGAGCGCGTCCGCCGCGCGTGGTCCGCGCTGGCCGCGGGGAGCGCCGTCGTCGGTGCCGTCGGAGCGTGCCACAGGGGCCTCCAGTCGGTGGGGGTAGCGGTCGACTGCGGCCGATCGTAGCCCGCGCCCACGACAACGCGGACGCGCCCTGGCCGGGCCCCCTTCGGCGCCGGGCCCAGGAGGCGGCTACGGGTCAGGGCCCCGCGGCGGGGGTGACCTCGCGGGCGCGGACGGGCGCGACGACGTCGCGCACGTCGGCCGGCGCCGCCCGGCCCGCCGCGCGACGACGCGCCGCCGCGCGGCGCAGCCACTTGTCCGCCTCGACGACGAGGGGGACGACCAGCGACACGACGAGGCACGCGAGCCACTGCCCGGAGGTCAGGCTCGTCGTCTCGAGCAGCTCCTGGAGGATGCGCGACTCGACCATGAGGAGCGTGAGCACGACCGGGATCGTGAAGATGAGGAGCGCCTTGAGCACGGGGGCCGCGAGCCCGGACTCCGGGTCGCGCCGCATCGCCAGGCCACCGAAGACCGACCCGAGCGCCATGACGACGAACGCCATCGTCACCGGCACCGACGGGCCGTCGGAGCGCATCTCGCCGGGGGCGAGGAGGAGAGTCGCGAGCGTGACCCCGAACAGCACGGCCCCGTAGAGGAGCCACCGGCTCACGGCCTGCGGGTTGGTGATCGTGACCTTCGGGTCGCGCGGGGGCCGGCTCATGAGCGCCTCGCTCGGCGGGTCGAGCATGATGACGATCACCGGGAACAGCGTGACGAAGAAGTTGAGGAACAGCACCATGAGCGGCGACAGGGGCACGCCGTCGTTGATGTCGAAGACGCTCGCCGTGAGGAACAGCAGCACGAGCCCGAACAGCCCCGCCATCTGGTAGCGCACGTAGGACACGATCTTCTCGTAGATGCTGCGGCCCAGGCGGATCGCGGTGACGAGCGTGCCGAAGTTGTCGTCGGTGAGGATCATCTTCCCGGCCTGCTTGGTGACCTCGCTGCCGGATCCCATCGCGACGCCGATGTCGGCCTGCTTGAGCGCGGCGGCGTCGTTCACGGCGTCGCCCGTCATCGCGACGACGAGGCCCTCCTGCTGCATGAGCCGCGCGAGGCGCAGCTTGTCCTGCGGCGTGACGCGGCCGAACACGTGGAGGTTCGGCAGCGCGGCGAGGAGCTCGTCGTCGGTCATGGCCTGGATGTCGGCGCCCGACGCCGCGCCCGGCCCGAGCCCGAGCTCCTTGCCGATCGCCGCGGCGGTGATCGCGTGGTCGCCCGTGATCATGCGGACGTCGATCCCTGCACCGTGCGCGACGCGCACGGCCTCGACCGACGACGGCCGCAGCGGGTCGATGATGCCGACGAGCCCGACGAACACGAGGTCGGTCACGAACGACATGGGGTCGGCCTGCACGTCGGCGTCCGTCACGTCGAGCCGGCGCACCGCGAACGCGAGGACGCGCAGTCCCTTCTCCGACAGCTCGCGGTTGGCGGCGAGGACGTCGTCGCGCGCCTCGTCGATCGGGACCACCGTCCCGTCGGGTCGCAGGACGCCGGAGCAGCGCGCGAGCACGACGTCGGGCCCGCCCTTGACGATCCCGGCGAGCCGCGGCTCGCCGTCGACCGGGACGTGGTGGAACGTCGCCATGAACTTGTAGTCGGAGTCGAACGGGACCTCGGCGACGCGCGGGTACGCGCGGCGTGTCTCCTGGGCGTCGACGCCCATCTTGGCCGCCAGCACGACGAGCGCCGCCTCGGTCGGGTCGCCGACGACGTCGCCGGCGTCGGACACGGTGGCGTCGCTGTCGAGGCACAGCCCGTACGCGAGGTAGGTGAAGTCAGGCGTCGCGCTCCCGGCGGCGTGCCGGATCGAGCCCTGCTTGGCGTAGCCCTCGCCGGCGACGGAGTACCACTCGCCCCGGAAGTACAGCGACCGCACGGTCATCTGGTTCATGGTGAGCGTGCCGGTCTTGTCCGAGTTGATGGCGCTCGTGGCGCCCAGCGTCTCGACGTCCGTGAGGTTCTTGACGACGGCCTTCGCGGCCGCGAGCTGCTTGGCCCCGTACGCGAGCATCCCCTGCACGAACGTCGGCAGGCTCGTGGGGATCGCGGAGATCGCCATGGAGATGCCGAGGAGCAGCAGGGCGGTGAGGCTCTGCCCGCGCAGGAGCCCGATGATCACGATGATCGCGACCGCCCCCCACGCGACGATCCCGAGGACCTTCGTGAGCGAGTCGAGCTCGCGCTGGAGCGGCGAGCGGGCCGTCTTCACGGCGGAGAGCATGGTCGCGATCCGGCCCATCTGCGTCGTCATGCCGGTCTCGGTCACGACGACGGTCGCCGTCCCGCGGGTGACGGACGTGTTCTGGAACACCATGTTCACGCGGTCGCCGAGCGCGACGTCGGCGGACGCGAGCGCGGGAGCCGACTTGCCGATCGGTGCGCTCTCGCCCGTGAGCGCGGCCTCCTGCGTCTCGAGCGTCGCCGACCGCAGGATGCGCCCGTCCGCCGGCACGATGTCGCCGGCCTCGAGCTGCACGACGTCGCCGGCGACGAGGTCCACCGCGGGCACGCTCGCGACGGAACCGCCGCGCACGACGCGTGCCTGCGGCGTCTGGGTCCGCGCGAGCGCGTCGACCGTCGCGCGCGCCTGGATCTCCTGCCGCGTGCCGAGCACGACGTTGAGCACGACCAGCAGCGCGACGATCACGCCCACCGGGATCTCCCCGATGACGACGCTGACCACCGCGACCGCGACGAGCATGATGTTCATCGGGTCGGCGAGCTGGCCGAGCAGGATGCGCCACCGGGACGGCGGCGGCTCGGCGACGATCTCGTTGGGGCCGTCGCGGTCGAGCCGGGCGCGCGCCTCGGCGACCGTGAGGCCGTCGGTCGCGTCGGACCCGACGGCGGCGACGACGGCGTCGGCCTCCTGCGCGTACCAGGCCGGGGTGTCGGCGGTCTCGGAGCCGGACGTCGTGGGGGAGCCGGAGCCGTGCAGGCCGGCCTCCGGGGCCGTAGCGCTCATGGCCGGATCATGGCACCGACGGTGGGCGACGGCGCGCGGAAGGCACGGCGCACGACGACTGTCCCGCCGGGCCGGCCCCGTGTCAGCCCGCGAGCAGCAGCAGGCGGCTCGTCATCCGGAACGCGTCGGGTCGGTCGGGGAGCGCACCTCGGAAGGTCGCGAGGTCGTGGGGCGACGTGACGACGAGCTCGACGTCCGCGTCGACGAGCACGTCCACGACCGCGATGAACCGCTGCTGCGCCTCGCGGTCCACGTCGGTGAGGAGCGGGACGTCGGTCACGACCCAGCGGCGGAAGCGCGCGGCCCAGTCGAGGTACTCGAGGGTGGACGTCGGGCGGCCGGCGAGGTCCTCGAAGGTCACCCACAGCTCGGGGCCGCTGTCGCCGTCGCCCGCGTGGACCGCGGTGACCTCGAAGGACCGCGACCCCGTGCGGACGACCGCCCGCGACCCCGGGGCGGGGGCGACGAGCCCGCGGTCGGCGAGCTGCGCCGTCGTGCCGGGGCGGAGCCACGCGCCCGCGGCGAACCCTCCGCGCCCGCGACCCCCGAGCGCCCGGTAGTCGGTCGGCCCGGCGAGCTCGACCACGTCGAGGTGCGCCCGCAGGAGCGCGATCCCCGGCTCGGCGAGGTGGTGCCACAGCGGGTTCGGCAGCAGCGCGCCCGGCTCGTAGTTCGACGTCGCGAGCACGACGACCCCCGACGCGAACGCGCGGCGCAGGAGCCGGGTGAGCAGGGTCGCGTCGCCGGTGTCGTGGAGGTGGAGCTCGTCGAGGTAGAGCAGCGTCGTCCCGCGCAGGAGGTCGTCGATCGCGGCGTCGACGGCGCCGGGGCGTGGCTCCGGCGACTCCTCGGGCGGCCCGGGCGGCGTCGGATCCGCGACCGGCGCGGTCGCCCGGGTGCGCCACCCGCGCGTCGGGCCGCCCTGCCCGACGGCGGGGCGCGGCCCGGCGAGGGCCCTCACCCGCTGGGCGTGGATCGCCGCGTGCAGCTCGCGGAACAGGTCGTACACGTGGACCCGCTTGGCCGCGCCGGCGGGGAGCCCGGCAGCGACGGCCGCGAAGAACGCTCCCGCCAGCCACGACTTCCCCCGCCCCGCGGGCCCCCACACGTACAGCCCGCGGACGGGGCGGCGTCGGGCCCCGGCGAGGTCGTCGCCGAGTCGCGCGAGCCGGTCGAGGAGCGCGGACTGGTCCGGGTCGAGCGCGAACCCGTCGCGCGCCGCCGCCGGCGGCGCCCCGCCCCCCGGGGGGCCGGGCGGGGGGGCCCCCCTGGGCGCCCCGGGTCCTACCCCCCGCGCCCCCGACGCAGAGTCCTGGAACCAGG
>NZ_JBHXIC010000087.1:0-12293 GCF_042723955.1 Cellulosimicrobium cellulans | reverse complement strand
CCCCGCGTGCGCGCGCGCCCCGGCCCGCCCGCCGGCGCGGCGGGCCGCGGGGGGGGCCCGGGGGCCCCCCGCGGCGGGCCCCCCCCCCCCCCGCCCCCGCCGGGGGGGGGGGCGCCCCCCGCGAGCGGGTCATCGGGCCAGCCTAGGCAGCGGGGCGGCGCAGAGCCTTGACCCAGACGCTGACGACGTCCCAGCCGGTGATCACGACGGTCGCCGCGATGATCCCGTTCGAGAGCCAGGTGAGCGAGTCGCCGCCCGTGACCTCGAGGAACGCGGGGTTCACGAGGCGGTCGGCGCTCGCCAGCCAGACGACGGTGCCGGCGAACAGCACCCCGACGACCGTGTTGGCGACCGCGAGCCCGACGGTCCACCGGCCGCGCGCGTACACGAGGATGGTGAGCACGATCTCGGCCGCGACGAGCGCGACGAGCACGCCGGTCCAGACGGGCCACAGGTCGGGCTGCAGCACGGGGACCGCGGTGCCGTCGGGGCCCCGGTAGGTCGCGACGTTCTGGAGGAGCAGCACGGCGGCGACCAGGACGAGCAGACCGACCGACACGACCGTGTCGACGAGCGTGACCTCGCGGGGCGCGCGCTCGGTCGGGAGGCGGTCGACCGTCCAGGGTCCGGTGAGCTCGTCCTGGCTCCGCGGGGAGCCGTAGCGCTCGAGGAGGACGAAGACGAGCGTCGTCCAGAACGCGATCTGGAGGGCGACGGAGGCGGTCGTCCAGATGCCGCTCCAGATGGCCGAGCCCACAGGGCCGCCGTCGACGAGGTCCGTGGTGAGCACGATCGCCCCGGGGATGAGGCTGACCCAGAGCAGCACCTTGAGGAGGCGCAGCCAGTCGAGGTAGAGCGTCGGCCCGATGAGGTACAGCGGGCGACCGGCGAGGTCGGCCGCGAGGCGGTCGGGGTCGCCGAGGTCGTTGAGGACGTCGGTCTCGGCCCGCGCCGGGTCGGTGCCGGCGTCGACCTTGGCCTCGACGGCGTCCGCGACGGACGCGCGCAGCTCCTGCTCGAGGTCGGCGTGCTGGTCCGCGGGGACGCGGCGCAGCGTGGCGGCGACGTAGCGGTCGGTGAGCGTCATGACGTGCCTTCCTGGGAGTCGATGGTCCGGAGGCTCCGCGCGATCGCGAGCCACTCGTCGAGCAGGTCGCGGGCGAAGCGCTCGCCCGCGGGGGAGGTGCGGTAGAACTTGCGCGGCCGCGCCTCGTCGGTGTTCCACTCGCTCACGAGGAGGCCCTGCTTCTCGAGCCGGCGCAGGAGCGGGTAGAGCGTGTTGGCGTCGACGGGGACGCCCGCTGCGGCGAGCGCCTCGAGGAGCCCGTAGCCGTAGCCGGGCGTGCGCAGCAGCAGCAGGCTCGCGACGACGACGGAGCCGCGTCGCACCTCCTGGCTGTGCCCGGCATAGATCTCGGGATCGGTCATGGTCCACACCATAGTGTGTGACGCACAGTACGCACGAGAGGCACACTATCGTGTCGGCGCGAGAGCGCTAGACTGGAACGGTTCCAGAGAAGAGTGCGTACCTGCCGCGGGAGGCCGAGTGACCGACCTGATCGACACCACCGAGATGTACCTGAAGTCGATCTACGAGCTGCAGGAGGAGGGGATCCCTCCGCTGCGCGCGCGGATCGCCGAGCGCCTCGGGCACTCGGGGCCGACCGTCTCCCAGACCGTCGCGCGCATGGAGCGCGACGGCCTCGTCGTCGTCGGCGGCGACCGCCAGCTCGAGCTCACGGTGCTCGGGCAGCAGACGGCGGTGCGCGTCATGCGCAAGCACCGCCTCGCCGAGCGGCTGCTCACCGACGTCATCAAGCTCGACTGGGAGCAGGTCCACACCGAGGCCTGCCGCTGGGAGCACGTCATGAGCGACCTCGTCGAGCAGCGCCTCGTCGCGCTCCTCGACCACCCCGCGCACGACCCCTACGGCAACCCGATCCCGGGCCTGCGCGAGCTGGGCGAGGACCTGCCCGAGGTCGAGTACCTCGACGGCGTCGTGTCTCTCCCGGTGCACCTCGCCGCGCGCGGCGCGACCGACGGGGACGAGGTGCGCGTCCTCCTCCAGCGCATCGCCGAGCCGGTCCAGGTCGACGTCGAGCTCCTCGCACGCTTCGCCGAGGCGGGCGTCTTCCCGCGCCGGACACTCGTCGTCGCGGTGAACCACGGCGTCGTCACGGTCTCGGGGGACGGCGCGCAGACGGTCCTCGACCTGCCCGACGACGTAGCGCGCCACCTCTTCGTCACGGCGGACTAACCGGTCCGCCGGCAGGGCGCCGAACACGACATGAGGGCCGTTATCCGGTGGATAACGACCCTCATGTCGTTCTCGTGGGCGGGCAGGGTCGTGCTCGCCCCGGGGGGTCAGGCGGGGATGATCAGGCCGGCGGTCTGGGTCTTGGCGCGCTGGAGGCGGGCCTCGGCGTCGGACCAGTTGACGAGGTTCCACCAGGCGGTGACGTAGTCGGCGCGCACGTTCTGGTAGTCGAGGTAGTAGGCGTGCTCCCAGACGTCGAGCAGGACGATCGGGGTCAGGCCGAGGGTGAGGTTGCCCTGCTGGTCGTAGAGCTGGACGGTGACGAGCTTGGAGCCGATGGAGTCCCAGGCGAGGATGGCCCATCCCGAGCCCTGGACGCCGGCGGCGACGGCGGCGAACTGCTTCTTGAAGGCGTCGAAGGAGCCGAAGTGCTCGTCGATCGCGGCGCCGATCTCGCCGGTGGGCTCGCCGCCGCCCTCGGGGGAGAGGTTGGTCCAGAACGCGGAGTGGTTGACGTGGCCGCCGAGGTTGAACGCGAGGTTCTTCTCGTGCAGGTTGATCGCGGCGAAGTCGCCGGTCTCGCGGGCCTCGGCGAGCTTCTCCAGGGCGGTGTTCGCGCCGGTGACGTAGGCCTGGTGGTGCTTGGAGTGGTGCAGCTCCATGATCCGCCCGGAGATGTGCGGCTCGAGCGCACCGTAGTCGTAGGACAGCTCGGGCAGGGTGTAGACGGGCATCCGGAGTACCTCCTGGTACGGACCGCGGGAGAGCGTCCTGCGGCCGCTGTGCGGTGAACTGACGGTGTCTCAGGCCCTCAGGCAGGCGCGGCTGCCCGCGCCCGGGTGCCGAGACGACGATGACCCGCGACCTGTCCGCCTCGATGAGGGGACTGGTCGCGGGTCATCGTCCTACTGTGCAGGAACCTCAGGGTCGACGCTCGTCGGCGCCCTTCTCGGGCTCGACGAGGTCGCGCCCACCACCGACGGCGGCGGCACCGGCCTCGATCTGCGCGTGGCTCTCGCTGCTCTCGAGCGCGTCGTGCTCGCCGTGCGAGTGCGCGGCCGCGAGCTCGACGGGCGTCACGGGCTCGATCCGGTCCTCGTAGAAGAACCGCGACAGGCGCTGGAGGCGCTTGTCCTTCTTGTAGCCCTTGCGGCGCACGCCGCGCGAGTCCGTCGCCGGCTCGATCTCGAGCGGCTCGTGGGCCTGGTAGTTGACCCGGAGCCAGCGCTCCTGCTCGTCGAGCGGGCGGTGGACCTCGATGTACTCGCCGTGCGCGAACCGCACGATCCGGCCCGTCTCGTGGCCGTGGAGCACGAGCTCGCGGTCCTTGCGCTGCAGGCCGAGGCAGATGCGCTTGGTGATCCAGAACGCGAACCACGGGCCGACGAAGAACAGGATCCGGAACGCCCACGTGATCGTGTTGATCGACATGTGGAAGTGCGTCGCGATGAGGTCGTTCGACCCGGCGAGCGCCAGGATGATGAACGCCGTGAGGAAGGCGACACCCAGACCGGTGCGGACCGGGACGTTGCGCGGGCGGTCGAGCACGTGGTGCTCACGCTTGTCCTTCGTCACCGCGGCCTCGAGGAACGGGTAGACGAACAGGAACGTGAACAGCAGGCCGGGCACCACCACGGCCGGGATCAGGACGTTGAGGGGCACCGTGTAGTCGCCCCACGTCACGAACTCCGCCTGTCCTGGCATGAGTCGTAGCGAGCCTTCGAGGAACAGCATGTACCAGTCGGGCTGCGCTCCCGCGGACACCGGTGACGGGTCGAACGGACCGTAGTTCCACACGTTGTTGATCGCCATCGTGCCGCCCATGAGGGCGAGGATGCCGAACACGACGAAGAAGAAGCCGCCGGCCTTGGCCACGTACACCGGGAACAGCGGGTAGCCGACCACGTTCGTGTCCGTGCGGCCGCCACCGGGGTACTGCGTGTGCTTGTGCAGCACGACGAAGAACAGGTGGAGCGCGACGAGCGCGAGGATCAGGCCGGGCACGAGCAGGATGTGCACCGTGAAGAGCCTCGGGATGATGTGCTCGCCCGGGAACTCGCCGCCGAAGATGAAGTAGGAGAGGTACGACCCGATGAGCGGGATCGACTTCACGACGCCGTCGGTGATGCGCAGGCCGTTGCCGGACAGGACGTCGTCCGGGAGGGAGTAGCCCGAGAAGCCGGCGGCGAGGCCCATGATCATGAGCAGCATGCCGACGAGCCAGTTGATCTCGCGCGGCTTGCGGAACGCGCCGGTGAAGAACACGCGCATCATGTGCGTGACGATCGCGGCGAGGAAGATCAGCGCCGCCCAGTGGTGGATCTGCCGCATGAGCAGACCGCCGCGCACCTCGAACGACATGTGCAGCGTCGACGCGAACGCGTCGGACATGAGCACGCCGTTCATCGACGCGGGCTCGCCGTGGTAGGTGACGAGCGACATGCTCGGCACGAAGAACATCGTCAGGAAGATGCCGGTGAGGATCAGGACGACGAACGAGTACAGGGCGATCTCGCCCAGGAGGAACGACCAGTGGTCGGGGAAGACCTTGCGCGCGAACTCCTTGACGGCGACGCCGATGCCGGTGCGCTGGTCCAGGTAGTCGGCGGCCTTGCCGGCGGGGGTCGTCGGCGCGGCTGACTTCGGTGCGGCCGCCTTGGGTGCGGCGGTTCCGGTGCTGGTGGTCACTTCAGACGCTCCCAGAAGCTCGGGCCGATGGGCTCGTGGAAGTCGCTCTGGGCGACCAGGTAGCCCTCGTCATCAACGGTGATCGGCAGCTGCGGCAGGGGCCGCTTCGCGGGCCCGAAGACCACCTTCGCGCTGTCGGCCACGTCGAACGTCGACTGGTGGCACGGGCACAGCAGGTGGTGCGTCTGCTGCTCGTAGAGCGCCACGGGGCAGCCGACGTGCGTGCAGATCTTGGAGAACGCGACGATGCCGTCGTACGACCAGGTCTCGCCCGCGGGCGCCTGCTCGGACACGATGTCGCGCGGGTCGAGACGGACCAGCAGGACGACCGCCTTGGCCTTCTCCGTGATCCACTCGTGGGACTGCATCTCCTCCTGGGAGGCCTCGGGGATGATGTGCACGACCGAGCCGATCGTCACGTCCGCCGCCTTGATGGGCCGGCCGGAGGGGTCGATCGCGAGGCGCGTCCCGGGCTTCCAGAGGGTGTGCTTGAACTTCGAGACGTTCCAGTCGCCACCGACGCTGCCGACGAGCGGGACGGCGATGGTGAGGGGGAACAGCGCGAGCGCGGAGATGACCGCACCCTTGAGGACGCCGCGGCGGGCGATGCCCGAGTCCTTGGCGCCGGCCTCGAGCTCGGCGATCGCGCCGACGCGGGTCTCGGCGTCGCTCGCGATCGGGTGGCGCTCGTCGACCTTCTCGTGGTCGGACATGAGCACCTTCGCCCAGTGCACGGCACCGAGGCCGATGCCGAGCAGCGCGAAGGCGATGGCCACGCCGAGCGAGAGCGTCGACAGGCGCACGCCCGCCGTGGTCCCGTCCGGCGGGATGACGAAGTAGACGACGAGCGCGGCGATCGTGCCGATCACCGAGATGCCGAAGAGGGTCGCGACCTGGCGCTCGGCGCGCTTGGACGCCTTCGGGTCGCGGTCCGCCATGCGGCTCTTGTGCTCGGGAAGCCCCGGGTCCGGGAACGTCTCGAGGGTGCCGTGCTCCTCGCGGTGCCCGACCTCGCGGTGCGAGGACTCGGGCGACCGGGGGTTCTGGTAGTCGCTCACGAGGACTTCGCTCCGATCCACACTGCGGCCCCGATGAGGAGGCCCATTCCGACGATCCAGGCCCACAGGCCCTCGCTGACGGGGCCGAGCGAGCCGAGCGAGAGGCCACCGGCCGAGCCCTCACGCTGGTCGACGAGGAACGCGATGACGTCCCGCTTCTCCTCCGGCGTGATGGTCGCGTCGTTGAAGACCGGCATCGACTGCGGGCCGGTGAGCATCGCCTGGTAGAGGTTGCGCTCCGAGGTGTCCCACAGCGGGGGCGCGAACTTGCCCTCGGAGAGCGCGCCGCCCGCCCCGACGGCGTTGTGGCACATCGCGCAGTTGGTGCGGAAGATCGCGGCGCCGTTCGCGACGTCGCCGAGCGAGGCGTCGACCTGCTCGTCCGTCGGGATCGCCGGGCCGGCACCGAGCGAGGCGACGTAGGCGGCGAGCTGCGCCGTCTGCTCCTCGTCGAACTGGCGAGGCTTCTGGATGGCCTGCGGACCGTCCATCTGCATGGGCATGCGGCCGGTGGACACCTGGAAGTCGACCGACGCGGCGCCGACACCGACGAGCGACGGAGCGGTGTCCGTGCCCTCTGCGTTCGGGCCGTGGCACGTGGCGCAGTTGGCCTGGAACAGCTTCTGGCCGGTCTCGATGTCCTCGGTGCTGGCGGTCTCGGCGTTGGCCGGGGTCGGTGCAAAGGCGGCGTAGACGCCACCGGTGACCAGCAGCGCCAGCAGCAGCAGCACGACCGGCGCGAAGCGGTGGTGTCTGCGGGCGGCGAGTGCCTTCACGAAATGATCCTCGTCTCGCAGGTGGGGGAGCAGGGGGCGGGTGGGCGGACCGGGGCGGACCCCGGGCGGGTCGTCGTCAGCGCAAGATGTAGATCACGAAGAACAGCGCGATCCACACGACGTCGACGAAGTGCCAGTAGTAGGACGTCACGATGGCCGTCGTGGCCTCGTGGTGCCCGAAGTTCTTGGCCGAGAACGAGCGGCCGAGAAGGAACAGGAAGGCGATCAGACCACCGACGACGTGGAGGCCGTGGAAGCCGGTCGTGATGTAGAAGACGGAGCCGTAGGGCGTCGAGGAGATCGAGACGCCGTGCTCGACGAGCTCGGCGTACTCGAAGATCTGACCGCCGATGAAGAACGCGCCCATGAGGAACGTGAGGGTCATCCACTCGTTCATCCCCCAGCGGTTCACCTGGAAGATCGATCCGGTGCGCACGGGCTGGAAGCGCTCGGCGGCCCACACGCCCATCTGGCACGTCACCGACGACAGCACCAGGACGGTCGTGTTGATCGCCGCGAAGGTCAGGTTGAGCTTGTCCGCCTGGAGTGCCCACTCGTCGGCGGGCATCACGGCGCGGACCGTGAAGTACATGGCGAAGAGGCCGGCGAAGAACATGAGCTCGCTGGCCAGCCACACGATCGTCCCGACCGAGACGGGGTTCGGTCGGTTGACGCTCACGTGCTGATGGGCGTGGGGGGCAGCCGTTGCGGTCGACACAGAAGCCATTATGGCCGACGAACGGGCCCTTCGCGGCACGCAGACGACCGCCCGGAGGCGGTGAATCTCACAATGTCTCCAGATCTTCCCACGGAGACCTGCACTTGGTGACGGATCGCTGCTAAGTGCCATGAAACTCGCAGGCTCGCAGGCCCGGCCAGGGCCCTTGGTCCCGGGTCCCCCGCCGGTCGGCGTCGGCACCGCGCGAGGGGGTGCTGCGATCGGCTCCGACGTGCCAAGATGCCAGTCGGGACGCGCGCGCCACAGGTGTTCGGGTGCGGCCTCCCGGACCACCCGAGGGAACCACGAAGGCGACGGTGACGACGATGACGACGACCGTGACGACGACGCACGGGGACACGAGCGTGACCCCGCGCGCGCCGCGCATCCTCCTCTACAGCGACGACGTGACGGTGCGCGAGCAGGTGCGCCTCGCCGTCGGGCGCCGGCTGGGTGCGGGTCAGCCGGACATCGAGTGGCTCGAGGTCGCGACCCCTGCGGCCGTCGTGACCTCCGCCGACGCGGGCGGGTGGGACCTGCTCGTCCTCGACGGGGAGGCGGACAAGGCCGGTGGCATGGGTCTGTGCCGCCAGCTCAAGAACGAGGTCTACCGCTGCCCGCCCGTCCTGGTCCTCACCGGCAGGCCGCAGGACGGTTGGCTAGCATCGTGGTCGCTCGCCGACGACGCGGTGCCGCGACCGTTCGACGCGGTCGCCCTCCAGCGCGCCGTCGCCGACCTGCTGCGTGCCGCCGGCACGCGGTAGCCGACAGGAGACCGACCAGCCGAAGGGCCACCCGTGACCGCCACCCCGCACCCCGCCGCCTCGACCACGAGCGACTCGACGGGCACGGGGCTCACGTGGCCCGGCCTGCTGACCGAGCTCGTCGCGGGGCACGACCTCGACGCCGACTCCACCGCCTGGGCGATGGACCAGGTGATGTCCGGCGAGGTGTCGCCGGTGCGGCTCGCGAGCTTCCTCGTGGCGCTCCGCGCGAAGGGTGAGACCGTCGCGGAGCTGACGGGCCTCGCGGACGCGATGCTGGCCCATGCGAGCCGGTTCGCCGTGGACGGGCCGGCGGTCGACATCGTCGGCACGGGCGGGGACCGCGCGCACACGGTCAACATCTCGACCATGGCCTCGCTCGTCATCGCGGGCGCGGGCGTGCGGGTCGTCAAGCACGGCAACCGGGCCGCGACCTCGTCGTCCGGCGCGGCGGACGTGCTCGAGGAGCTGGGCATCCGGCTCGACCACGGGCCCGAGCGCGTGGCCCGCATCGTGCAGGAGGCGGGCATCACGTTCTGCTTCGCGATGGTCTTCCACCCGTCCATGCGCCACGCGGGCGTGGCGCGCAAGGAGCTCGGCATCCCGACGGCGTTCAACGTCCTCGGCCCGCTGACGAACCCCGCGCAGCCGCGTGCGGCCGCCATCGGTGTCGCGGACGCGCGCATGGCGCCGCTCATCGCCGGGGTGCTCGCGGGGCGCGGGACCTCGGCGCTCGTGTTCCGCGGCGACGACGGGCTCGACGAGCTCGCCGCGACGGGCGGGGCGACGGTGTGGGAGGTGCGCGACGGCGTCGTGACCGAGCAGCGGCTCGACCCGGTCGCCGACCTGGGCCTCGCGCCGGTGACGATCGCCGACCTGCGGGGCGGCGAGGCGGCGCACAACGCCGACGTGGCGCGACGCTTCCTGGCGGGCGAGTCCGGGCCGGTGCGGGAGACGGTGCTGCTCAACGCGGCGGCCGGGCTCGTCGCGGACGGCACGCTGCCCGGGACCTCGGAGGGCGCGCTCGCCACGCGCCTCCGCGCCGCCTACGAGATCGCGGCGCGCAGCGTGGACACGGGCGCGGCCCGCGACGCCCTCGCGCGCTGGGCGGAGGCCGCGGCGCGGGACTGACCCTGCTGGACGAGGCGGTCGGCGGTCGCCGGCCGCCTCGTCAGTCGTCGAGGCCGAGCGCGAACGCCTGCTCGAGGTCGACGTTGGAGTAGGCGCGGAACGCGATGAACGTCTCGGTGCGCACGACGCCCGGGACCTTGCTGATGCGGTCCGCGATGACGTCGGCGAGCTGGTCGTGCTCCTGGACCCGGACCATGGCGACCAGGTCCGCCTTGCCCGTGACCGAGTAGACCTCGCTGACGCCCTTGAGGTCCGCGACCTCGGACGCGACCTCGGGGATGCGGGCGGGGTCGGTGTCGATCAGGACGATGGCGGTCAGCATGGTTCCTCCGGGGTCGGGTCGTCGACTGGCGACCACTCTACGGTCACGCCGGGCGCCGCGTGCGTCAGGTCGGGGCGGTCGCCCGGGTCGGCGTGGCGCGCGACGTCCCGGGCCGTGGCCGCGAGGTCCACGTGCGACCCCGCGGACCGGACCGGGCACGCCCACGGGCCGGTGACGTCGACGATCCGCACGCCCGGCTCCTGGAGCCACGACAGCACGATCTCGGCCTCGTGGGGGTGGCTCGCCGGGGCGGGCGGCACGGGCGGGGCGACGGTCTCCGCCGTCGCGACGAGGGCGTCGACGAGCGGCCACGGGTCCGCGCCGGGGTCGCTCACCCCGGTCGCGGCCAGGCGCGCGTGGCGGACCACGACGATCTCCCACCCGCCGGCGTCCGTCGGGCGGGCGGCGACGAGCTCGGCGCAGGCGGCGAGCGGAGCGAGTCGCTGTGCGCGCGCCGCGCCCGCGAGGAACGCCCGCAGGCGATGCGTGAGCTCGCCCGCCTGCTCGAACCGCTCGTCCCGCGAGAGCGCGACGATCCGGCGTCCGAGCTCCGCGACGACGTGCGACGGGTCGCCCTCGAACGCCTCCCGCACGCCGGTGGCGACGGCTGCGTACCCGGTGTCGAGCTCGATGGTCGTGCACGGCGCCGAGCACCGCCCCATCTCCGCCAGGACGCACGCCGTCGCCCCGGGCGAGGCGACGACCGGGAGCCGGCGCGTGCACTGGCGCAGCGGGAACGCGTCGTGGAGGGCGTCGACCGCGGCCTGGGCCTGGTGCTTGGACGCGAACGGCCCGATGTGCGCCGCCGGCGCGCGGACGTCCCGCACGACGGACAGGCGGGGGTAGGTCTCGTCCGTCAGCCGGACCCAGGTCATGCGCTCCGGGTGCCGCGACCGCCGGTTGTAGCGCGGCGCGTGCTCCGCGATGAGGCGCAGCTCGCGCACCTGCGCCTCGAGCGGCGTCGCGCACACGACCGGGGTGACGGCGTGCGCGATGCGCACCATCTCGGTGATGCGGCTGCGCTTCTCGGAGCGGGTGAAGTAGGAGCGGACACGGCGCCGGATGGACGTCGACGTGCCGACGTAGAGGACCTCGTCCCCGGGCCCGCGGAAGAGGTAGACGCCGGGGGCGTCCGGGAGGTCGTCCGCGAGGTGCCGTTTGCGTCGCACGTCCTGCGGGACCGGGTCCGTCGCGCCGGCGAGGTCCTCGAGATGCGTGACGCCCAGCGGCCCGAGCCGCGCCAGGAGGGCGTGCAGCACGTCCACCGTGGCCCGCGCGTCGGCGAGCGCGCGGTGCTCCGGCGTCACGGTCGCACGGAACAGGGCCGCGAGGGTCGCGAGCTTGTGGTTCGGAGCCTCGTCCCGGGTGACGACGCGGCGTGCGAGCGGGACGGTGTCGAGCACCTGGTTCCCCGGCCACTCGTAGTCCGCTGCCCGGCACGCGGCCTTGAGGAACGAGATGTCGAACGGCGCGTTGTGCGCGACGAGCACGGCGCCGCGCGCGAACTCCAGGAAGCTTGGCAGGACGGCCTCGATGCGCGGGGCGGTCGCGACCATGGAGGAGGTGATCCCCGTCAGGCGGGCCACGAAGGCCGGGACCGGGACGCCGGGGTCGACGAGCGTCTGGAACTCCCCGAGCACCTCGCCACCGCGGACCTTCACGGCGCCGATCTCCGTGATGCCCGCGCCCGCCGGTGACCCGCCCGTGGTCTCCAGGTCCACGACGACGAATGTCACGTCGCGCAGCGGCGTGCCCAGGTCGTCGAGCGTGGGCTGGACGGGCACGCCTCGTGGCGCTGACCCCTCGCGCGAGGAGGCGAGGAGGGGTCCGGACGGCATGGCGGCGAGGTTAGCGACGGCCACCGACACGGCCGAGGCGGGACGCGGGGGGTCCCCGGTCGGGCACGGGCACGGCATAAGGTGGTGCCCTGGGGAATCGGGACGATCGGGGACGAAATGCCCCATGACAGTCCCGACGACAGGAACGCAGGAGGGGCAGCGGATGGTGGCCGAGAGGTCGGACGAGGAGGAACCCGCCGGCGGCGTCCCGACGGCGGTGCGCGCGCTGCTCGTCGAGGCGGCGGCGGACGTGCTCGGCACGCTCGACCCGGTCCTCGTCCCCGTCGCCCTGCAACGGGTCAAGTCCTTCGCACCCCGTCGGCGCGCGTCGGCCGGTGCGGCGCCGTTGTGGCGCGCCCTGGTCGACGACGCCGGGTTCCGCCACGCCGTCGCCGCCGCCTGGTCGCGCGAGCACGGGACCCCGACGGGTGCGCCGTCGGATCCCTCGGTCCCGGACGGCCAGGGACCGCCCGTCGACCTCACGCCAGCACCGCGTGCCGACGCCGTGGCGGAGCCGGGCGACGAGGGCCCCACCGCGCCCGCTCTCGTCCGCGAGCGCGCCGCCGGTGCCTTCCTGCTGCGTCCGGACGGCTGGGAAGCGGCCGTGGAGCGCGCCCGCGCGCTCGACACGACGCTGCGCGCCGAACGCTCGGAGCGCAGCGAGGTCGCCCGGTTGCGTCGCGACCGCGACCGGCTGGCCGCGCAGGTCGAGGAGCTGAGGGCGCAGGCGCGCGATGCCGC
>NZ_JBHXIC010000086.1:0-17446 GCF_042723955.1 Cellulosimicrobium cellulans | reverse complement strand
GCTCCCGCCAGGCCCGCCACGACGCGGCACCACCACCCACCCCGCCCTTCTTCGTCTCGCCTTGGTCGCCGCGCGCCCTGGGGCGACTGCCCGCGGTGTCGGTTTCGCCAGCGCGGTTCCCCCTGCCGCATGTGGTCGCCGCACGGCACGGCCGCACGCGCCAGCGCCGACGCCGCTGCGCCGCGGAACCATCCGCGGGCTTGAGCGCGAGCGGACACCGCGGACCGGACCGGCGGACCCGACCCCGCGGGCCTGACAAGCCCGAGCGCGCGCCGCAGACCCGACCCCGCAGGCCGGAGAGCCCGAGCGCGCGCCGCTGATCCGACCCTGCGGGCCTGTGACCGACCGTGCGAACGTCGAGGGCGGCGGGCCGGGGCGGGGGCGAACTACGCTGGGGCGGTGACGTGCGAACCCGCTGCCCCCGTCGACCGCGACCTGCCCGAGATCGTCCGGACCGCGCCAGGACTGCGCCCCGACGCCGTCGGCGCACCCTCGCTGGCGGAGCTGACGACGCTGCGGGTCGGTGGGCCTGCGGACCGGTACGTCGAGGCGCACAGCGAGGCCGAGCTCGTGGACACCGTGCGCGCGGCGGACGAGGCCGGGGAGCCGCTGCTCGTGATCGGCGGCGGGTCGAACCTGCTCGTCGGGGACGAGGGGTTCGGCGGGGTCGTCGTGCGCGACCTGCGGCGCGGGATCACCGTGGACTCCGAGGACTCGTGCGGTGGTGCGAGCTTCCACGCGCCGGCCGGGCAGGACTGGGACGAGCTGGTCGCACGCGCGGTCGCGGAGGAGTGGGTGGGCGTCGAGGCGCTCTCCGGCATCCCCGGCACGGTCGGTGCCGCGCCCGTCCAGAACATCGGCGCGTACGGGCAGGAGGTCGCGGGCGTGATCTCGACCGTGCGCGTCTGGGACCGGGAGCGGTCGCGCGTGCGCACGCTCGCGCTGGGCGAGCTCGCGTTCGGGTACCGCACGTCGTTGCTCAAGCGCAGCATGCACGCGGCAGCGGGCGAGCGGGGCGGCGACGGCGAGGCGAGCGGTCCGTGGTACCCGTCGCCGCGCTACGTCGTGCTCGACGTCGGGTTCCAGGCCCGTCTCGGCTCGCTGTCCGCACCGGTCGCGTACCCGGAGCTCGCCCGGACGCTCGGCGTGCAGGTCGGTGACCGGGCTCCGAGCGCCGACGTGCGCGAGGCCGTCCTCGCGCTCCGGGCCCGCAAGGGCATGCTGCTCGACGGTGTCGGCCCGGACGTCGCGCCCGTGGCGACGGGGGGCGACGCGCCGGGCGAGACGGGCCCGGACCACGACCGCTGGAGCGCCGGGTCGTTCTTCACCAACCCCGTCGTCCCGGCCGACCAGGCCGACCTGCTCCCGGCGGAGGCACCGCGCTACCCGGTGCGCTCCGCGACGCCGTCCCGCACGACCGGCCCGAGCCTCGGCGAGATCGACCCGTCGCTCGTCAAGACGTCCGCAGCGTGGCTCATCGAGCACGCGGGGTTCACCAAGGGCTTCGGGGTCCACGGCCCGTCGAGCCTCGCGCGCCTGTCGACCAAGCACACCCTGGCGCTCACGAACCGGGGCGGCGCGAGCGCGGAGGACCTCGTCGAGCTCGCGCGCGCGGTCCGCGACGGCGTCCTCGACGCGTTCGGCGTCGAGCTCGTCCCGGAGCCCGTCCTCGTCGGCGTCTCCCTCTGACCGACCCACCGTCGTGAGCATGGGACGGGCCCGGTTCCGAGGCCGGAACCGGGCCCGTTCCATGCCCGCAGCGGGTCAGTAGACGAGGACCGTCGTGCCCGGGTCGGCGTGCCAGGAGTCCCAGAGCCAGTTCATCGCGGAGTTCGCGACGCGCACGCAGCCGTGGGACGCGGGCCACGGCGGGATCGACCCCGAGCCGTGCACCGCGATGCCGCCCGTGAAGAACTTGGGGCGCCACATGTCGCCGAGCTCGAGGCTTGACGAGTGGTTGCCGTCGACCTGCCTGCCCACGCGGAACTCGCCGCGCGGCGTGCCCGCACGGTAGGTGCGGCCCTTCGCCTCGTACGACTCGCCGTTGCCCGACGACGCGTTGACCACCGTGACGACCCGGCCGTCCTCGACCGCGAGCAGGAGCTGGCGGTCCAGGTCGATCTCGATGACCTTGCCCGAGCCGCTGCGCGGCTGCGGCGTGACGCCCTCGTCGAGCGCGGCCTGCGTCGCGGGGCCGACGACGCCGTCGCGCGAGAGCCCGGCGGCCTTCTGGAGAGCCCACACGGCCTGCTGCGTGCCGCCGCCGAAGTCGCCGTCGGGCGCGCCGATGAAGTAGCCGAGGTCGGCGAGGCGCTGCTGGAGCGCGACGACGCGCTCGCCGGTCGCGCCGCGGGCCAGCTCGACGGGTGCGGGCGGCGGCTCGGGGGTCGGCTCCGGGGCGGGCGGGGGCGTGCTCGGCGCGGGCGCCTCGGTCGGTGTCGGGTCCGGTGTCGGCTCGGGCTCCGGCGTCTCGGCCGGCTCGGGAGCGGTCTCCGTCGGGCTGGGGCTCGCGGGATCGGTGGTCGCGGGCCCGTCGGCGGTGGCGGACGGCGTCCGGCCCGGCTCGAGGTCCGGCAGCCCGGCCTGGCAGCCCGCGAGCACCAGCGCCGCCACCAGCGCGCCCACCGCGGCGCGCGCCGTCGTCCGCGGACGGCGACCCACCGGGTTCCGTCCCCGGGCGCCACCCCGCGCGACGGTCGCGACGCCCGCCACGGGTCCTGCTGCCGCGTGCGCCTCCGCGCCCGTCCGCGCGCCGGCCGAAGCTCCGTCCTCCACCTGGTCCCCCTCGTGTGTGCTGCGGCGTCCGCCGCGGAGCACCATCATGCGCCCCGCCCCGCGGGAGGACGCCCTACGGCGGCGCCTGTCGGAGGATCGTGACCCTGTCGTGACGCGTGCGCCGCGTGGCCCGTCCCGACGACGGCGCCGGCCGGCACCGCAAGGTCGCCCGCGAGCGGTCCGTCGGCGGGAGCAGCCCCTCGGCCGGCTCAGCCCGCAGCTGGTCCGCTACCAGGTTGCTCGTGGAGCAGCGCCCCGCGCACGACGTCGAGGATCTCGTCGTCGGACAGCCCGGCCTCGCGGCCGGCGCGGACGAGCTCGTGCGCGGCGTGGCGCGCGGCGACGTCGGTGGGGGAGACGCCGTCGGACACGACGGTCCCGGCGCGGCGCCGCGTCGTGACGACGCCGGCCGCCTCGAGCTCGCGGTACGCGCGCGCCACGGTGCCCGGCGCGAGGCCGAGGTCCGTGGCGAGGGCGCGGATCGTCGGCAGCCGGTCGCCCACCCGGAGACGCCCGGCGGCGACGTGCGCGACGACCTGCCGGCGGATCTGCTCGTACGGCGCGAGACCCGACCGCAGGTCGATCTCGACGCGCAGGTCAGGGGACGGCACGACCGCGCCCTGCCGCCGCCGTCGTGCTCGCACGCTCGTCCGCCCAGGCGTCCGGGTCCGGGGCGGCTCGCACGACGACCGCGATCGCCGCCAGCGCCAGGCCGACCGCGACGACCACGAGGACGACCGCCCCCGGGTAGCCCACCCGTGCCGCGGCGTTCGCACCGACGCCGAGCATCCCCGCGGCCGTCAGCCCGAGCGCGAGCTGCGCGCCCCGCAGGATCCGGTGCGCCGACGCGCGGCGCAGGGCGACGTCCCACGCCTCGTCGACCTGCGCGACCGCGGGGCGGCGCGCGACGAGGCGCAGCACGCCCTCGGCACCCGCGACGACCAGCACGGCCGCGAGCGCGAGCCACACGCCGTAGAACGCGCCGGGGTAGGGGCTCGCGGTCGAGGTCGAGTCGCCCGCGACGCGCGTCACCGACCGCCCGTCGTCGCCCGCCGTGAGCGCGCCGACCACCGCGAGCAGCACGACGAGCACCCCGAGCGACCAGGCGAGGCGACGCAGACCCCCGGGTGCGACGTCGGCGACGGTCCGCGGCCGCAGCGTGGCCGCGCGGACCGCGGTCCGCTGGCGCGGCCAGGTCCGCTCCCCGACGGCGTGGGCGCCGAGGTACGTGAGCCCGACGACCGCGGGGGAGAGCCCCACGAGCACGCCCTCGGCGAGACCACCGACGGCGGTCGCGGCGGCCTGGGCGACCACCGCGCCGACGAGGAGCGCGGCCGTGACCGCGGCGGCGCTCACCGTGGTCGCGTGCCGGCGGGCAGCGCGCCGCACGGGGTCCTCCTGGGCGAGCCCGTGGAGCGAGGGCTCGGGCGCGCGCGTCGCCCCCCGGACGACCAGCACGACGGCGACGCCGAGCCCCACGAGCACGGCGAGGACGGCACCGCTCCACAGCAGGTCGTAGCCCGCGGGGAGCAAGAGGTCGACACCCTGGGGCTCCTCGGACGATATTTGTATCAACACATCAGTACATTCCCACGGCGGCCCTGCCCGGTCAAGACCCGCCGGACGCCGAGCCGTCCGGTGCCGTGCATGAGAGGTCTCTCATGCACGTCTCACCGGCGGCCCACGCGCGTGCGGTGCGCTGGGCTCATGACGCTCGCCCCTCCCGCGCCCGACCAGCGCTCCTGGCTCGACCTGCTCACCGCCCCCGAGGCGGGGGAGCTGCTCGCCGTGGCGCTGGGCGCCGACGGCGCGAGCCTCGACACGTGGCGCGTCCACCAGGTGCACGCACGTCCCGGCGCGGAGGTCACCGTCGGGTACGACGTCGTCGCGCGCCGGGCGCTCGCAGCGGGCCCCGGCGAGGGCGCCGCCTCGGCGGACGCCGCCGAGTACCTGCTCGCGACGACGGCGCCCCTCTCGCCGGACGCCGTCGGACCCGGCGTGGTCCGCCTCGCGGACGGCCCGCGCGTCGTGCACGTGTGGCGGCACCCCGCCGACCCGATGCTGCCCGGCCTGGCGGCGGCGTGCGACGCGGGCGAGCTCACGCGCCGCCTCGCGGTCGCGGGGGCGCTCGCGCCCGGCGAGGCCGTCGAGTCGGTGACGATGGTCGCCTACCGCCCGCTGCGGCGAGCGGTGCTGCGCGCGCGGACGCCCTCGCGCACGGTCTACGTCAAGGTGGTCCGGCCGGACCGGGCGCGCTCGCTCGTCCGGCGGCACGACCTCTTCCGGTCCACCACCGTGGACGCCCCGCGCTGCCTCGCGTGGGACGACGACGGCGTGGTCGCCCTCGAGGAGGCGCGCGGCCCGTCGCTCGCGCAGCACCTCGCGGCGCTCGACCCGGACGACCAGCCCGGCGCGATCGACCCGCGCGAGCTCCTCCGCGCGCTCGACGCCCTCCCCGCGCGCGCGACGACGCTGCGCCGCCGCCCGGCGTGGGCCGAGCGCGTCGAGCACTACGCGGCGTCGGCGCTCGCGGTGCACGGCCTCGACGCGGACCGGGTGGACCGCGTCGCCCGCGCGGTGCGGACGGGCGTCGCGACGCGCGACCCCGGGCCGGTCGTCGCGACCCACGGCGACTTCTACGAGGCGAACGTCCTGCTCGAGGTCCCGGCGGCACCCGGCGACCCTGCCTCGCGGGGACGCGCCCGCGTCGGCGTCCTGCTCGACGTCGACACGCTCGGCCCGGGGCACCGCGTGGACGACCTCGCGTGCGTCGTCGCGCACCTCGCCGTGCTCCCGACGCTCGCCCCTGCGGTGTACGGCGGCGTGGGGGCGCTGGTCGACCGCTGCCTGGTCGTGTTCGACGAGCACGTCGACCCCACGGCCCTCCGGGCGCGGGCGGCCGGCGTCGTGCTGTCCCTCACGACGGGCGCGGCGTCGCACGGCCTCGCCGACGCGTGGCTGCGGGTCGCGGAGGAGCTGCTGGACGCTGCCCTCGGGACGGTCGCCGGCGAGCCCGTCCCCGTTCCTGAGAGCACTCTCATCGGCGCCTCCTCGGCATCTCACGCGTGACCGCGAGGCTCAGTACATGCACGGCCGAGGGGTCGTGCGCACCATCGGACGAAGGAGAAGGATCATGAAGGCACGCAGCGCATGGATCGTCACCGGGGCGCTCGGTGCGGTCGGTCTCGGGGCCACGGTGGCCGCCGCCCAGGGTGCGTTCGACGCCCCGGAGCCGGCGACCGTCTCGCCGTCGGTCCAGGTGAGCACGTCGTCGAGCACGCCGACCGACGCGCCCGCCACGTCCGCGACGCCCAGCCCGACCGACGTGCAGAACGGGACGTCGATCACGACGGTCACGGCGAACACCTCCGCCTCCCCGAACACCGCGGGCTCGGCGAACACGTCCGGTTCGGCCGTGACGAGCCAGACCCCGAACACGCCGAACACCCCGCCCACGGCGAACACGCCGCAGACGCCGAACACCCCGCCCAGCCCGGTCACGCCGCCGTCGCCGCAGTCGGCCGACTGACCTCGGCGGCCGGCCGACCAGCCGGACCGCGCGAACCCGGGCCCGCGGGTCACGAGAGATCGTCTCGTGACCCGCGGGCCCGGGTTCGTCGCCTCAGGGTGCGTGCGCCGCAGGATCGGCCCGTCAGGTCGGCCCGGCCGCCACGGCTGTCAGCGGGTGGCGTCGGCCAGCCGGTAGCCCATGCCGCGCACGGTGACGAAGTGCTCGGCGCCGAGCTTGTTGCGCAGGTAGCGCACGTAGACGTCGACGACGTTCGAGCCGGGGTCGAAGTCGTACCCCCACACGCGCGACAGGAGCTGCTCGCGGCTCAGCACCTGGCCGGGGTTGCGCAGGAACGCCTCGGCGAGCGCGAACTCGCGTGCCGAGAGGTCGACCTCGCGGTCGGTGGTGCGTGCGCGGCGCGTGCGCAGGTCGAGGCTCAGACCGCCGTGCGTCAGGACGGTGACCTCGCCCGCGGGCTCGGTGCGCAGGCGCAGCCGGATGCGCGCGAGGAGCTCCTCGAAGCGGAACGGCTTGGCCATGTAGTCGTCGGCGCCGCCCTCCAGACCGGCGACCGTGTCCGTGACCGACGTGCGCGCGGTGAGGATGATGACCGGGATCGCGTTGCCCGTCTCCCGCAGGCGGCGCAGCACGGTGAAGCCGTCCTGGTCGGGCAGGCCCAGGTCGAGCACGAGCAGCGCGAAGTCGCAGGTGCTGGCGAGGTCGAACGCCTCCCGCCCCGTCGCGACGGTCGTGCTGGCGTAGCCCGCGGAGCGCAGGCCCTTCGCCACGAACGACGCGATGCGGGTCTCGTCCTCCGCGACGAGGATCTGGCTCACCGGGTGGTCCTTCCGTCGGGGGCGGGGTGCGCGGGTGGGTTCTGGTCGTCCGGCCCGACGGCGCGCGGCGCGCCCGGCGCGGGCGAGGAGGTCGGCGGGGGCAGCGAGGGGGTGGCGGCCGACGGCGCGCTCGGCACGGTCGGCGCGGTGAGCGCCCCCAGTGCCTCGCCGTGCCGCCCGTCGAGCGCGGGCGGCCCGACGGCGTCCGTACGCGCCCCGGAGGACGGGCCCTCGACCGGGACGAGCGGGAGGTCGAGCGTGAACGTCGACCCGACGCCGGGCGTCGACGCGACGAGCACCCGGCCGCCGTGCCCCTCGGCGATCGCCGCGACGATCGCGAGCCCCAGCCCCGCGCCCTCGGGGTGGGTCGCACCCGGTGTCGTCGCCTGGGCGAAGCGCTCGAAGATCCGCTCCTGCTGCTCGGGCGCGATCCCGACGCCCTCGTCGCGGACCCACACGCGCACGCGCGCGCCGTCGTCGGACACCGCCGAGCCGAGCGCGACGACGGACCCGGGCGCCGAGAACTTCACCGCGTTCGCCGCGAGCTGGAGGACCGCCTGGGTGAGGCGCTGCGCGTCGGCGCGGACCGCGACGTCGGCGCGAGCGTCGACGAGCCAGCGGCGGTCGCCGAGCGTGCGGACCTTGTCGTGCACGTCGTCGAGGAGACGGCCGAGGTCCGTGTCGACGGGGCGCACGAAGTCAGGCCGGCCGGCGGTCGCGAGCGTCACGAGGTCGTCCACGAGGCGGTTCATGCGGTCGAGCTCGTCGAGCGCGAGGTCGCGCGTCTCGGACGCGTCGGCGGCGTCGCGCGGGTCCATGAGCTCGAGGTGGCCCCGCACCACGGTGAGCGGCGTGCGCAGCTCGTGCCCGACGTCGTCGATGAGGCGCCGCTGGGACTCGAACGACCCCTCGAGCCGGTCGAGCATCCCGTTGACCGTGCGCGAGAGGTCGGAGAGGTCGTCGTTGCCGGTCACGGGGATGCGCGCGGACAGGTCCGTGTCGCTGATGCGCTGCGCGGTGCGCGAGAGCGTCCTGATCGGATGGAGCAGGCGCCCCGCGACGACCCAGCCCACGACGCCGATGAGCACGAGCGCCCCGAGCGCCACGACCGCGTAGGTCCGGAAGACCTGCGCGAACTCGGCGTGCTCGGCCGAGCGGTCGTAGGCGAGCACGAGCGCCGCGGGCGCCTGGCCAGGAGTGGCCCCCGTACCGCCGACCGCCTGCACGGGGGCGACGAGGGCGCGGTAGTCGGCCGTCGCGGTCTGCGGCGAGCGCAGCACGACGTCGTCCCCGGCCACGAGCGGCGCGAGCGCGGCGACGAGCTCGGGGTCGTCCTCGAGCCGCAGCCGCACGTCCTGCTGCGTGACGAGGGGCGTGCGGCCCTCGCGGAGCCCGAGGATGCCCTCGTTGTGCGCGGGCACCGTGAGCTGGATCGAGGCGACGACGACGTCCTCGGCGGACGTGAACGGCTCGCCCGTGACGGGGTTCACGCCCGAGGCCGCGAGCGTCTCGAGCTCGTTCGCGCTCCGGTTCAGGCTCTCGTCGATGCGCGCGTCGATCTGCCCGCGCTGGAGGAACCACGCGGCGCCGCCCGCGATCAGCAGCGCGAGGGCGGACAGGCCGAGGAACGCCGCGAGCATGCGAGTGCGGACGGTCAGCCCGGCCCGGCGTGCCCGGGGGTTCATCCGTCGCCCTGGTCGGAGCCGCTGCGGTCGTCGTCCCCGTCGTCGTCAGGACCGTTGTCGTCGTCGCCGGTCGGGTCGTCGTGGTCGTCGTCGTCATCGTCGTCGCTCGACGGCGGGGCGGGCGTCACGCGGTCGTCGTCATCGTCGTCGGGTGAGGTGGTCGGCGACGGGTCCCCGCTCGTCGTCGGGGCGGGGGTCGCGGGCGCGGGGGTCGTGGGGGCGGGCGTCACGACCACGGCTCCTCCGACCTCGCGGTCCTCCGGCCGGGCGGCCAGCGCGCCGGCGGCGGCCGCACCCCCGAGCACGAGGACGAGCGCTCCCACGAGCCACGCGACGGTCCGACGAGTCATGGGCCCAGTATCCGAGAGCAGGATGAGACGCACATGAGAAACCTGTCCGCTCGTTGTATCTTGATGTCAAGAGTGTCGATGTCGAAAGAGTCTGACGGACGACGACTGGAGCTCCGATGCCCCGCGACTGGGACCCGGCCCTGTACCTCCGCCACGCCGACGAGCGCTCCCGGCCCTTGGCCGACCTCGTCGCGCGCGTGCCCGTGGACGCGCGGACGGTCGTGGACCTGGGCTCCGGCCCGGGCCACCTCTCCGCGCTGCTGCACGCCCGCTGGCCCGCGGCCACGATCACGGGGGTCGACGCGTCGCCCGCCATGGTCGAGCGCGCGCGACGGGACGCCTCCGCCCCGTGGGTGCGGTACGAGCTCGCCGACGTGCGCACCTGGGCGCCTCCCGCCCCGGCCGACGTGGTCGTGAGCAACGCGACCCTCCAGTGGGTCCCGGACCACCTCGACTTGCTCGCCCGCCTCGCGGACCACGTCGCGCCGACCGGGGCGCTCACGTTCTCCGTGCCGGGCAACCACGACGCCCCGAGCCACCGGCTGCTCCGTGAGGTCGCCGCCCGCCCGCCCTACGTCGAGCACACGACGGGCGTCGACCGGCCCGCCGCGCACGACCCGGAGGTGTACCTCGACCGGCTCACCGGGCTCGGCTGGGCCGTCGACGCGTGGGAGACGACCTACCTCCACGTGCTCCAGGGGCCCGATCCCGTCCTGCGCTGGATCTCCGCGACCGGCGCCCGCCCGGTGCTCCAGGCCCTGCCCGACGACGTGCGTACCGCGTTCGTCGCCGAGTACGCCGCGGCGCTCCGGGAGGCGTACCCCGAACGCGGCTACGGCACCCTCCTGCCCTTCCGCCGCGTCTTCGTCGTCGCGACGCGCGCCTGACCCGACCCGCGCGCTCGGCTCCCGCCTCCTGGTCCGGGCGCCCCGCGTGTCAGCCCGCCGCGAGCCAGTCGTCGACGCCCGCCAGGAGGCGCTGCCGGGTGCCCGACGACGCCCGGCTCGCCCGGATCGACGAGCGCGCGAGCGCGGCGAGCTCGTCGTCGGAGAACCCGTGCTCGTGGCGCGCGGTCTCGTACTGCGCGACCAGCCGGGACCCGAAGAGGAGCGGGTCGTCGGCGCCGAGCGCGACGCGGGCGCCGGCGTCGACGAGCGCCCCGAGCGGCACCTGCCCGGCGTCCTCGTAGACGCCGAGCGACACGTTGGAGGCGGGGCAGACCTCGAGCGCGATCCCGCGGTCCACGACGTCGTCCAGCACGCGCCGGTCCTCCGCCGACCGCACGCCGTGGCCGAGGCGGTCCGGGACGAGCTCGCGCACGACCTCGTGCACGTGCGCAGGGCCGAGCAGCTCGCCGCCGTGCGGCACGGACGCGAGCCCGGCGCGGCGTGCGATCGCGAACGCGCGCGCGAACTCCGCGGTGTCCCCGCGGCGCTCGTCGTTGCTCAGGCCGAACCCCACGACCTCCCCGGCCCCCTCGCCCGCGTACTGCGCCGCGAGGCGCGCGAGCGTGCGCGCGTCCAGCGGGTGCCGCATGCGCGACGCCGCGACGACCACCGCGACCTCCGTCCCCGTCGCGGCGCTCGCGGACCGCGCCGCGTCGAGCACGATCTCGACCGCCGGGGTGATGCCGCCGACGAACGGCGCGTACGACGTCGGGTCCACCTGGATCTCGAGCCGGCCCGACCCCTCCGCGGCGTCGTCCTGCGCGGCCTCGAGCACGATGCGCCGCATGTCGGCCTCGGAGCGCACGCACGCGCGCGCGGCGTCGTAGAGCCGCTGGAACCGGAACCAACCCCGCTCGGTCGGCGGGAGCCGGAGCGGGTCGCCGTCGACGAGCGCGTGGGGGAGCCGCACGCCGTACTGCGCGGCGAGGTCGCGCAACGTCTCCGGGCGCATCGACCCGGTGAAGTGCAGGTGCAGGTGGGCCTTGGGAAGCGTCGCCAGGTCTCGCACACGGGGAGTCTGTCACGCGGACCCGGCCCACGCCGTCAGGCCCGGGCCGGGTCCCGACGGCGGCCCGCCCCCTGCGAGGTCACCGTCACGCAGGACGTCTCCTCAGGCCCCGGGGAGGAACCCGCGCTGCATGGCGACCGTCACGGCGGCCGTCCGGTCGTCCACGCCGAGCTTCGCGAAGGCGCGCAGCAGGTGCGTCTTCACGGTCGCCTCCGCGATGAACAGCTCCTGCCCGACCGCCGCGTTCGACAACCCGCGGGCCACGAGCCGCAGCACCTCGACCTCCCGGTCCGTGAGCCAGTCCGCGCCGCGGACCGACGTGACGAGCCGGGTCGCGACGCTCGGCGCGAGCACCGTCTGCCCGCGCGCCGCGGCCCGCACCCCCGCGACGAGCTCGTCGCGCGGCGTGTCCTTGAGCAGGTAGCCGGTCGCCCCCGCCTCGACCGCGCGCAGGATGTCCGCGTCGGTCTCGTACGTCGTGAGCACGACCACGCGCGGGGCGGGCGCCGCCCCGGCGCGCGCCGAACCCCGCGCCGGCGTGCCGACGATCGCCGCCGTCGCGCCGACCCCGTCGAGCACGGGCATGCGCAGGTCCATGAGCACGACGTCGGGCGCCAGCTCGCCGGCCAGCGCCACCGCCTGCGCGCCGTCGCCCGCCTCGCCGACCACCTCGAGGTCGGGCTCGGCGGCCAGCATGCCCGTGATCCCCGAGCGCACGACCGGGTGGTCGTCGACGACGAGCACCCGGACGACACCCCCGGCCCCGCTCACAGCGCGTCTCCCGTCCGCGTCGTCGCGCGCGTGGGCGCGGGCGCCCCGTCCGGCGAGGCGCCGGCGGGCAGGCGGACCGCGACGCGTGTCCCGCCGCCCGGGCCCGGCCCGACCTCGAGGTTTCCGCCCTCCGCAGCCACCCGCTCGCGCATGCCCCGCAGCCCGTAGCCCTCGGTGAATCCTGACGCGTCGGCGGGCAGTCCGCGCCCGTCGTCGGTCACCTCGAGCACCGTCCCCTCCCCGTCCTGCCGGAGGTCGACGCGCACGGCCGAGGCGTCCGCGTGGCGCCGGACGTTCGTGAGCGCCTCCTGGGCGGAGCGCAGCAGCACGACGTCGTCGGCGCTCGACAGGCGAGGGGCCTCCGGCGCGGTGAGCTCGACGCGCGTCTCGGTCTCCTCCGCGAACCGGTCCGCGAGCCGGCGCAGCGCCTCGCTGAGGGTGCTGCCCTGGAGCGGGGCGGGGGCGGAGGCGGCGACGAGGGCCCGGGCCTCCGCGAGGTTGTCCCGCGCCGTCGACTCCACGAGGGCCAGGCGTTCGCGCGCCGCGTCCGGGGCGCCCCGGTCGAGGTCGGCGCTCGCGGCCTGGGCGAGCATCACCACGCTCGTGAACCCCTGGGCGAGCGTGTCGTGGATCTCCTGGGCGACGCGCTCGCGCTCGGCGAGCACCCCGGCCTCGTGCGAGGCCCGACCGAGCTCGGCCTGCGTGGCGCGCAGCTCGTCGACGAGCCGCGCGTGGCGCTCCGACTGCCGCAGCGTGTGCGCGGTCCACAGCCCGAGGCTCAGCGCGAACGCCAGGGCGACGCCCATCTGGGGCGCGGCGCTCGCGAGCTCCTCGGGCTCGACCCGCCCCGTCTGCGGGTCGAACGCGAGCGCGAGCGCCGTGCCGGCCGCGAGCGCGACGCACAGCACGACCTGGGCCCACAGGTGCTCCGACAGCATCCAGATCTGCGTGAACACCGCGAACAGCAGGAGCGTGCCGAGCGCGTCCTGCCCGACGACGACGAGCGTGCACGCGATCGCGACGACGAGGTAGACGTGGGCCGGCACCTGGTCGCGGGTGCGCGCCGCCCGGCGTCCCCAGGCGAGGTAGGTCACGAGGATCGTCGCGACCGCGGCCAGGGACACGAGCAGCGCCCTCCCGCTGACGCCCGCCGCGAGCAGCGCGAGCGCGCTGAGCACGACGATGACGTAGAACGCCACGTCCCACCAGCGCACGTCGCGTGCCCACGTGCCGTCGAGCTGGGCGGTCGCGGCGTCGGCGGACGTCCCGTCGACCACCCCACCCCGCGACGGCGTCTCAGCCGTCGTCACGGCGCCGCCACCGGAACGAGCGTGCACCGACCACGAGCCCCACGACCAGCCATGCGACCAGTACAGCAGCGGTCGCGCCGTGCTGCCACGACCCCGACGGCTCGAGCGCCGCCGCCTGTTCGGGGAGGAACACCGAGCGCATGCCCTGCGCCATCCACTTGAGGGGGAACAGCGACGCGACGGTCTGCATCCAGGACGGCAGCGCGAAGAACGCGAAGAACACGCCCGAGATGAACTGCAGGACGAGGACGACCGGCGTGACGACAGCCGTCGCCGACTTGCCGGACCGCGGCAGCGACGAGAACGCCACACCGCACACCGCGCCGGTGGCGCACCCGAGCACGAAGACCCACGCGAACGTCGCGAGGCGCGCGCCGCCGTCCGACATCTCCCACGGCATGGGGACGTCGTAGACCGTCGCGGCGAGCGTGAGGAGCAGACCGGTCTGCACGACCGACGTCAGCAGGACGAGCCCGATCTTGCCGTAGAAGTACGCGGACGGCGGCAGCGGGGTGGAGCGCAGGCGCTTGAGCGAGCCGTCGTCGCGCTCGACAGCGATCGAGATCGCGAGGGACTGGAAGCTCGTGAGCATGACGCCGGTCGCGATCATGCCGGGCAGGAAGTACTGCGCGAACGGCACGGAGTAGGCGGCCGTGCCCTGGTCCTGCCCGTCGAACACCGTCGCGAAGATCGCGAGCATGATGAGCGGGTACGTGAAGATGAAGATCACGGCGTCGCGCTCGCGGAAGAACGCGCGCAGCTCGGCGCGGGTGCGCTCGATCCCCAGGCGGCCCGCGCCGGGAAGGGTGGCGGGTCGGGCGGAGCGCGTGGACCGGGCGACGGTCGGGGCGGTGGTCACGGGCGGGCCTCCTCGGGGACGACGGCGGTCGTGCCGTCGGGCGTGGGGTCCCCGGCGGGTGCGCCGAGGGGACCGGGTGCGGTCGTGCGGGCAGGCGTGGCGCCGGGCGTCGTGGCCGGCTCGCCGATGAGCTCGAGGTAGACGTCCTCCAGGCTCGGGCGGGTCACCGAGAGGCCGGGGACCTCGCCGTCGGGTCCGGCGTACCGCGCGGTGAGGGACGCGACGAGCGTGGTGGGGGAGTCGGTGCGCTCCGACCGCCAGGCGCCGTCGTCGAGCCAGCGGACCTCCGGCCGGCGCGCGTCCGGCCCACCGAGGCGGTCGGGCGCGTCGAGCGCGACGACCCGGCCCGCGCGCACGACGGCGGCGCGGTCGGCCAGGTGCGCGGCCTCGTCCAGGTAGTGCGTGGTGAGCAGGATCGTCGTGCCGTCCTCGCGCAGCGAGCGGACGAGCGCCCAGAACGCGCGGCGGGCCTGCGGGTCGAACCCGGTCGTCGGCTCGTCGAGGAACAGCAGCTCCGGCCGCCCGACGATGCCGAGCGCGACGTCCAGGCGGCGACGCTGGCCGCCGGAGAGCTGGCGCGTGCGGGTCCGGGCCTTCTCGCGCAGCCCGACGGCGTCGATCACCTCGTCCGGGTCACGAGGCGCGGGGTAGAACGTCGCGAAGTGGCGGACGATCTCGGCGACCGTGAGCTCGGCCTGGTCCCGTGAGTCCTGGAGCACGACGCCGATGCGCGAGCGCCAGGCGCGGCCCGCGGTCTGGGGGTCCTCTCCGAGCACGCGGACCTCGCCCGCGTCGCGGCGCCGGAAGCCCTCGAGGATCTCGACGGTCGTGGTCTTGCCGGCGCCGTTGGGTCCGAGGACGGCGAAGATCTCGCCGCGCTCGACCCGCAGGTCGATGCCGTCGACCGCCTGCTTGGCGCCGTAGCGCTTGCGCAGGCCGCGCGCGTCCACGGCCGGGCCGCTCGACCCGGGACCGGCGGTGCGGGAGCCGGTGGGGAGGGGTGTCGTCGTCATGGGACCAGCCTGTCGGCAGGGTCCGGTCGCCCGCGACGGTCGTTCGTCCGGACCTCGTGTCCACCGATCGGTGGACGGTGGTTCGACCAGGGGCCTCGCGTCGCGTACAGTGATCCCTCGGTGGTTGACGCCCGCCACGCTGGTCCGCGCCCGTGAGACGTGTTTCGTCCCGGGGCCGGGGGCTCGTACGGCGTCGTCGAGCACGAAGGGTAGTGGCGCAATTGGTAGCGCAGCGGTCTCCAAAACCGCAGGTTGCAGGTTCGAGTCCTGTCTACCCTGCACGGCGTGGCTCTCGTGGGACCTTCCCGGGAACCACGCGCGGCCCGGCACCGGGTCGCACCGAGGGTTCGAGCAGGTCCCGTACGTGAGCGATGGGGAAGAACGAGTGAGCGAATCGCCGTCAGAGGCCGTGGGTGCAGGCGGCGCACGCGCCGACGAGGTGAAGAAGAAGGGCGGTCCGTCCGCGGACAAGAAGCCCAACATCTTCGCGCGCATCGCCCTTTTCGTGCGCCAGGTGGTCGCCGAGCTCCGCAAGGTCGTCACGCCGACGCGCTCGGAGCTCATCACCTACACGACGGTGGTCCTGGTCTTCGTGGTCGTGGTCATGGCCTTCGTGACCGTGCTCGACCTCGGGATCGGCAAGGCCGTCATGTGGGTCTTCGGCTAGCGAGCGCACCTCCGCCCGGTCACGCCGGGCCTCACCACGGCAGCCGGCGCCCCTCGGGGCGCCGTCGGCGCTTCCAGAAGAAGTCATCGAGCAGTTCGTCAGAAAGCAGGTTCGTTCGTGTCCCAGGAGTCGCTGGACCAGACGGAGAACGTCGACCCGACGCAGCCCGAGGGTGCCCAGGACGACGTCGAGGAGACCACGGACGTCCCGGCGGTCGACGAGGCTGACGAGACGGTCGACGAGGACGCCTCGGACGACGAGGCGGACGAGGACGCGTCGGACGACGAGGTGTCGGAGGACGAGGCGTCGGAGGACGAGCGCCCGGTCGACGAGGACGGCGACGTCATCGAGGACCCGGTCGCGGAGTTCAAGCGCACGCTGCGCACGCAGCTCGGCGACTGGTACGTCATCCACTCCTACGCGGGCTACGAGAACCGTGTGAAGGCCAACCTGGAGAACCGCATCCAGAGCCTGAACATGGAGGACTACATCTTCCAGATCGAGGTCCCCATGGAGGAGGTGGCCGAGATCAAGAACGCGCAGAAGAAGATCGTCCGACGCGTGCGCATCCCCGGCTACGTCCTCGTCCGCATGGACCTCACCGACGAGTCGTGGGGCGCCGTGCGCCACACGCCCGGTGTCACCGGCTTCGTCGGCCACACCCACCAGCCCGTGCCGCTGACGCTCGACGAGGTCTTCTCGATGCTCGCGCCGATGCTGGCCCCCGCCCCGGAGCCCGGCAAGCCCGCCCAGGCCACCGCGAAGGCTCCCGTCGAGGTCGACTTCACGGTCGGCGAGTCGGTCACCGTCACGGACGGCCCGTTCGACACGCTGCCGGCCACGATCTCCGAGATCAACGTCGAGAACCAGAAGCTCAAGGTCCTCGTCTCCATCTTCGGCCGGGAGACCCCGGTCGAGCTGTCGTTCAACCAGGTCGCCAAGATCTGACGCGCCGCACGGCACCGGCCGTGCGCGCGTGAACGCGGTACCTCAGGAAACACTGCAACCGGGTCATCGCCCACGGCGTCGGTCCACGAGAAGAAAGACAGGGAAGAGTCATGCCTCCCAAGAAGAAGGTCTCCGGCCTCATCAAGCTCCAGATCCAGGCCGGTGCGGCGACGCCCGCCCCGCCGATCGGCCCCGCGCTCGGGCAGCACGGCGTGAACATCATGGAGTTCTGCAAGGCCTACAACGCGGCGACCGAGTCGCAGCGCGGCAACGTCATCCCCGTGGAGATCACGGTCTACGAGGACCGTTCGTTCACGTTCGTGACGAAGACCCCGCCGGCCGCGGAGCTCATCAAGAAGGCCGCGGGCGTGCAGAAGGGCTCGGCCACGCCGCACACCGTCAAGGTCGCGAAGATCACCGCCGACCAGGTGCGCGAGATCGCCCAGACCAAGCTCGAGGACCTCAACGCGAACGACCTCGACGCCGCGTCGAAGATCATCGCGGGCACGGCCCGCTCGATGGGCATCACCGTCGAGGGCTGACGACAGACCACGTCCGTCACGGGTCGCCGTCGGCGCCCCGGACGACGTACCGAGGCCGGCCCCCCCCCCCGGCCCGGCCGCGGGCCCCCCGCGCGCACCCCCCCCCGCCTCCACCGCTCCGGCGATCGGTTAATTCACACCGCCCCCGCTCCCGGGCCGCCCGCACGTCCGGCCCCCGCGCGACGACCTCGGGCCGGCCGCGCGACCTGTGGACGGGCGCCCC
>NZ_JBHXIC010000085.1:0-17527 GCF_042723955.1 Cellulosimicrobium cellulans | reverse complement strand
GGTGCCGCGTCGACCATCCGCCGCTCGTTCCTCGCGGCTCCCGCCAGGCCCGCCACGACGCGGCACCACCACCCACCCCGACCGGCGTCGTCTCACCCTGGTCCTCGCTCGCCTCGAGCTGACTGCCCGCGGGCCCGGACTTGGCTCGCGGCTCACCTTTCGCGCCCCCTGTTTCGCACCGTCTCGCGTCGCGGTCACGGGGTGAGCGTCGAGCAGGCTCGGTGGGCGATGCCGGATGGCGAGCGTGCGGTCCGGCATGACCACGGTTCTACCTCGGCGAACCACGGTTCTATCCCGCGAAACCACGGTTCTCTCTCGGCGGAGCGGGGTGCCAGGGGGCGGACGGTTCCGGGGCTTCGAGCGCGAGGGTGCGACAATCGCGACGTGTCCGCTGAGATCGACGCCACCCCGACCCCCGCCCCGCAGCACGACGGGAACGGCTCGCGGCGGTCCGGCTCCCGCGCGACGACGTCGCCGGAGGCGGAGCGCGCGGCCGCTCTCCGTGAGGCCGAACGTGCGGCCGACGTCGCGCGCACGGCGCTCGCCGACGCGCTGCGGACGGTCGTGCGGGGCGCGGTCGACTCCTCGACGCGGCGCCGGGCCGAGTACTCGACGGACGCGTCCAACTATCGGGTCGTCCCGGAGGCCGTGGTGTATCCGCAGGACGCGGACGACGTCGTCGCCGCGCTCGACGTGCTGCGCGAGCTCGAGGTGCCGATCACGGCGCGGGGCGCGGGTACGTCGGTCGCGGGCAACTCGATCGGACCGGGTGTGGTCCTCGACTTCACGCGGCACGTGCACCGCGTGCTCGACGTCGACCCGGAGGCGCGCACGGCGCGCATCGAGCCCGGCGTCGTCATGTCGGCGCTCCAGCAGCAGGCCGCGCCGCACGGCCTGCGGTTCGGGCCCGACCCGTCGACGCAGAACCGCGCGACGCTCGGCGGCATGATCGGCAACAACGCGTGCGGGCCGCACGCGGTCGCCTACGGGCGCACGGTCGACAACGTGATCGAGCTCGACGTCGTCGACGGCCGCGGCCGCCGCTTCACCGCAGGCAAGGGCGACCCGACGTTCGCCGACGTCCCCGGGCTCGCGGAGCTCGTCCGGGACAACCTCGCGCTGATCCGCACGGAGTTCGGGCGGTTCGGGCGCCAGGTGTCGGGGTACTCGCTCGAGCACCTGCTGCCGGAGAACGGGTCGGACCTCGCGAAGGCGCTCGTCGGCACCGAGGGCACGCTCGTGACGATCCTCGAGGCGACGGTCCGCCTGGTGCCGGTGCCGTCCAAGCCGACGCTCGTCGTGCTGGGCTACCCGGACATGCCGTCCGCGGCCGACGACGTCCCGACCTTCCTGAACCTCAGCCCCCTCGCGGTCGAGGGCCTCGACGCGCGGCTCGTCGACGTCGTGCGTCGCGCCAAGGGCGACGCGTCCGTCCCGCCGCTCCCGCCGGGCGCCGGCTGGCTCATGGTCGAGGTCGGTGGCGCGACCCCCGAGGAGGCGATGGCGAACGCGGAGGCGATCGTCGCGGCGTCGGGCAGCGAGGCCACGATGATTCTGCCCGCGGGCCCCGAGGCGACCAAGATGTGGCAGATCCGGGCCGACGGCGCGGGGCTCGCCGGGCGCACGCCCGCAGGCGAGCAGGCATGGCCGGGCTGGGAGGACTCCGCCGTCCCGCCGGAGAAGCTGGGCGACTACCTGCGCGACCTCGACGCACTCATGGCGCGCTACGGCGTCGACGGCCTGCCGTACGGGCACTTCGGCGACGGGTGCGTGCACCTGCGCATCGACATCCCGCTCGAGGCGTCGGGGTCGGTGCTGCGTACGTTCATGCTCGAGGCGGCGGAGCTCGTCGCGAAGTACGGCGGCTCGCTCTCGGGCGAGCACGGCGACGGCCGCGCGCGCTCGGAGCTGCTCTCGGTGATGTACAGCCCCGAGGCGATCGCGCTCATGGAGCGGTTCAAGGCGCTGTTCGACCCCCAGGACGTCATGAACCCGGGCGTCGTGGTGCGCCCGAGCGCGGTCGACGACGACCTGCGCCGCCCGCACGCGCACCCGCTGCTCTCGAAGATCGGTGCGCCGGGCACGCCCGGCACGAGCACGGCGGAGCCCGCGAAGGTCACGAAGATCTCGCGCCGCGCCGGCTACCAGGGCTTCTCGTTCGCGCACGACCACGGCGACATGACGCAGGCCGTGCACCGCTGCGTCGGCGTCGGCAAGTGCCGCGCGGACACCAGCGCCGCGGGCGGGTTCATGTGCCCGTCGTACCAGGCGACCAAGGACGAGAAGGACGTCACGCGCGCCCGCGCCCGCGTGCTCCAGGAGGCCGTGGACGGGACGCTCGTCGGCGGGCTCGCGGCGCCGGAGGTGCGCGACTCGCTCGACCTGTGCCTGTCCTGCAAGGCGTGCTCGAGCGACTGCCCCGCAGGCGTCGACATGGCGCAGTACAAGTCCGAGGTCCTCTACCGTACGTACCGCGGCAAGCTGCGCCCGGTCGACCACTACTCGCTCGGCTGGCTCCCGATCTGGGCGCGGCTCGCGACGGGGATGCCGCGCCTGGCCAACAAGCTGCTCGGCATCCGCCCGCTCGCGAAGACGGTCCTGTGGGCGGGCGGCATGGACACGCGCCGCTCGATGACGACGTTCGCCGAGGTGCCGTTCCGCACGTGGTGGAAGCGCGGCGGCGCGACCCAGGGCGTGCCCGGCCTGCGCATCGGCGAGCGGCCCGGCCACCCCGTGCGCGACGAGCGCCCCAAGGTCGTGCTGTGGACGGACTCGTTCAGCGACAACATGTCGCCGGGCGTGCCGCAGGCGGCCGTCAAGGTGCTCACCGCGGCCGGGTACGACGTCGTCGTCCCGGACGAGCAGGCGTGCTGCGGCCTCACGTGGATCAGCACGGGCCAGCTCGACGGCGCGCGCAAGCGCCTGGAGAACCTCCTGTCCGTGCTCGGCCCGTACGCCGTGAACGGCATCCCGATCATGGGGCTCGAGCCGTCGTGCACCGCCGTGCTGCGCTCCGACCTCGTGGACCTGTTCCCCGACGACCCGCGCGCCCAGGCCGTCTCCGCGGCGACGCGGACGCTCGCGGAGCTCCTCACGTCGGTCGACACCGCGCCCGGGCGCGAGTCCGGGTGGCGCGTGCCCGACCTGTCGGACGTGACCGCCGTCGTGCAGCCGCACTGCCACCAGCACTCGGTGATGGGCTTCGCCGCGGACGAGCGGCTGCTGCGCGACGCCGGGGCGACGATCAAGGTGCTCGCCGGCTGCTGCGGGCTCGCGGGCAACTTCGGCATGCAGAAGGGCCACTACGAGACGTCGGTCGCCGTCGCGGAGAACGCGCTGCTCCCCGCGCTGCGCGACGCCGCCCCCGGCGACGTGTACCTCGCGGACGGGTTCTCGTGCCGCACGCAGGCCGACGACCTCGCCGGCGTGCAGGGCAAGGCCCTCGTCGAGCTGCTCGCCGAGCGGCTCTGATCGTCGCGCTGCGCGGCCGGGTCGCCCGACGGCGCTCGGCCGCCCTGGCAGGCGGCCGTCAGCTGCGCGCGGGGTGCACGTCCGTGATCGCGTAGCACTCCTCGTCGTCGATCGCGCGCGGCATCGGGTCGAGCGTGAGCCGCGTCGGGTACCCGAGCTCGTCGTCGAACGCGACGTCGGTGACGGCCGCGGTGCGCTCCTCGACGAGGTCGAGGAACCCGTCGATCGTGCGGCCCCCGCTCTCGACGTAGGACTCGGGGGTCATCTGCAGGTGCGCGAGGCTCGCGGAGACCGCGACCACCTCGCCGGCCGCGACCTCGACGTCGAAGTCCCCGATGAGGTTGCGCTCGCCGCACGACGACGTCAGCGTGAACGTGTAGTCGTCGTACCCCGCCGCGGCCCACCGGTCCCGCGCGTCCGACAGCCCGGCGACCGGCCACGACACGCCCGCGGGTGCGCACCCAGTCACGAGCGGCGTGGCGAGGAGCCCGCCCAGGGCGAGCACCGCCGTCGTCCACGACGGGTGGGTACGGCGGTGCGGCGTCCTCTTCATGCCCTGGTCGTGTGCCGACCCGGCCCCGTCTTGCTCGTGCCGCGCGTGCGCCCGTGGCACCATCGGCGTCGTGACGCTCCCGGAGGACGGCGATGACGCCGTCCGCGCAGCCCCGCTCGACCGCGAGACCGTCGAGAGCCTTGCGCGCCGCTACCTCGGCTGGCTCCTGCTGACCGAGGGCACGCGCGCCGAGCGCCTGCGGGCGGAGGCAGAGGTCAGGGTCTCCGAGGAGGTGTGGAGCAGCGTGGAGCACGACGCCGATCCGTTCCCGCTGCTCGACGCGCTCGTCGCGCAGGCTGTCACGAGCCGCGACGAGCGTCTCGTCGCGTGGCTCGGGGCCGGGTTGGTCGAGGAGGCGGTCGTCGGCCGGCCCGACCTTGCCGGTCGCATCGCCGCACGATGCCGGGCGGAGCCGGCCTGGAGCGAGGTCGTGCGGGGTACGTGGGTGGACGAGCGCCGTGCGCGCGACCTCCCGGCGCCGCTCCGCGCGCTCGTCACCGTCCTGAAGGGCTGACGTCGGTCCCGCGGGAGCTGCGGACCGCGTCGGCGAGGCGCGCGACGGCCTCGTCGACGCGGGCGTCGGCGAGGTTGCCGTACCCGAGCACGAGGGTCGTGGACCGGTCGGCGGGGCGGACCTGGTAGCGGCGCAGGTCGACGACGGTCACCTCGCGCCGCGCGGCCTCGCGCACGACGTGCGCGGCGTCGGGAGCGGGGTCGCCCGGTGCGCTGGGCAGGGAGAGCAGCGCATGCATGCCCGCCGCGATGCCGCTCACCGCGGCGTCCGGCAGCTCGCGGGCGAGGGCGTCGAGCACGGCGTCGCGACGACGGCGGTACCGGCTCCGTGCTCCGCGCAGGTGCCGGTCGTACCCGCCCGAGGCGACGAACCGGGCGAACGTGAGCTGGTCGACCGTGGACGGGGCCGCCGTCGCGGCGTGCGGGGTGGCCGCGCGCATCACGGACTCGCGCCAGCGCGCGGGCACGACCATCCACCCGACGCCGAACGCCGGGCTCATCGTCTTGCTCACCGACCCCAGCAGGACCACGCGCTCGGGATCGAGCTGCTGGAGCGCGGCCACGGGCCGGCGGTCGTAGCGGAACTCGGCGTCGTAGTCGTCCTCGACCAGGACGCCGTCGACGGCACGGGCCCACGCGAGGACCGCCTCACGCCGCTCGGGCGCCAGCGCGGCACCGGTGGGGAACTGGTGCGCGGGCGTGAGCAACGCCGCGCGGGCCCCCGTCCGCCCGGACGCCCTGACGAGCGCCTCGATGTCCGCGCCCGCGTCGTCCACGGGCACGGGGACGGGGGTGAGGCCGACGCGGCCGGCGACGTCGCGCAGCACCGACCAGCTCGGGTCCTCGACGAGCAGGTGCGTGTGGCCCGCCTCGACGAGCGCCGTGGCGACGCGCGCCATCCCGTCGGTCGCGCCACGCGTGAGCACGACGGCGTCGTCCGCCCCGGCGACGACGCGTGCCCGGCGCAGGTGGTCGGCGACGACGGCCCGAGCGTGCGGGTGCCCGGCGGGGGAGGGCTGGCCGAGGTCGTCGTTCGACGCCGTGCCCCCCGACGTGCCGAGCGCCTCCCGTGCTGCCCGCAGCCACGCGTCGCGCGGGACGTGACGCAGGTCGGGCACGCCCGGGGCAAGGTCGAACCGGGCTCGCGTGGCGGCGCGTGCTCGGGCCAGGTCCTGACCCGCGGCGCGCGTCCGCCCGGGGTGCACGACGGTGGGCGCGGTTCTACCGTCCGCCCGCTCGTCGTGGCTCTCGCCGGACCCGCCATGACCCGTGCCCACCCTCGCTCTCCCCGGGCTCGTCGGTCGGGCCGCGGCGGAGACGCGGGTCGCGGAGCCGGTGCGCGCCTCGAGGAAGCCCTCCGCGACGAGCTGGCCGTACGCCTCCGTGACGACCCACCGCGACACCCCGAGCGACTCGGCGAGCTGGCGGCTCGGTGGCAGCGCCGCCCCGACCGGGACGCGGCCGGTGTGCACGGCGTCGCGAACCGCGCGCTCGAGCCGCTCGACGCGCGAGCCCGGCCCCGTCCCCAGGTCGAGCAGGGCCTCCCAGGCGAGCTCCGCCGTCGTGCCTGGCGGCGGAACAAGATTGGTCTGGTCGATACCCATGGAATCGGACCGTACACCCGTGCCGATCTCTCCGTAGCGTGGAGCACGTCATCCGGACCACGGGTCCACCCCCGGACCACTCGGGTCCCTCACGAACCTCGGGAGACCACCATGCGGTACCGCACCATCGGCGACGGGCGCACCTCCTTCGACGTGTCCACGCTGTGCCTCGGCACGATGAACATGGGCACCCTCGTCGACGAGGACACGTCGTTCGCGATCCTCGACCGCTACCTCGAGGCGGGCGGCACGTTCCTCGACACGGCGAACAACTACAGCTTCTGGGCCGGCGGCCACGGTCGCGACAGCGAGGACCTCCTCGGCCGCTGGCTAGCGGCCCGCGGCGTGCGCGACGAGGTCCGCATCGCGACCAAGCTCGGCGCGGCGAAGAAGGACCCCGCCCTCCCGCTGCAGAACGTCGAGCCCACGAACTTCCAGGGCCTCGGCGCCGACGTCGTCGGGTACGAGGCGCACGAGAGCCTGCGTCACCTCGGCGTCGACCACGTCGACGTGCTCTACGGCCACGTGGACGACCACGAGACGCCGCTCGCCGAGACCGTCGGCGCGTTCGGCAAGCTCCAGGCCGAGGGCGTCGTCGGCATCACGGGCATCTCGAACGTCGCGCTGTGGCGCGTCGTCGAGGCGCGCGAGGAGGCACTGCGGCAGGGCATCGCGCCCTACGGGCTCGTCCAGCAGAACTACACCTACGCCTACCCGACGCCGGAGGTCGGCCGGCACAACTGGGCGTCGTACGAGCTGCTCGACTACGCGGCGTCCACCGGCGTCGACGGGCGCCCGCCGCTCGCCGTCACCGCCTACTCGCCGATCCTCCAGGGCGCGTACGTGCGCCGCGACAAGCCGCTGTGGGACGGGTTCGACCACCCGACCACTCGTGAGCGCATCCGGCTCCTGCACGAGGTCGCGGGCGAGCTCGGCGCGACGCCCAACCAGGTCGTGCTCGCGTGGCTGCTCGGCGGCGAGCACCCGGTGGTCCCGATCATCGGGCCCAGCACGCTCGAGCAGCTCGACGAGCTCCTGGGGGCTGCCGACCTCGAGCTCGACCCGGAGCTGCGCGCCCGCCTCGACGCGGCCTGAGGTCCCGCGGGTCCGGCCCGGTCCGGCGCCACGGCGCCGGGCCGGGCTGCCACGATGGCCCGATGCCCACCACGACCGTCGCGCGCGTCCGGCCGGACGACTGGCGCGACCTCCGGGACGTCCGCCTGCGGGCGCTCGCGGACGCGCCGTCCGCGTTCGGGTCGACGCTCGCGCGCGAGGTCGCCTTCCCCGACGACGTGTGGCGCGAGCGCGCGGCGCAGGGACGCACGCTCCTCGCGCGGGCGGTGCCCGGCGGCGGCGCCCCGGCCGCGAGCGACCGGTCGCCCGCGACGGTGGTCGGGATCACGACGGTCGTCCCCTCGCCCGACGACCGGACCGCGGCCGAGCTCGTGTCCGTGTGGGTCGACCCGGTCGCGCGGGGCACCGGCGTCGCGACGGAGCTCCTGCGGTCCGCGGACCTCCTCGCGGCCGAGCTCGGGGCGCGGACGCTCGCGCTGTGGGTCACCACGTCGAACACCCCGGCCCGCACGCTGTACGAGCGCGCGGGCTTCGCCGAGACCGGCGAGGCCAAGCCCCTCCCGAGCGACCCGCGTCTCCTCGAGGTACGGATGGCGCGGCACCTCGCCCGGTAGGGTGCGGGGACCTGCTGCCGGACCGTGCCGAGGGGGCCCCGTGGAGTTCCAGGACGTCGTCCGGCGCCGACGCATGGTGCGCCGGTTCACCGACGAGGCGGTCGCGCCGGAGGCGGTCGACCGCCTCGTGCGCAACGCGGTCCGCGCGCCGAGCGCGGGGTTCGCGCAGGGCTGGTCGTTCCTCGTGCTCACCGAGCCGGACGACGTCGCGCGCTTCTGGGCCGCGACCTCGCCCGAGCAGCCCGAACGGAGCATGAGCGCGTGGCTCGCCGGGATGCGCACCGCGCCCGTGCTCGTCGTGGTCCTCGCGTCGAAAGACGTCTACCTCGACCGGTACGCCGAGGACGACAAGGGCTGGGCCGACCGGGACGAGAACCGCTGGGCCGTGCCGTACTGGCACGTCGACGCCGGGATGGCGGCGCTGCTCATGCTCCAGACCGCCGTCGACGAGGGGCTCGGCGCGTGCTTCTTCGGCGTCGCGCCGGGCGAGGTCGCGCGGCTGCGCGCGGCGTTCGGCATCCCCGACGCATACGCACCGACGGGCGTCGTGGCCGTCGGGCACCCCGCCGACCGGGCGACCACGGGCTCGCCGCGCCGTCGCGCGCGCAAGCCGCTCGACGACGTCGTGCACCGCGGCCGTTGGGGAGGCCGGGCGTGACGCGAGCGAGCCTGCGTGCCGGTGCGCTCGTCGCCGGCCTCCTGGTCGGCGTCCTCGGTGCCGGTGCCTGCACGGGGAGCCCGACGCCCGAGGGGCCGACGAGCGGGCCCTCCGCGACGCGGACGGGGGAGGCGCCCGGTGAGGGCTCGACCGACGACCCGACCACGACGGCGGACCCGGACGGCGCACCGGGAGCACCGGACGGCTCGAGCGAGCCGACGGCCGGTTCGTCGGCGGGGCCGGGTGACGGCACGTCAGGGGCCGCCGCACCCGAGATCACGAGCCTCGGCGGCGCGCCGGGCACGGCACCGCTCGTCGCGCGTGCCGGATGGCAGGTCGTCGGAGCGAGCGGTGGGTGCGTCCTGTCGGCCCGGGGGACGGGTGACCCGGAGACACCGACGGCCGGCCCGCGCGACGCCTCCGCCGCCCTGCTCGCGGAGACGGTCACCGCGGACGGCGGCGATCCGGACGGCGCGCCGCGCGACGTCCTGCTGCCGGTCGGCTCCGACGGCGTGGCCGTGCAGGGCGTCAACGCCGTCGCGCAGGACTGGACGTTCGAGTCTCCGCGGGGACCGGTGCAGGTGCGGGGTGCCGCACGCGTCGTCGCCGTCCCCGCGTTCGACGGCAGCACGACCACGCAGTCCGTCGTGCTCGCGCTGGACTGCCCCGCGCCGTTCGACGAGGGCGCGTGGCAGCGCCTCCTCGACGACGTGCGCGTCGGCCTCGTCGCGCCCGTCGAGGTCCTCGGCACCTGGCCGTCGTAGCGGCAGGTTCCCGGAAGGCTCAGGTCTCCGGAAGGCTCAGGTCTCCGGAAGGCTCAGGCGTCGTGGTCCCGCAGGGCCGGGACGTGCAGCCCGACGACGGCGCGAGCGTCCGCGGGCAGCTCGCCCCAGTCCTCCACGGTGTCGAGGTCGACCGCGGTCCCCGGCCGCTGCACGACGACGGCCCGCAGCCCGAGCCGCTCGGCCTCCGCGACGTGGGCTGCGCGGCTGTCCGGCCCGAACCGGAACCGGAACCCCGCGGAAGCCGGGGGGTCGAGGGCGAGGAGGTTCGTGCCCGCGCCCCGGCGGTCCGTCGCGACGACGACCGGGGCGTCCTCGGCGAGCAGCGCCGCCACGTCCGCGGTCGTGAGCGCGGGGAGGTCGGCGTGCGCCACGAGGAGCCGCACCGGGCCCTGGGTCGCCGCGTCCTCCGACGCGATCTCCCGACCCAGCTCGACCGCCGCGTCCAGGCCCGGCCGGTCCGCGGGCTGGAGCACGATGCGCAGCCGGTCCGCGTCGGCGGTCAGCAGGGGGAGGACGTCGGACCCTGCGGCGTGCGCCGCGTCGGCGGACTCGTCCACCACGACGTCCCGCAGCGCCCGCCACGTGAACCGCGGGTCCGACGTCACCACGACCACGCGCTCGACGCCGTCGCTCGCGAGCAGCGTCCCCACGACGTGCCGCGCGAGCACGGCGATCAGCCTGCTGCGCGACGCGGGGTCGAGGACGTGCGCGAGCCGCGACTTCCCCGACGACCCGTCGCGCAACGGCACGACGGCGACCACGCGCGCCGGGCGGCCCGGCCCACCGTGACGAGCGCCGTCGTCGGGCAGCACGAGGTCACCCACGAGCGGCCCCCGCCGACGCGAGCAGCGTGCGCGCGAGGCGCTCGCGGCCCGCGGGACCGCCCATGACGGTGTCCGTGACGACGACGTCCATCCCCAGCGCCCGCACGGCGTCGGCGAGGTGGGCGTCGTGGTCGTCGATCACCATGACGTCGACGAGCCCGACGTACAGGCGCGCGACGCCGAGCGCCGAGACCTCGTGCCCGAGCGTCGTGAGGATCTGGGCCGCGGGTCCCTTGATCGCGCGACCGCCGACGATCGGGCTCACCGCGACGCGGCGCGCGGACGTCCCGGCGAGCGCGTCCCGCACGCCCGCGACGCCCAGCACCGGCTCCACCGACAGGAACGGGTTCGACGGCGCGACCACGACCACGTCGGCGTCGCGCACCGCGTCGAGCACGCCGGGAGCCGGGCGCGCGGCGTCGATGCCGTCGTAGACGAGACCCAGCACGTCGTCCGCGTGCCGGCGGCCCACGAAGTACTCCTGGAACCCGAGGCGCCCCGCAGGCGTGTCGACGAGCGTCGCGACGCGGTCGTCGGTCACGGGAAGCACCCGTGCCCGGACGCCGAGCGCGGTCGTGAGTCGCGCGGTCACGTCGGTCAGCGACGACCCCGCGCGCAGCCGGGCCGTCCGCACGACGTGCGTCGCGAGGTCGCGGTCGCCGAGCGTGAACCAGGTGTCCTCGCCGAGCCGACCCATCGCCTCGAGCGCCGCGTACGTCTCGCCGACAACGCCCCAGCCGCGCTCCTCGTCCGCGAGCCCGGCGAGCGTGTACGTCACCGTGTCGAGGTCGGGCGAGATCCACAGCCCGTGCAGCTCGACGTCGTCCGCGACGTTGACGACGACCGTGAGGTCGGCCCCGGCGAGGTCCAGGCCGTGCGCGAGGCGTGCCCCGCCGACCCCGCCCGCGAGCACGGTCACGCGGTCGGTGCGGTGTTCTGCTGTCACGACGACGAGCCTACGTCGGGCGCCGGGAGTCCCGGCGGCCCTCGCCCGGACCTCGGGCGGCCCCCGCCCGGTCCCGCCGCGGTTCGTGCGCCGGACCCGTGCCACGATGGGCCCATGGCCGTCTTCGCCTTCTCCGTCGCCCCGCTCGGTGCCGGCGAGTCCGTCGCGGACTCCGTCGCCGAGGCCGTCCGCATCGTCCGCGAGTCGGGCCTGCCGAACCGCACCACGTCGATGTTCACCGAGATCGAGGGCGACTGGGACGTCGTCATGCCCGTGATCCAGCGCGCCACCGAGGCCGTCGGCGCGGGCGGGCACCGGGTCTCGCTCGTCATCAAGGCGGACATCCGACCCGGCCGCACGGGGGAGCTCACGGGGAAGGTCGAGCGGGTCGAGGAGCGCCTCGCGGCCGAGTCGGAGGAGACCGGGCACGCCTGACCTGCGGGTCGGGGCGGGGACGGTTCGACCGGTTCGCGGGACTTGACCGGCGACGTAGGCTATGGCGCAAACGCCCCCGCCCAGGTCGCGTTCCGCTGCCGCAGGAGATCTCCCGATGCCCCTCTTCGAGGTGGACGCCGAGCGTCCCGTACTGGTCCAGCCGCCCCAGCCGGCAGGAGCCTTCGGGACGGACGCGCAGCGGGTCGTGGACGGCAACATCGAGGGGCTGCTGGGCGAGCAGATCTTCCCCGTCGCGCAGGGCACGTCCGACGACGAGCCCCACCTCCTCGCGCTCGACGCCGCCGGGCTCCCGGTCGTCATCGAGGTCACCGCGGAGCTCACGGAGGAGGCCCTCACCGCGGCGCTCAACCACGCCGGCCGGGCCGGGCGCCTCACGCGCGCCGAGCTCGCCGCCCGCTACACCGGCGGCGCCTCGCGGTTCCAGCAGGACGTCGCCGCGTTCTACGACAACGTCCCCCTCACGCGCTCCCAGGCGACCGCCCGCGCCACCGGCGCCCGCCTCATCGTCATCTGCTCGAGCGCCGCCCCCGGCATTCAGGACGCGCTCGACTTCCTGCGCCAGCCCGGCTCACCGGTCGCCGTCCTGCGCCTCGGCGTGGTCCAGGGCGCCGACGGCCGCCGCTTCGTCGACGTGTCCCCGCTCGCGATGACGCGCGACAACCCCGCACCACCCGCGGCGCCCGAGCCCCGCCGGGGCCGCGCCGTCGCCCCCGGATCCGACTTCGCGGACGGCGTCGCCGTGGGCCGAGCCCTGACCGGCAAGTTTCCCGTGGTGACGAGGCAGGCCGCGCAGTCCCGGGCCGAGCGCCGTCGTGCGGCCGAGCTCGAGCCGCGCGTCGGTTCCGCGACCGCGCCCACCCCGGTGGACGAGACCGGCCCTCTCGCCGCGCTGGCCCCGATCGCCGCGCCGTCGGAGCCGTCGCGCGCCGAGCCTCCCGTCCTGGACTTCGTGCCCCTCGACGACCCGCTCACCGCCCGGACCGCGCCTGAGCCCGCGTCCGCCGGGTGGGCCGACCGTCGACCCGTCGAGGCCGGGGACGAGCCGCCGACCCCGCGCACGTCGATCCTCACGCGCGAGTCGATCCGCACCCGCGAGTCGATCCGGACGCGCGAGTCGTACCTCACCCACGAGTACGGCGAGCAGCGCAGCCCGTCGCGCGAGCAGCCGTACGACCCGCTGTCGTACCGCCCGCCCGTCGACCTCGACCCGACACCCGCGCACGCGTCCGCGAGCCGCGACGTCGTCCCCGTGCCGCCCCCGCCCCCCGCGGACGTGCCGCTCGGTCCCGACGACGATCCCGACCTCGTCGCGCTCGCGCGCGCGTTCGGCACCCCGCGCCAGCTCGTCTGGTCACGCCCGCGCCGCGGCCAGCGCTTCGAGGCCTTGCTCCAGCCCGACGGCTACATCGAGCTGTCCGACGGCGCACGCTTCCGCCACCCGGACCTCGCCGCCGTCGCCGTGTCGGGCACCCACACCGCCGACGGCTGGAGCGTCTGGCGCCTCGGCGCCGAGGACGGCCCCACCCTCACCGACGCCTTCCGCGAGCACCACGCCTGAGTCACGTCGTTCGCTCGGGTCCGCTGCCCGCGTGGCCCTGAGCACGTGGACCACCACGACAGGAGGCGCACGTGATCGGGTTCCTGCACACGGCGGACGTGCACGTCGCGACGTTCGGTGCGCTGGTGGAGGAGGCCGCGCCGGGGGAGGGGCACGTGCACCGCGTGGATGCGCCGCTCCTGGACGACGCGCGAGCGGGCGCGCCGACGGGTGAGCGTGTCCGGGCGCATGTCGACGCGCTCGTCGCCGCGGGGGCGTCGGTGGTGGTGTGCACGTGCTCGACGCTCGGACCGGTCGCGGAGCAGGTCCGCGGGCCCGGGGTGCCCGTGGTGCGGGTGGACCGGCCGCTCGCGGAGGCGGCGGTGCGCGACGGCGGCCGGGTCGCGGTCGTGGTGGCGCTCGCCTCGACGCTCGGCCCGACGACGGACCTCCTCGCCGACGTCGCCCGGCGCGCGGGGGCGACCGTCGAGCTCGAGCCCGTGGTCTGCGTGGACGCCTGGTCCGCGTTCGAGGCCGGCGACCTGGGCGCGTACCACGGGGGTGTCGCGGACGCGGTGCGGGACGCCGCCAGGCGGCGGCGAGCGGACGTCGTCGTGCTCGCGCAGGCCAGCATGGCGCCCGCGGCGGCGTTGCTCGCAGACCTCCCGGTCCCTGTGCTGACGAGCCCGGGCAGCGCGGTGGCCCGGGCCGTGGAGCTGGCCCGGGCCTGACGCGCGCGGTCGGTCAGTCGGTGGTGCGCACCATGGTGCGGATCCCGACGGCGAGGCCGACGGCGGCCGTCACGACGGCGGCGACCCAGCCCCACGCGACGGCCGAGGCGGTGAGGTCGCCGGCGAACAGGGCGCGCTCGGCGTCGACGACGTACCGGAGCGGGTTGACGTCGGACGCGACCTGCATCCAGCGGGGCCCGGTCTCGAGCGGCAGGAGCATGCCGGACAGGATCATGAGCGGGAAGATCAGCGTCTGCTGCACGACCCAGAACATCCAGTCCTGCTTGCGGACCGCGAGCGCGAGGGCGTAGCTGAGAGACCCGATCCCGACGCCGAACACGGCGAGCAGCGCGAGCCCGACGACCGCGCCGGCGGGGTGGAGCTCGAACCCGAACGGGAGCATCACGAGCACCACGACGACCGACTGCGCGACGATCGGGACCATCTCCTTGAGCGCGCGGCCCACGAGGAGCGAGGCTCGCGACAGCGGGGCGACCAGCATGCGCTCGTGCGCGCCGGTCTGGAGCTCGACGAGCAGGTTCGCCCCGGTCGTGGTGGTCCCGAAGAGCGTGGTCATCACGAGGATGGACGGGACGAACCACTGCCATACGTTGCCGCCCAGGACCTCCTGGCCGGTCGTCGTGCCGCCGAGCGACCCGACGAGCAGGGGGCCGAACAGCGCGAGGAAGACGATCGGCTGGACGAGCCCGAAGAGCACGGAGAACGGGTCGTGCACGACGGGCCGCAGCTCGCGGACGAGCACGATCCCGGTGTCGCGCGCGAAGGCGGCGAGCCCACGGCGAGCGCGGGGGCGGGCGGGAGACCGGGGCGGGGCGACGCTGGTGGGGGCGATGTCGACGGTGCTCATGCTGCGGTCCTCTCGGTGGGGCGGGCGCCCTCGGCGGGGGCGTCGGTCGGGGTCGCGGCGCCGGCCTCGCGCAGGCTGCGGCCGGTGAGGGCGAGGAAGACGTCGTCGAGCGTGGGCCGGTGCACCTGCGCGGTCTCGACGGCGATGCCGTCCGCGTCGGCGGCACGCAGCAGGCGGGGGAGGTACGCGTCACCGCGCTCGGCGCGCACCTCGAGCGTGGGTGCGGCGTCGCGCCCGACGGCGGGGGCGCCGTCGGGCGTGCGGGTCGCCTCGCGGAACCCCTCGACCCGGCGCGCGAGCGCGACGAGCCGCGCCGCGTCGTCGTGCTGCGGGCCCTGCGGAGGCGCCAGCGTGACGACGACGCGGTCCCCGGCGAGGTCCGCCTTGAGGTTCTCGGCGGTGTCGTCGGCGATGACCTGGCCGTGGTCGACGACGACGACGCGCTCGGCCATGGTGTCGGCCTCGTCGAGGTAGTGCGTCGTGAGGACGATCGTCATGGGCTCGCCCGTGGCCGCGAGCGAGTCCTCGCGCATGCGCAGGACGTGGTCCCACAGGTTCGCCCGGTTGTGCGGGTCCAGGCCGGTCGACGGCTCGTCGAGGAACAGCAGCGACGGCGCGTGCACGAGGCCCATCGCGACGTCGAGCCGGCGACGCTGTCCGCCGGAGAGGTCGGACACCTTGCGCGCGCCGTAGGACGCGAGCTCGAGGGAGTCGAGGAGCTCGTCGGCGCGGCGTCGCGCGGTGCGCCGGTCGAGGCCGTGGATGCGGCCCTGGCTCGCGAGCTCGTCGACGGCGCGCTGCGCGTGGCCCGCGCCGTTGCCCTGCCCGACGTAGCCGATGCGGTGCCGGACGGCGTCGGGCTCGGCGACGACGTCGTGCCCCGCGACCGTGGCGGTGCCCGACGTGGGACGGATGAGCGTGGTGAGCATGCGGAGCGTGGTCGTCTTGCCGGCGCCGTTGGGGCCGAGGACGGCGACGAGCTCGCCGGGTGCGACGTCGAGGTCGATGCCGCGCACGGCGTGCACCGTGGCGCTCGCGTCGCGCCCGACGGCGAAGTCTTTGGTCAGTGCTCTGGTGCGGATCACGGTGGCTCCTCCTGGGGTGTGCTTCGTCCGTCGAGAGCGACGTTGCCAGGGGTAGCGGACAGCTACAGTCCTCTACCTCGTGGCACATTGAGGCCATGCTCGAGACCTCAGGACGACTGCTCCGGCTCCTCTCGCTGCTCCAGGCGCGCCGGGACTGGCCCGGCTCCGCGCTGGCCGAGCGGCTCGACGTGAGCTCGCGCACCGTGCGGCGCGACGTCGACCGGTTGCGCGAGCTGGGCTACCCGGTGCGGGCGACGAAGGGGCCTGACGGCGGGTACCGCCTCGACGCCGGTGCCGACGTCCCGCCGCTCCTGTTCGACGACGAACAGGCGGTCGCCGTCGCGATCGCCCTGCGCACCGGGACGCTCCCCGGGGTGGAGGACGCCGCGGCGCGCGCGCTCGCGACGATCCGTCAGGTCATGCCCGCCCGGCTGCGCACGCGCATCGACGCGCTGGAGGTGACGGCCGTGCCGGGCCGGAGGGAGCGGGCACTGCCCGCCGTCCGGGCCGACGTGCTCGTGTCCGTCGGCTCGGCGGCCGCAGAGCGCCGCGTGCTGCGGTTCGACTACGACGGCGGGACGGGTGAGGTGCTCCGCGCGCCGGGGAGCGACGCCGACGAGGGGTTCCGCGCGCCACGCCGTGTCGAGCCGCACCACGTCGTGACGTGGGGTGGTCGCTGGTACCTCGTCGCGTGGGACCTCGACAGGGACGACTGGCGGACGTTCCGGATCGACCGGATGGCGCCGCGCGAGGGCGTCGGAGCGCGGTTCGAGCGTCGGGCGCTGCCCGCCCCGGACGTGGCGACCTACGTCGCCGAGAGGTTCACTCAGCCAGAGATGCCCGTGCGGGGGACGGTCGAGCTCGAGCTGGACGCCGCCGTCGTGGCGCCGTGGGCCGGCGCGGGCGCCCTCGTGGAGGCCTTGGGGGAGGGGCGGTGTCGCCTGACCGCGGGTTCCTGGTCCTGGGGCGGGCTCGCCGCGTGGTTCGGCATCTTCGACGCGCCGTTCTCCGTGGTGGGACCGGACGACCTGCGGGTGGCGGTCGCCCGCCTCGCGGCGCGGGCGACCGCGGCCACGGCCGCGGCGCCTGCTGCCGCAGGCAGACTACGGCCGCGCGGAGCGCAAGGTGACGGGCGGCGCACACCGGGTCGGGATGCCGCGACGGGGAGTGGCCCGGGTCACCTCGGCGCGAGTTGACCTCTCGCCCCCGGACCCCGTAATGTTCTCGAGGTCGCCCGGCAGGGAGGAACAGACACCACGGCACAGCTCCTCGGAGCAGATGCGAAGTGGCTGGTCCCCCGGGTGAAACTCCCACCAGATTCTCGGAGCACAGTGCTGCGCCGTGAGCGAGGTGAGGGTGTCTGGATCAGGAACATTTCTGAACGGAAATCCGGTTTTCACCGGTCCGGGACGAACGGCCGGGTCTGGTAGGATTCAGAACGAAGGAAACGCCCCGCGCAAGGGCCTCGGGAACGAGGTCGGAGGCGGTGTGTGTCGGTTGTTTGAGAACTCAACAGTGTGCTTGTTAGTCAATGCCAAATTTTTTGTCCCTGTGGCATGGCTGATCGTCTTCGCCCGTCGGGTGGGGTGGTTGGTTGTGTCTGGGATTCCTTTGGTTGATTTCGGAAGATGATGTCATCTTTCGTGTTGATGCCAGTTTTGTGAACCCTGTTGGGGTTCGCTTCGTATGGATTGTTCACTGCCGGTGTTGTGCTGGTGGTGGGCGTTGTTCATTTACGGAGAGTTTGATCCTGGCTCAGGACGAACGCTGGCGGCGTGCTTAACACATGCAAGTCGAACGATGATGCC
>NZ_JBHXIC010000084.1:8267-18019 GCF_042723955.1 Cellulosimicrobium cellulans | reverse complement strand
CCCCGGGTTGACGTCGGCGGCCGCCGCGGCCCGGTGGTTCGTCTGTGGCGCGGGGTCGGGCGGGGGGGGGGGGCGGCGCCCGCCCCCCACCCCCCGCCCCCGTCAGGACCGCGTCAGCCGCACGCCAGCGCGGCGTGGTCGGCGGTCACCGTGGCGGTCCCCCCTTCCGCGTCGGTCGCCGTGACGCTGACGGTCCCGGCCTCGATCCCGTCAGCCCGGGCGTTGAACGACTGGTAGGCGTTCTTGCCCGGTGCGACGTCCTCGAACGTCTTGCTGCCGTAGGGCGTCTCGATCGTGATGTCGAGCGGGACGTCCTCGTCGTTGAGCGCACGGACGGCGAGGTAGGCCTTTCCGGCGAGGCACCGCGCCTGCGAGGTCACCGTGACGGTGCGCTCGTTCTCACCGGCCTCGAGGCCGGTGATGTACTCGAACCCGGTGGTCGCGAAGTCCTCGCCGTCAGCCGCGAGGTCGTACTCCAGCACGTAGTACCGGACACCGGCCTCCTGGGCTGCCGCGAGGATCTCCTGCAGCGGCACCTCGCCGTCACCGAGGTTGGTGAAGGTCGGACGACCCTCACCCGCCACGTTCGTGGCGTCCTTGATGTGCGTGAGCTCGATGCGGTCGCCGTACTCCTCGATCAGCGCCACGACGTCGACCCCTGCGTGGGCGGCCCACGCGACGTCCAGCTGGAACGTGACGTACTCGGGGTTCGTCTCGCGGACCAGGATCTCCCAGGCCGAGAGGGTCTCGCCCTCGTGCTCGTACGTCGTGCGGAACTCGCCGTCGTGGTTGTGCCCGAACAGCTTGCCGACGCCCGCGTCCACCGAGCGCTCCCCGAGGCGGTTCATCGTCTCGGCCGTCGCCAACGTGTTCTCGTACGAGCCGATGCCCGGCGCGGGGAACCCGCCGGAGCCCACGTACTCCTGGCCCAGCGTGGAGACGTAGTCGAGCGTGTCGTCGAACGTGCCCTCGTCGACGTTGTAGTGCGAGGACTTCACGCTCAGGCCGTACGAGTCGGCCAGTGCGCGGAACTCCTCCGCCGTGTAGCCCGCGAAGTTGCCGCCGAACGGCTCGATGTTCTGGAACCCGATCTCGGACAGGCGCTCGAGGACGGCCGGGAGGCCCACCTCGTTGACCCACGGGATCAGGGAGAACATCTGGATCGAGACCTGGTCCACCGGGACGGTGACCGGCTCCGTGGGCTCGTCCGGACCGCCCGCAGGCTCACCGGTGAGGTACTCGTACCCGGTGGTGGCGAAGTCCTCGCCGTCCGGAGCCTGGTCGTACTCCATGACGTAGTACACGACACCGGCCTCGGCCGCGGCCGACAGGATGTCCTGCAGGGGCACGTCCCCGTCACCGAGGTTCGTGAACCTGATGCTCCCGCCGAGCCCGGTCGCGTCCTTGATGTGGAGGAGCTCGATCCGGTCGCCGTGCTGCTCGAGCAGCGCCGCGACGTCGACCCCGGCGTGCGCCGCCCAGGCGACGTCCACCTCGAAGGTCACGTACTCCGGGTTCGTCTCCGCCACGAGGATCTCCCAGGCGGACATCTCGACACCCTCGTGCATGTACGTCGTCGTGAACTCGCGGTCGTGGTTGTGGCCGAAGAACTTCTCGAAGCCGGCGTCCACGGCCCGCTCGCCGAGGCGGTTCATCGCCTCGGCGGTGGCCAGCGTGTTCTCGTAGGTCCCGATCCCCGGGGAGGGGAAGCCGCCCGAGCCCACGTACTGCTGCCCGACCTCGCCCACGTACTCGAGCGTCGTGTCGAAGTCGGCCTCGCCCACGTTGTAGTGCGACGACGGCGCCTTCAGCCCCGCTGCGTCGGCCTGGGCACGGAACTCCTCGGCCGTCAGGCCGGCGTAGTTGCCGCCGTACGGCTCGACGTTCTGGAACCCGATCTCGCCCAGACGGTCGAGCACGGCCTCCTGTCCGTCCGCCCGGACCCACGGGATCAGCGAGTAGAGCTGGATGGACACCTGGTCGGCCGGGACGACGACGTTCCGTCCGAACGTCAGGTTGTCGACGTCCACACCACCGGTGCTCGTCACGACGAGCGTCCCGCTGCCCTCCGGCACCTCGGTGAGCGTTCGGGTGGCGTCCTTCCAGGTGTCGCCGGCGAAGCGGAACTCGGCGAGCGAGTCGACGGTCTCGCCGTCCGCGCCCACCCAGCCCAGGGAGACGGTGCCCTCGCCGCGGCCGATCATGGTCACGCTGTTGATGGCGTCACCGGTCGGGGCGTGCGTGAACGCGATCGGCTGGTACGAGAACGAGTCACCCTCGTCGAGCGAGGAGACGTAGTACCCGGCGTCCGCCGTGTCGTCCTGCACGAGCTCGACGCCCTCGGCGGCGTCGTACCACTCCGCCTGCTGCTCCTCGGGCTTGAGGATGTGCGTGGCCTCACCCCGGATGGCGGGGACGTCACCCTGTGCCTGGTCGGTGTAGCTCACGACGAGGGTGCCGTAGATCTTCTCGCCCTCGCCGTGCTCGACCGCGTCGGGGCTGGTCTGGATCGTGAACCCGCACCCGTCCGCGGTGTCCGCGGCCCGACCGCTCACCTCGGGGTGCGCGTGCGTGTTGTGGCCGAGTCCGAACGTGTACTGGATGTTGCGGCACGTCGGCTGGTTGCCGTCCTCCGCGTCCTCGACCGAGACCGTGTACGGGACGGCGTCGCCCCAGTCGAAGATGGCGCCGTCCGGCTGGTCCAGCGTGATGACGGGGGCGGTGTTGCCGACCGTGATCTGCTGGATCGCGAGGCCGAAGTTGCCGCCCGCGTCGGTGACGCGCAGCTGCACGTTGTACTGACCGAGCTCGGTGAACGTGTGCGTGACGTTCACGCCCTGGGCGTCGTAGACGCCGTCGGAGTCGAAGTCCCAGTCGTAGACGAGCTCGCCGGCCGGGGTCTCGGCGTCGGTCGAGGCCGACGCGTCGAACGTCACCTCGAGCGGAGCGGTGCTGCCCGAGATCGGGTCGGCGGAGATGAAGGCCCGCGGGTGGGTGTTCGACGACCCGTAGACGACCTTGTACAGGCCCGCGTCCGGGTTCTGGCGGAAGAAGCCGTCACCGTACTCGAGGACGTACAGGGCGCCGTCGGGACCGAACTCCATGTCCATGACGTTGTCCCAGATCGGCTGGTTGACCGACTCCAGGTGCGCGTTCGGCAGGAAGTCCTCGACCGCGGTGACCTCACCGTCGGACGTGAGCTCGTCGAGCGTGAACGCCGCGACGTAGTCCTGGGAGAACTCCGCCAGGAGCGGGTGACCGTCCCAGTACTCGGGGAACTTGACGTCCGAGTCGAGGTTCTCGTCGAAGCGGTAGATCGGCCCGCCCATGGGGGCCTGGCCGCCGCCGCCCCACTCCGCCAGCGGGTCGAGCAGCTCGGGCTGGTCGCCGGCCTTGTCGCCGTAGTAGACCTGCGGCGCGGTGGCCGGCGGCAGGACGTCCAGGCCCGTGTTCCACGTCGAGTTGTTCTCGGCGCCGGCCTCGCAGTCGAAGAACTCGCCCGGCGTCTGGGTCGCGTAGTCCCACTCGTTGTAGTTCGCGTTGGGGCCGTGGCAGTACGGCCAGCCACCGTTCATCGGCTCGGTCGTGAGCTGCCACTCGACGTAACCCATCGGGCCACGGTTCGGGTCGGCCGCCGCCGCGTCCGGGCCGTAGTCGCCCCACACGAGCGCGCCCGCCTCGACGTCGTAGTCGATCCGGAACGGGTTGCGCAGACCCATGACGTAGGTCTCGTCGCGCACCAGGTCGCGCACGTCGTCGTACTGCGGGTCGTCGAAGAGGTTGCCCTCGGGGACCGTGTACGTGCTCCCAGGGCCCACCTCGGTGTCGGCCGCGAGGTCCTCGATCGGGTTGATCCGCAGGATCTTGCCGCGCAGGTCGTTCGTGCTGCCGGCCCCGCGACGGTCGTCGAAGCCCGGGTTCATGCCCGGCGCGTTGTTGTTCGGCGCGTAACCGTTCGCGCCCGGTGTGCTGGCGGGGGTGTTGTCACCGGTGGAGAGGAACAGGTTCCCCTCCTCGTCCCACGCCATGTCCGCACCCACGTGGCAGCACTGCCCACGCTGCGCGTCGACCTTGAGGATCTCGCGCTCGGTGGACAGGTCGATCGCGGCGGTCGCCGGGTCCCACGTGAACCGCGAGAGCTGGTTGTAGCCCAGCCACTGGTCCCAGTAGCTCTCGTCCTCGCCCGCCGGCAGCGAGTTCGGCGCGCTCCCCGACGGGGTCGTCTCCGGGTACTCCACGCCGGAAGGCGACGTGCCCTCCATCACGCGGGGCGCGTAGACCATGTAGACGAAGTGGTTCTCCTCGAAGTTCGGGTCGAGCGAGATGCCCTGGAGCCCGTCCTCCGAGTTGGAGTAGACGTCGAGGTCCGCGATCTGGGTGGTCAGGCCCGTCGCGGAGTCGGTGAGGCGCACGACGCCGTCGCGCGCGGTGTGCAGCACCCGGGAGTCGGGCAGGACGGCGAGGTCGATCGGCTCGCCGGTGTTCTTGCTGAGCAGCACCTTCTCGTAGTTGTCCCAGTCGGTCGCCTCGTCGGCGGCCGGTGTCGCTTCCTCGTGCCCGGGGTGCGCGCCGGCTGCGCTGATCGACAGCGGTACCAGCACCGCCGCGGACAGGACCGCGGCGACACCTCGTCTGGCGAGCCTGCGGGGGCCCATGGTCGTTCGTCTGTGCACGACGTCCTCCTTGACGCGTCACGCGACGACGGTGACCGCCGGACCAGCAGCGCCAGGCACGCGCGCTCCCGATGCGGCCGCACGACGATCCCCGTCGATCGGTCGGCTCCGGATGGCTGGACCTCGAACGTGAGGCCCGGTGCGACGGACGATGCGATGCCCCTCCGTCGCACTGGGACCGACCCTACGGCCGGCTTTCGTCCGTGCCAAGTCAAAAGTCGATACTTGTTGGTAATTGTTGCGACGAGTAATCCTTGGAAGTCGGTCAGTCGATGGGCGGGACCGAGGGCATCGCGCTCGTGCCGTCACTCACGGCATGTTCAGCCCCTCGAGGTGGACCGCCTTGCGCACCGTGAGCTCGTCGAGCAGGTCCGGCCCGTACCCCGCTCCCCCGCCGCTGCCGCGGCGCGGGGCGGGCGACCCGCCCGGCGCACCGCCGAACACCGCGTTGACCTTGACCGTGCCGACGTCCAGCACGTCCGCCGCGCGCAGCGCGTGGGCGAGCGACGGCGTGAGCACGGTCGCCGCGAGCCCGTAGGCCGACGCGGACGCGCGGCGCAGGCCCTCGTCGAAGTCCGCCACGCGCACGACCGGCGCGACGGGCCCGAACGTCTCGGCGGTCAGCAGGTCGACGTCGTCCGGGCACCGGTCGAGCACGGTCGGCGCGTAGTACGACCCCGGCCGGTCGAGCCGTCGCGCGCCGGTGACGAGCTCCGCGCCCGCCGCGAGCGCCCCGCGCACGTGCTCGTCCACGACGGCCAGCTGCTCGTCGTCGACGAGCGGCCCCATCGTCGTGGCGTCGTCGCCCGGGTCGCCCACCACGACCTCGTCGGCGAGGCGCGCGAGCTCGGCGACGACCGCGTCCGCGACCTTCTCGACGACGTAGGCGCGCTCGACCGCGGTGCAGAGCTGCCCGCCGTTCGTGAACGCGCCCGTCGCGATCTGGCGCGCGGCGAGGACGGGGTCCACGCCCGCGTCGACCACGAGCGGGTCCTTTCCGCCGTTCTCGAGCAGCACCCTCGCGCCGCGCGCCCCGGCGACGGCCGCGATCCGGCGCCCGGCGGCCGTCGACCCGACGTGCGCGACGAGCGCGACGCCGTCGTGCGCGACGAGCGCCTCGCCCGTCCCGCCGTCCCCGCTCACGACGCGCAGCACGTCCGCCGGGAGGGCCGCGGCCACGAGCTCGGCCAGGCGGACCCCGGGCGCGTCGCTGCGCTCGGACGGCTTGTGCACGACCACGTTGCCGGTGACCAGCGCCGCGGCGAGCAGCCCGGCGGCGGCCGGGTACGGGTCGTTCCACGGCGTGATCACCGCGACGACCCCGCGCGGCTCGCGGCGCACGACGTCGAGCGCCGCGGGGTCGCCGGCGAGCACGCGCCCGGCGCGCCCGAGCCCCGCGACCGCGGCCTCGTCGAGCAGGTCCGCCGCGACCTCGGCCGAGGCGCGCGCCTCGGACTCGAGCCGCCCCGTCGTCGCCCGCAGCAGCGCGCCGAGCTCGTCGGCGGCGTCGCGCACGGACCGCGCCGCGGCGCGCAGGGCGGCCGCGCGCTCCGCGGGCGCCGTCGCTCGCCAGCCGGGCCAGGCGCCCTCCGCGGCACGGACGGCGGCGTCGACCTCGTCGGCGGTCGCGCACCGCACCGGTGCGGCGGGGCGTCCCGTCGTGGGGTCGGTCCGCTCGAGACGGCGGTCCGCAGCGTCGGGCGCAGTCAGGTCGGCGCGAGGGGTGGTCGGGGCGGTGGACGTGGTCATGCGGGCCTCCCGGGAGTGACACGAAGAGAACTACCCATAGGTGCGCCGTGGGCGTGCGAGAAGCGCTTCTCGGGGTGAGGGTGAGAGCCGGGGTTGCAGCAGAGCCGACCCGCACGCGTCAGGCGGTGCCCCACGTTCTCGAGGCGCACCACGAGCCTGACCCGATCCAGGGAGGCTCGCAGCCCCATGCGCGTCCTCGGAGTCAACGCCCTGTTCCACGACCCGTCCGCCGCCCTCGTCGTCGACGGACGCGTCGTCGCCGCCGCGGAGGAGGAGCGCTTCTCGCGGCGCAAGCACGGCAAGCGCCCGCTGCCCTTCGCGGCGTGGGAGCTGCCCGAGAAGGCGATGGCCTGGTGCCTCGAGGAGGGCGGTCTGCGCCCCCAGGACCTGGACGCCGTCGCCTACTCGTTCGACCCGGCGCTCGCCAAGCCCGCCGAGGAGATGGGCCTGCCGGACCCGTGGGACTGGCTCCGCGTGCAGTACGCGGAGCGCGCGCCGCAGTTCCTCGCCACCGCGCTGCCCGGCCTGTCCCCGTCGACCGTCCGGTTCGTGCCGCACGAGGTCGCGCACGCCGCGTCGGCCGCGCTCGCCTCCCCCTTCCCCGTGGCGAGCGTCCTGTCGCTCGACGGCCGCGGCGAGCGGTCGTCGCACCTCGCGGGCCGCTACGACCACGGCCGCCTGGAGGTGCTCGCGAGCCAGGAGCTCCCGCACTCGCTCGGGCTGGTCTACGAGTCGCTCACCGAGCACCTCGGCTTCCTCCGGTCGAGCGACGAGTACAAGGTCATGGCGCTCGCCTCCTACGGCGAGCCGCGCTTCCTCGACGACCTGCGGGAGGTCCTCCACGCGACCGACGACGGCGGGTTCGTCGCCGAGGTGCCCGACTGGGAGCGCTGGGCTCCCCCGCGGACCGACGACGGCACGTGGGGCACCGAGCACGGCGGCCGCGCCGAGCACGCCGACCTCGCAGCCTCCGTGCAGGCGCGGCTCGAGGAGGTGCTCGTCGACCTCGCCACGTGGCTCCACGGGCAGACCGGGGACCGCGTCCTGACGATGGCCGGCGGGACGGCGCTGAACTGCGTCGCGAACTCGCGCGTCTGGCGCGAGTCCCCGTTCGAGGAGGTCTGGGTCCAGCCCGCCGCGGGCGACGCGGGGACGGCCCTCGGGGCGGCGCTCCAGCTCGCGGCCGAGGCCGGCGACACCGTGGAGCCGATGGGCTCCGCCGCGCTCGGCCGCGCGTGGGGCGACGACGCGATCGCGCGGTGGCTGCGCACCGCGAAGGTGCCCTTCACCACGCCGGACGACCTGCCGGCCGAGGTCGGGCGGATCCTCGCGGACGACGGCATCGTCGCCTGGTTCGACGGCCGCGCCGAGCTGGGGCCGCGCGCGCTCGGGCACCGCTCGCTGCTCGCGCACCCCGGCCCGGTGGAGAACCTCGAACGGCTCAACGACGTCAAGGGGCGCGAGCAGTTCCGTCCGGTCGCCCCCATGGTGCTGCTGGAGGACGCGCCGGAGATCTTCTCCGGCGGCCCGGTCCCCAGCCCCTACATGCTCTTCGTGCACGACGTCGCGCCCGCGTGGCGCGAGCGCATCGCGGCCGTCGTGCACGTGGACGGCACCGCGCGCATCCAGACCGTCGACGACTCGACGCCGCGCCTCCAGGCGACGATCCGCGCCTTCAAGGAGCTCACCGGGCTCCCCGTCGTGGTCAACACGAGCCTCAACACCGCAGGCCGGCCCATGGTCGACGACCCCCGCGACGCGCTCGAGCTCTTCGGCTCCGCGCCGGTCGACGCGCTCGTGCTCGGCCCGCACCTCGTACGCCGGTCGGACGTGTTCGCCGCGCCCGCGGAGGTGACGGCATGAGCACACCCGTCGCCCGCCCCGCTCCCCCGGTGACGTACGCCGTCGTCGTGCCCTCGATCGGCCGCCCGTCGCTCGACCGGCTGCTGGAGACGCTCGTCGCCCGGCGCGACGAGGAGGGCGTCTCGGGGCCCGCCGAGGTCGTCGTCGCGGACGACCGCCGGCTGCCGCGCCCCGGCGCGGTGGAACCGGTGCCCGCCGCGCTCGACCTCGGGGACGCCGGCCGTGCGCTCGGCGCGCGGGTCGTGCGCACCGGGGGCCGGGGCCCTGCCGCCGCGCGCAACGCGGGGTGGCGCTCGACCTCCGCGCCGTGGGTCGTGTTCCTCGACGACGACGTCGAGCTCCCCGCAGGCTGGGGCGAGCTCCTGGAGCGCGACCTCGCGACGGCCTCGTCGCGGACCGGCGGCGTGCAGGGCCGGCTCCACGTCCCGCTGCCCGCCGACCGGCGGCCGACGGACTGGGAGCGCGGGACCGCCGGCCTGGAGCGCGCGGCGTGGGCGACCGCCGACATGGCCTACCGCCGCGCCGCGCTCGAGGAGGTCGGCGGGTTCGACGAGCGCTTCCCCCGCGCGTACCGCGAGGACGCCGACCTGGCGCTGCGCGTGCGCGACGCGGGGTGGCTGCTCGCGCACGGCGCGCGCACGACGACCCACCCCGTGCGGCCCGCCGACGACGGCGTGAGCCTGCGCGTCCAGGCCGGCACGCGCGACGACGCCACCTTCCGCGCCCTGCACGGGCCGCGGTGGCGCGAGCGCGCCGGGACGGGCCGCGGCCGCCTCGCGTGGCACGTCGCGACCGTCGCGGCCGCGGGCGTCGGCGTCGGGGGGCTGCTCGCGCGACGACCGCGCGTCGCGGCGCTCGGCGCCCTCGCCTGGACCGGTCTCACGGCGCAGTTCCTCGCCCGCCGGGTCGCGCCCGGGCCTCGCCCCGGCGACGACGCGTTCGGTCCCGAGCTGCGCCGCATGGCCTGGACGAGCGCCGCCATCCCGTTCGCCGCCGTGGGGCACCGCGTGGCGGGCACGCTCGCCGCCCGCGGCGGGCTCGACCCGTGGCCCGTGCCTCTCGCGGCCGTGCTGCTCGACCGCGACGGCACGCTCGTCCACGACGTCCCGTACAACGGCGACCCCGCGGCGGTGCGCCCCGTCGACGGCGCGCGCGCCGTGCTCGAGGACCTGCGCGCCCGCGGGCTCCGGCTCGGCGTGGTGTCCAACCAGTCCGGGATCGGTCGTGGGCTCCTCACGCGCGCGCAGGTCGACGCGGTGAACGCGCGCGCCGAGGAGCTGCTCGGGCCGTTCGGCACGTGGCAGGTGTGCCCGCACGCGCCCGAGGACGCGTGCGCGTGCCGCAAGCCCGGGCCGGGCCTCGTGCTCGCCGCGGCGGACGCGCTCGGCGTCGAGCCGTGGCGGTGCGCGGTCGTCGGCCACATCGGCGCCGTCGTCGGCGCCGCGCTCGCCGCGGGCGGCACGCCCG
>NZ_JBHXIC010000084.1:0-8257 GCF_042723955.1 Cellulosimicrobium cellulans | reverse complement strand
TCCGCGGGCGCGGCCCCCACCCCGGGCCCGGGCTGCGCGCGCGCCGCGCGCCCCCCCCCCGGCGGGGGCGGGGGGGGGGGCGCGGACGTGGGCCAAACCGCCCCCCACGTCGGCGCGGCGCTCGCCGCGGGCGCGACGCCGGTCCTCGTGCCGACGCCCGTGACGCGCCCCGAGGAGGTCGCTGCCGCGCCGCGCGTCGCGACCGACCTCGCCGACGCCGTCCGCGCGCTCGACGACCGCCTGCCCGGCGCCGCCGCCCCCGACGCCGATCCCACCGACGCCGTCCCCGCCGACCCGGGCCCGCAGGACGGGTCCCGCACCGAGGGGCGCGCGGCATGAGCGCCGACGTGCTCGCCGTGCGCCTCGACAGCGACGGCGACGTCCTGCTCACGGGCCCGGCGATCCGGGCGATGGCGCACGCGACCGCGGCCCGCAGCGGCCAGGTCGACGTGCTGGCGGCGCCCGCGGGGCACGCCGCCGCGCGGCTGCTCCCGGGCGTGCGCGACGTGCTCGTGTTCGACGCACCGTGGTCCGGCTACCGGCCCCCGCCCGTGGACCGCACGCGCGTCCTCGACCTCGTCACGACGCTCGCCGCGCGGCAGTACGCCGCGGCGGTCGTCTTCACCTCGTTCCACCAGAGCCCGCTGCCCGCGGCGATGCTCCTCCGGCTCGCCGGGGTCGAGCACGTCGCCGCGGTGAGCGAGGACTACCCCGGCTCGCTCCTCGACGTGCGCCACACGCGCCCGGCCGGGCTGCACGAGGTGGAGGCGGCGCTCGACCTCGTGCGGGCCGCGGGGTTCGGCGGGCCACCCGACGGGGACGGGCTGCGCGTGCGGCGCCCGCTCCCGGACGTCGCGGACCTCGTCCCCGCCGGGCCGTACGTCGTCGTGCACCCGGGCGCGTCGGTGCCCGCCCGCGCACCGGCGCCCGACCACGCACGGGACCTCGTCGCGGCGCTCGTGGCCTCGGGCCGGGAGGTCGTCGTCACGGGCGGCCCCGGCGAGACCGCGCTCGCCGCCCACGTCGCCGCCGGCCGCGCCCGGGACCTCTCGGGCCGCACCGATCTCGCGGGCCTGGGCGCCGTGCTGGAACGCGCGCGGTGCGTCGTCGTCGGCAACACCGGGCCCGCGCACCTCGCCGCCGCCGTCGGCACGCCCGTCGTGTCCCTCTTCGCTCCCGTGGTCCCGGCCGAGCGGTGGGCCCCCTGGGGGGTCCCGGTGGTCGTGCTCGGCGACCAGCACGCCGGATGTCGCGGCACGCGCGCCCGGGTCTGCCCGGTCGCGGGGCACCCGTGCCTGGGCGGGGTCGAGCCCGACGACGTCGTCGCCGCCGTCGAACGGCTGGAGGTCCCGCACGTCGTCGGGACGCCCGGGTCCCGCCCGGGCCGCACCACGACGCCGTCGGCGGCAGGGGTGGCGCCATGAGGATCCTCGTCTGGCACGTGCACGGCTCCTGGGCGACGGCGTTCGTCGCGGGCGGCCACGAGTACCTCGTGCCCGTCGTCCCCGACCGCGGACCGGACGGTCGCGGTCGCGCGCGGACGTGGGACTGGCCGCCCGGGGCGCGCGAGGTCGCGCCCGCCGAGCTCGCCGACCTCGCCGCGGACGGGGCGATCGACGTCGTGGTGCTCCAGCGCCCCGAGGAGGTCGAGCTGCTGCGCCGCTGGACCGGGCTCGTGCCCGGCCGCGACGTCCCGGCCGTCTACGTCGAGCACAACGCGCCCACCGGCCACGCGGCCGCGACGCGACACCCGCTCGCCGACCTCGACGTCGTCGAGGAGGGCCTCGTCCCGATCGTGCACGTGACGGCCTTCAACGCGCTCATGTGGGACACGGGCGACGCGCGCACGCTCGTCGTCGACCACGGCGTCCCCGACCCCGGCCCCCTCTACACCGGCGAGCGGGCGAGCGTCGGCGCCGTCGTCAACGAGCCGGTGCGCCGCTGGCGCGTCGCGGGGACCGACGTGCTCGTCGGCCTCGGCCGCCACGTCCCGCTCGACGTCTACGGCATGGGCGTCGGCAAGCTCGCCGAGCACCTCTCCGCACCGCCCGGCGCCGCGCCGCACGACCTGCCGCACGGCCTGCACGACGACGTCCCGCAGGCCGCCATGCACGCCCGGCTCGCGACGTCGCGCGCCTACCTGCACCCCTACCGCTGGACGAGCCTCGGGCTCTCGCTCCTGGAGGCGATGGCGCTCGGCATGCCGGTCCTCGCGCTGCCGACGACGGAGGCCCCCGTCGCGGTGCCGGCGGCCGCCGGGCTCCTCAGCTCCCGCCTGGACGAGCTCGCCGCGACGGCGCGGCGCTGGCTCGCCGACCCCGACGACGCACGCGAGCACGGCCGGGCGGCGCGCGCCCACGTGCTCGAGCACTACTCCCACACCGCGTTCCTGCGGCGCTGGGACACGGTCCTGACGGAGGTGACCTCATGAAGATCGCGATGATCTCCGAGCACGCCAGCCCCCTCGCCGCGCTCGGCGGCGTCGACGCGGGCGGGCAGAACGTGCACGTCGCGTCGCTCGCCACCCGGCTCGGGGCCCAGGGCCACCGCGTCGAGGTGTTCACGCGCCGCGACGACGCGTCCCTCCCCGAGCGCGTGCCCCTCGCGCGCGGCGTGGACGTCGTCCACGTGGACGCCGGCCCGCCCGTGCCCGTCCCCAAGGACGACCTGCTCCCCCACATGGACGCGTTCGGCGCGGACCTGCTGCGGCGCTGGATCGAGCCCGGGCCGCGACCCGACGTCGTGCACGCGCACTTCTGGATGTCCGGGATCGCGGGCCTGCTGTCCGCGCCCGCGCTCGGCGTCCCGCTCGTGCAGACGTTCCACGCCCTCGGGTCCGTCAAGCGCCGCCACCAGGGCGCGCACGACACGAGCCCGGCCGAACGCGTCGCCCGCGAGCGCCTGCTGTGCCGCGCGGTCGACCGGATCGTCGCGACGTGCGCCGACGAGGTCGCCGAACTCGTGGCCCTCGGCGCGGACCCCGACCGCATCGACGTGGTCCCGTGCGGGGTCGACCTCGGGCGGTTCCTGCCCGACGCCGACCGCACGGGCCACCTGCACCGCGCGGCCGGGCACCTGCGCCTGCTCTCGGTCGGCCGCCTCGTCGAGCGCAAGGGCGTGGACACGGTGATCGAGGCGCTCGCGGAGCTGCCGGGCGCCGAGCTGGTCGTGGCGGGCGGCCCGGCCGCGGACGCCCTGGCCGACGACCCCGAGGTGCTCCGGCTGCGCGCGGTCGCCGACGCGTGCGGGGTGACGGACCGGGTGCGGTTCGTGGGCAGCGTGACCCAGGACGACGTGCGCGAGCTCATGCACGCCGCCGACGCCGTGGTGTGCGACCCCTGGTACGAGCCCTTCGGGATCGTCCCGCTCGAGGCGGCCGCGTGCGGGCGCCCGGTCGTCGGGGCGGCGGTGGGCGGGCTGCTCGACTCGGTCGTCGACGGGCGCACCGGCCTCCTCGTCCCGCCGCGGGACCCCGGGGCGCTCGCGGCGGCGCTGCGGCGGCTCGCCGACGACCCGGCGTTCGCGGAGCGCCTGGGCTCGGCCGCACGCGTCCGGGCGGAGCACCTGTACGGGTGGTCGACGGTCGCGGCCCGCACCGCCGAGTCGTACGAACACGTCGTGGCCGCGCGCCGCGCCGCGCCGGAGCGCGCGCGCCCGGTCGTCGGCGCCCGCGCCGCGTTGCGGGCGGTGAGCGCACCATGACCGCGCTCGGCCACGGCCCCACGGACGGCCCGCGGGACGCGGCCCGACGCTGGCTGCGCGAGCACGCCGCGGACCTGCACGACGGCCTCGACCTCCTCACCGCCGAGGCGGGCAGGATCGACGCGTGGGGCGCACGGCTCGCCGACACCGTGCTCGCGGGCGGGCGGCTGCTCGTCGCGGGCAACGGCGGCAGCGCCGCCGAGGCGCAGCACCTCACCGCCGAGCTCGTGGGCCGCTTCGACGGCGAGCGCACCCCGCTCTCCGCGATCAGCCTGCACGCGGAGACGTCGAGCCTCACCGCGATCGTCAACGACTACGGCGTCGGCGAGATGTACGCGCGGCAGGTCGCCGCGCACGGGCGGCCGGGCGACGTCCTCGTGCTGCTGTCCACGTCGGGCGAGAGCGAGAACGTGGTCGCCGCGGCCCGCCGCGCGCGCGAGCTCGGTCTCACCACGTGGGCGCTCACCGGTCCGCGGGACTGCTCGCTGGCCGAGGCGTGCGACGACGCGCTCGCCCTGCGCGGGGCGTCGACCTCGTCGGTCCAGGAGCTCCACCTCGTCGTCGTGCACGCGCTGTGCGCCGCGCTCGACGCGCACGTGCGCCACCGGGAGGCGGTCGCTCGGGGCGACGCGCCCGGTGCCCCGGCCGACGGTCTGCCCGGCGAGGCGCCCGTGGACGGACGGGCCGCGCACGAGCCCGCCACGGTGCGAACGTCGACGCCCACGACGGCTGAGGGGCCGCGCGTCGTCGTGGTCGGCGACGTGCTGCTCGACCGGGACGTCGACGGCCAGGTGACGCGCTTCTCCCCCGACGGACCCGTGCCCGTGGTCGACACGCTCGGCGTCCGGCGCAGCCCCGGCGGCGCGGGGCTCACGGCCCTGCTCGCGGCCGACGCGGCGCGCGTGCGCCTCGTCGCGCCGTTCGGCGACGACGAGGCGGGCGGCGAGCTGCGCGCGCTGCTGCGTCCGCGCGTCGACGTCGTGGCGCTGCCCCAGGTGGGCACGACGCGCCGCAAGACCCGCGTGCGCTCGGGCGGGCAGACCGTCGTGCGTGTCGACGACGGCGGCCCGGCACGTCCCGACGACGTGCCCGAGCGCGCCGTCCGCGCGGCGCTCGCGGGCGCCGACGTCGTCCTCGTCTCGGACTACGGGGCCGGGACGACGCACGCCGGGCCGGTGCGCGACGCGCTCGAGCACGCGGCTCGGGAGCGGACGGTCGTGTGGGACCCGCACCCGCGCGGCGGGCCGCCGGTCCCCGGGACCGCGCTCGTCACCCCCAACCTCGCCGAGGCGCTCGACGCCGCGGAGTCGCTCGGTCTGGAGGCGCGCGCCGACGACCCGGGCGGCCTCGCCCGGTCCTTGGCCGCGGCCGGGGGGGTGGCGGCCGTGTGCGTCACCGCGGGCGAGCACGGGGCGTTCGTCGCGCGCGCCGACGGCGAGCCCGCCTACGTGCCCGCGACCGTCGCGCACGGCGACCCCTGCGGCGCGGGCGACCGGTTCGCCTCGACGGCGGCGGTCGCGCTCGCGCACGGGGCCGAGCTCGTCGAGGCGGTCGTCGCCGCCGTCGCCTCGGCCTCGGCCTGGGTCGCGGCCGGCGGCGCCGAGGGATACCGGCGCCGCGCCGACGTCCCGGGTCGGCGCACGCCGGACGCGGCGCGGGACCCGGTGCCGGACCGCGCGGCCGGTGTCGTCGGGGCCGCCTCCGACGCGGCCTCGCCGCAGGACCCGGGCGGGCCGGAGGCGGTGGCCGCGCGGCTGCGCGCGGCGGGCGGCACCGTCGTCGCCACCGGCGGCTGCTTCGACATCCTCCACGCCGGCCACGTCGCGACGCTCGAGGCGGCCGCACGCCTCGGCGACCACCTCGTCGTGCTGCTCAACGGCGACGTGTCGGTGCGGCGGCTCAAGGGGCCGCAGCGCCCCGTCGTCGGGCAGGCCGACCGCGCGCGCGTCCTCGCCGCGCTCGACTGCGTCTCGGCCGTCGTCGTGTTCGACGAGGACGACCCGCGCGCCGCGCTCGACCGCCTGCGCCCGGACGTGTGGGCGAAGGGCGGCGACTACACCGAGGAGACGCTGCCCGAGGCGGAGGTGGTCCGGCGCCACGGTGGCCGGGTCGTCGTCCTGCCCTACGTCGACGGTCGCTCCACGACCTCGATCCTCGAACGCTCCGGGCGGTTCGCGCCCGGGCTCCCGACCCTGACGGAGGAGACCACCGCATGACCCCGACCACGTCGACCACCCCGTCCACCCCGTCCACCCCGTCCACCCCGTCCACCCGGCAGCCCGACCCGGCCCTGGTCCCGCGCGAGCTCGGCACCGTCTACGTCACGGGAGGCGCGAGCGGCCTGGGCGCGGCACTCGTCGACGCCGTGACCGCGGCGGGCGGGAAACCCGTCGTCCTGGACCGGGTCGCACCTGCGGGCGGCGTGCCCCACGCGGTCGTCGACCTGTCCGACTCCGCCGCGGCGGCCGCGGCGGTCGAGCGCCTCGCGCTGGAGGTCGGCCCGCCCGACGCCGTCGTGACGGCCGCGGGCACCGACGCGTGCGGACGGCTCGACGAGATCGACGTCGAGACGTGGGAGCGCGTGGTGCGCGTCAACCTGTTCGGCACGGTCGCCGTCGTCCGGGCGGCGCTGCCCTTCCTCGAGGAGCGCCGCGGGACGGTCGTCACCGTCGCGTCGACCCTGGGCCTCAAGGGCGTGTCCGACGCGACCGCCTACTGCGCGTCCAAGTTCGCCGTCCGCGGGTTCTCCCAGGCGCTCGCCGCCGAGCTCGCGGGACGCGTCGGCGTGACGTGCCTCGTGCCGGGCGGGATGCGCACCGCGTTCTTCGACGGCCGCACCGAGCAGTACAAGCCCGGCCCGGACGCCGACCTCAACGACCCGCGCGCGACCGCGGCCGCCGTCGTCACCGCGCTGCGCCAGCCCGTCGGCTGCGAGATCCGCGAGATGCTCGTCATGGCGTCCGGCGAGACGTCGTGGCCGTGACGGCGGGCGCGACGGAGCTGGCGCCCGACCTGCCGGGGCTCGCCGGGCAGGACGAGGGCACCGTCCTCGTGCTGCGCGCGCTCGGGCTCGGGGACGCGCTGACCGCGGTCCCGGCCCTGCGGGGCGTGCGGCGCGCGTGGCCCGGGCGCCGCGTCCTGCTCGCCGCGCCGGAGGAAGTGGGCGGCTGGCTCCGCGACCTCGGCCTGGTCGACGGCGTGGTGCCCGCGCGGGGCCTCGCACCGCTCGCGTGGGTCGAGGAGTCCGAGGCGGTGACCGGCGCTCCGCCCTCCGGGCACGTCGCGGTGAACCTGCACGGCAGCGGGCCGGAGAGCCACCGCGTGCTCCTCGACACCGCGCCCGCGCACGTCGTCGCGTTCGCGTCGCGCGAGGTGGGGGTCGCCGGGCCTGCGTGGGACCCCGACGAGCACGAGGTCGACCGCTGGTGCCGGCTCGTCACGGCCGCCGGCGGCGCGTGCTCGCGGGAGGACCTGCGGCTCGACCCACCGGCGTCGCGTGGGCGCCACGTCGTCGTCCACCCGGGCGCCGCGTCGGGGTCGCGCCGCTGGCCCGCGAACCGCTTCGCCGCCGTCGCACGCGACCTCGCCGCCGCGGGGCACGACGTCGTCGTGACGGGTGGCCCCGACGAGCGCGACCTGTGCGCGCGCGTCGTCGCGGACGCCGCCGCCTCCCTCGACGAGGCGGCACGCGCCGCGGGCACGGTGACTGACACCGCGGGCACGCTCGACCTGCCCGCGCTGGCCGACGTCGTCGCGACGGCTCGGCTCGTGGTGTGCGGCGACACGGGCGTCGCGCACCTCGCGACGGCCTTCGGCACCCCGTCGGTGGTCCTGTTCGGGCCGACCCCGCCGTCGGCGTGGGGCCCGGCGATCGACCCGGAGCGGCACACCGTGCTCTGGCACGGCGACGACGCGACGTCCGCGCAGCCCGGCGGGCACCGCGGCGACCCGCACGCCCCCACCCTCGACCCGGCGCTCGACCGGGTGACCGTCGACGAGGTCGTCGAGGCCGCGCGCTCGCTCCTCGCGGCACCGGAGGTCGACGCCGAGATGCGTGCGGGCAGCGAGGTCCGGAGGGTCGAGCCATGACCTCTCCCGACCTCGATCTCCGCACCGACGGAAGGACCGCACCATGACCGGCCCCACCTCCCCCGATCCCGACCCCCTGGACGCCTCGCACCGCTCCAGCGCCGCCGACTTCTCGGCGAGCGGCGACGTGCAGCCCGGCGAGACGCCGCCGGCGGAGGACCAGGTGAGCGCGCCGCAGGGCCACGAGGAGCACGGTCCGCACCGGGCGGTGCCCTGGGTGTGGATCGGCGTCGTCGGCGCGGTCGCGGTCCTCGGGGCGCTGTTCTTCGTCGGCTACGCCGTGGGACTGCTCGACTGAGGCCGGCCCGCCCGCGCGGCGGAGACCCCGAGCGAGCGCACGTCCCACCCGGCCGCGCGCCACCGGGCGACGGGGGGGGCGGGGGGCGCGGGCGACTGGCCCCTGGCGGGGGGCGCCGGCCGCGGGGGGCGCGCCGGGGGGGGGGGCGGCGCGGGGCCCGCCGCGGGG
>NZ_JBHXIC010000083.1:0-18197 GCF_042723955.1 Cellulosimicrobium cellulans | reverse complement strand
CGCCGCGACTGCCGCCCCCCCCCCGGGCGCGGCCGCCGAGATCCCGGGGCCGGGGCCCGGACCTCTCGGGCGGCGCACGACGGCGGTCAGACGAGGGCGAGCGCGAGCAGCGCGGTCGCGACCGCGCCCGCGACGGTCCGCACGTGGTTCCACGCGAGCCAGCGCGGGAGGAACGCGGCCCACGGGGCGGCGAGGTCCCCGGGCCGCTCCGCCGCGGCGTCGAGACGCTCGTTGAGCGGGACGTTGCCCACGGCCGTGACACCGAGGATGCCGACCGCGGAGACCACCGCGCCCGCGAGCGCCCACCCCGCGCCGGGCGTCCCGCCGACCAGGCCGACGACGGCCGCTGCGGCGGGCACGAGCACGCTCGCCGCGAGCAGCAGCATGAGCGGCGGTCGCAGCGCGTCCTTGTTGATCGCGACCATGGCCGCGGCGCCGTCGGCGGCGGGGAGGCGGCGCAGGCCGCCCAGGACGAACGTGGAGAACGCGAAGAGCACCCCGCCCGCGAGCCCGGTCGCGACGGCACCCGCGACCACGAGCGCCGCGAAGGCGCTCACGACGCCTGCTCGGCCGTCGACGGGACCGTCGCCGACCAGACCGCGGCCTCGCGCGCCGCGAACTCGCGGAAGTCCCGCGGCTCGCGGCCCAGCGCCTGCCGGACGCCGTCGGCGACCGGGGTCCCCCGCCCGTCGAGCACCTCGGTGAAGAGGTAGCGCATGAGCCCCACGACGTCCTCGAGCAGCCCGATCGCCCGCAGCCCCGCGACGAACTCGTCCATGGTGATCGGCGCGAACCGCACGTCGCGCCCGCTCGCGGCCGCGATCTCCGCCACGGCCTCGGCGAACGTGATCGCGCGCGGTCCGGTGAGCTCGTAGACGCGGCCGGCGTGCGCGTCGTCGACGAGGGCCGCGACGGCGACCTCGGCCACGTCCTCGAGGTCGACGAACGGCTCGGCGACCTGGTCCACCGGCAGCGCGAGGACGCCGTCGAGCACGGGCTCGAGCAGGAAGCTCTCGCTGAAGTTCTGGTCGAAGAACGCGCACCGGACCACCGTGCGGCCGGGGAACGCGTCGGCGACGAGCACCTCCGCGCGCTGCGCCTCGACCTCGCCGCGACCCGAGAGCAGGACGAGCCGGCGCACGCCCGCCTCCCGGGCGAGGGCCGCGAACCGGGCGACGGTCTCCGGCGAGCCCGGGACCGCGAGGTCGGGCACGTACACGACGTACACCGCCTGGGCCCCGTCGACGGCGGGGCCCCACGTGGCGTCGTCCTCCCAGTCGAAGCGGACGGCCCCGGAGCGGGACGCGCGGCGCACGGGGATCCCGAGCGCGTCGAGGCGGTCGGCGACCCGGCGGCCGGTCTTGCCCGTCGCGCCGAGGACGAGGACCGGGCCGGGTGCGGGGGCGTCGGTCGGGGCGTCGGTCCGGGCGTCGGTCGGGCGCGGTGTCGTGGCGCTCATGGCGTCTCTCCTGTCGAGGTCTCGTGCGGGGACGAATGACAGTCAACCGGGCACCGACGAGACGCGACATGGCTCTGACGCTCGTCTGCATACGCGATCGTCTCGGGGTGGCCCACCCCGTCCGGCCCCTGGTCGCACGCCCGGACCGTGCGTACCCTGTCCGGATGGACGTCGTCGCCGGGCTCCTCGACGGGCCGCGCGCCCGCGGCGCCTTCCTCCTGCGCAGCCATCTCCGCGCCCCGTGGGGCATGCGCATCGAGGACGAGGCGCCGCTGACGATCGTGCCCGTGCTGCGCGGGTCGGGCTGGGTCGGGCCGGTCGTGGGCGACGACGGCGCGGACCCGGGCGAGCACGTCGGGGCGGGGGACGTCGTCCTGCTGCGCGGCCCCGACCACTACGTCGTGGCGGACGCGCCGACGACCGCGCCTCAGGTGGTCATCGGGCCCGAGTCCGACGTGTGCCGTGCGGTCGACGGCGGGCCCTCCCCCATGACGGTGCTCGGCGTCCGCTCGTGGGGCAACGACCCCGGCGGCGAGACGGTGATCATCACGGGCACCTACCCGCTCGACGGCGAGGTGGGCCGCCGGGTCCTGCGCGTGCTCCCGCAGCGCGTGGTGCTGCGCAGCGGCGACGTCGACGGGACGCTCGTCGAGATGCTCGCGCGCGAGGTCGTGCAGGACCTGCCCGGGCAGGAGGCGGTGCTCGACCGCCTGCTCGACCTGCTCCTCATCTCGTGCCTGCGCACGTGGCTCTCGCGCGACGACGCCCCGGGCTGGTACCGCGCCGACGCGGACCCGGTGGTCGGCGCGGCGCTGCGCCTCATCCACCACGACCCGGCCCGCGCCTGGACCGTCGACTCCCTCGCGCGGGAGGTCGGGCTCTCGCGTGCGGCGTTCTCGCGGCGCTTCACCGCGCTCGTCGGCGAGCCGCCGATGAGCTATCTCACGGGATGGCGCCTCGACCTCGCCGCAGACCTCCTGCTGGAGCCCGACGCCACGCTGACGTCCGTCGCTCGCACCGTCGGGTACGCGTCGCCGTTCGCGCTGAGCGCCGCCTTCAAGCGCGTGCGCGGCGTGAGCCCGGCCTCGCACCGGGCCCGCGCGGGCGCCGCCTGAGGCGGCTCAGCGCGGCACCGGCACGAGCGCGACGTCCCGGAGCACGCCGTCGTCGACGACGGCCGTGAGGACCGTGCCGACCGGCTGACGACGGCGGTCCGTCGGTGACCCGGGATTGAGCAGGCGCAGCCCGCCCGGCGAGGTCGTGTCCCACGGGATGTGGCTGTGCCCGAACACGAGGACGTCCGCGTCGGGGAACGCCGCGTCGGCGCGACGCTCGCGCCCCTGCTTCGCCCCCGTCTCGTGCACGACGGCGAGCCGCAGCCCGTCGACCGTCGCGCGGTCGACCTCAGGCAGGCGCGCGTGCAGCTCGGGCCCGTCGTTGTTCCCCGCGACACCGACCAGCCGGGACGCCCGCGCCTCCAGGGCGTCCAGCAGGTCGACGCTCACCCAGTCGCCCGCGTGCACGACGACGTCGGCGTCGTCGACGGCGCGCCACACCTGGTCCGGGAGCACCCCCCGCACGGGGACGTGGGTGTCGCTCAGCAGGAGCAGGCGCGTGGGCACGGGTTCACGATAGGTCGCGCCGACGGGCCCCGCCGGGCCACGATGGGGCATGCCGATCCCTCGCTGGGTGACCCGCACCAACAAGCGCTTCCTCAACCCCGTCATGCTCCGCGTCGCGACGGGCGTCGGGCCGATGGCGGTCGTCCGGCACGTCGGCCGACGCAGCGGTCGCGTCTACCGGACGCCGGTGTTCGCGTTCGCGTACCGCACGACGCCCGCCGACCCGGTCCGCGTCGTCCTCGCGCTCACGTACGGCCCCGACGTCGACTGGGTGCGCAACGTCGACGCCGCGGGCGAGTTCGTGCTGGAGCGCCGGGGCGACGACTTCCGCGTCGAGGACCTGCGGCGCGTCACGGGCGAGGACGGTCTGCGGCTCCTGCCCGGCTGGACGAGCGCCGTCCTGCGACGCACGGGCGTCGACGAGTTCCGGACCGGACGGCTGCGCCGCACGCTGCCATGATGGAGGCATGACCGACCAGCTCTGGATCACCGGCGACCCCGACGCGGACGCGCTCCTCAGCGACGACGCGTTCGCTCTCCTCGTCGGCATGCTCCTCGACCAGCAGTACCCCATGGAGCACGCGTTCGCCGGACCGCGCAAGATCCGCGACCGTCTCGGCTCCATCGACCCGCGCGTCGTGGCGGAGACGGACCCCGACGCGTTCGTCACGCTCGCCACGACCCCGCCGGCCATCCACCGGTACGGGCGCTCGATGGCAGCCCGGGTGCAGGAGCTGGCGCGCGTCGTCGTCGACGAGTACGACGGCGACGCCACCCGGATCTGGACCGCGCCGGGCGCCGGGGACGACGGCGCTGCGGCGCCGACCGGCGCCGAGGTCCTCGCCCGGCTGCGCGCGCTGCCCGGGTACGGCGACCAGAAGGCCAGGATCTTCCTCGCGCTGCTCGGCAAGCAGCGCGGCGTGCAGCCCGCGGGATGGCGCGAGGCGGCGGGTCACTACGGCGACGAGGGGTCGCGCCGGTCCATCGCCGACGTCACGAGCCCCGAGTCGCTCGCCGAGGTCCGCACGTTCAAGAAGGCGCAGAAGGCCGCCGCGAAGGCCGCGAAGGCCTGACCGCGCGGACGCGCCGCCGGCCGCACCCCGGCGGACGCCCGCGTGCGCGACGACGCCCGGCCGCTATCGTCGGCGCGTGACCACGACGACGCCGCGCGCCCCGGCGCTGCCTCCCTCCACCCGCACGCTCCTGGCTCTCGCCGCGGGTGTGGTGGTGCTCGCAGGCGTCCACACGGCCCGGGAGGTGCTCGCGCCGATCCTCCTCGCTGCGGTGATCGTCATCATCTGCCACCCCGTGCGGTTCCCGCTCGAGCGCCGGGGCTGGCCCCGGTGGGCCGCGACGACGGCGGTCGTCGCCGTGGCCTACCTCATCCTCGCCGCGCTCGTCGCGATGCTCGTCTTCGCGGGCTTCCGGTTCGCCGACCTGGTGCGCGAGTACCTGCCGGCGCTGGTCCGCTCGGTCGAGGACGTCGTCGACCAGCTCTCGGCCGTGGGGATCGACACCGACGTCGCGGAGGCCGCGACGTCGTGGCTCGACCCGGGCCGCGTGCTCAGCCTCGCCGGGAACGTGTCGGGCATGGCGCTCGGCATCGCGACCGCCTTCTTCTTCGTGCTCGCCTACGCGATCTTCATGGCGGCGGACGCCGCGCGGTACTCGACCGCGACCGCCGTCTTCGGCACCGAGCGCGCAGCGACGATCGACCGCGCGACCCGGTTCAGCGGCGGCGTCCGGCGCTACTTCGTCGTCAACGCGTCGTTCGGCGCCGTCGTGGCGATCGTCGACGGCGTCGCGCTGTGGCTGCTCTCGGTACCCGCACCGACCGTGTGGGCGATCCTCGCGTTCGTCACGAACTTCATCCCGAACATCGGCTTCGTGCTCGGCCTCGTCCCGCCCGCGATCATGGCGTTCGTGGTCGGGGGGTGGCAGCTCGCGCTCGCCGTCGTCGCGGTCTACTGCGTCGTGAACGTCGTGCTCCAGGTGCTCGTGCAGCCGAAGTTCGTGGCGGACGCGGTGAACCTCAGCCTCACCCTCAGCTTCGTCTCGGTCGTGTTCTGGACGTTCGTCATCGGGCCGCTCGGGGCGATCCTCGCGATCCCGCTCACGCTGCTCGTGCGCGCGCTCGTCCTCGAGCCCGACCCGGCCTCGGGCTGGCTGCGCTGGCTCTCCGGCGACGACGTCCCGCGGCACGACGCGACGCCGGGCCCCACACCGGACGCCGCGCGGGAGGTGGCGGGCGACCCGGGCGCCCCGCACCGCGAGCCGGCCGACGAGCCGACGGCGGAGCTGGAGCCTCAGGTACAGCCTGAGGGTTCGGCGGCCGACGACGCCGTCGCCCCGGAGAAGTAGCACTCGCACCCTGTTGCACCGCTGCCGCCGGTCTCTAGGCTGGCAGGCGGCGGGTGTCCGCCCGTCACCGGTACGGGGGAGGAACCATGGCGCACGGAGACATCACGCACATCGACATCCCGGTGAGCGACAGCGACCGGGCCACGCAGTTCTACGGCGAGCTCTTCGGCTGGCAGATCGCCGAGGTGCCGGGCTTCGAGGGCTATCCCATGTGGCAGGCGCCGAACAAGATCAGCGGTGGCGGCCTCGCGCCGCGGTCCGAGGGGTTCACGACCCCGCGCAGCTACGTCGAGGTCGACTCCATCGAGGACACGCTCGCGAAGGTCCGCGAGCTCGGGGGCACCGTCGTCCTCGAGAAGTCCGAGATCAGCCCGACCTCCTGGTGGGCGGCGTTCGAGGACGCGGACGGCAACCAGATCGGCCTCTACGAAGGCACGACGGACGCCGGCTGACCACGCCAGGTCCGTGCCCGGACGGTCGCCGGGTCAGAGCGACAGCACGCGACCGTCCGGGTCGCCCGGCCGACGCGGCCGGAGCGTCGGCGGGGGCGGCCACGGGAGGTCGTAGCGCTCCACGGGGACGTCGATCGCGCCGAAGTCGTCGGTCTGCACGACCACGCCGTCCGGCGTGACCTCCACGAGCCGGACGCGCAAGGGCGGCGCGTCCTCCTGCTCGAGCATCCAGACGTCGGCCAGCCACGCGAGGCTGACCCCGTCGAGCGCCTCCTCGGCCTCCAGCCAGTCCACGGGACCGGTCAGCTCGCGGCCCAGGAGCGAGACGGCGACCCAGGCGTCGCGCTCGGGACGGATCCAGCCCACGTGCTCGCGGTCGTCGGGGCGGCGGTGCGGGATCCACTCGGCAGGCAGCATCCGGGCAGGCTAACCGGCGACCGGCCACCGAGCCACGGGTTTGTCCCGGCCGGCCGAGCCGGAGCCCGTGACCTCAGTCGCCGGGGACCGGCTCGTTCCCCGACCCCTCGCGGAAGCCCTCGCCGAAGCCGTCGCGATAGCCGCGGTCGTAGGCCTCGGCGCTCCCCTCCCGGAAGAGGTCGTCGACCGACGGACGGACGAGCACGCGCGCCCCCGGGCCGTCGTCGTCACCCACGTACCGGCCGAGACCCCGCACGACGGCGACGGGACGGCCCGCCGTCTTGCCGCGCACGAGCTCGCTCGCGGAGGCCACCTCGTCGGCGACGGCGGTGACCGTCACGGACAGGGGGCGACCGTGCGCGTCCACGCCGCCGCGCAGGTCCTCCGCGGCGACGATGCCCGCCGCGCCGATCGCGATGTCGACCAGCCCGTCGCGCCACGCGCGGCCCGCGGTGTCCGTCACGACGACGCCGAGGCGCGCGAGACCGAAACGCTCGCGCAGCGCGGCGCGCAGCGCCCGGGCCGAGGCGTCCGGGTCGAGCGGGAGCAGCAGCACCGTCCCCTCGGGCGTGTTGGAGGCGTCGACCCCGGCTGCGGCCATGACGAGGCCCAGGTGGTTCTCGACGATGCGCAACGGAGGCTGACCGGGGCGCTCGCGCGTCGCGACGACGCGCGCCGTCTCGTCCGTGATCGCCTGCTCACGGTCGGCCGCGGCGACCACGCGCCCCTCGGCCTTGGACACGACCTTGCTCGTCACCACGACGACGTCGCCCTCGGCGAGCGCGTCGCCCGGCGACGCACCGGCGAGCAGGTCGCCCACCAGCACTGCGAGGTCGTCGCCCGGGCGCACCTCGCCCAGGCCTGACGGCGCCCACGCGGCGAGGCGCGCCGGCTCCCCCGGGCGCGCGGCGCCGTCGGGCACGACCGCGTCCGCCCCGGAGGTCATCGCGCCAGCTTCGGCAGCACCTCGCGGCCGAAGACCTCGATCCACTCCCGCTGGTTGCGGCCCACGTTGTGGAGGTAGATCCGGTCGAAGCCGAGGTCGACGAACTTCTGGATGTACGCGCGGTGCTCGTCCGGGTCGGCCGAGATCACCATGCGGCCCTCGAAGTCCTCGGGGCGCACGAGCTTGGCCATCTGCTCGAAGTCGTGCGGCGAGCGGATGTCGGCCTTGGGGAACTTCATGCCGCCGTTGGGCCACTCGGTCATCGCGTTCGCGAGCGCCTCCTCGTCGGTCGCGGCCCAGGACAGGTGGAGCTGCAGCACCTTGGGCATCGCCTGCGGGTCGCGGCCGGACTCGCGGACGCCGTCGTCGAACTTGCCGAACAGCATGGAGATCTTCTCGAGCGGTGCGCCGACCGTGATGAGGCCGTCCGCGTGCCGCCCGGCGCGCTTGGCCGTCACGGGCCCCGCCGTCGCGACGAGGATCTCCGGCGCGGCCTCGGGCATGGTCCACAGGCGCGTGGACTCCATCTTGTAGAACTGCCCGGAGTGCTTGACGTCCTTGTTGTCGAGCCCGGACTGGAACAGCTTCTTGATGACGTCGATCGCCTCGAACATGCGGTTGATGCGCTCGGGCGCCTCGGGCCAGTAGCCCGCGACGACGTGCTCGTTGAGCGCCTCGCCCGAGCCGAGCCCGAGCCAGTGCCGACCGGGGTACATCGCGGCGAGCGTCGCCGAGGCCTGCGCGACCATCGCGGGGTGCCACCGGAACGTCGGCGCCGTGACGCCCGGCCCGAGGTCGCCCGTCGTGCGCTCGCCGAGCGCGGTGAGCACGTTCCACACGAACGAGGACTCGCCCTGCGCCGGGACCCACGGCTGGAAGTGGTCGGCCGCCATGGTGCCGGAGAAGCCGTGCTCCTCCGCGTAGGCCGAGAGCGCGACGGCCTCGGTCGGGTGGAACTGCTCCAGCATGGCGGCGTAGCCGATCGTCAGACCCATGCTCCGACCCTAGTACGCGCCGGGCGACGTCTCGCCCGAGCGGGCCGGGATCGCCTGTTGCGACGGTCCCGGCCCGGCGCCGCGCTAGAAGTGGACCGGTGTCAGCGCCGCGTACTCCTCGACGGAGCCGTTGCGCAGGCAGACCTCGATGATCTGCCGCCCCAGTGGGTCGAGGTCGTCGGTGAGGAACTGCCGGAGCTCGCTGGCGAAGAAGTCGGTGATGATCCGCGCTCCGGCGTCATAGGCCTCGATGCCGACCTGGGACTGGAGCTCCGGGCGCAGGAACGTGGGCCGCACGAGCTGACCGTCGATCTTCATCTCGGTGAGCGTGTACCCGAACAGCGGGCAACGGGCCGGGGTGAGCTCCTCGGGACGCAGGCGCCCACCGCCGCGGCGCGCGAGGTACTCGCGGGTCAGCCACTCGGCGGCGAAGTCGACCTTGTACGCGCCGATGTGCTGGTTGGGCGTCAGGACGTACCGGGTCCGGTCCGTCTCCACGAGCTGGCGCAGCAGGAGGTTCGCGGCCGCGACCTTCGTCCCCGTGGCGAACGGCCAGTACGACCCGACGCCCTCCGCGACCATGCCGCCGTGGGCCAGGGCCTCCGTCGCCGACCGCGACTCGCCGATCGACGGGTTCTTGTCCCCGCGCGGCGCGACGAGCCGCCAGATCCACGCGAGCGAGGCGGGGACGACGTGGGTCATGCCCATGATCCCGTAGGTGGGGTGGTCCCGGGTGCAGGCCGGCATCCGGGCGCCGAAGGTGCGCACGTCGACCTCGGCCGGGCCCGCGACGTCGGTGAGCAGGTGGCGGGGAACGACGACCCTCGGGTTGGGGCACCGCCGGCCGTCGGAGTCGAGCGAGTGCTCCCAGGGCAGCACGGTGGCGTCGGGGACGCCGTCGATGTTGAAGAACACGAGCGGGACGTCGGGGTGGATGCAGGCGCGCTCCAGGTGGACGTCCTGGCCGTAGCCGGTCAGGTTGTCGACCCGCACGAACCAGCCCTCCTCCGCGTCGGTCACGACGAGGCGGCCGTCGCCCGTCTGGAGCCCGGCGTGGCACAGCGTCATGTCGTCGGTGACCGGGTCGAGCGCGCTCGTCTCCCCCAGCGTGATGACGTACGGCTCGTCGGTCACGACGTTCGTGCCGAGCAGGATCCGGCCGTCCTCCTGACGCCGGATCTCCTGGCACATCTCGGACTTGCCGCCGCCCGACGCCCCCTCGTGCATGACGACGGTCTCGTTCTCGTACGGCGTGGTGACCCGGACCGACGACGCGTGCGCGGTGACCCAGCCCTCGCGCTCGCCCACGTCGAGCAGGACCGAGAACACACCCTTCTTCGCGCTCGGACCGGGGTAGAGGTTGTAGGCGAACACCTCGTGCAGCGACTCGGAGCGGTCGTGCACGACGACCTGGCGCCCGTCGAAGCGGGTGTGGCGGAACGGCGGGGCGACGTAGAGGATCGAGCGCGGCGCGAACGGGCCGAGCTCCTCGAACGTGACCCAGCCCTGGAGGTCGACGAGGGCGAGCGCGAAGAACGCCGCGTTGACCGGGCAGACGGCGAGCGACGGGTAGCCATGGGTCCGCCCGCCGGCGCGGAACGGCACGACGACGAGCTCCTGGGTCCCGAGCCACGCGAGCGTCTCGTCCTTGACCGGGCCGAACCCGGTCCCGAAGACGTCGCGGTAGCGCGGCTTGTCGGTCGGCAGGTCGTCGGCGATGCGCATGCAGTCCGGGTCGCGCCGGCGCATGTAGTCCTCGGGGTAGTTCACGGCGATGCCGTTCCGGCAGCGCACCACCTCGGCCTCGGGCACGAGCGTGCCGTCGGCGTCGTACTCGACGACGAACCGCGGTCCCCCGACAGGACCGAGCGCGAGCCGGTACAGCTCGTCGCGCGAGGAGGGGACGACGAGGCCCGGTGCCGCCACGAGCGCGGCCCCGAGAGCGGGCGGCAGGACGACGCCGGGCGGCAACGCCCCCGTGGCACGGGTCTCGTCGGTGGTCGTGAGGGTCATGGCTGCTCCCAGGTGGTCGGCGCGAGGATCAGAACGAAGTGCGCCCACGAGCACCCGTACCTTTGCGTGCAGGTTACGAGTCGATGACCAATCCCCCCAGGGACCTTGGACCTGTTGTGGCGCGGTCGGCCGGTCGTGCGCAGGACGCCGCGTCCCGCTCGTTCGTCGCGCGGCACCCGATACCCTCTCGCCGGTGAGCACGACTCCCCCGGACCGCGCGGCCCTCGACACGCGAGCCCTCGTGGAGCCCGTGGACGGCGCCGCGGTGCGTGCGCACCACCGGGAGCTCCGTCGCCGGGCGCGTGCGGAACGAGCGAGCACGAGATCCTCGGTGGCGTCCCAGGTGCTCGCCCGGGTGCTCGGAACCACCCTCCTCGCCCTCCTGGTCGCCGTCGGGGCGGCCGTCGTCGGCGCCGTCCTCGCCCTCGTCGTGGTCGGCCTCGCCGCCGCCGGAGTCGCCGTCCCGCTCGCCGTCGGGCTCGTGGCGGCCGTCGTCGTCGCGGTCGGTCTCCTCGTCGCCCGGGGCGTCCGGGGGTCATCCGCCCGGGAGCACGAGCTGGCCTACCGGCTGAGCAGGTTCGCCGCAGCGAACGGGTTCGACGTCGAGCCACGGGTCGACCAGCCCGCACGGCCCAGCGGGGCGTTCGACGTCGGCATCCTCCGCATCGCCCGGAACGTCGTCCGCACGCGGGGCCCGCGCACCGTGGAGGTCGCGACCTACACGTACAGCGCCGGCTACCGCAACGGCGAGCCCTTCGCCTTCACCTACGCCATGGTCACGCTCGACCGCACCCTGCCCCGCGTCGTCGTGGAGACGATGCCCGCCCGGGGCGTGCGGGGCGCCCGGGCGCCGCAGGGGGTCGAGCGCGTGTGGGAGCTGCCGGTCGACGGCCCGTTCGGCGATCGCCACCGCGCCTACGGATCTCCGCGGTCCGCGACCGGCACCGCGCGCGCCGGCTTCACCCCGGAGATCGTCGAGACGCTCGTCCGCGGCCCCCTGCCGCTCGCGGCGGAGGTGTCCGGGGACCGGCTCTTCCTGTTCAGCGAGCGCCCGCTCGACCTGCTCGACCCCGCGACCTGGGAACGCCTCCTGGGGACGGCCACGGACCTGGCCGCACGCCTGTCCGGCACGGACGGGACCGGCGCCCCGGGCACCGCCCCCGGCGCCCGCTGACGGCGGCGGCCGGGACGCGAGACGTCGTCCGGCACCGCCCCGAGATCTGGGAGAATGGGCGACCATGAGCGACTTCCCGACGAACGCGCCCACGGGCGCGGCCGATGCCACTGCAGCAACGACCTCCTCCGCCGGGCGCGTAGCCGGCGACGTCGTCCGCGCGGTGGTCGCGGGAGTACCCGACCGGGTGAGCCTCGACGGGCTCGAGGAGACCTACGACGCGCGCTGGGCCGAGCAGGGGACGTACGCGTTCGACCGCTCGAGGACGCGCGAGCAGGTCTTCTCCATCGACACCCCGCCGCCGACGGTCTCCGGGTCCCTGCACGTGGGTCACGTGTTCTCCTACACGCACACCGACGTCGTCGCGCGGTTCCAGCGCATGCGCGGCCTCGAGGTGTTCTACCCCATGGGCTGGGACGACAACGGGCTGCCCACCGAGCGCCGTGTGCAGAACTACTACGGCGTGCGCTGCGACCCCACGCTCCCGTACGTCGAGGGCTTCGAGCCCCCGCACGAGGGCGGCGAGGGCAAGTCGGTCAAGGCCGCGGACCAGGTGCCGGTGAGCCGCCGCAACTTCATCGAGCTGTGCGAGCGCCTGACCGCCGAGGACGAGAAGCAGTTCGAGGCGCTGTGGCGCCGGCTCGGCCTCTCGGTGGACTGGGCGCAGCACTACCAGACCATCGACGCGCGGTCCCGCACGGCCGCGCAGCGCGCGTTCCTGCGCAACCTCGGGCGCGGCGAGGCCTACCAGGCCGAGGCGCCGGGGCTGTGGGACGTGACGTTCCAGACGGCGGTCGCGCAGGCCGAGCTCGAGGCGCGCGACTACCCGGGGCACTTCCACAAGGTCGCGTTCCACCGCGTCGCGCCGGGCACGCCCGACGACGGCGCGCCGGTCTTCATCGAGACGACGCGCCCCGAGCTGCTCGCCGCGTGCGTCGCCCTCGTGGCGCACCCGGACGACGAGCGCTACCAGCACCTGTTCGGCACGACGGTGCGCTCACCGCTGTTCGACGTCGAGCTGCCCGTCCTCGCCCACCCCGCCGCCGAGCGCGACAAGGGTGCGGGCATCGCGATGTGCTGCACGTTCGGCGACCTCACCGACGTGCAGTGGTGGCGCGAGCTGCAGCTCCCCACGCGCTCGATCATCACGCGCGACGGTCGCATCGTGCGCGAGACGCCGGACTGGATCACGTCGCACTCCGGCCAGGGCGTGTTCGCCGAGATCGAGGGCAAGACGACGTTCTCGGCGCGCCAGGTCGTCGTCGACGCGCTGCGCGACGCGGGCGACCTCGACGGCGAGCCCGTGGCGACCCAGCGCAAGGCGAACTTCTTCGAGAAGGGCGACAAGCCGCTCGAGATCGTCACCTCGCGCCAGTGGTACATCCGCAACGGCGGCCGTGACTGGACCACCGAGGACGGCACCGTCCGCGACCTGCGCGGCGAGCTGCTGGGCCGAGGCAAGGAGCTCGCGTTCCACCCCGACTTCATGCGCGTGCGCTACGAGAACTGGGTCGGCGGCCTCAACGGCGACTGGCTCATCTCGCGCCAGCGCTTCTTCGGCGTCGCGATCCCGCTCTGGTACCCGGTGCTCGAGTCGGGCGAGGTCGACCACGACCACCCGATCGTCCCGTCCGAGGACGTCCTGCCCGTCGACCCGTCGTCCGACGTGCCCACCGGGTACACCGAGGACCAGCGCGGCGTGCCGGGCGGGTTCGTCGGCGAGAACGACATCATGGACACCTGGGCCACGTCGTCGCTCACGCCGCAGATCGCGGGCGGCTGGGAGGTCGACCCCGACCTGTTCGAGCGCGTGTTCCCCATGGACCTGCGCCCCCAGGGCCAGGACATCATCCGCACGTGGCTCTTCTCGACCGTCGTGCGCTCGCACCTCGAGTTCGGCTCGCTGCCGTGGAAGAACGCCGCGATCTCCGGCTGGATCCTCGACCCCGACCGCAAGAAGATGTCGAAGTCCAAGGGCAACGTCGTCACGCCGATGGGCCTGCTCGAGGAGCACGGCTCCGACGCCGTGCGGTACTGGGCAGCCTCTGCCCGCCTGGGGACCGACGCCGCGTTCGAGGTCGGCCAGATGAAGATCGGCCGCCGCCTCGCGATCAAGATCCTCAACGCGTCGAAGTTCGCGCTGTCGTTCGGCGTGGACGCCGAGAGCGGGACGGGCGAGATCGTGCTCGACCCCGCGCTCGTCACCGAGGCGCTCGACCGCGCGATGCTCGCGGGCCTCGCGTCCGTCGTCGAGAAGGCCACCGAGGCGTTCGAGGCGTACGACCACACGCGCGCCCTCGAGACGACGGAGACGTTCTTCTGGACGTTCTGCGACGACTACCTCGAGCTCGTCAAGGACCGCGCGTACGGCGCCGGGGCCGCGGCGTCCGACGTCTCGCCCGAGACCCGGTCGGCACGCGTCGCGCTCGCGATCGCGCTCGACACGCTCCTGCGCCTCTTCGCGCCGTTCGTGCCGTTCGCGACCGAGGAGGTCTGGTCGTGGTGGCGCGCGTCCGAGGGCTCGATCCACCGCGCGCCGTGGCCGACCTCCGACGTCGCGCGCGCGGCGGCCGGCGACGCCGACCCGGCCGTGCTCACGGCCGCGGGCCACGCGCTCGCCGCGCTGCGCAAGATCAAGTCCGAGGCGAAGGTCTCGATGCGCACACCGATCCTCGCGGCGCAGGTCGCCGTCCCGGCGGCGTCGCTCGCCGGGGTCGAGGCGTCGGTCGTCGACGTCCGCAACGGCGGTCGCGTCACCGGCACGCTCGACCTCGTCGCAGCGGCCGAGGGTCAGGGCGACGCCGCGGTCCAGGGCGGGATCGTCGTCGTATCCTCCGAGCTCGGCGAGCCCGAGGCCCGCAAGAAGGCCTGACCCGCACGCGACGACGCCCTCCCCGGCTCCGGCCTGGGAGGGCGTCGTCGCGTGGGCGGCTGGATGGCGGCTCGATCGCGGCTAGATGATCTCGCCGCGCAGCCGGGAGTCGTCGCCGGACATCGTCGCCGCGACCTCGCGCGGCGTGCCCTCGTCGGCCCAGCGCAGGGTGGCCCCGACGCCTTCGATGAGCTCGACGCTGCCCTCGGGCGCGAACGTCAGCCCGGCGTCCTGGCCGATCGCGGCGCGGACGAGCGCGACCGTCGCGGGGAGCTTCTCCAAGCCGTCGGTGACCCCGAGGTCCTGGATCTCCTCCTTGGTCGCGGCGATGTGCATCGGGCTCGGCCCGATCCACAGCGAGCGCCCGTCCAGGGCGGCGTCCTGGCCGTACTCGTCGGCCAGGACGAGCTCCTTGACCTGCCCGCGCGACAGGACCGCGACGACGTCCTCGACGGAGGTCACGGCGCCCGACTCGCGGCCCTGCTCCTGGCGGAACTCCGCGAGGACCTTCTCGCGCCGCCGCTCGCGGAAGCTGTCGAGCGCGTCGGCGACGTTCGACTCGAACGCGGCCTCGTTGATGCCCGGTCCGCGACCGCCGCCCGGGACCTCGACCACGCGCTCGGCGATGGCGTGGCCGAGCGCGCCGCGGACGAGGGGAACGGCACGCACGTCGCCGGTGAGCAGGACCAGCTCGGGGCGGTACTCGGCCGCCTGGCGCTCGAGCTCCGCCGCGACGGCCTCGGCGTTGCGCTCCCACGAGTCCTCCGCGCGCGACTCGATGCGCTTGTGCGACAGGCCGCCGGTGCGAACCTTGTTGATCACGTCGTGGCCGCCCTCGACCGACTCGGGCTCGGCGTACGGCAGGTGTCCGCCTGCGACGGACCACGTGAGGTCCGCGCCCTGACGGTCGACGACGACGCGCACGTAGTCGACGGACTCGTCCGCCGCCCGCGCCGCCTGGAGCAGCGCGGGAACGGGTCCCCACGACCCCTTGGTGAGCGCCGGCGGGTCCTTGACGACGCGGTCGACGAGCACGCCCGTGTCGTCGGCGATCAGCACGCGCCCGTGAGTGCCGCCGACCCGCGTCGGCCGCAGCACCACCTCCTCGAGGTTGTCGAGCACGGCGTCGGGCGCGCCCTCCTGGCGCAGCGTGCGCCGCACGCCCTTCCAGCGGTTCTCGACCTCGCGGTCCCCGGCCTCGTTGGCCCGCGTCGCGTCGATGTACACCGTCGCGAAGGGGCCCGGGTGGCCGAGGAGGGGCTTGAGCCAATCGATCTTCATGCGAACACCTCTAGCGTCCGTCGGCGTGGCGGGCGGGCCGCCCGGCGCGCAGGTCGTACCGACGCCGGGGCCCACCCTGGGACCCCTCCAGGGTCGGTCAGATCGACCGGGGTCGCCACCGCGCGTCCGGCGGGCCCTCGGCGGACGCCGCCGCTCAGGAGGCCGTCAGGAGTACGTGTCGAGCACGGGCGCGCCCTCGCCCGAGGCGGCGTGGTCGGCGGCGATCCGCTCGTGGTGACGGATGACCTCGTGGACGATGAACTCGCGGAACTGCTCGGCGAACTCGGGGTCCAGCCCTGCGGCCTCCGCGATGCCCGTCAGGCGCGCGATCTGCTGCCGGTCCCGGTCCGGGTCGGCGGGGGGCAGCCCGCCCTGCGCCTTGAGCTCCCCGACCCGGCGCGTGAACTTGAACCGCTCCGCGAGCAGGTGCATGAGCGCCGCGTCGATGTTGTCGATGCTGTCGCGCAGCGTGAGGATCTCGGCGGGGACGGCGGGCTGGCCGGGCTGGTTCGTCACCACGCGATCCTAGGCGCGTCCGGTGACCGCCGAGGAACGCGATACTCCGAGTACGGAGTAAAGTGTCACGCCGTCCCTACCTGCCGTCCCACTCAGCGGAGAGTCCCATGACGGAACACGCGTCGCCGAGCCTCGTCGAGGTCTCCCCCACGGCGACCATCAGCACCCTCCTCACCGACCGCGTCGCCCGTGGTCCCCACGCGACGCTCGTCGAGCGCCGGACCACCGCGGACGGCCCGTGGGAGCCCGTCACCGCGCAGGAGTTCGAGGCCGACGTCGTCGCCGTCGCCCGCGGCCTCGTGGCCCGCGGCATCGAGCCCGGCGACCACGTCGCGATCATGTCCCGCACGCGCTACGAGTGGACGCTCCTCGACTTCGCCACGTGGGCCGTGGGCGCCGTCCCCGTACCCGTCTACGAGACGTCCTCGGCCGAGCAGGTGCACTGGATCTGCTCCGACGCCGCCGTCCGCCTCGCCGTCGTGGAGACCGCGTCCCACGCCGCCGAGGTGGCGTCCGTCCGCGACCGCCTCCCCGACCTGGAGGACGTGCTCGTCGTCGAGGACGGCGCCGTGGACGCGCTGCGCACCGCCGGTGCCGGCGTCCCCGCCGAGGAGATCGACCGCCGTCGTGCCGCGCAGCGCGTCGACGACCTGGCGACGGTCATCTACACCTCCGGCTCGACCGGACGGCCCAAGGGGGTCGAGCTCACGCACCGCAACTTCGTCCACCTCGCGCTCAACGGCCGCGCCGGCCTCGCCGAGATCCTCGACTCCGACGGCGCCCGCACCCTCCTCTTCCTGCCGCTCGCCCACGTCTTCGCGCGCTTCATCCAGGTCGTCGTCGTCGCGTCGAACGCCGTGCTCGCGCACTCGTGGGACACGAAGAACCTCGTCGCCGACCTCGGGACGTTCCACCCGACGTTCCTGCTGGCCGTGCCGCGCGTCTTCGAGAAGGTCTACAACACCGCCGAGCAGAAGACCGGGACCGGCGCCAAGCGCAAGATCTTCCACTGGGCCGCGAAGGTCGCGATCACGTGGTCGCGCGCGCTCGACACCGCGGGCGGGCCGTCGTCCGGGCTGCGCGTGCAGCACGCCCTCGCCGACCGTCTCGTCTACTCGACGCTGCGCGCCGCGATGGGCGGGCAGCTCACGTACTCCATCTCCGGCGGCGCGCCCCTCGGCGAGCGGCTCGGCCACTTCTACCGCGGTGTCGGCCTGCGCATCCTCGAGGGCTACGGCCTCACCGAGACGACCGCCCCGACGGCCGTCAACCTGCCCGGGCTCACCAAGATCGGCACCGTCGGGCCCGCGTTCCCCGGCACCTCGCTGCGCATCGACGACGACGGCGAGCTGCTGGTCAAGGGCGACCACGTGTTCCGTGGCTACCGCAACCAGCCCGAGCTCACGGCCGAGGCGCTCCAGGACGGCTGGTTCCGCACCGGCGACCTCGGCGCGTTCGACGACGACGGCTACCTGCGCATCACCGGTCGCAAGAAGGAGATCATCGTCACCGCCGGCGGCAAGAACGTCGCCCCGGCCGTGCTCGAGGACCGCCTGCGGGCGCACCCGCTCGTGAGCCAGGTCGTCGTCGTGGGCGACCAGCGCCCCTTCATCGGCGCGCTCGTCACGCTCGACGCCGAGATGCTGCCCGGCTGGCTCTCGACCCACGGCCTGCCGAACATGGACGTCGACACCGCCGCGCAGGACCCCGACGTCCTCGCCGCTCTCGACCGCGCCGTCGCGCACGCCAACGAGGCGGTCTCCCGCGCCGAGTCGATCCGCAAGATCACCGTGCTCACGACCGACTTCACCGAGCAGAACGGCTACCTCACGCCGTCCCTCAAGGTGAAGCGCGGACTCGTCATCAAGGACTTCGCCGACACGATCGACACCCTCTACGGCGCCAAGGTGGGCGCCGACGCCTGACCGAGCGCAGAGCGCCGGTTGCGCGAGGTAGAACCCTGGTTGCGCGAGGTAGAACCGTGGTCCTGTGCCCGACGGCGTGTGGTCGCCTTGGGCGTCGGGGTGGGTGGCGGTGCCGCGTCTACCATCCGCCGCTCGTTCCTCGCGGCTCCCGCCAGGCCCGCCAC
>NZ_JBHXIC010000082.1:0-18576 GCF_042723955.1 Cellulosimicrobium cellulans | reverse complement strand
TCAACACCCCCACCACCCCACCCCCGCTGCACCCACGTCAGGGGGGCCGGTTTTTGTTAAACCGCCCCCCCCCCCGGCCCCCCCCCGGGCCCGCGCCGCCCGGCCCCGGACGGAGCGGTCGGCGCGCCGCCGCCATCGACCAGCTGTAGCCGCGGCTACAGACCCTTGAACCCACGGAGCGAACTGTGTCCGGAACCGTCGCCGCCCCCGAGGGCATCACCGACCCGCCGATCGACGACCTGCTGGAGCACGTCGACTCGAAGTACGCGCTCGTCATCTACTCGGCCAAGCGTGCGCGCCAGATCAACGCGTACTACTCGCAGCTCAGCGAGGGCCTGCTGGAGAACGTCGGGCCGCTGCTCGAGACGCGCAACCAGGAGAAGCCGCTGTCGATCGCGATGCGTGAGATCAACGCGGGCCTGCTGACGATCGAGGCCGAGCCCGACGAGGCCGACGAGGCCTGAGCCCGTACGCCGCGCACCTCCGCAGGGAGGGCGCGGCGTTCGTGCGTCCACGCCCGCCCACGGCCGGGCGGGCGCGGTGCGGAGCCGGACCGGCGGGAGGAGCGACATGCGGATCGTGCTCGGGGTGAGCGGCGGGGTCGCGGCGTACAAGGCCGTGCTGCTGCTGCGGCTGCTGCGCGAGCAGGGTCATCGGGTGCGCGTGGTGCCCACGGCGTCGGCGCTGCGGTTCGTGGGCGCGCCCACGTGGGAGGCGCTGTCGGGCGAGCCCGCGACGGACCAGGTGTTCGAGGACGTGGAGCACGTGCCGCACGTCGCGCTGGGCCAGGGCGCGGACCTCGTCGTCGTGGCGCCCGCGACCGCGGACCTGCTCGCGCGGGCGGCGTCGGGCCGGGCGGACGACCTGCTCACCTCGACGCTGCTGACCGCGCGCTGCCCGGTCGTGATGGCGCCCGCGATGCACACCGAGATGTGGGAGCACCCGGCCACGCGCGCGAACGTGGCGACGCTGCGCGAGCGCGGCGTGCACGTGATCGATCCCGCGTCGGGCCGCCTCACGGGCGCCGACACGGGCCCGGGCCGCCTGCCCGAGCCGGACGAGATCGCGCGCGTCGCGCTGGCCGTCGCGGAGGGCTCCGGCGACGGTTCCGGCGTCGCGGACGCCGCTGCGGGGCGCGACCTCGCGGGCAGACGGGTCGTGGTGTCCGCGGGCGGCACGCGCGAGCCGATCGACCCGGTCCGCTTCATCGGCAACCGGTCCAGCGGGCGCCAGGGCGTCGAGCTCGCGCGGGCGGCGCGGGCGCGGGGCGCCCACGTGACGCTCGTCGCGGCGAACCTCGCCCCCGACGTCGCCGCGCTGGTGCAGGGCGCCGCCCTGGACGACGTGGTCGCGGTCGAGACGACGGCGCAGCTGCGCGAGGCCGTGCGCGCCGCGGCGGCGTCGGCGGACGTCGTCGTGATGGCCGCGGCGGTCGCGGACTTCCGTCCGGCGCACGCGCCCGGGGCGAAGATCAAGAAGGTGCCGGGCCGCGGGCCGGAGCCGATCGCGCTCGTCGAGAACCCCGACGTGCTCGCCGAGCTCGCGCACGACCGGCTGCGCGCCGGCCAGGTCGTGGTGGGCTTCGCGGCCGAGACGGGCGACGCGGACGGCTCGGTGCTCGACCACGGTCGGGCGAAGGCGCGCCGCAAGGGCGCGGACCTGCTCGTCGTGAACGCGGTGGGCGAGGGGCTCGGGTTCGGCGTCGACGCGAACGACGTGACCGTCGTCGACGGGGCCGGCGAGGTCGTCGCGACGGCGGGCGGCACCAAGCGTGCGGTGGCGGACGCCGTGTGGGACGTCGTCGCCGCGGGCCGGGTCCGCGGCGCCGGGACGACGACCAGGTGAACTGCGTCTCGTCTCGCCTACCGGATGCCCGCGCCCACGCCTCGGGACAGTAGGCTGTGCGGCATGGCTGATCTGCGTCTGTTCACGTCCGAGTCCGTCACCGAGGGACACCCGGACAAGGTCTGCGACCAGATCTCCGACTCCATCCTCGACGCGCTCCTGGCGCAGGACCCGACATCCCGCGTGGCGGTCGAGACGATGGTCACCACGGGCCTCGTGCACGTGGCGGGCGAGGTGACGACCGACGCGTACGTCGAGATCCCGCAGATCGTGCGCGACGTCGTGCGCCGCATCGGGTACACGTCCTCGGCGATCGGGTTCGACGCGGACTCGTGCGGCATCTCGGTGTCGATCGGGCAGCAGTCTCCCGACATCGCGCAGGGCGTCGACAAGAGCCTGGAGGAGCGCGACGACCAGCGCGACCACGACCCGCTCGACGCGCAGGGCGCGGGCGACCAGGGCCTGATGTTCGGGTACGCGAGCGACGACACCCCGAGCCTCATGCCGCTGCCGGTCTGGCTCGCGCACCGCCTCGCGGAGCGCCTCGCGCTCGTGCGCCGGGACGGGACGGTGCCGGGGCTGCGCCCGGACGGCAAGACGCAGGTCACCATCGGGTACGACGGCGACCGTGCGGTCACGCTCGACACGGTGGTCCTGTCCACGCAGCACGACCCGGACGTGCGCCAGGACGCGCTGCACCGGCTCGTCGCGGACGACGTCGTCGCGCCGGTCCTGGAGGCCGCGGGCGTGGACCTCGACACGCGCGAGACGCGCCTGTTCGTCAACCCGACGGGCACGTTCGTCGTCGGTGGCCCGCAGGGCGACGCCGGCCTCACGGGGCGCAAGATCATCGTGGACACCTACGGCGGCATGGCCCGTCACGGCGGCGGCGCGTTCTCCGGCAAGGACCCGTCGAAGGTGGACCGCTCCGCCGCGTACGCGACGCGCTGGGTCGCGAAGAACGTCGTCGCGGCGGGCCTCGCGCGCCGCTGCGAGGTGCAGGTCGCGTACGCGATCGGCAAGGCGCACCCCGTGGGCCTGTACGTCGAGACCTTCGGCACGGAGAAGGTGCCGGTCGAGCGCATCACGGCCGCGATCCGCGAGGTGTTCGACCTGCGTCCCGCGGCGATCATCCGCGACCTGGACCTGCTGCGCCCCATCTACGCCGCGACGGCCGCGTACGGGCACTTCGGGCGCGAGCTGGAGCAGTTCACGTGGGAGCGCACGGACCGCGTCGCGGACCTGCAGTCCCAGGTGTGACGAGCCCGGCCCGGCCTCGCCCGACCGTGCCGATCCGGCTGCTGGTCAAGCCGCTGGCGTGCCCGATCGTCCGCGTGCTCGTCGACGTGCTGCCCGCCCGCCCGGGCGTGACGGCGGCGCGTGGTTCGATGACGTCGTGAGCGAGCCCGAGGACACGTCGCAGGCGGTGCAGGACACCCTGCCGGGCGTCTCCGTGGCCGCCGCGCCGCGGCGTCCCGCCGCGGCGTCGTCCCCGGAGGTCGCGGCGCACCTGCCCGTCGCGCGGCTGGCGCTCGACCTGGCGCCACCGCACCTGGACCGCGCGTTCGACTACCTCGTGCCCGCGGCGATGTCCGACGACGCGCGACCCGGCGTCCGGGTCAAGGTGCGGTTCGCCGGCCGTGACGTCGACGGGTACGTCCTGGAGCGGACCGAGCGCTCCGACCACGACGGCCGCCTCCTGCCGCTGCGCCGCGTCGTCTCGCCCGAGCCGGTGCTCTCGCCCGTCGTGGCCCGGCTCGCGCGCTCGGTCGCCGACCACTACGCGGGCACCCTGTCGGACGTGCTCCGCCTCGCCGTCCCGCCCCGGCACGCGCGCGCCGAGCAGGCGCTCGCGGCCGCCGTCGCCGCGGCACCCGAGGGCGACACCACGGGGGGCATGGCCCCGGCGGGCGGGATCGGGGCCGGCGAGGCGCACCTCGCGGCACCCGAGGCCGGGGGGTCCGGGGCAACGTCCGGCGGCTCCGTGTGGGCCCCGTACCGCGCCGGCGCGGCGTTCCTCGCGCACGTCGCGGGCGGGGGCGCCCCGCGGGCCGTGTGGACCGCGCTGCCCGGCCTCGCGCCGCCCGCCCCTCCTGACCCGGGGACAGGCTCGGCCGAGCGCGGGCGTGGGGCCGGGCGGGCGCGCCGGGGCGCGGACCCCCTGCCCGTGACGCACTGGGCCGCCGCGGTCGCGGAGGCGGTGCGCGCCGCGCGGTCGGGCGGCCGGGGGGCGCTCGTCGTCGTGCCGGACGCGCGCGACGTGGACCAGGTGTGCGCCGCCCTGGACGCCGCGGGACTGCCCGCGTGGGACGCGGCCACGGGCGGCGAGGTGGTGCGCCTGACCGCGGACGAGGGGCCGGCCCCCCGGTACCGCGGGTTCCTCGCGGTGCTGCACGGGCGGGCGCGCGTCGTCGTGGGGACCCGGGCGGCGGCGTTCACGCCGGTCGCGGACCTCGGCCTCGTGGTGTGCTGGAACGACGGCGAGGACACGCTCGCCGAGCCGCGCGCCCCCTACCCGCACGCGCGCGAGGTCCTCGCCCTGCGCAGCGACCAGGAGGGCGCCGCGTTCCTCCTCGGGTCGCACGGCCGCACGGTCGCGGCGCACGCGCTCGTCGCGCGGGGCTGGGCGCACGACCTGGCCGCGCCGCGCGACGTCGTGCGGGCGCGCGCGCCCCGGGTGCGGGCCCTGACGTCGGTGGAGCTCGCGGCCGAGGGCCCGGGCGCCGCGGCCCGCATCCCGACCGCGGCGTGGCGCGCGGCACGCTCCGCGCTCGAGCAGGGACCGGTGCTGGTGCAGGTGCCCCGCTCCGGGTACGTGCCCGTCGTGGCGTGCGGGCGCTGCCGTACCCCCGCGCGCTGCACCGTGTGCCACGGCCCGCTCGCGCTGTCCGGAGCAGGCGCGACCCCGCAGTGCGCGTGGTGCGGGGCGCTCGCGGGCGGGTGGTCGTGCGCGGAGTGCCACTGGACGGGCCTGCGGTCGGTGCGGGTCGGTTCCCAGCGCACGGCGGAGGAGCTGGGGCGCGCGTTCGCGGGCGTCCCCGTGCAGGTGTCCGGCGCCGCCGCCGCGGGCGGGGTGCTGGGCGCGGTGTCCTCGCGTCCGGCGCTGGTCGTCGCGACCCCGGGTGCCGAGCCCGTCGCCGAGGGCGGGTACGTGGCCGCGCTGCTGCTCGACGCCGCGGTGAGCACCGCGCACGTCGGGCTGGACGTCGCGCAGGACGCGCTCGCGCGCTGGCTCGCCGCGGCCGCGCTCGTGCGCCCGGCGACGGCGGGCGGGCAGGTGCTGCTCGTCGGCGACGCCGCCCCGGCACCGACGAACGCGCTCGTGCGGTGGGACCCGGCGCTCCTCGCGGACCGCGAGCTCGACGAGCGGGCCGAGCTGTCGCTGCCGCCCGCCGTGCGGGTGGCGGCGGTGACGGGGGACCGCCCGGCGGTCGCGGCCCTGCTGGGGCGGGTCGAGCTGGCGCGGCCCGACGCCGTCCTCGGACCGGTGGAGGTGCCCGCGCCTCCGCCCCGCGGGCGTGCGCCGGGCGCCGGGCCGGGCACCGGATCGGGCATGGGGACCGGAGACGGCGCGGGACCGGGGCTGCTGGACGCCCCGCCGGTGCGCGCCGTCGTGCGCGTGCCCGTCCGCGACGGTCGGCGGCTCGCGCGCGAGCTCGCCGCGTCGCTCGCGGTGCGCTCGGCGCGGCGCGAGCCGGGTAGCGTGCGGGTGGAGCTCGACCCGAAGGAGATCTTGTGACGCACCACCCCGCGACGGCCGACGGCACCCCCGGAGGCGCCCCGGCGCGCGCGATCGACGCCGTGCTGTACGACTTCGGCAACGTCCTGGTGGGCTGGGACCCGTACGGCGCCTACGCCGGGCTGGACCGTGAGGTCGTCGACGCGTTCTTCGCCGACGTCGACTTCCGCGTCCTCAACCACGAGCGCGACGCGGGGGCCACGTGGGCGGACGCGCGCGCCGCCGTCGAGGCCTCCCACCCGCACCACGTGGCGCTCCTGGACCGGTACGTCGCGGAGTTCCCCGCGACGCTCACCGGTCCCGTGGAGGGCTCGGAGGCGCTCGTGCGCGAGCTGCGGGACCTCGGGCTGCGCCTGTACGGCCTGACCAACTGGTCCGCGGAGCTCTACCCGCACGCCGCGCCCGCCGCGCCCGCGACGACGCTCATGGACGACGTGCTCGTCTCCGGGCGTGAGGGCCTGGCCAAGCCGGACCCCGCGATCTTCGCGCTCGCGGTCGAGCGCTTCGGCCTCGACCCGGCGCGCACGCTCTTCACGGACGACAGCGCCGCGAACATCGACGCCGCCGCGAGGCTCGGCCTGCGCACGCACCTCTTCGACGGCACGCCCGGCCTGCGCGCCGCCCTGCGTGACCTCGGCGTGCCCGTGGCGCGGAGCCGCGAGGCGTCGTGACCGGCGACAGGAGCGAGGCCGCCTCGCGCCCCCTGACCCCGCGCGAGCGGGACGTGCTCGTCCGGATGGTCCAGGAGGGGGTGCGCGGCGAGCCCGTCCCGCCGAGCCAGGACGCCGAGGACCGCCGCCGCTGGCTCGAGCAGCTTGACGCGACGCGCGTCGTCGGGACGTGCGGGTGCGGCGCGTGCCCGACGATCGACCTCGGCGTCCCGGGGGCGCGGGCCACCTCCGCGGCGCAGCGCGTCGTGCTGGAGGCGGGGGTCGACCGTGCTCTCGTGCTGCTCTTCGTGGATGCGGACCTCCTGAGCTACCTGGAGCTCGCGCCGCTCGACGGCACGCGGTTCCCCGAGTTCCCGAACGCGGCCGATCTGCGGTTCTGACGGTCGCGTCTGAGGTGGCGGGCCACGCGGACGGGGCCGGACGAGGGCCGGCCGTCGGACCGGGCGACCTAGAATCGGGCCCATGCGCCTGCTGTTCGCCGGGACCCCGGATACCGCGGTCCCGTCCCTCGACGCCCTCCTCGACTCCCGCCACGACGTCGTCGCCGTCCTCACGCGCGCCGACGCGCCGTCGGGCCGGGGACGGCGCCTGACCCCGAGCCCCGTCCGCGTGCGCGCCGAGGAGGCCGGGATCCCCGTGATCACCGACCGCCCCCGCGGCGAGGACTTCCTCGCGCGCCTGGCCGAGCTCGACGTCGACGCCGCACCCGTCGTCGCGTACGGGGAGATCCTGCGCCCCGACGTGCTCGCCGTGCCGCGGCACGGGTGGGTCAACCTGCACTTCTCCGTCCTGCCGGCCTGGCGCGGCGCCGCGCCCGTGCAGCGCGCGATCATCGCCGGGGACGAGGTCACCGGGGCCACGACGTTCCTCATCGAGCAGGGCCTGGACTCCGGCCCCACGCTCGGCACGACGACCGAGACCATCCGACCCCGTGACACCGCCGGGGACCTCCTGGGCCGCCTCGCCGTGTCCGGCGCGGGGCTGCTCGTCGCGACGCTCGACGCGCTCGAGGACGGGACCCTGCGCCCGCAACCCCAGCCCGCCGACGGCGTCTCCCACGCCGCGAAGCTCACGCCCGCCGACGCGGAGGTGCGATGGGACCACCCGGCGCTCGCGGTCGACCGCCTCGTGCGCGGCTGCACCCCCGCGCCGGGCTCCTGGACCACGGTCCCCGGTCCCGACGGTGCCGCCCGTCTGGGGCTCGGCCCGGTGACGCCGCGCCCCGACGTCACCGACCTCGCCCCCGGGCGCGTGCGGGCGGGGAAGAAGGAGGTGCTCGTCGGCACCGCGACGCACGCCGTCCAGCTCGGGGACGTCGCGCCCGTGGGCAAGAAGCAGATGCCCGCCGCCGACTGGGCGCGCGGTGCCCGCCTTCCCGAGGATCTCGTGCTCGGCGCGGAGGTCGTCCGATGAGCGACAGCACGCCCGCGGACCGCGACCGCGACGACGCCCGCCGACCGTCGACCGGCGGATCGAACGCACGTTCGAACGACGGGACGAGGAGATCCGGACGGGACGGGCGCACGTCGAACGTGCGTTCGAACGTGCGCGGAGCGACCGGCGGCAGCGGATCGAACGCCCGTTCGAACGGCGCCGAGGGCGGCCGCGACCGCCGCGACGACGAGCGCCGCGACGCGCGCGGCCGTCAGCGCGGCGCCGCCCGCTCTCGCGGCGAGACGTCCCGCAGCTCGAACGCGCCCTCCCAGCGCCGCAAGGGCACCGACCCGGCCCGCGCCGTCGCGTTCGACGTCCTGCGTCAGGTCGACGGCTCCGACGCCTACGCCAACCTCGTCCTGCCCCCGCTGCTGCGCGAGCGCGGCATCCGCGGCCGCGACGCCGGGTTCGCCACCGAGCTCGCCTACGGCACCCTGCGCCTCCGCGGTCGCTACGACGCGATCCTCGCGCACTGCCTCGACCGCCCCCTCGACCGCCTCGACCCGCCCGTGCTCGACGTCCTGCGCCTCGGCGCCCACCAGCTCCTCGGCATGCGCGTGCCCCAGCACGCCGCCGTCTCCGAGACGGTCGGGCTCGCGCGCGAACGCACCGGCGCCGGCAGCGCCCAGCTCGTCAACGCCGTCCTGCGCCGCGTCGCGCGCACCCCGCTCGACGACTGGCTCACCGCGATCGCCGACGACGCCCCCGACGCCCTCGCGGCGCTCGCGGCCACCCAGAGCCACCCCGTCTGGATCGCCCGCGCCCTGCGCGACGCCCTCGCCGGCAACGGCCGCCCCGTCGCCGAGCTCGACACGCTCCTCGCCGCCGACAACGACGCCCCCCGCGTCACGCTCGTCGCCCGCCCCGGCCTCGCCGACCCCGACGAGCTGGCCGGCGGCGACGACCGCGTCACACCCTCCCGATGGGCCCCCACCGCGCTGCGGCTCGAGGGCGGCGACCCTGCCGCGTTCGGCGCCGTGCGCGACGGCCGCGCCGGGGTCCAGGACGAGGGCAGCCAGCTCGTCGCCCTCGCCCTCGCCACGGCACCGCTCGCCGGGACCGACGACGCCCGCTGGCTCGACCTGTGCGCCGGCCCCGGGGGCAAGGCCGCGCTCCTCGCGGCGCTCGCGGCCGAGCGGGGCGCGCGCCTCGTCGCCAACGAGGTCCAGCCGCACCGTGCGCGCCTCGTGGAGAAGGCGCTCGCCGCCGTCCCGGCCGACGCCGTGGAGGCCGTCCGCACGGGCGACGGCCGCGCCGTCGGGCAGGACGAGCCGGGCGCCTACGACCGCGTGCTCCTCGACGCCCCCTGCACGGGCCTGGGGGCGCTGCGCCGCCGCCCCGAGTCCCGCTGGCGTCGCACCCCGGCCGACCTCGCGACCCTCACCGGGCTCCAGCGCGAGCTCCTCGACTCCGCCCTGGACGCCGTCCGGCCCGGGGGAGTGGTCGGCTACGTCACGTGCTCGCCCCACCTCGCCGAGACCCAGGTCGTGGTCGCCGACGTGCTGCGCCACCGCGACGACGTCGAGCTTCTCGACGCCCCGGCCGTCGTGCGCGACGTCGTGCGCCCCGAGGCGCGCGACACGATCGAGCTGGGCGACCGCCAGGACGTCCAGCTCTGGCCGCACGTCCACGGAACCGACGCGATGCACCTGACGCTGCTGCGCCGGACGGTGTGACGGCGCAGTCCTCGAGGCGATGTCGTGATATCTCGACAGCCTGGACGTGTCGGAGTAACCTGACGTCCAGGCGTGTCAGGGAATCCCGACGCCGCAGCACGCGCGCCGCGCACCGACGGCAGGAGAGCGAGCATGGCCGACACCTGGACCACCCCCCGAAGCCCCCGCGACCTCGGCGCCTACCTCGGCCGCGTCCGCCGCACCCGCGGCCTCACCCAGGCCGAGGTCGCCGACGAGCTCGGCATCACCCGCCAGTACCTCTCCGAGCTCGAGAACGGCGTCGAGAACCTCTGGGTCCAACGACTCTTCGAGCTCCTCGACACCCTCGACGTCGACCTGCGACTCCAGGAGCGCCGATGACCACAGTCACCGCCTGGCTCTACGGCACCCCCGTCGCGACCCTCGCACCCGCCGGCCTGCGCACCGCCGACGGCACGCCCCGCGTCACCCTCACCTGGACCGCGGACGCCCTCGACCGCTGGGGACACGACGCCCGCGTCCTGTCCCACCTGCTCCCCATCACCCCACCCGACGAGCCCTCGCCCCACCCCGCGCGCGTCGCCGCCTGGCTCGACGGACTCCTCCCCGAAGGCCGCACGCGCGACGCCATGGCCATCGACGCCGGCATCGACCCCGACGACGCCCTCGCCTTCCTCGTCCACTACGGCCACGACACCGCAGGCGCCGTCCTCCTCGCGCCCGAAGGACAGCCCCTCCCCACCCCCGGCACACCCGAACGACTCGACGACGCCGCCGTCGCGCGACTCCTGCGCGCCGCCGTCGCCCGCAGCGGGGGAGAAGGACGCACCGACCACCTCACCAGCTCCCTGCCCGGCATGGAACCCAAGATCACCCTCCTCCACGACGAGCACGGCTGGGCCCGCCCCCACGGATCCGCGCCCACCACCCACATCCTCAAGGTCGCCCGCCCCTCCGACTCACCCACCGCCGACCTCGTCAACACCGAGGCCGCCGCCCTCGACCTCGCCCGCCGCATCGGCCTCACCACCGTCGACGCCCACGTCACCGAGCTCGACGGCGAACGCGCCATCGTCGTCACCCGCTACGACCGCGTCCCCGACCCCGCCGAACCCAGCGGCACCGCACGCCTCCACCAGGAGGACGCCGCCCAGGCCCTCGGCATCAACACCCGCGACCCCGAACGCAAGTTCCAGCACGGACGCCGCTTCCCCTCGCTCGCCGCCGTCGCCCGCACCCTCCGCGACGACGGCACCCGCCCCGACCCCCTCCTCGCCCTCACCACCTTCAACCTCGCCATCGGCAACACCGACGCCCACGCCAAGAACATCTCCGTCCTCCGCCACGCCGACGGCACCGTACGACTCGCCCCCGCCTACGACGTCTCCATGCACCTCCACCACGACCACGCCTCGCGCGTCTTCGCCATGGACGTCGCCGGAGAACGCGACATGGACCACCTCACCGCCGAGGACCTCGTCACCGAAGGCACCACCTGGGGACTGCCCCGACGCCGCGCCCAGCGCGCCGTCGCCCAGACCCTCGACGCACTTCTCGCGGCGCTCGCGGACATCGACCGCGACTCCCACCCGGGCGTGAGCCGCCACGCCTGGCGCACCGTCGAGCAGCGCACGACCGACCTCCGCCGCGGCCTCGTCGCCTGAGCGTCGACCGCGCGGGCCGAGCAGGTGCTCATGGCGTGTCCGCACCGCCTGACGCACAGGCGCCCTGCTCGACCTGCCGAGACCGCTGGTCGGCGGTCCGCCTCGCCGGAGGACGGGGTCAGAGGGATCGCTGGAGGAGGATCGTGTCGACCCAGCGGCCGTGCTTGAAGCCGACGGCGGTGAGGCGGCCGGTCTCGACGAAGCCGAAGCGGCGGTGCAGGGGGAGCGAGCCCGCCGCCTCGGGCACGTCGGCGACGACGGAGACGACCTGGCGGACTCCCGCGGCGGCGCACGCCTCCAGGAGCGCGGCGAGGAGCGCGGTGCCGATCCCGTGCCCGGCGAAGGCGGGGTCGAGGTAGATCGTGTCCTCGGCGGTGTGCCGGTACGCGGGCTTCGGGCGCCACGCGGACGCGTAGGCGTAGCCCGCGACCACCGGGTCGCTCGCGCCGTCCGGCCGGGTCGGGCCGTCGACCTCCGCGACGAGGAACGGCAGGCCGCGCGCGGTGACGTCGTCGAGCTTGCGCTGCCACGCCGGGACGTCCCCGACCTCCTCCTCGAACGTCACGCACGTGTCGCGGACGTAGGGGGCGGCGATCTCGGCGACGCGCCCGAGGTCGTCCGCGGTGGCGGGGCGCACCGTCAGGGGGCGGTGCACCGCGGCCGGAGCGGCCGGAGCGGGCGGAGCGGGCGGAGCGGGCGGAGCGGGCGGAGCGGGCGGCGGGGTGGTCGGGCCGGGGGAGGGGAGGGTGCTCACGGGACGAGCCTACGAGCGCAGGCGACGGGCGGGACGCGCCCTAGGCTGGGGCCCATGGCAGCCCTCATCGCACCGAGCATCCTGTCCGCCGACTTCGCGAACCTCGAGCGCGACCTGAACGCCATCTCGACCGCGGACTACGCGCACGTCGACGTGATGGACAACCACTTCGTGCCGAACCTCACGCTCGGGCTGCCGGTCTTCGAGCGTCTGGCGCAGGTGTCACCGGTCCCGATCGACGCGCACCTCATGATCGAGGACCCGGACCGCTGGGCGCCGGCGTACGCGGAGGCCGGGGCGGCGTCGGTGACGTTCCACGCCGAGGCCGCTGCTGCCCCTGTGCGGCTCGCTCGCGAGCTCCGACGCCTCGGTGCCCGCGCGGGCCTCGCGCTGCGCCCTGCGACGCCTGTGGAGCCTTTCCTGGACCTCCTGGCGGAGGTCGACATGATCCTCGTCATGACGGTCGAGCCGGGCTTCGGCGGGCAGTCGTTCATCGACGGGACGCTCCCCAAGATCCGACGGGCGCGCGAGGCCGTGAGCGAGTCGGGTCTGGACGTGTGGATCCAGGTCGACGGGGGAGTGTCGCGCTCGACGATCGAGCGGGCGGCCGACGCGGGGGCGAACGTCTTCGTCGCGGGGTCGGCGGTGTACGGGGCGGAGAGCGTGCCGGGCGAGATCCAGGCGCTGCGCGAGCTGGCGGAGGCCTCGGCGCACGCGCACTGACGGCCGACCCGAGAAGGAGCCCGAGCAGAGGGCTCCTTCTCTCGTTCCGAGAAAAATAGTGTGCCAAGCGGCCATCACCACCCCAGCCACCCGAGACCCCTCACCGACCAGCACGGAGGAGCGGAGGGTGGCCCGGTTCACCCTCGCTCGACGGCGGACGTGTCGGTCCCGAGGAATGCGCGAGTAGCATGCTCGGTTGAGAGCAGCAGTACGCACGAACGTGCTCCGGGGTCGGTGCAATTCCGAGCCGGCGGTGACAGTCCGCGACCCGCGCCCACGCGCGGTTGACCTGGTGGAACTCCAGGACCGACGGTGACAGTCCGGATGGGAGGAAGCACGTGCGGCGCGGCCACGCCCAGGGCGTGGTGCTCCGGCGACCCGTCGGTGCACCCGTTCGTGACGGCGACGGCCTCGCCGTGGTGAGCGACGCCGTCGGGCCGGTCCAGGCCTGACCCCGTCGCCCGCCCTCACCCCGGAGCGCTCGTGCCCGGGAGGAGGACGATGGGCGAGCACCCCCGCACCCTGACGATCGACGCCGCGATGGCGCGCGCGCTCGAGCTCGCGGCTCGCGGGCCTGCGCACGGGCCCAACCCCCGGGTCGGCTGCGTCCTGCTGGGGCCCGCCCCGCACGGCCGTGCCCTGCCCGACGGCGCCGCACCGGAATCGCTGGACCCGCACCCGCGGCCCGTCCTCGCCGAGGGGTACCACCGGGGCGCGGGCACGCCGCACGCCGAGGCCGCGGCCCTCGCCGACGCCCGGGAGCGCGGCGTCGACGTCACCGGCGCGACCGCCGTCGTCACGCTCGAGCCGTGCGCCCACACGGGCCGCACCGGGCCGTGCGCGGACGCGCTCGTCGCCGCCGGAGTCGCCGAGGTCGTGCACGCCGTCGCCGACCCCAACCCCGTGGCGACGGGCGGCGCCCACCGTCTGCGCGCGGCGGGCGTGCGGGTCGTGCGCGGTCTGCGCGCCGCCGAGGGCGAGGAGCTCCTCCGGGTGTGGCTCACGTCCGTGCGCCGGGGCACGCCGTACGTGACGCTCAAGACCGCGACGACGCTCGACGGCTACGTCGCCGCCGAGGACGGAACGAGCCGCTGGATCACCGGGCCGGCGGCACGCGAGCACGCGCACCGCGTGCGGGCCGAGGTCGACGCGATCCTCGTCGGCACGGGCACGCTCCTGACCGACGACCCGGAGCTCACCGCACGGGTGCACGCGGCGGGTGCTGCGAGCGCCGGGCGGCTCGCGGAGCACCAGCCGCTGCGGGTCGTCGTCGGGCTGCGGGGGATCCCGACGTCGGCGCGGGTGCGCGGCGAGGGTGGCGAGCTGGTGCACCTGCTGACGCGCGACGTCGGCGAGGTGCTGGCCCGGCTCGGTGACCGTGAGGTGCGGCACGTGCTCGTGGAGGGCGGTCCGACGCTCGCGACGGCGTTCCTCGCGGCGGGCGCGGTGGACGAGCTGCACGCGTACGTGGCCCCGGTGCTGCTGGGGAGCGGTCGGCGGGCCGTGGGCGGGCTGGGCGTGGCGACGATCGCCGACGCGCACCGGTTCCGCACGGTCGAGGTGAGGCGCGTCGGCGACGACGCGCTCGTGGTGTCCAGGAAGAGCACGGAAGGGCGGGACGACTGATGTTCACGGGGATCGTGGAGGAGATCGGGAAGGTCCGGGACATCGGGTTCCCGGGCGGCGAGGGGGAGGACGCGGTGCTCACGGTCGAGGGGCCGCTCGCGACCTCGGACGCGGCGCTGGGCGACTCGATCGCCGTGAACGGTGTGTGCCTGACGGTCGCGAGCCTCGGGGGTGACGGGTCGTTCACGGCGGACGTGATGCCGGAGTCGTTGCGTCGTACGGCCCTGGGTGACCTCGTGGCGGGGTCGCCGGTGAACCTGGAGCGGGCCGTCCGGGCGGACGCGCGGCTGGGAGGTCACGTGGTGCAGGGTCACGTGGACGGCGTCGGGACGCTCGTGAGCCGCGACCCGGGGGAGCGCTGGGACGACCTGGTGCTCTCGGCGCCTGCGGGCCTGACGCGGTACGTGGCGGAGAAGGGCTCGATCGCGGTGAGCGGCGTGTCGCTCACGGTGACGCACGTGGGCGACGAGACGTTCGGCGTCTCGCTCATCCCGACGACGCTCGAGGCGACGATCCTCGGTGGCCTGGTGCCGGGCGACCGGGTGAACCTCGAGGTGGACGTGCTCGCGAAGTACGTCGAACGCCTGCTCCTGTCCGGCGTGGTCCCCGGGAGCGCGTCGTGACGGGCGCGGGGTCCGCGAGCGCCGCCGTGCCGGAGGGGACGGGGGGCGTGCGCCTGGGGTCGGTCGAGGAGGCGCTGGCGGAGATCCGGGCGGGACGACCGGTGCTGGTGGCGGACTCTCCGGACCGGGAGAACGAGGCGGACGTGGTGTTCGCGGCGCAGGGGGTGTCGGCGGAGTGGGTGGCATGGACGATCCGGCACTCGTCGGGGTACCTGTGCGCGCCGATGCCGGCGGCGCGGGCGGACGCGCTGGAGCTGCCGTTGATGGTGCCGCACAGCCAGGACCCGCGGCGTACGGCGTACACGGTGACGGTGGACGCGGCGACGGGGGTGACGACGGGGATCTCGGCGGAGGACCGGGCGCGGACGTTGCGGGTGCTGGCGGACCCGGCGTCGGGGCCGGTGGACCTGATCCGGCCGGGTCACGTGCTGCCGTTGCGGGCGGTGCCGGGTGGGGTGCTGCACCGTGCGGGGCACACGGAGGCGGCGGTGGACCTGGTGCGCCTGGCGGGGGTGGGCGAGGTCGGCGGGATCGCGGAGCTGGTGCACGACGACGGGACGATGATGCGGCTGGGGGACGCGGCGGCCCTGGCGGAGCGTGACGGGCTGGTGCTCATCACGATCGCGGACCTGGTGGCGTGGCGGCGGGTGCACGACCCAGCGCCTGCGGTGGCCACGGAGGTGCCGGATCGGGAGGCGTTGGCGCGGCGGGTGCACCGCACCGCCTCGGCGGTGCTCCCGACGGCGCACGGCCGGTTCCGGGTGATCGGGTACCGGGACCTGCGGACGGGGGCGGAGCACGTCGCTCTCGTGCCTGCGGTCGACCAGGCTGGCTCGGCGGACCGCGGTGAGGTCGGTGCGGAGGCCGCGAGCGCCGTCGGGCCGGACGGGGCCCCGGTGGTGCGGGTGCACTCGGAGTGCCTGACGGGTGACGCGTTCGGGTCGTTGCGGTGCGACTGCGGTCCGCAGCTGCAGGCGGCGATGGAGCGGGTCGCGGCGGAGGGCGGCGCGGTGGTGTACCTGCGGGGGCACGAGGGGCGCGGCATCGGGCTGCTGGCGAAGATCGGGGCGTACGAGCTCCAGGACGCGGGTCTGGACACGGTGCAGGCGAACCTGGAGCTGGGGTGGCCGGTGGACCGTAGGGAGTACGGGGCGGCGGCGGCGATCCTGGCGGACCTGGGGCTGTCGCGGGTGCGGTTGCTGACGAACAACCCGGCGAAGGTGACGGGCCTGGTGGCGTCGGGCATCGACGTCGTGGGGACGGAGCGGATCGAGGTGGGTCACGGGGAGCACAACCGGGCGTACCTGGTGACGAAGAAGGTGGCGATGGGTCACCTGCTGGACACGGTGGCGGTCCCGGAGGGGGCCGGCCTGGTGGAGCCTGGCGAGGGGCTGGGCGTCGAGACGAAGGAGGACGAGGGATGAGCGGGGCAGGTGCGCCGACGTTGAGCGTGGACGGGTCGGGGCTGCGGGTGACCGTGGTCGCGGCGAGCTGGCACACGGAGGTGATGGACGGGTTGCTGGCGGGGGCGCGCCGGGCGCTGGCGGCGGCGAACGTGTCGCACGTGAGCGTGGTGCGGGTGCCGGGGTCGTTCGAGCTGCCGGTCGCGGCGGCGCGCGCGGTGGAGCACGGTGCGGACGCGGTGGTGGCGCTGGGGGTGGTGATCCGTGGGGGGACGCCGCACTTCGAGTACGTGTGCCAGGCCGCGACGTCGGGCCTGACGGACGTGAGCGTGCGGACGGGCGTGCCGGTGGGCTTCGGGGTGCTGACGTGCGACGACGAGCAGCAGGCGCTGGACCGGGCGGGCCTGGAGGGGTCGCGCGAGGACAAGGGCGCGGAGGCCGCGGAGGCGGCGGTCGCGACGGTGGTGGCGCTGCGCGACCTGTGACGTGGGGGCCGGGGCGTGCCCGCTGGGCGGACCGCGCCCCGGTCTCTCCCGCGTGGCGGATACCCTGGGGCGCGTGAAGACGTTCGAGTCCCTGTTCGCGGAGCTGTCCGAGAAGGCCACCACGCGACCTGCCGGTTCCGGCACGGTCGCGGAGCTGGACGCCGGCGTGCACGCGATCGGGAAGAAGGTGGTCGAGGAGGCCGCCGAGGTCTGGATGGCTGCCGAGTACGAGGGTGACGTGAAGACGGCGGAGGAGATCTCCCAGCTCCTCTACCACCTGCAGGTCCTCATGCTGGCGAAGGGTCTGAGCCTGCAGGACGTGTACGAGCATCTGTGAGCGGCCGCGCCGGTGAGCGTTCCCGCTCCCGGCCGCGAGCGCCGCTCGCCCGTCTCTCGTCCCGTCCTGTCACCTGTCTCTCCTGAACGAAGGTCCTGTCATGCTGCGTATCGCCGTCCCCAACAAGGGGTCCCTGTCCGAGCCCGCCGTCGAGATGCTGCGCGAGGCGGGGTACCGCCAGCGTCGTGACTCGCGCGAGCTCGTGCTGGCCGACCCGGACAACGACGTCGAGTTCTTCTTCCTGCGTCCGCGCGACATCGCGGTGTACGTGGGGTCGGGCACGGTGGACGTGGGGATCACGGGCCGGGACCTGCTGCTGGACTCGGGCGCGGACGCCGTGGAGCACATGCAGCTCGGCTTCGGCGGGTCGACGTTCCGGTACGCGGCCCCGGCGGGCGCGGTGACGTCGCTGGAGCAGGTGCAGGGGCTGCGCGTGGCGACGTCGTACGAGGTGCTGGTCGAGGGGCACCTGCGCTCGCACGGCGTGGAGGCCACGGTCGTGCACCTGGACGGCGCGGTGGAGTCGGCGGTGCAGCTCGGGGTGGCGGACGTCGTCGCGGACGTGGTCTCGACGGGCACGACGCTGCGGGGCGCGGGCCTGGAGGTGTTCGGCGACCCGATCCTCGTGTCGGAGGCGGTGCTGATCCGTCCGCGCGCGGTCGCGGAGGCGGACGTGCCGGCGGGGGTCGAGGTGCTGAGCCGGCGCCTGCAGGGCGTGCTCACGGCCCGCCAGTACGTCCTCATGGACTACGACGTGCCGGTGTCGCTGGTGGAGCGGGCGGTCGCGATCACTCCGGGCCTGGAGTCGCCGACGGTGTCCCCGTTGCACGACCGGGACTGGGCGGCGGTGCGAGCGATGGTGCGGCGCGACCAGACGAACCAGGTCATGGACGCCCTGTACGACGTGGGGGCACGCGCGATCCTCGTGACGCGGATCCACGCGTCCCGCCTCTGACCCCGCTCGCCCCGGGGGCGGCGCCGGTGAGCGTCGTGCGGGTGTGAGACGGTGGCGGCATGAGCACCGACCCGTTCCCTGATCCTGGTCTGCCCGGGGAGCGCCACGACGACCCGTACCGGCCGTTCCGGCCCCGGTTCGGCCTCGTGTCGGCGTGGGCGACCGGTGTCGTGGTCGTCGGCGGGTGCGTCGTCGTCGGGCTGTCGGCGACGGGACCGCTCGGCACGTCGTGGGTGAACCGGCTGTCCCTGGCGGCGTTCGCGCTGTTCGCGGCCTGGCTGCTGTGGCGCCTGGGCGGGGTGCACGCGGTCCCGTCGCGCTCCGGGCTGCGGGTGCGCAACGTCATCTACACGCGGCAGCTCGAGTGGGCGCAGGTCGTGTCGGTCCGGTTCGGCTCCGGCGACGCGTGGGTGCGGCTCGACCTCGCGGACGGCTCGACCCTCGCGGTCATGGGCATCCAGCGGGCCGACGGCGCCCGCGGGGACGCGGAGGCGCGGCGCCTCGCGGCGCTGGTCCAGGCGCACGGCGAGGCGCACGAGGAACCGCGCACCTGACGCGCGACGGGCACAGGACGCACGCGAACGGCCCCGGATCCAGCCGAGACCGGGGCGGTCGTAAGCGCGAGTCCCCGGCGGCGGACGGCCGAGCGGTCAGGTCGCGGT
>NZ_JBHXIC010000081.1:13784-18812 GCF_042723955.1 Cellulosimicrobium cellulans | reverse complement strand
GCCCCCGCCCCGCCCCCGCCGGCGCCCGCCGCGGGGCCGCCCCCCCGGGGCCCCCCCCCCCCTCGTCGTACTGGGGCTGCTCGCGCGAGGGCGCGAGGTCTCAGTCGTGGCCCGCGAGCGTCGCGAGCGCCTTGGTCCACAGGGCGTGCGCGCGCTCGGCGCGGTCCGCCGTCTCGATGTTGCGCTCGACGACGCGCACGCGCGTCCCGGAGTCGTCCGGCTCGAGCGTGATGGCGATGTCGTGGTAGTTCTCCGGGACGTCGGGCAGGCCCATCGTCGGGGAGAAGTGCGTGAAGTGCAGCAGCCGCGGGCGCTCGACCGCGACGACGGTGCCCCAGTCCGCGAACTCGCGACCCATGTAGTGGCCCTCGAACGTCACGGGGCTGCCGGGCGTGAAGTCGGTCTCGACGTTCATGCCGAGCATCCAGCGGGCGCTCGGGTGCATGAGCTCGGCCCAGACCACCTGCGGGGGTCGGGCGACGTGGATCTCGGCGGTCGTGCTGTGGTCGGTCAGGGTGGGGTCGCTCATGGGTACCTCGGGGGCTCGGGGGCTCGCTTCTGGGGCCGACGGTAGACCCTCCGGGCGACACCGGCAGCCGGTAGGTTCGGGCGCGTGACCCGACTCGTGCTCATCCACGGCCGCGACAACCAGGGCCTCGACGCCGACGTCCTCGACCGCACGTGGACCGCCGCGCTGGACGCGGGCCTGAGCGCGGCGGGGTCCGGTCGCGTGCTGCACGACGACGACACGGCGTTCGTCTTCTACGGCGACACCCTCGCGGGGCTCGTCGCGGACGATGCCGAGCCGCCGCCCGTGACCGTGCACGCGCTGGCGGCACTGCCCGGAGCCGAGCTCGCGTTCGTCGCCGACGTCGCCGAGGAGGTGCTGCGCGCGGCGGGCGCGACGGTCCCCGCGCGCCCCCAGGGTGTCGCGCCGGGGGACGGGGCCGACATCGGGGCATGGCTGAACCTGCTGCTGTCGGCGCTCGACCGGTACGTGCCCGGACTGAGCGGCGCCGTCGTCGTGCTGCTCGCGCGCGACGTCTGGGCATACCTGCACGACGACGCCGTGCGCACGACGATCGACGACGCCGTCGCGGCGGCGATCCCCACGGACGGCCCGGCCGTCGTGGTCGCGCACTCGCTCGGGTCGGTCGTGGCGTACTCGGTGCTGCGCGAGCACCCCGACGCCGCGCGGTGGGACGTGCCGCTGCTGCTCACGCTCGGGTCCCCGCTCGCGATCCGCGCGATCCGCGACGTCCTCGCCGCCCGCGCTTCGCTGCGCGTGCCCGCCCCGGTGCGCCGCTGGGTCGCGGTGCGCGACCGCCGGGACGCGCTCGCGCTCCACGGCCTCGGCCCGGACGCCTTCCCGCTCGACCCGGCGACCCCCGCGATCGAGGACCTCGTCGTCGCGAACGAGGCACCCGGCCACCACGCCGCGGGCGTCGTGCTCGACGACGGTCGTCCGGCGGGCTACCTCGCGCTGCCGCAGGTCGCGCGCACGGTCGCGGACGCGCTCGGCGCCTGACGCGCCGTCGCCGGCGGCCCTGTGCAGCCGGACGCCCGTCGAGCCGCGCTCAGCCGACCCCGTGCAGCCGCGCGTGCAGGTCGCGGATCTCGGCGCCGAGCTCGTAGGCCGGGCCTCGGACGGCGACGCCGGGCGCCACGTCCCCGATCGCGAGCGGGCGCACGGGTCCGGGCGCCACGCCCCACTCGTCGAGCCACCCGACGAGCTGCGTCGTGCTCGACGCGTAGACGATCGGGCCGAGCCCGACCCAGGCGTGGGCCGCGCTGCACATCGCGCAGTGCTCGCCCGACGTGTACACGACCGCTGCGCGCCGCTCGTCGGGCGTGAGGTGCGCCGCGGCCCAGCGGGCGATCTCGAACTCGGGGTGCCGGGTCCCGTCGCCGTCCTTCACGCGGTTGCGGTCCTCGAACCGCACGACGCCGTCGCGGTCGACGAGGAGGGAGCCGAACGGCTCGTCGCCGTCGTCGAGCGCCTCGCGCGCGAGCTCGACGCAGCGGCGCAGGTGCACGAGGTCGTCGGGGGTGGGCAGCGTGTCGGGAGTCATGGCGCCCATCCTCGTCCGGTCAGCGCGCGAGCGCGAGGACGCTGCGCACGTCCGCGACGAACCCGTCCACGTCGTCCGGGGTCGTGTCCCACGCGCACATCCAGCGGACCTCGACGCGGTCGGGCGTCTCGCCCGGTCCCCAGTCGTAGAAGCGGTGCTGCTCGCGCAGGCGCGCGACGGCGGTGCGGGGGAGCGTCGCGAAGACCGCGTTGACGAGCGTGGGCTGGGTGAAGGCGAGGCCCGACGCCGGGGCGGGGACGGCGTCGTCCGGCCCGAGCGCGGCGGGGACGACGACGCCCGCGAGCCCGGCGCGCAGGCGCGCCGCCATCGCGTTCGCGTACCGCGCGTTGCGCAGCCAGAGCTCGTCCGCGTCCGTGATCTCGTCGACCTCGGCGACGACGTCGCCCACCGGCTCGAAGAGCGCGAGGAGCTGCGCGGAGACGTAGCGCATCTTCGACGCGAGCTGCATCGTCGCCTTGCGCACGAACTCGACGCCGTCGACGGCCGAGGGGTCGAGCACGACGACGGCCTCCCCGAGCGCGAGGCCGTTCTTGGTGCCGCCGAACGACAGCACGTCGACGCCCGCGTCCGTGGTCAGCGCGCGCAGCGGGACGTCGAGCGCCGCGGCGGCGTTCGCGAGGCGCGAGCCGTCGAGGTGCACGCGCATGCCCCGGCCGTGCGCGGCGTCGGCCACCGCGCGGATCTCGGCCGGCGTGTAGAGCGTGCCGAGCTCGGTGGACTGCGTGAGCGACACGACGAGCGGCTGCGCGCGGTGCGGGTCGCCGAGGTCGCCCGCGAACCGCTCCACGGCGTCGGGCGTGAGCTTCCCGTCCGGCGCCGGCACGGCGAGCACCTTGACCCCGCCGACGCGCTCGGGCGCGCCGTTCTCGTCCGTGTTGAGGTGCGCGTGCTCGGTCGCGACGACCGCACCCCACCGCGGCAGCATCGCCATGAGCGCGACGACGTTCGCCCCCGTCCCCGTGAGCACCGGGTAGGCCGTGGCGTCCGGGCCGAAGCGGGACCGCACGGCGTCCTGGAGGCGCGCCGTCCACGGGTCCTCGCCGTAGGAGATCTCGTGCCCGGCGCTCGCCGCGGCGAGCGCGGCGAGGACGTCGGGATGGGCGGGGGAGTAGTTGTCCGAGGCGAACGACGTCACGTGCCCAGGGTAGGCCGCCCCCGGTCGCCGTCGTCCACGGCGGCCGAGGGCGGCCCGACGACCGGCCTACGCGACGAAGGTCCGCCAGGCACCGCAGTCCTTCACCGGGCCGCCCGCCGACAGGTCCTGCCGGCACGCGCGGACCGACACGGACTTGCCCCTCGACATGCCGCCCGAGTACCAGTACACGCTCGACCCGACCCCGTCGCTCGCGCGGACGGTCTTCGTCGTCCCGTCGAACCGGACCTGTGCGACAGCGCTGGCGCCGTCCTTGCGGTTGTCGACGACCGCGACGTACGCGCTGTGGCGCCCCGGGTCGTTGGGGGCGAACGTCGCCCTCGCGTAGTGAGGGCTGCCGGCGCTGTACACGGTGCCCGAGGTGCCTGCGGAGGCACCGATCGCGGTCCCGAGCACCAGGGCGCCGGCCAAGACGGCGGCAGAGGCGAGCTGACGAGTCCTCATACGCACTCCTTCCGAGGGCCGCTCCGTACGGAGCGGCGGACAGTCAACGACGACGGACGTCCGGATCGTAGGCACCACCGGCTCGGGCGAGCCATGGGCACTCGTCCCCATGGGACGATCCGCGGCCCGGCCGCGCGCGAGCGGGGCGCGGCGCGCCTAGCGTCGAGGAGGGACGCAGCGGGCGTCCCGAGCAGCAACGGAGGTGCAGCCATGACCACCCATCCCGACGAGCCCGGCACCGGGCCGGTCCCTCCGGTCGAGCCCACGGTCGAGCCGCCGAAGTCCCCGGGGCCGCCGGCAGACCCCTCGGAGCCGCCGCGCGACCCGAGCCACGCGGACCCGCTCCCCGGCGAGCCGCGGCCCTCGGACCCGGTTCCCGACTCGCCTCCCGACTGGCCGTCGTCGCCGGGCCGGCCCGTCGGCCCGGACGAGCCGAGCCACGACGACTGACGGCCGGCCGCGCGCTCACAGGAGCCGGCGCGAGCCCGGGTGCGTGACGCGCAGCCAGCGGTAGCCGTAGCCGTCGAGCCGGACCTCGGCGCTCCCGTCGGGGTCCGGCTCGACGTCGTCCGCGTCGAGCAGGTCGACGAGGCGCGCCTCCTCCGGCAGCTCGCCGAGCGCGAGCCGGACGACGACCGGGTCCGGGGACAGGTTGTGGACGGTGACCATCGACGCCTCCTGCCACGTGCTGCGCAGCGCGAGCACCGACGGCTCCGGCTGGTCGAGCACGTCGACGTCGCCCCAGCCGAGCTCGGGACACTCGCGGTAGCGGTGCGCGAGCAGGCGCACGAAGGTCAGCAGCGAGTCGGGGTCACGCCTCTGGTCCGCGACGTTGACGTGCTCGGGCGCGTAGCCGTCGCCGGGAACGGGCCCGGCGAGCCGGCGCGCGGGGGCGCGCGAGAACCCGCCGTTGCGCTCCGACGTCCACTGCATCGGGGTCCGCACGGCGAGCCGCCCGTCCGCCGCGAGGTTCTCGCCCATGCCGATCTCCTCGCCGTAGAAGAGGACCGGTGTCCCCGGGAGCGCGAAGAGCAGCGAGTACACCATCCGCACGTGGCGTGGGTCCCCGCCCAGCATGGGCGGGAGCCGACGGCGCAGCCCGCGCCCGTAGAGCTGCATGTCCTCCTCGGGCCCGAACGCCGCGAAGACCTCCTGGCGCTCGTCGTCGGACAGCTTGTCGAGCGTGAGCTCGTCGTGGTTGCGCACGAACGTCGCCCACTGCGCGTCGTGCGGGATCGGGGGGCGCGCGGGGCGCGACCCCGCCGGCGGCCCCCCCGCCTGCCCGGCGCGCCCACAGGTAAACGCCCGCCAGACCGTTGAATAGAAAAAGAACGTCAG
>NZ_JBHXIC010000081.1:0-13774 GCF_042723955.1 Cellulosimicrobium cellulans | reverse complement strand
GGTGTGTCGGGGTGGGCGCCCCCCCCCGCGCGCCGCGGGCGGGGGGGGGGGGGGGGGGGGGCGGGGCGCGCGCCGGCGGCGGGGGGCCCGCGCGCGCGCCCCCCCCCGCGACAGGTACAGCGCCTGCATGCCGTTGAAGTCGAACTGGAGCGTCAGCTCGGAGCTCGACGGTCCGGACTCGCTCCCGTCGCCCTCCCCGTCGTCGCCGAAGTAGAGGCGCTGCTCCTCGAACGGCAGGTTGACCTCGCCCATGAGGATCGAGTCCCCGGTGCGGCGCGAGAGGAACGAGCGCAGGGCGCGCAGGAAGTCGTGCGGGTCCTCGATCTCGTCCGACGGGTTCGCCGCCGCGTCCCCGAGGAAGAACGGCACCGCGTCGACGCGGAACCCCGACAGGCCGAGCTGGATCCAGTAGCCCATCGTCTTCGCGATCGCGTCCCGGACGTGCGGGTTGGCGGTGTTGAGGTCCGGCATGTGGCGGTAGAAGCGGTGCCGGTACCACTCGCCCGTCTTCTCGTCCTTCGTCCAGATGCCGCCCTCCTGGTCCGGGAAGATCACCTGGTCCTTGGTGGGCGGCGGCTCGTCGGCGCGCCACACGTAGAAGTCGCGGTACGGGTTGTCCGTGCTGGAGCGCGAGGCCTTGAACCACGGATGGCGGTCCGACGTGTGGTTGACCACGAGGTCGGCGATGACCCGGATGCCGCGGTCGTGCGCCGTCCGGATCAGCTCCACGAGGTCACCGACGTCCCCGAGCCGCGGGTCGACCGCGAGGAAGTCGGTGATGTCGTAGCCGTCGTCGCGGTCCGCGGTCGGGTAGAACGGCATGAGCCACAGGCACGTGACCCCGAGGTCCGCCAGGTGGTCGAGGCGCTGCACGAGCCCGGCGAAGTCGCCCACGCCGTCGTCGTCCCAGTCCATGAACGTCTCGACGTCCAGGCAGTAGATCACCGCGTTCTTCCACCACAGGTCGCCGGTGTCGCTGATCCTCATGCCGCACCTCCCTCGGTCGTCGCCGTCGCCGACCGCAGGAGCGGGAGCAGCGTCGCGCCCGCCGCGTCGAGGAACGCGTCCTGCCGCTGCCCCACGTGGTGCAGGTACACCTCGTCGAACCCGCACGCCGCCAGCTCGGCGACGCGGTCCGCGAACCGCTCGGCGTCGTGCTCGACGAGCACCGTCCCGCGCACCTCCTCGGGGCGCACGAGGTCCGCGACCGCGTCGAACTGCTCCGGGGTCTCGAGGTGCCAGCTCACGCTCGGCGGCAGCAGGTTGGAGCGCCACTGGTCGTGCGCGACGGCGAAGGCCGCCTCGTCGTCGTCGCCCCACGCGACGTGCACCTGGAGGGCGAGCGGGCCGCGCCCGCCCGCGTCGCGGTACTCGCCGACGACGCGGCGCAGCGACTCGACCGGCTGGTTCACGGTGACGAGGCCGTCGGCCCAGTCCGCGTGGCGGCGCGCGGTCGCCGGGGTGACGGCCGGGCCCACGAGGCGCGGGGCGACGTCGGGCAGCGACCAGACGCGCGCGCGGTCCACCGTGACGTGCCCGCGGTGCGTGACCTCCTCGCCCGCGAGGAGCGCGCGGATCACGTCCACGCACTCGCGCAGGCGGGCGTCGCGGTCGGCCTTGGTGGGCCACGGGTCGCCCGTGACGTGCTCGTTCATCGCCTCGCCGGAGCCGAGCGCGGCCCAGAACCGGCCGGGGAACATCTGGCCGAGCGTCGCGATCGCCTGCGCGACCACCGCGGGGTGGTAGCGCTGACCGGGCGCCGTGACGACGCCGAACGGCAGGTCGGTGCTGGCGAGCGCGGCGCCGAGCCAGGACCAGGAGTGACCCGACTCGCCCTGCCGCACGCTCCAGGGCGCGAGGTGGTCGGAGCACATCGCGACGTCGAACCCCACCTCCTGGGCGCGGAGCGCGGCACCCAGCAGGGGGCCCGGGGCGATCTGCTCGTGGGACGCGTGAAATCCGAGGGAGACCATGGCGCCCAGTGAACCGAGGGTCCGGCTGCCACGCTCGGCGAGGAGGGGGAACGGTGGAGGGTCCGTGGCTGTCCCGAGGGCCGCCGCGCGCGCCGTGCCTGCCCCCGTACGCTGACGCGATGCGCCTGCTGACCTGGACGTTCGCCGCCTACCTCGCCGCCGTCCTCGTCGTCACGCTGTGGCCGTCCCCGCAGTCCACCGACGCGCCGGGCTGGGCGACCGCCACCCTGGACTTCCTCCAGGGCCTCGGGATCCCGATCACGCTGCCGGTGCTCGAGGCGCTCGCGAACGTCGTCATGTTCGGGCCGTTCGGCGTGCTCGGGGTGCCGCTCCTCCGTGGCGCGACCGCACGACGGCGCGGCGCACCGCTGGGCGTGTGGCGCGCCGTCGGGGTGGTGACGCTCGCGGGCTGCGCGCTGTCGGTCGCGATCGAGCTGACCCAGAACCTCCTGCCCGGCCGCGTCCCGACCGTCCAGGACGTGGTGATGAACACCGCGGGCGCGCTGCTCGGTGCGGCGCTCGTCGCGGTCGTGCTCGTCGCGGTGTCGGCGCGTCGCCCGGTGGCGCCACGGGTCGGGTGACGTGACCCGCGAGACCGGGCGTCAGCCCACGACGCCGTCCGCGTAGAACCAGCGGTCGCCCTCGCGCACGAACCGGCTGACCTCGTGCAGGCGCCCACGCTCCGCGGGGTCGGTCCGCGACCGGTGGTGCGCGACGAACTCGACGACTCCGGTCGCGTCGAACGGGCCGCCGCCCTCCGTGCGCACGACGTCGAGGCGGCGCCACTCGAGGTCCTCGTCGAGGTCGAGCGACCCGGGCCGGGTCGGCGCGTGCCACGTCGCGAGCAGGTAGGCGGCGTCGCCGACGGCGAACGCGCTGTAGCGCGAGCGCATGAGCGCCTCGGCGGTCGGGGCGAACGGCCCCGGGGTCGTGCCGTCGGCGCCCGGGCGCAGGCCCGCGTGGTAGCGGCCGCAGCACGACCCGTACGTCTCCCCGGACAGGCAGGGGCACCGCGCGCCGTCGGGCAGCGGTGCGAGCGTCTCGGGGAGAGGATGTCGCGGCATGCCGAGGAGCGTAGCGCCGGCGCCCCGGGCCCGGTGCGGCGCGGAGGCCTGCGGCCCGGTGCGCGACGGCGCCCGCCCACCGGGAGGTGAGCGGGCGCCGTCGTGCTGCGTCAGCCGGGCGCGGGGCCCGGGTGCGTCAGTCCTGCGGGTCCCACGGGCCCCAGCGGTCGCCGGGCTCCTGGTTCCGCGTCCACCACTTCGCGGTGTACTCGGTGCCCTCGTGCGTCACCGTGTCGCCCTTGGTGTAGACGCGGCTCGGCTTCCACGCGCCGACGCCGTCGGCGTCGACGCCCGCGATCTCCTCCCACGGACCCCACGGGTCACCGGGCGTCTGGCCCTTGGTCCACCACTGGGCCTTCCAGACGGCGCCCCCGTAGGTGACCGTCGCGCCGCCCTGGTAGGCGGTGCTCTTCGACCACGCCGGCGGCTCGGTGTACGTCGGCTGGGCCTGCGGGTTGAGCTCGTCCGTCACGACCGACTTCGCGGCGTTGGTCACCGGGTCGTCGAGCAGCAGGACGTCGAGGCCCTGCTGGATGTCGTTCGAGATGATCGCGCCGTTGTACCAGTACGCCGACCACGAGCCGCCGAGGATCAGGCGCTCCGAGGAGAGCGGGCCGCGGTCGAACCACGCGATCTCGACCGGGTTCGCCGAGTCCGTGAAGTCCCACACCGAGATGCCGCCCTGGTACCAGGCCTGGACCATGATGTCGCGGCCCGGGACGGGGATGAGCGAGCCGTTGTGCGCCACGCAGTTCTCGGTCGCGGCCTGCTCGCGCTCGATCTTGTAGTAGCTCTTGAAGACGAGCTCGCCGCCCACGATGTCGTAGATGGCGTCCGCGCCCTTCTCGGGCCCGACCGTGGGGTTGCACGTGGGCGCGCCGCCGCCGCCGAGCTCGTCCGTGAAGACGACCTTGGTGCCGGCGTTGTTGAACGTCGCCGAGTGCCAGAAGGCGAAGTTCGTCGTGTCGCGGACCACCTCGGTGACCACCGGGTGCGCGCGGTCGGAGATGTCCATGAGGATGCCGTCGCCCATGCACGCGCCCGCCGCGAGGTCCTTCGACGGGTAGGTCGTGATGTCGTGGCAGCCCGACGTCGTGCTCGAGCCGTTGCCGCCCGGGTTGCCGCCCTCCGGGAAGAGGACGGGCGTGGAGACGAGCTCCGCCGCGGCGGGGTCGTCGAGCGGGATCTGCACGACCGAGATGAGGTCGTGCGGCGGGAGGCAGTCGGGGAACGCCGCGTTGGGGCTGTACGACGAGACGTAGACGAACAGCTCCTCCCCGTCCTTCGACGGCGCGAGGGAGTGCGTGTGCGAGCCGCACTGCGTCTCGACCGACGACACGTACTCGGGCGACGTCGGGTCGGAGATGTCGAAGACCTTGATGCCCTCCCACGAGTCCTTGACCGTGGCGCTCTGGGCGACGTTCTCGCACGAGTCGTTGCTGCGCGACGAGTCGGTGCTGAGGACGAGGAGGTCCCCGTAGACCGAGATGTCGTTCTGCGACCCGGGGCAGACGACCTGGGCGACCTGCTGCGGCGCCGTCGGGTTCGCGACGTCGTAGACCGTGAACCCGCCGTAGTTGCCGGCGAACGCGTAGCGGCCCTGGAACGCCAGGTCGCTGCTGTACTGGCCCTCGGGCGCGAACGCGCCGTTCTTCGGGATGTTCGCGACGTGGGTCAGGTTCGGGCTGCCGGCGACCTCTCCGGGCGCCAGGACGTCGGTGGCCTGGGCGAGGGGAGCGAGCCGCTGGGCGGGAAGGTCGGCGAGCGAGCCGGCGGCCTGCTCGGTGAGAGAGGCCACGGACTCGGGAGAGCCGTCGGACGGCTCGGCGGCCGCCGACGAGGCGACGGCGAGCGAGGAGACGGCCAGCGCGGCCGCCATGGACGAGGCGAGCAGGACCCGGCTTCTTTGCCGGCGCGTCTTGTTCGTCGTTCGATGCACGAGCGAAACACCTCCTTGGTAGTGTTCTGCGAATTCTGTCCGTCAGGTGTGATCTGGACCACCCCAAGAGCGCGCTTCACGGCGAGTTTTTACACGGAGGGAACAGGGCGGGTGCAGAGTTTTCCCAGTGGTAACGCAACCTCGACCGCAGCCGCACGGGCCCTGACCTGCGGCGCGGTCGTGCTCGGGGTGGCGCTGGGCGCGGCGGCGTGCACGCCCGACCCGGTGCCGACCTCGACACCGTCGAGCGTCGTCGTGCAGCCCGGCCGGCCCGGCGAGGAGGCGACGACGGTCGCGCCCGAGGACTACGACGCCGCGCCCGACGCAGAGTCCTGGAACCAGGCCGACGCCGCGTTCGTGACCGGGATGATCGAGCACCACCTCCAGGCGCTGGAGATCGCCGCGCTCGCGCCGGACCGCGCCGGGTCCGACGCCGTCCGGTCGTTCGCGGAGCGCGTCACCGCCGCGCAGGGCCCGGAGGTCCACGCGCTCGCGTCGTGGCTGCAGGCGCGCGACCTCGCCGTCCCGGAGGGAGCGGAGGGCGACGGCGGCACGGGCCCCCGCGCGCCCGAGGGATCGGGGCACGAGCACGGTGACGGAGCATCCGGGATGCTCACGGACGAGCAGCTCGCCGAGATCGAGCGCGCGAGCGGCGCGGAGTTCGACCGCCTCTTCCTCGAGGGGATGATCCAGCACCACGAGGGCGCCCTCGCCATGGTCGACGTCGTGCTCGTCGAGGGCCAGGACCTCTTCGCGAACGAGATCGCGGCCGAGACCGCGTCCGGCCAGGGCGGCGAGATCGACCGCATGCACGACCTCCTCGCGGACCTCTGACGCGCCTGAGCGAGAACCCCGGTCGGCCGAGGGAGAACCCTGGTCCCGCGAGGTAGAACCCTGGTCCCGCGAGGTAGAACGCTGGTCCCGCGGGGTAGAACGCTGGTCAGCGCACCGTCTCGTCGATCGAGGGCTCGCGGCCGTGGCCCGCCCCGGTGTCGGGACGGGCCACGGTGGCTCGCGCGGGCAGGGGTGCGGTCAGCAGTAGAGGTTCGCGCCCGTCGTCGTGCCGAGGATCTGCGCGAAGCGCTGGAACGCCGTCACGCGGGACTGGACCTGCGCGGGGTTGCCGCCGTTGCACTCGATCGAGCCGTTGATCGAGCGGATCGACTCGCCGAAGCCCGCGCCGGAGACGATCGCCTGGTGCCCAGACATCGAGCCCGCGCCCGACTGCGTGTTCCAGAACCAGAGCCCGGTCTTCCACGCGATCGCGGAGTTCTGCTCCACGAGATACGGGTTGTTGAGCAGGTCGATGCCGAGCGCGTCACCCGCGGCCTTGTAGTTGTAGTTCCAGCTCAGCTGGACCGGGCCCTTGCCGTAGTACGCGCTCTGGCCCGCCGGGCAGCCGTAGGGCTGCGAGTAGTCGCAGTAGTGCGGGTAGTTCGCGGTGTTGATCTCCTTGACGTAGACGAGCCCGCCTGTCTCGTGGTTGACGTTCGCGAGGAACGCCGCGGCCTCGCGCTTGGCGACCTCCGTGCCACCCGTCGTCGCGAAGCCCGGGTACGCGGACAGCGCGTCGACGAGGCCCTGGTAGGTGTAGAACGGGTTCCGGTTCGGGAACATCTGGTTGAACTGGGCCTCGGAGACGACGAAGCCGCTGGGCGTGCCGGGGTTCCCGGGGTTGCCCGGGTCGGTCCCGCCGCCGCACGCGCCCTGCGAGCGCCAGACGCCCCACTCGCCGGTGGTGCCGGGCGTCTCGCCCTGGGTCCACCAGCCGGCCTTCCAGTTCTGGCCGCCGTGCGAGACGACGGCGCCGCCCAGGTAGACCGTGCCGGAGCTCCACGCAGGGGCGCAGGTCGCGGCGTGCGCCTGCTGCGCCGGGCCGGCGACCGCCCACGAGAGCGCTCCCACGAGCACGAGGAGAACGGCGAGGAACAGGGCGAGAGGACGGGACGCGGGCCGTGGGGCGACCGCGGCGGACGCCGCGGTGGGAGACGACGCCGGAGCTCGGGTGTGCATCGGTGCACCTTTCGTCGGTGGTCGGGTCGTGTCGAGCCTGACCGCGGGCCGACCTCGTGGACAACCCCCGTACGAGGATTCCCGTACCCGTGGGACGAGTGGGGGAGGGCCGGAGTGCCGAGGCTGAGGCGTGGTCGTCACGAGGGGTCCGTCTCGGGTGGCCAGGGGTTCTACCTCGCGCAACCAGAGTTCTACCTCGCGCAACCAGAGTTCTACCTCGCGTGACCACGCTTCTACCTCGCGCAACCAGGGTTCTCCTTCGCGTGACCACGGTTCCCCTTCGCGTGACCAGAGCTCTGCCTCGCGCGACCCGGGTTCTGCCTCGCAGGCCCAGAGTCCTCTCTCGCGGGCTGGGGTTGACGCGTCGCCGCGGCGGTGCGAGAGTGTCCGCAACCCGGAAACGTTTCCAGGACTCCCGAGGTGGCGAGTCTGGAAACGTTTCCAGAACGACGGTCCTTCGACGACGAGGTGGACGACAGTGACGTCATCACGCGCCACGCTGATCCAGGTGGCACAGCGGGCCGGGGTCTCCCTGGCCTCGACCTCCCGCGCCCTGCACGGGACGGGCGCGAGCCCGGCGATGGTCGAGCGCGTGCGCGCCGCGGCCACCGAGCTCGGCTACAGCCCGGACGCGATCGGGCGCTCGCTGCGTCTGAAGAAGACCTTCCAGGTCGCGTTCGCCGTCGCCGACATCGGCAACCCCGTCTACGTCGAGATGATGACCGCGATCCACGAGGTGCTCGCGCCCCACGGCTACCGCGTCGTCGTCATGACGACGGGGGACACGACGACCTCGACGGTCGAGCTCGTGCGCAGCCTGTCGAGCGGGTTCGTCGACGCGATGATCCTCAGCCCGCTGCGCACCGACGACGAGCTCGTCGAGGAGATCCGGCAGGCGCCGGTCCCCGTCGTCGTCATCGGCCGCACCCTCGCCGACCGCGGCATCGACTCCGTCTCCACCGACTCGGCCGGCGGCATCGGCGAGGCCGTGCGCCACCTGCTCGGCCTCGGGCGCCGCCGGCTCGCGTTCCTCAACGGCCCGCTCGACACCACCCCGGGTGAGGCCCGCCAGCGCGGCTTCGACGCCGCGACGCACGCCGACGACTTCGCGGGCGAGCGCGCGGACGCGGTCGTCGCGGCCGACTTCACCGTGGCCGCGGGCCTCGCCGCGACGCGCGCGCTCCTCGACGCGTCCGACGGCGACGCCCGCCCGGACGCGATCGTCGCGGCGAACGACCTGCTCGCCATCGGCGCGATCCGCGCGGTGCGCGAGCGCGGGCTGTCGGTCCCCGAGGACGTCGCGGTGACCGGGATGGACGACACCGAGATCGGCCGTGTGTTCCAGCCCAGCCTCACGAGCGTCTCGCTCGGCTCGACCGAGCGTGGCCGGATCGCGGCGGAGCTCGTGGTCGACCTCGTGGACGGCGACGCGCAGGCCGGGCGGCACACCGCCGTCGGGCCGCGCCTCGTCGTGCGCGAGTCCACCGCCGCAGCGGTCGCGTCCGCCGCGACGCCCGAGGCCGACGCTGCGCCCGGGTCGAGCGGCGCCGTCGGGCACGACGCTGCAGACCAGGCCACCACGGCCGACGCCGACCGCGCCGCCACGGCCACCGCGGGCGGGAGGTCCCGATGAGCGCACCGACCCTCGCGGGCGACCCGCACGCCGCCGCGGCCCGCCGGCCGGACCGCGGCGCGCCACGCCGGAACGGGGGCATGGCGCGCGCCAAGCGGCGCGAGGCGATCGCGCTCGTCATGCCGTCGCTCCTGCCGATCCTCGTGCTCAGCGTCGCGCCGCTCGTCATGGGCGTCGCGCTCGCGTTCACCGACGCGCGGCTCGTGCGCCACCCGGACTACCAGTTCGTCGGCGTCGACAACTTCGTGCGGCTCGCGGACAACTCGTTCTTCTGGGACTCGTTCCGCATCGGCATGATCTGGGCCGTCTCGGTGACGCTGCTCCAGCTCGTCGCGGCGATGGGCCTCGCGCTCCTGCTCAACTCGGGGCTCCGGCTCCAGGGGCTGACGCGCGTCCTCGCGCTCATCCCGTGGGCCATGCCGCCGGTCGTCGTGGCGATCATGTGGCAGATGATCTACTCGCCCAACGCCGGGCCGCTCAACGCGTTCCTCGGCGCCCTGGGCCTGCCGGACGACATCAACTGGCTCGCCGACTTCTCGACCGCGCTGCCCGCGGTGATCGTCGTCGGCGTGTGGGTCGGCATGCCGCAGACCACGGTGACGCTGCTCGCCGGGCTCCAGCAGATCCCGGACGAGCTCCACGAGGCCGCTGCGATGGACGGCGCGGGCGCGTGGCGCCGTTTCACCGCGGTGACGCTCCCGAGCCTGCGGCCGATCATCACGTCGATCACGTCGCTGAACTTCATCTGGAACTTCAACTCGTTCTCGCTGGTCTACGTGCTCACCGAGGGCGGGCCGGGCGGCCGGACCATGCTGCCGATGCTCTTCACGTACCTGGAGGCGTTCAAGAACCGGAACATCGGCTACGCCGCGGCGATGGGCGTGGTGCTCGTGGTGGTCGTCGTCCTCCTGCTCGCGATCTACCTGCGGTCGCAGTTCCGCTCCGAGAAGGAGAGCTGACCCGTGCGCGCACTCGTCCGCCCGGCCCAGTACGTGGCCCTCGCGTTCTACATCCTCTTCCTCGGCTTCCCGCTGCTGTGGCTCATCTCGGCGTCGCTCAAGTCGTCGGGCGAGCTCAACTCGCTGACCGTGAGCCTGATCCCGCAGGACTTCCACTGGGAGAACTACTCCCAGGCGCTCTCGCGCCAGGGTCTCGTGCGCTCGGCGTGGAACAGCGCGATCGTCGCGGTCGTCTCGACGGCGCTCGTCGTCGTCATCGCGCTGCCCGCGTCCTACGTGCTCGCGCGCCTGCGCGGCAAGATCCGCGCGGCGGGCGTCGGCTGGATCCTCGTGAGCCAGGTGTTCCCGGTGATCCTCATCATCCTGCCGCTGTTCCTCATCCTGCGGACCATCGGCCTGACGGACTCGCTCGTCGGGCTCACGCTGGTCCACACCACGTACACCCTGCCGTTCGCGCTGTGGATGATGCAGGGCTACGTCTCCGCCATCCCCGTGGACCTCGAGGAGGCGGGCTCGATGGACGGCGCGAGCCGGTTCACCGTGCTGCGCACCATCGTCTTCCCGCTGCTCATGCCGGGCATCGTCGCGACGGCGATGTTCAGCTTCGTCTCCTCGTGGAACGAGTTCTTCTTCGCGCTCGTCCTGCTCCAGTCGCCCGAGAACTACACGCTGCCCATCACGCTGAAGATGTTCATCGGCGGCGAGGGCAAGGTGGCGCTCGGCCCGCTCGCCGCGGGCTCGGTGCTCGCGGCCATCCCCAGCATCGTCTTCTTCTCGATCATGCAGAAGAAGCTCACCGGCGGGCTGCTGTCCGGCGCCGTGAAGGGGTGACCCCGCCGGGTCTCCTCGAACACCCCCAGACCCCCGAAAGACCCCCACCCGAAAGGTAGAACCATGAAGACTCGTGGTGCGTCCATCGCCGCATGCCTCACGATCACGACCCTGCTCGTCGCCTCCTGCTCGAGCGGGGGCGGCAGCGAGGACGGCGCCGACGGCGGCCCGGTCACGCTGAAGTTCCAGTCGCTGTCCGACCAGCCGGCCGCCATCGAGGCGACCGAGAAGATCGTCGCGGACTGGAACGAGGCCAACCCCGACGTCCAGGTCGAGATCGTGCCCGCGGGCTGGGACGGGATCTACGACAAGCTCATCACGCAGTTCAACGGCGGCGCCGCGCCGGACATCATCCACTACGAGGCCGCGAGCATCGTGCCCTTCGCGGTGGACGGCTACCTGGCCGACCTGTCCGAGTACATGTCGGACGAGAAGCGCGCCGACATCCCCGAGGGCATCCTCGACTCCGTGACGGTCGACGACCAGGTCATCGCGTACCCGACCGAGCTCCAGTCCTACATGGTGTTCGCCAACAAGACGATGCTCGAGGCCGCGGGCGTCGAGATCCCCACGGGCGACACGATGACGTGGGACGAGCTGCGCGAGATCGCGAAGGCCACCACGAAGGACGGCGCGTACGGGCTCGGGTGGGGGCTCGCGAGCCCGACGGCCGCGTTCATGGCCATGGCGCCCGGCTTCGGCGGCCAGTACTTCGAGGGCACCGGCGCCGACGCGAGCATCACGATCGGCGAGGGCGAGATGGCCCTGCCGGAGCTCGTCGACGAGATGGCGCACACCGACAGCACCGTGCTGCCGGTGACGCTCACGCAGTCCGGCTCGGAGACCCTCGCGTCGTTCTACGCGGGCCAGGTCGCCATGACGATCCAGGGCTCGTTCCAGGCGGCGAACATCGCCAACGACGCGCCCGAGGGCTTCGACTGGGTCGTGCTGCCCCCGCTCGAGGGTCCCGACGGCGCCGAGCAGGCCGCCAACCCGCAGACGCTCTCGGTGAACATCGACTCCGAGCACGTCGAGGAGTCCGCGGAGTTCATCGAGTTCTTCACCGACACGGAGAACCTCGCCGCGCTCAACGAGGCGGACGCGCTCATCCCGGCCACGACGTCGGCCCAGGAGGCCATGGCGTCCTCGCTCGGCGACGAGAACGGCTGGTCGACGATCCTCTCGTCCGGCCAGTACCTCACGTCGGCGCCGTACCTGTTCGTCGACGCGTACGCGCAGTGGAAGGACACGGTCGCGACGCCCGCGTACCAGAAGTTCCTCGCCCAGGAGATCGACGCCGACCAGCTCGCGACCGAGCTCGAGGCCGGCTGGGACGAGATCACCAAGTAGCAGGACAAGCGGCGGGGCGGTCGGTGCGCGACCCCCCCGCCGGGAACAGCGGCCCGCACGGGTCGCACCGGGCGCGACGAGCGCCGACGAGAGATCGACAGGGAGTGGACCGTGACCTGGCTGGACGACCGAGCGGTGGCAGTGATCACCGGAGCGGCGGTGGGGGACGCGCTGGGGGGCGCCACCGAGGGTTGGACCCCCGAGCAGATCGAGGAGCGCCACGGGGGGCGCGTGACGGGGATCGTGGAGCCCTGGTACCCCAACTGGCAGGACGCGCGTCCGATCGCGCCTTACCACAAGGGTGACGGGCACATCACGGACGACACCCTCATGACGCGTGCGCTCGTCGAGGTGTACGCGAAGCGCCGCGAGCACCTCGACGCGTACGCGATGGCCGAGGACCTCGTGCCGCTTATGATCGGCGAGCCGCGCTGGATCCCGGAGCTCGAGTCGACCGCGCTGCTCCTGCAGCGCGTGTTCCTCGCCGAGAAGTGGATCGTCGCGCGCCTGCACTACGGGCACGTCGACCCGCGCGAGGCGGGCGTCGGGAACGTCGTCAACTGCGGCGCCGCGATGTACGTCGCGCCCGTCGGCCTCGCGAACGCGGGCGACCCGCGCGGCGCGTACGCCGAGGCGATCGACCTCACGGGGGCGCACCAGTCGAGCTACGGCCGCGAGGCCGCGGGCGTGTTCGCGGCCATGGTCGCCGCGTCGGTCGCACCCGGGGCGACGGTCGACGACGTCGTGCACGCCGCGCTCGACGTCGCGCACGACGGCACGGCCGCCGCGCTCCGGGCCGTCGTCGACGCGTTCGACGGCTGGACGACGGCGCCCACGACGGACGAGGAGGAGCGCGCCCTCGCGCGGCTGATCCGCGACACCGTCGCGCCGTTCGACTCGGTCGGGCCCGCGTACCGGCAGATGTCCATGGATGCGCGGCGCCCGTCGCGCACCAAGTCCATCGAGGAGCTCCCCGCGGCGCTCGGGTTCGTGCTCGGGCACCGCGGCGACTTCCGCGGCGCGGTGCTCGGCGCCGTGAACTACGGCCGTGACGCCGACTCGATCGCCGTCATGGCCGGCGCGGTCTGCGCGGGCCTGGGCGGGACGGCCGTCGTGCCCGACGAATGGCTCGACGCGATCGAGGAGGCGAGCCGCATGGACGTCCGCGAGACCGGCCGCCTCATGGCCTCCGCGGCCGAGGACATCCTCCGCGCCGACCGCGAGCGCGCCACGTCGCGCCTGCGCGCGCTCGCCGAGCTGGGCGGAGCGTCCGTGGACGGCGCCGGTCTCGGCGTGCACGACGGCGCGGCGCGGGCCGCGCGGGCGGGTGACCCGGCGTGAGGCTCACCTGGGCCCAGCCGGAGGACCTGCTCGCGCACGAGCTCGTCCAGGCGACCGCGGAGGGCAAGGACCCTGCGGCGCTCGCGGGAGTGCGCGAGCGCTGGGTCGCCGCGGGTGGCGACCCCGTCCCCGCGGTGAGCGGCGCCGGTCCCGTCCCCGCGACCCCGGGGCTGCGCGCGCTCGCGCGCGACCTGCTCGTCGAGCTCGACGCGCTGCCCGCGGCGCCCGCGCCGTACGAGCCCGACGACTGGGACGCGATTCTCGCCACGCTCCCGGCGGCGCCCGGCCGGCCGACCCGCCCGGGCGCCGTCGGGCCCTCCGGCGCCGGCTCGGAGGCCGACGCCGCCTACGCGGACCGCGTGCTCGGCGCGTGGACCGGGCGCGCGGCGGGCTGCCTGCTCGGCAAGCCCGTGGAGAAGATCCCGCGCGCCGGGATCGAGGAGATCCTGCGCGCGACGGGCCGGTGGCCGCTCGACCGCTGGTTCACCGCCGTCGGGCTGCCCGACGACGTCGCCGCGGGGGGGGGGGGGGGAGACACCCCCCACCCACAGCCCCCCCCCCCCGCGGGGCGGCACCTGGCGCCCCGCGCCCCGCGCCCCCGGTGGGCGGGGGGGGGGGGGGGGGGGGGCGCGGTGGACGCGACGGTCCCCACGTTGATCGCGGCCGTGTAC
>NZ_JBHXIC010000080.1:16082-19603 GCF_042723955.1 Cellulosimicrobium cellulans | reverse complement strand
GCCCCCGGTCCAGGACGTCCTCGCCGTCGAGCGTGACGGCCGCGCCCTCCAGCACGCCCGAGGCGTCCGTGAGCTCGACGGCGAGGCTCGTCGCCGTGGCGAGCTCGGCCCCGGCGGCGGGCGTGCTCGACGCGACGGCAGGCCCGGTGTTGTCGGTCGTGACCGTGCGGCGGGCCGCGGCACCCGCCGCGGTCGAGGAGGTCAGCTCGTGCTCGCCGTCGGCGAGGGCGGCGGTGTCGAGCTCCGCACGCAGGCCGGGCGCGGGGGCGTCGGCGGCGGGGACGACGTCGAACGTGAGGACGGCCTCGCGCGGCTTGGTCGTGCTCGAGCCGCAGTCGCCGTCGCCGAGCGAGTACGACGACGCGACGTCGACCGGGGTCGCGGTGCCGTGGCTCGGCACGAGGCCGATGCCCGAGATCGCGAAGTCGTCGCGGTTGTCCCCGCACGAGGTCGGGTAGGTGCCCGTGACGAACCGGACGGTGTTGCGCCCGGCGGCCAGGTACGCGTTGGGCACGTCGACGCGCACCGTCTCGCTCACGTAGTCGCGGTCGACGAGGTCGATGCGCTGGCCGTTGACGAGCAGGTGGTTGGTGTAGCGGGCCTCGATCGAGTTCGAGCCGACGGTGAAGACGAACTGCGACGAGCCGGCGCCGAGCGTCGTGGTCGTGGTGAGCGGCGCGCCGTCGACCTCGATCCCCGTCGGGGCGTCGCCGCCGACGGGCGGGGTCGCGAGCACGGTCCGCGTGCCGTTGAGGAGCTCGCCGTCCGCCGGGGTCAGGGCCGGTGCGCCGGGCGCGGAGTTGTTCACGGTCACGCCGCTCGTCGCGGACAGGCCCGACGCGGTCGTCGCGGTGAGGGTGTGCGCGCCGTTCTCGAGGGTCGTCGTGTCGAGCTCCGCCGCGAGGCCGGTCGTCGCAGCCGGGTCCTGCGTGACGGCGAACGTCAGGTCGGCCGTCAGGACGCGGGACGAGTTCGTCCCGCACGAGCCGTCGCCGAACTGGTAGGTGAAACGGTTGCCCGAGCCGTCGGCGACCTCGCCGAGCAGCTCGAGCGAGACGTCGGTGAGGTCGAAGTCGTCGTAGTTCGAGCCGCACGACGTGGGGACGGCGCCCACGACGAACCGCACCGCGTTCTCGCCCTGGACGAGCAGGTCGTTCGGCACGTCGAGCGCCACGCGCTCGGAGACCATGTCGCGGTCGAGGTCGAGTCGCGTGCCGTTGACGAGCACGTAGCTGCCGTAGCGCTTCTCGATCGAGTTGCTGCCCACGTCGAACAGGAGACGCGACGTGGCGGGGACCGCGGAGGCGCCCGCGAGGGGCTCGCCGTCGACGGCCAGCTCGCGGACGGGGTCGCCGGCCAGGACGGGCTGCGCCGTGACGGTCACCGTGCCGTCCAGGTACGTCCCGGGAGTGGGGTGGAGCACCGGCGTCCCGCTCGGCTCCTCGGCCGCCGCGGCGGCGCGCTGCGTCGGCGCCCGGTCGGCGGCCACGGCCGCCGTCACGGGCAGCGCGGTCCCCACCGCGAGGCTCGCGCCGACCACGGCGGCGAGGCCTCGGCGTCTTCTCCGGATCCGGGGCGTGTGCACGGGCGTGCGCATCGGTGTGTCCTTTCGTCGTCGACAGGCGAGGGCACGGCCGGTCCGACGTCCGCGGCGGGCGCACCCGTACCGGACCATTCCGGGCACGGGTGAACTCCCGGACGAGACGGGACGAACGCGGTCCGAACGCCGGGAGACGGTCCGGTGCCCGGCACGGTGACGGGGCGGACGACAGGACGCCCGGTCGGAGCGGCGCGACGACGGCGGCACGGGCTCGGCAGGCCGGGACGACGCAGGCCGCCCACCCGGAGGGTGGACGGCCTGGTCAGGAAGGGTGCGCCATCAGGGACTCGAACCCCGAACCCGCTGATTAAGAGTCAGCTGCTCTGCCAATTGAGCTAATGGCGCGCGAGAGAAAACACTAGCAGCCGTGGGCGCGCCGGGAAAATCCGTTCCGCCCGCTCCCGTGTGACGTCGGCGACAGCGCCCGGCGCCCCGCCCGACGGCGGACCCGCGGCACGGTTCAGAGGTACAGGCCGGTCGGGCCGCCCTCCTCGAGCTCCTGGGAGACCGCGTGCACGTCACGCTCGCGCAGCAGCACGAGGTCCCGTCCCCCGAGCTCGACCTCCGCGCGGTCGTCCGGGTCGAACAGGACGCGGTCGCCCACCGCCACCTGGCGCACGTGCTCACCAGCGGCGACGACGACGGCCCACGCCAGGCGCTTGGGGCCGACCGCCGTCGCGGGGATGACGAGGCCCGCCGAGCTCTGCCGCTCGCTCGCGTCGACCTCCGGGTCGACGAGGAGCCGGTCGTGCAGCATCCGGATCGGCAGGTCACGCGCCGCCGGCCGGGCCGAGGACGGACGGGTCGAGGAGATCGAGGGAGTCGAAGGGGTCGCGGACGTCGTCTTGCTCACAGCCACAACGCTACCGGTGCCACGACACCTCACCTACGCTCGAACCCACACCCTGGCCGGACCGAAGGAGATCCATGTCCACGCGCCTCACCGTCGGCGACACCGCTCCCGACTTCACCCTGCCCGCCGCCGACGGCAGCGCCGTCACGCTCTCCGACCTGCGCGGCAAGCACGTCGTCGTGTACTTCTACCCGGCCGCCGGCACTCCCGGCTGCACGACCGAGGCGTGCGACTTCCGTGACAGCCTCGCCTCGCTCCAGGGCGCCGGGTACTCGGTCGTCGGCGTCTCCCCCGACCCCGTGGACAAGATCGCGGCCTTCGTCGAGGCCGAGCACCTCACGTTCCCGCTCGTCTCCGACGTCGACAAGACGGTCCTCGAGGCCTACGGCGCGTGGGGCGAGAAGAAGCTCTACGGCAAGACGGTCGTGGGCGTCATCCGCTCGACGGTCGTCGTCGACCCGGAGGGCAAGGTCGAGCTCGCGCAGTACAACGTCAAGGCGACGGGCCACGTGGCCAAGCTGCGCCGGGACCTGGGGATCGACCCGAAGTAGCCGCCGCGGCCGAGCGCTGCGTCCCCCGCGGCGCTGCGTCGCCGGACGCAGCGCCCGACCGGGGCGCGGCGCTCGCGCCGTAGACTGACCTCCGCGCGCGAGTGGCGTAACTGGCAGCCGCGCCAGGTTTAGGTCCTGGTGTCCTCGGACGTGCGGGTTCGAGTCCCGCCTCGCGCACCGTCCGCCCCCCACGGGAGCTTTCACCCGGCCTACAACTGGACGCCCGTCCAGTTGGATGGCTAGCCTGAGTCCAGAGCCGGTGTCCGCACCATTGCCCCCTGCCGGTGCGGGCACCGGCTTCTTCCGTCGAGGCGCATCCTGCGCGCGCACGACGGCCTCTGACCGAGACGCGAACGGCCCCGCCCCCCGCCGTGGCCGGGCGGTGGGGTTCGGCGGGGGGGGGGACGCGGCCGGGGGCCGGGGGGGCGAGGGGTTTCGTCTGGCCGCCGCCCTGGCTCACGCCGGACAGGGCGACGCGCTCGGGGTCGATGCCGTCGACCGTCCGCACGGCGTCGAC
>NZ_JBHXIC010000080.1:0-16072 GCF_042723955.1 Cellulosimicrobium cellulans | reverse complement strand
GGGGGCGCCCCCCCCCCCCCGGGGGCGCCGGGCCGTTCGTGTGCGCGGAGGCGGGTCAGGCGTCCTGCGCCGGGGTGCCGTCGTTCGCCGCGGCGATCTGGCGGCGGACGTCCTCCATGTCGAGGCCCTTGACGGCGTCCACGACCTGCTTGAGCGCGGGAGCGGGGAGCGCGCCCGGCTGGGAGAAGACGAGGATGCCCTCGCGGAAGGCCATGAGCGTCGGGATGGACGTGATGTTCGCGGCCGCGGCGAGGCCGCGCTCGGCCTCGGTGTCGATCTTGCCGTGCACCACGTCCGGGTTCTCCTCCGACGACGCCTCGAACACGGGGGCGAACATCTTGCACGGTCCGCACCAGTCGGCCCAGAAGTCGACGAGGACGATGTCGTTCTCCGTGATCGTCTGCTCGAAGGTGGACTCGGTGAGCGTCTGCGTGGCCATGGATGATCCTCCTGGGACGGTGGGGTGTCTGCCTCGTAGAGCAACGATCTTCCCCCACGTATTCCCCTCGCCCCCGGGTGCGTCACGTGCCCCGGCCCGCCGCTCGCCCGACCAGCCTCTACGCTGCCCCTGTGACGAACGCCACCACCTCCCCTCGGCTCTCGCGCACCACGATCGCCGGCTACGCCGCCGGCTCGGTCGGCACCGGGGGCTTCGGCACCCTGCCCGGGCTCGTGCTGCTCGTGTACCTGACCGATGCGCTCGCGGTCCCCGCCGCGGTCGCGGGGCTCATCGTCACCGGGGCGAAGGTCTGGGACGTCGTCATCGACCCGTTCATCGGGTACGGCTCCGACCGCGACCTCGCCCGCACCGGCTCGCGCCGACGCTTCATGACGATCGGCGCCCTCACGCTGCCCGTCTTCTTCGCGCTGACCTTCGCCGTCCCCGCCGCGGCGGGACCGACCGCCGCGGCGATCTGGGTGCTCGTCGCGTTCCTCCTCGCCGCGACGGCGTTCTCCCTCTTCCAGGTCCCCTACATCGCCCTGCCGGCCGAGCTCGACCCCACCTACGACGGCCGCACGCGCCTGCTCGCGTGGCGCGTCGCGGCGCTCGCGTTCGCCATCCTCCTGTTCGGCGCCGGTGGCCCGGCGCTGCGCGGGGGCGGCGACTCGACCTCGGGCTACCTCGTCATGGGTGTCGTGTCGGGCGTGATCATCGGCGTGGGCATGCTCGTCGCGTCGCGCGTCGCTCCGCGCGTCGCCCCGCGCCCGTACGACGTCCGGGACGGTGGTTCGCCCGCCGGGACGACGACGCCGCTCGCCCCCGCCGCCTCGACGTCCGCCTCGCGCGCGTGGACCCTCGCGGTCCGCGAGGCGTTCGACGCGCTGCGCCGCTCACGGCCGTTCCGCACGCTGCTCGCCGCGTTCTTCCTCCAGGCGGTCGCCACCGGCCTCATGCTCGCGGGCGCGGCGTACGTCGCCCGCTACGTGCTGCACGACGAGGCTGCGGTGAGCTACCTCTTCGCCGCGCTCATCGCCCCCGCCCTGCTCTGCATGCCGCTGTGGACCCGGCTCGCGCGCCGCGACGGGAAGGAGCGCGGGTTCGTCGTCGCCACGGCGCTCTTCGCGGTCGCCGCGCTCGGCATGATCCCGCTCCTGTGGTCCCCCGGCGCCTGGGTGTACGTGCCGACGGCGCTCGCCGGGATCGCCTACGCGGGCATGCAGGCGCTCCCGCTCGCGATGCTCCCGGACGTCATCGCCCACGACGCGCGCACGCACGGCGAGGGCCGCGGCGGGGCGTTCAGCGGCGTGTGGACGGCGGGCGAGACGACGGGCATGGCACTCGGCGCCGCGGTGCTCTCGGTCGTCCTCGGCGTCACCGGGTACGTGTCGACGCGGGCCGGCGAGACGGTCGCCCAGCCCGGCGCCGCGGTGGACGGGATCGCGCTCTCCTTCTCGGTCGTGCCCGCCGCGCTCGTCCTGCTGAGCCTCCTCCCGCTCGTGAGGTACGGTCTGCGCAAGGGGGACATCGACGACACAGCACCGGAGCTGCCGCGTGACCACGCCCCGACCGACCGAGCCCGCGACTGACGCCTCCTCGGAGCGCCCCGGGGCGCCTCCGACCGGCGACGTCCCGCTGCGCACGGACGGGATCCTCGACCGGCTCGCCACGCTCCGCGCCGCGGACGCCCCGACGCACGGCGGCCGTGTCCTGTCCTACGTCTACGACCCGGGCCTCGCCGAGCTCGACGAGCTCGCCGCCGCGGCGGCCCGCGCGGTCCAGCCCGTCAACGGCCTCGACCCGACGACGTTCACGTCGGTCGCCGTCATGGAGTCCGAGCTGGTCGCCTTCGCCCGGGCCATGCTCCGCGGTGCCGCCACGGGGCCGGACGCGGTCGTGGGCTCGGTGACCTCGGGCGGGACCGAGAGCTGCCTGCTCGCGGTGAAGATCGCCCGCGACGCCGCGCGCGCGGCCCGGCCCGGCGTGCGCCCTCGCGTCGTCGCGCCGGTGAGCGTGCACGCGGCGTTCCGCAAGGCCGCGCTGTACCTCGACGTCGACCTCACGCTCGTGCCGGTCGACCCCGGGACCGGGACCCTCACGGCCGCCGACCTCGTCGCGGAGCTCGACGACGACGTCGCGCTCGTCGTCGTGTCCGCGCCGTCGTACCCGCACGGCGTCGTCGACCCCGTCGCCGAGGTCGCCGCCGCGGCCTCCGCGCGCGGCGTCCCGGTGCACGTGGACGCGTGCGTCGGCGGGTGGGTCCTGCCGTTCTGGGAGGGCGCGGGCGGAGAGCGGGTGCCGGCCTTCGACTTCTCCGTGCCCGGCGTGACGAGCATCTCCGCCGACGTGCACAAGTACGGCTACGCGCCCAAGGGCACGTCGGTCCTGCTCGTCCGCGGCCGCGACCGCCAGCGCCGCCAGTTCTTCGCGACGACGGGCTGGCCCGGCTACCCGGTGGTCAACCCGACGACGTCGGGCTCACGCTCGGCGGCCCCGCTCGCGGCGGCGTGGGCGGTGAGCCAGGCCCTCGGCACAGCCGGGTACACGGCCCTCACCGCGCGCTGCGTGCGCGCGACCCGGGCCCTGCGCGAGGCGATCGACGGGATCGACGGGCTGCGCGTCGTCGGCCGCCCGACCGGTCCCCTCGTCGCGGTGGCCTGCGACGAGTCCGTCCCCGCCGCGCGGCAGGTCGACCCGCACCAGTGGGCCGACGCCGTCCGGTCGCTCGGGTGGGTCCTCCAGCCGCAGCCGGGGCTCGCGCAGGACGACGGCACGCACCTGCCGCACACGACCCACCTCACCGTCACCCCCGTGACGGAGGCCGGCCTCGACGACCTCGTGGCGGCGCTGGTCCGGGGCGCCGACGTCGTGCGTGGCGAACCACGCCCGGACGTGAGCGCCGTCCTCGGCGCCCTCGCCGGGGCCTTCGCCCCGGTACCGGGCCACGGTGCGGCGGAGCCCACCGCGGACGCCGTCTGGGAGGCGCTGCTCGCGGCGCTCGCCACGGACGGTGGCGAGCCCCACGGGGAGAGCGGTGGCACGAGCCGCTCCGTCCTGCCCGACCGGCTCGCACCGCTCATGGCGGTCATGGAGGTGCTGCCGGCGCCCGTCGCGGAGCGCGCCCTCGTCGAGATCGTCGCGCGGGTCGCCGAGCCGCCCTCCGAGCCCGGCGCGCCGTGAGCGAACTCGCCCCGTCGCACCGCACGGGGTAGAACAGTCGCGTGACCGACACCGCCGACTTCACGCCCGACGACTTCTCCCACGAGAACCCGCGACCCGCGGGCTGGCTCAGCCCGGAGGAGATCGCGGTGGCGCGCGCGCAGCTCCCGCTCGTCTACGTCGACGCCGTCCCGGTGCGGGTCGACGACTCCGGCGACGTGGTCGCCGTCGGGCTCCTGCTGCGCGTCACGCCCGAGGGCATGATGACGCGCGCCCTCGTCTCCGGCCGCGTGATGTTCCACGAGCGCATCCGTGACGCCCTGCTGCGGCACATCGAGAAGGACCTCGGCCCGGTCGCGCTCCCTCAGGTCCCCGCGTCGCCGCAGCCGTTCACGGTCGCCGAGTACTTCCCGACGCCCGGCATCACCTCCTACCACGACCCCCGTCAGCACGCGGTGTCCCTCGCGTACGTCGTCCCGGTGACGGGCGACTGCCGTCCGCAGCAGAACGCGCTCGAGCTCGCGTGGCTCACGCCCGAGCAGGCGTGCAGCGACGAGGTCCAGCTCGAGATGCGCGGCGGCCAGGGGGTGCTGCTGCGCCAGGCGATGGCGTACGTGGGCCGCCTGCCGTGACCGGCGCGCCGCGCGTCCCGGCGTCGGGACGTCGGCTCGCGGCAGCCCGTGTGCTGCACGCGCTCGTGGCGCTCGCCGCGCTCACCGGCATCGTCATGGAGCTCGTCATCGCGCTCGTCGACGGACCCGGCACCGCACCGAGCCAGGCCGAACGCCTCGTGCGCCTCTTCTCCTACTTCACGATCCAGTCGAACCTGCTCGTCGGGGTCGTCTCGCTCCTCCTCGCGGTGCGGCCCGAGCGCGACGGCCCGGTCTTCCGCGTCGCCCACCTCGACGCGCTGCTGTGCATCGCCGTCACCGGGATCGTCTACCACACCGTGCTCCGCGGCCTCGCCGAGCTGAGCGCCGCCGGCCAGGTCTCGAACCTGCTCCTGCACCTGCTCGCGCCCGTGCTCGCGGTCGGCGCGTGGCTCCTCGTCGGGCCGCGGCCGCGGACAGGCTCCGCGACGGTCTGGTGGTCGGTCGCCTACCCCCTCGCGTGGATCGCGTACACGTTCGTCCGTGGCGCCGTCGTCGGCTGGTACCCCTACCCCTTCCTCGACGTGGAGGCGTGGGGGCTCGCGCGGGCGCTGGTCAACACCGCGGTCGTCGCCGTCGTCTTCCTCCTCCTCGCGTGGCTCGTGCGCCTCGTCGACGCGCGGCTGCGCCCGGCCCCCTGACGCCCGTCCCGCAAGGGGACCAACGGCCCCCGACCTCCGTCCCCTCGGCCCTGGGTCGGGCGTCCCCCTGCACCGACGCTGGAGGGAGGGGACCCGTCCGCTCCGGACGGGCGTACGACGAAGGGGTGCGCCATGGATGCCGCAGTGGTCTACGAGTCGATGTACGGGAACAGCGAGCGGGTCGCGCAGGCCGTCGCCGAGGGGCTGAGCGAGACGGTCCGCGTCATGGTGGTCGACGTGACCGACCCGGCGGCGAGCCCCGACGCGCTCCGGCACATGGGCCTCGTGGTCGCCGGAGGCCCCACCCACGCGTTCGGCATGACCCGGCCCGCGACCCGCGCCGAGGCGGTGCAGCGCGCGAGCGGCGACGTGTCCGACCGCGCGACGGGCTTGCGCGAGTGGGTCGAGTCCGTCCCGCGCCAGGGGGAGGCACGCCTCGCCGCGACGTTCGACACGCGCGTCACCAAGGTCAAGCCGCTGCCCGGCTCCGCCGCCCGCGGGGCGGCCAAGGTGCTGCGCCGCGCGGGGTTCCGCCTGGCTGCTCCCCCGGCGTCGTTCTACGTCGGGGACGTCGAGGGGCCGCTCGACGACGGCGAGCTGGACCGCGCGCGGGCATGGGGCCGCGCGCTGGGCAAGCTCCTCGTCCCGGCGGGCAGCCCGGTCGAGGGCCGCTGAGAGAGCGGCTCGCCGGGTCGGCGAAGACCGCCGCCCCGGTCAGCCCGCGAGCTCGAGCCGCGGCCAGTCCTCGAGGTCCTCGCGCATGCGCCGGTCGTGCGTCGCGACGACCACGGCCGCTGGCGTGACCCGCAGCGCCTGCGTGAGCTCGTCGACGAGGTCGATCGAGAGGTGGTTGGTCGGCTCGTCGAGGATCAGCACGTGCGGCGCGGCCAGGAGCGCCCGGGCCAGGTCGAACCGGCGCCGCTGCCCCGCGGACAGCTCGCGCAGCGGCCGCTCCAGGTCCTCCTCGGTGAGCAGGCCGAGGAAGGCGACCGGTACGAGGTGGTCCGGGTCCAGCCGGTTCGCGTCGAGGAGCTCGAGGGCCTCCCGTGCGTACTCGTCGAACCCGGTGCGGCCCTCCGCCGCAGGGGGCAGCGCCGGGCCCTCCTGCGCGACGACGCCCAGCCGTGCGCCGTCGACCACGGACCGCGTGCCGCGGTCGAGGGGCACCAGGCCCGCGAGCGCCGCGAGGAACGTCGACTTCCCGCTCCCGTTCGGCCCGGTCACCAGGAGCCGCCCGCTGGGCGGGAGCGCGACCCGGGTCCCGGGCAGGTCGAGGCGCGCGCCGCCGTCGGGCCCGACGCGCGGGCTGCGCAGCTCGAGCACCGGGTCGCCCGGGTCCCAGCCGGACGACATCGCGGGGAGCTCGGGGAAGACGAGCTGGAGCGGCGGCACGGGGACCTCGACGGCCTCGGCCTCGAGCTGCTGGAGGCGCCGGTCCGCGGCCTTGACGTGGATGCGGGAGCGCGTCGCACGGCGGTGCTTCTGGCTGCCCTTGGGCGGGCGCCACTCGTCGGACAGGCCCTCGTACGACGCGTCGAGCACGGCGGCGAGCTTCTCCGCGCGCTTCTGCTCGGCGCGGAAGCGCTGGCGCCAGCGGTGCAGCGCCTGGTTCTTGGCGAACCGGTAGGACAGGTAGCCCGGCTGCCCGTAGAGCACCGGCTTCCCGTCCATGGCGGGGTCGAGGTCGAGGATCTCGGTCGCGACGTCGTCGAGGAGCTGGCGGTCGTGCGTGACCATGACCACTCCCCCGCGCCATGCGACGAGCTCGCCCGTGAGGAAGTCGATCCCCCCGGTGTCGAGGTGGTTGGTGGGTTCGTCGAGGAGCAGCAGGTCGGCGCGCTCCGCGAGCCGGCACGCGAGGCGCACGCGGTAGCGCTCGCCGACCGACAGGGTCGCGAGCTCGCGGTCCCGGTCGCGGCACGCGCCGAGACGGGACAACGCGACGTCGACGCGGCGGTCGGCGTCCCACACGGCGAGGTGCTCTGCCCGCGCGAGGATCTCCGTGAGCTCGGCGAGGTCCCCTGCCTCGTGGTCGAAGTCGCGGGCGGCCGCCTCGAGCTCCGCGGCGACCGCGCGCAGCCCGCTGAGCGTCGCGGCGACGAGCGTGCCGACCGTCTGGCCGGGCTCGATCGCGAGCTCCTGCTCGACGAGCGCGAGCGAACCCGCGCGGCGGACCTCGCCGCGGCCGGGGATCAGGTCGCCCGCGAGCACGTGCAGCAGCGTCGACTTGCCCGTGCCGTTCTCCCCCACGACGCCCAGCCGCGTCCCTCCGGCAACACGCAGGCTCACGCCGTCGAGGACGGGACGTCCGGGGTAGGCGAAGGCGAGGTCGTCGGCGGCGAGATGCACGCGGACAACCTTATGTTCCGCGTGGTCGATCCCCTGCGTCGCGAGACCGGCCTCCCGGGTGGCGGACTCGGCCGGACGGGTCGTGCGCGTGGGCGGGGTACGGTCGTGAGCATGACCGACCTCGCGCCCACCGGAGCGGCCCCGCGTCGCCCCGGGCTCGTCCTGCTCGCCGCGCTCGCCGACGTCGCGTGCGTCCTGGCGCTCGCGAGCGGGGGCCTCGCGACGCACTCCGCCGACGAGGGCATGGCCCGGCTGCTCGTCGTCGCCTGGCCGTTCGCGGCGGGCGCCGCGCTGGGCTGGCTCGTCACGCGCGCGTGGCGCCGCCCGTGGGCCCTGTGGCCGGCGGGAGTGGTCGTCTGGGGCTGCGCCTGGGCGCTCGGCGTCCTCCTCCGCGTCCTCACCGGCCAGGGCGTCGCCCCGGCGTTCCAGCTCGTGTCCTTCGGGTTCCTCGCGGTCACGATGCTGGGTTGGCGCGGCGTGGTCGCGCTCGTGGGCGTGCTCCGGCCGGGCGACCGGCGCCGCCGCGAACGCGACCTCGCCGGCGGCCCGCTACCGCGCTGACAGGGCGGCGACGACGTCCGGAGCGAGGGCGCGGAACGCCTTGCCGCGGTGGCTGATCGCGTTCTTCTCCGCCGGGCTCAGCTCGGCCGCGGACCGGACGCCGTTCTCGACGCCGCCCGGCTGCTCGTCCGGCAGCAGGATCGGGTCGTACCCGAAGCCGTTCTCCCCACGCGGTGCGGTGAGCAGGGTCCCCCGCATCTCCCCCGTCCGCACCACTTCGGTGCCGTCGGGCGTGACGAGCGCCGCCGCGCACACGAAGCCCGCTGCGCGGTGCTCGGCGCGCACGTCCCCGAGCTGGGCGAGCAGGAGCTCGAGGTTCGCGACGTCGTCGCCGTGGCGCCCGGCCCACCGCGCCGAGAAGATCCCGGGGGCGCCGCCCAGCACGTCGACGGCGAGGCCCGAGTCGTCGGCGACCGCCGGCAGCCCCGTGGCCGCGACGAGCGCGCGCGCCTTGATGAGCGCGTTCTCCGCGAACGTCACGCCGTCCTCGACGGGCTCGGGCGCCCCGACGTCGCCCGCGCCGACGATCGCCTCGGGCGCCAGCTCGAGCCCCGGGTGCGCGTCGAGCTCGGCCGCGAAGATGGCGCGCAGCTCGGCGATCTTGCCCGGGTTGTGCGTCGCGAGGACCAGGCGCGCGCCGTCGGGCACGACGACCGTCGCCTCGGGCGCGCCGCTCACCGCGCGTCCGTCGCGAGCGCCGCGCGCTGGATCGCGGTGAGGTCGGCGGTGCCCGCCACCGCGAGGTCGAGGAGCGCGTCGAGCTCCGCGCGGTCGAACGGGGCGTGCTCCGCCGTGCCCTGCACCTCGACGAACGTGCCCGAGCCCGTGACGACGACGTTCATGTCCGTCTCGGCTCGCACGTCCTCGACGTAGGGGAGGTCGAGCATGGGCGTGCCGTCGATGATCCCGACGCTCACGGCCGCGACCGAGTCGGTGAGGACCGGCTTGCCGCCCTTGATGTGCCCGTGCCGCTGGCCCCACGCGACGGCGTCGGCCAGCGCGACGTAGGCGCCCGTGATCGCGGCGGTGCGCGTGCCGCCGTCGGCCTGGAGGACGTCGCAGTCCAGCACGATCGTGTTCTCGCCGAGCGCCGAGACGTCGATGATCGCACGCAGGGACCGCCCGATGAGGCGCGAGATCTCGTGCGTGCGCCCGCCGATCTTGCCCTTGACCGACTCGCGCTGGCTGCGCTCGTTCGTCGCGCGCGGCAGCATCGCGTACTCGGCGGTGACCCAGCCCTCGCCGGACCCCTTGCGCCAGCGCGGCACGCCCTCCGTGAACGACGCCGCGCACAGCACGCGCGTGCGGCCGAACTCGACGAGCACGCTGCCCTCGGCCTGGTCGAGCCAGTGGCGGGTGATGGTCACGGGGCGGAGCTGGTCGGGCGTGCGGCCGTCGGCGCGCGCGACCGCGGAAGAGGCAGGGTTGGTCATGCGGCCACCCTACCGACCCCCCGCCACCCGCTGAGTGCATGAAATAGTCGCGCCGATCGGCCTGCGGCGCGACTATTTCATGCACTCAGCGGCTAGAGGTCGAAGACCGCGCCGGTCGTCGCCACGTCGACCTGGCCCGCGTACGACTCGCGGGCCTCCGCGCGCGAGCGCTCGGGGTCGTTCCATGCGGGGAGGTGCGTCAGCACCAGGCGGTGCGCGCCGGCCGCCGTCGCGACCTCGCCCGCCCGGCGCCCCGTGAGGTGGATGCCGCGCTCGACGCCGTCGTCGCGGCCCTCGTGGAACGCGGCCTCCGACAGCAGCAGGTCGGCGTCGCGCGCGAGCTCGACGACGCCGTCGCACGCGTCCGTGTCGCCCGTGTACGCGAGCACGGCCTGCTCGCCCGGCCGCAGCGACGACGGGCCGGTGACCCGCACCCCGTACGCCTCGACCGGGTGGAAGACGCGGTACGGCTCCAGCGTGAGCGGCCCGACCCGCACGGGCACGCCCGGCTCCCAGACCCGCACGTCGAGCTCCTCGCTCATCCCGTCGCCCGGCTCGACGCCGTACGCCGCCTCGATGCGCCCGGCCGTCCCCGACGGACCGAGCACCGTCAGCCGGCTCGGCACCCCGGTCCGGGTCGAGCCGCGCTCGGGGTGGTAGCGCAGGTAGACGTACAGGCCACAGACGTCGACGAAGTGGTCGGGGTGCAGGTGCGACAGCGCGACGGCGTCGAGGTCGAGCGGGTCCACGAACCGCTGGAGCGCACCCAGCGCCCCGTTGCCCAGGTCGAGCACGACGTTCCAGTCGCGCGCCTCGAACCCCGCGGCCGCGGCCTCCGCGGCCGGGACCTGGACGAGGTACGACGACGCGGGCGAGTCCGGACCGGCGAACGACCCCGAGCATCCGACCGTGACGAGGCGCATCAGGCGGCCTCCACGCTGAGCACCTCGGGGCCGAGGAAGCGGCGCGCCAGGTGCTCGAACGGCTCCGCGCTCCCCGTCGCGAGGAAGCGGTGCTGCGGCGGCCCCGCGTCGCGCGAGCGCTCGAGGTCGTGCGCGACGAGAGTGCGGTACACGTCCTTGGCGGTCTCCTCCGCGCTCGACACGAGCGTGACCTCCTCGCCCATGACGTAGGAGATCGCGCCCGTCAGGAGCGGGTAGTGCGTGCACCCGAGCACCAGCGTGTCGACGCCCGCCGCCTTGACCGGGTCGAGGTAGCGGTGCGCGACCTCCAGCACCTCGGGCCCCGACGTCACGCCCTGCTCGACGAGGGGCACGAAGTCCGGGCACGCCTGGGTCGTCAGCTGCAGGCCCGGCGTGACGGCGAACGCGTCCTCGTAGGACCGCGACGTGATGGTGGCGCGCGTCCCGATGACCCCGATCCGCCCCGAACGCGTCGCCGCGACCGCGCGCCGCGCCGCCGGGAGGATCACCTCGACGACCGGCAGGCCGTGGCGCTGCGTGTACCGCTCGCGCGCGTCGCGCAGGACCGCCGAGGAGGCCGAGTTGCACGCGATGACGAGCATCTTCACGCCGTCGTCGACGAGCTGGTCCATGATCGCCAGCGCCATCGCCCGGACCGCCGCGAGCGGCTTGGGCCCGTAGGGGCCGTTCGCGGTGTCCCCGATGTAGAGGAGGGACTCGTTCGGAAGCTGGTCCAGGATCGAGCGCGCGACGGTCAGGCCGCCCACGCCCGAGTCGAAGATCCCGATGGGAGCGTCGTTCACCCGCCCGAGCCTACTGGCGCGCCCGCGCGCGGGGCGCACCGAACCGCGGCTCCCGCCTGTGGCAGCGCCCACAGGATGGCTGCCGTTCGGGCCCGCCCCTCAGGGCCGGCGCTCAGGACCCTCCGCCGCGCCCCGCCCTGAGGTCGGCGAGCATGCCGTCCACGAGCGACTCCTGGAGCAGGCCCGTGAGCAGGAACACGCTCACGAGGAACCGGCGCGGCGCGCCGCCCACCTCGCCGTCGTCCGGGCCGTCGTCGCCCTCGCGGTCCAGCTCGTCGTACAGACCCTCGACCTGCTCGTCGGTCCGCAGCCCGAGGCGCTCGGCGAGCACGAGGCGCACGTCCGTCAGCGCCCCCGCGACGTCCTCGGCCTCCTCGCGGGCGACCGCGAACGGCGCCACCTCGGACGGCTCCGAGTCCACGAGCATGCGCGCCAGCAGCACCAGCCGCCCGACCTTGCGCGCGGCCAGGTCGTCCTGCGTGAACCGCCGGAACTCGGTCGCCACCTCGACGTCGTCCGACGCGTCCGGGAGCAGACGCCGCACCGCCGGGTCCGGCGGCGGTGTCGCGTCCGTCGCGTGCCCGCCGGGCAGCGGGCCCGTCCAGCCGGGAGGTGACCACGCGTCGTCGGGCGCGGACGGTCCGGGCTCCCCCGGTGCCCGTCCCGGCACGCCCTCCTGGAGCATCTGCGCGACATCGCCCGCGAGCTGGGCCAGCACGATCCGCTCCGACGGCTCGAGCTCCGCGACGTACCCGTGCGCCTCGGCGCGGAACGGCCTCACTGCTCGCCGTCCTTCTGGAGCGTCGCCCACAGCCCGAACGAGTGCATCGCCTGCACGTCCACCTCCATGCGCTCGCGGTCACCCGTCGACACGACGGCGCGACCTTCCTGGTGCACCTGGAGCATGAGCTCGTGGGCGCGCTCCGCGGCGTACCCGAAGTAGGACTCGAACACGTACGCGACGTAGCTCATGAGGTTGACCGGGTCGTTCCACACGAGGGTGACCCACGGGCTGTCAGGGAGGACGGTCTCGTCGACCCGGGTCGCCTCCTCGGGCACGGTCACGGACGCCCGCGCGCCGACGGCGCGGGTGAAGATCGGCTGGGGGCTCACGCCACCACTGTATTCGTGGGCCTGTCGGCGCCCACGTCGTCGACGGCTGCCCTACCGTATTCCGCATGAGCCTCGCCGACCCGGGCAGCGTCGCCCTCTCCCCCACCGACAGCGCTGCCTCGCCGCAGGTCGGCACGCAGCGGCCGCCCTACCAGCCGGTCGCGTCGACCGCGCTCCTCACCGACCGGTACGAGCTGACGATGCTCCAGGCCGCGCTCGCGGACGGCACCGCCGACCGGCACTGCCTCTTCGAGGTCTTCACGCGCCGCCTGCCCTCGGGGCGCCGGTACGGGGTCCTCGCGGGGACCGGTCGCGTCCTCGAGGCGCTCTCGTCGTTCCGCTTCGGGGCCGAGGAGCTCGACTGGCTGCACGCGCAGTCCGTCGTCGACGACCGCACGCTCGAGTTCCTCGAGAGCTACCGGTTCACCGGCACGATCACCGGGTACGCCGAGGGCGAGGTCTTTTTCCCGCAGTCGCCCGTGATGACCGTCGAAGGCACCTTCGCCGAGGCCGTCCTCCTCGAGACGCTCGTGCTGTCGATCCTCAACTACGACTCCGCGGTCGCGTCCGCCGCGTCGCGCATGACGAGCGCCGCCGTCGAGCGCCCCTGCCTCGAGATGGGCGCGCGCCGCGCGCACGAGCAGGCCGCCGTCGCCGCGGCGCGCGCCGCCGTCGTCGGCGGTTTCGCCGGGACGTCGAACCTCGAGGCGGGACGCCGCTACGGGCTCGCGACCATCGGTACCGCCGCGCACGCCTTCACGCTCCTGCACGACGACGAGGAGTCCGCCTTCGCGTCGCAGGTCGCCTCCCTCGGGCCCGGGACGACCCTCCTCGTCGACACCTACGACGTGCGCAAGGGCGTCCAGAACGCGGTCCGCGCTGCTGGCGGACGCCTCGGTGCCGTCCGACTCGACTCGGGCGACCTCGGTGTCCTCGCCGTCGAGGTGCGCCGCCAGCTCGACTCCCTCGGCGCGCACGACACGAAGATCACCGTCACGTCCGACCTCGACGAGTACGCCATCGCGTCGCTCGCCGCCGCCCCGGTCGACTCCTACGGCGTCGGCACGTCGCTCGTGACCGGCTCCGGCGCGCCGACGTGCGGGATGGTCTACAAGCTCGTCGCCCGCGCCGACGCCTCCGGCGTGCTCCAGCCCGTCGCGAAGGCGTCCACGGCCAAGACCAGCACCGGCGGGCGCAAGGTCGCCGCGCGCCGGTACGACGTCGACGGGCGCGCGGTCGAGGAGGTCGTCGTCACCGGCGCCGACCTCGCCGTCCAGGAGTGGGAGCCTGACGACGGCGACCTCCGCCCGATCCAGGTCCCGCTCGTCGTCGACGGCGCGGTCGACTCGCGCTGGGTCGGGTCCTACGGCGTCCAGAACGCCGCGCACCGCCACCGCGAGGCCCGCGCGGAGCTGCCCCGCGGCGCCCGCCGCCTCTCCGCCGGCGACCCGGCCATCCCGACGGTCGTGCACACGCTCCCCTGACCGCCGAGGTGGAACTGCGGTTGCCGAGGGAGAACCGCGGTTGCCGACCACGACCGCGGAACCCGCCACGTGGGCCGGAGCCCCGACGGCGACGGCGGAACCGGTCGCGGGATCGCGAACCGAGACCGATGACCGGGCGCTACCGCTTGCCGACGAACCAGCCGCGGACGGTCGCGACGCGGGCGTCGAGCTGTTCGACCGTCGCGAGCGGGACCTCAGGGCCGCCGCAGCGGCGGCGCAGCTCGGTGTGCACCGAGCCGTGCGGCTGCCCGCTGCGGCGCGACCAGGCGGACACGAGCTGCTGGAGCTCCTTGCGGAGCTCGGCCGCCCGACGGTGGTCCATCTCGGACCGCTCGCGCTCCGCCGGCTGCGTGTTCTTCGAGCGGGCGCTCATCTGGTCCGCCTGGCGCTGGCGCAGGAGCGTGGTGACCTGGTCGGCGTCGAGGAGGCCCGGCAGGCCGAGGAAGTCGAGCTCCTCGTCCGACCCGACGTCCGCGCCCGTCCCGAACTCGCCGCCGTCGAACAGCACGCGGTCGAACGAGGCCTGCGCCTCGAGCGCCTCGAACGAGCCCTGGACGAGCTCGCCCGACGCCTTGTCCTCGCGGTTCGCCTCCGCCAGGAGCGCGTCCTCGGGGTTGAAGCCCTCGCCCTGCTCCTCTGCCGTGAGCGGGCGGTCGAGCGCGTGGTCGCGCTCGATCTCGAGCCCGTTCGCGAGCTCCAGCAGGTGCGGGACGCTGGGCAGGAACACCGACGCGGTCTCACCGCGCTTGCGCGCCCGCACGAACCGCCCGACGGCCTGCGCGAAGAACAGCGGGGTCGCCGTCGAGGTCGCGTACACGCCGACGGCGAGGCGCGGGACGTCCACGCCCTCCGACACCATGCGCACGGCGACCATCCACCGGCCGTCGCCGTCGGAGAACTCCTCGATGCGGCTGCTCGCCCCGTCGTCGTCGGAGAGGACGACCGTCGGTGACTTCCCCGTGATGCGGGCGAGGTGGCCCGCGTAGGCGCGGGCGTCGGTCTGGTCGGTCGCGATGACCAGTCCCCCGGCGTCGGGGATAGCTCGCCGCACCTCGGTGAGCCGCTTGTCCGCTGCCGCGAGGACCGACGGGATCCACTCGCCGTTCGGGTCGAGCGCGGTGCGCCACGCCTGGGCGGTCATGTCCTTGGTGAGCGCCTCGCCGAGGCGCGCGCTCACCTCGTCCCCGGCCTTGGTCCGCCAGCGCATGTTGCCCGAGTACGACAGGAACAGCACGGGTCGCACGACGTGGTCGCGCAGCGCGTCGCCGTAGCCGTACGTGTAGTCCGCGCGCGAGCGGCGGATGCCGTCGGGGCCGCGCTCGTACTCGACGAACGGGATCGCCGCGGTGTCGGACCGGAAGGGTGTACCCGTGAGGGCGAGACGTCGCGTCGCGTCCTCGAACGCCTCGCGCACCGCGTCGCCCCACGACAGCGCGTCGCCGCCGTGGTGCACCTCGTCGAGGATGACGAGCGTGCGGTCGGCGGTCGTCCGTGCCGCGTGCAGCGCGGGCTTGGCGGCGATCTGCGCGTACGTCAGCGCGACACCGTCGTAGTGGGCGCCGTGCCGGCCCTGGCTGTTGCGGAAGTTCGGGTCGATGCGGATGCCGACGCGCGCGGCGGCGTCGGCCCACTGGTGCTTGAGGTGCTCGGTCGGCGCGACGACCGTCACCCGCCGCACCACGCCCTGCTCCAGGAGCTCCGTCGCCACGCGCAGCGCGAACGTCGTCTTGCCTGCTCCGGGGGTCGCGACGGCGAGGAAGTCCCGCGGCGCGCGCGTGCGGTAGAGCTCGAGGGCCTCGGCCTGCCACGCGCGCAGCTTCGACGCCGAGCCCCACGGGGCTCGACGCGGGAACGCGGGCGAGAGGTGCGAGGCCGCCGCCGACGACGGGCTCTGCGGTGCGGGTGGGGTGGTCCTGCTACGGGTGTCAGGGACGGAGTGACCGGTGGACGTCGTGTGGTGCTCCGCGCTCACTTGCCGGAGTCACCCTCGCCGTCCTGCGGGTCCCGCAGACCCTCGTAGATCTCCTTGCAGGTGGGGCACACGGGGAACTTGTTCGGGTCGCGGCCGGGCACCCACACCTTGCCGCACAGCGCGATCACCGGCTTGCCCGAGAGCGCGGACTCCATGATCTTCTCCTTGCGCACGTAGTGCGCGAAGCGCTCGTGGTCGCCCGGCTCGGTCTGCTCGCGCGTCTCCTCGCGCTCGAGCACCCCGGTCGACGTGCCGGTCGTCGGCTCGGTCGCGGGGTTCCGGAACGGGTCCTCAGGACCCCCGGGGGGCGTGCTCGCACGGAGTTCGATCATGGAGGGAAGTCTACGTCGGTGCGCCGACACCCGTGGGGCGCGGCCTCGTCCGCGACTGCCGCGGACCGCTCCGCAGGGCGACGAGAAGAGCCCGCCGGCGCGGCGGTCCAGGGGCGTGGCCCGGGGTCTTATAAACCACAGACGCGGCCGCCGAGATTTTTGGGGGTGTTATAGGGGGGGGGCGGGTCGGTT
>NZ_JBHXIC010000079.1:15600-19666 GCF_042723955.1 Cellulosimicrobium cellulans | reverse complement strand
TCGCCCGCCGCTCTCCCCGCGGCCGCGGCGGCCTGCGCCTCCGCGAGGGCGGGCGCCACGGCGGGGTCCGCGGGCGCGAGCCGGCCGGCGTCGGCGATGTCGGAGGTGATGGACGCCAGTCCCTTGTCGAGGCGTGGGCCGGACTCGGCGAGGTCCGCGCCCGCGCGGTCGACGGCGTCGAGCAGCGTGACGGCCTGCCCGACGGCGTTCTGCGCGGCCCGTGCGAGCGCGACCGCCGTCGCGCGGTCCTTGCCGGCGAGCGCCTCGCGTCCGCGCGCGACGGACTCCCGGGCGTTCGCGACGAGCGCCTGCGCCTGGTCGGGGTTCTGGGCGACGGACGCGAGCGACGTCGGCGGGTACGTGCGGGCGAGCCCGTCGAGCGTCGCGCGCGCGGGCTCGATGCGGGCGAGGACCTCGCTCGCGCGCTGGTCGGTCTCGTCGAGCACCTGCGGCGCGCGCGCCTGCAGGTCGCGCAGCTCGTCGAAGGTCCGCGACTGGGCGTCGAGCGACTCCGCGACCTCGTCGCACAGCGCGACGATGCGGGCCATCGCGTCCCGGGCCTGGGGCTCGGTCTCGGGGCGGTCGTCGTCGAGCTGCTGACGGAGTGCGAACGCCTCCGAGACCTTGCGCTTGCCCTCGGTGAGCGCCGCCGAGAACTCCTGCGTCGCCTCGAGACCGAACTGCGCCTGCGCGAAGCCGAGCTCCTGCTCCGAGGTCTTCACGGCGTCGTCGATCGCGACGAGCGCGGCGCTCGCGCGCCGGTTGAGCTCGTCGGTGGGCAGGCTCGCGAGCCCACCCTCCGCGGAGCCCCCGGCGGGCGCGGTGCGGCGGCGCTTCGCGACGGCGCGCACGACGAGCACGACCACGAGGACGAGCGCACCCAGGCCGAGCAGCACCCAGAACCAGGAGACGCCCCCGGAGCCCTGGCTCGCGCCGCGCGCGACCTCGGTCGCGGCGACGGCGGCGCCCGCCCAGTCGTCGTCCCGCAGCTCGTCCTCGACCGCGGCGGAGATCCGGTCGAGCTCGGCGTCGGTGAGCGACACGTTGTTGTCGTAGGACAGGCCGTAGCGCCGGTCCTCGGTCGCGACGGCGAGCAGCAGGTCGTCGACCCCGAGGCCGGACGCGTTGGCCGTGGCGTTCGCCCAGTCGACGCCGTCCATGCCGTCGAAGCTCGGCACGTACACGACGAAGAGCTGCAGGTCGGTGTCCTGCGCGAGGCGGTCGAGCGCGTCCTGCACCGTGTCGGTCCGGTCACCGAGCACGCCGTCGGGGTCGGTGATCTCGCCCGCGACGTCCATCGGGGGGACGGCGTGCGCCGGACCGGCGGGGACGACGAGCAGGGCGAGACCGGTCACGAGGGCGACGAGCGCCGTCGCGACGAGGGCGAGGAGCGCGCGGGCGCCGCGGCTCGCGGCGGCGCGGGGGAGCGAAGGACGTTCGGCCGTGCTCACGCGCCGATCCTTTCCCAGGGGCCGGGGTCCCGCAATCGGTACCGGGGGCCGCCCGCGGGGTGCACGGCGTCGTCCGGCTCGGACGACGACGAGGCCCGCCTCCCGACGGGAGGCGGGCCTCGCGGGGCTCAACCGGTGTGGTCCGTCATCCGCAGCTCAGCTCCGCGTAGGGTGCGCTGACCTCGCTCGTGACGTCTCCCGAGCTCGCGCTGACGACGGCGTCGCCGGCCCACACCGCGGCCGCGCGCGTGGCGAACGACTGGTACGCGCTCGCGCCGGGGGCGACGGACGCGACCGTGCGGGTGCCGTACGGCGTCGCGAGGGTGATCGCGAGCGGCGCGTCGGTGGCGTTCGTCGCACGGACGGCGACGTACGCCTTGCCGGCGAGGCAGCGCGTGGTCGCCTCGACGGTCACGTCGAGCTCCGCCGGCAGGTCGGTCGGGTAGGCGACGACCTGCGGGGACGCGAACGAGCCGACGGCGGGCGCGCCCGTGTCGTTGACGACGTGGTCGATTCCGCCCGAGCCGTTGAGGAAGACGCTCGTCATCGACCGGAACGTCACGCCCGCGCGGACCGGCGTCTGGATGCCGCTCGCGACGCGCACGTCGACGCCCTGGTTGAAGAACGAGTACACGCCCAGCCCGACGGCGTCGTGCCGCCGGACGTGGTCGCCCACCCGGTACGACGCGTACCCCTTGCGGTCGCCGTCCATGAACGCGGCCTGGCTCGGCGGGTCGTAGGGGATCTCGCTCTGGTAGAACACGGTGCGCCCGCGCTCGCCGTTCCAGATCGTCTGGTTCTTCTGGTAGTGCTCGACGAACAGGCCCGTGGCGGTGACGTCGTCGCTGTTCACGACGACGCCGTGGTCGCCCGTGTTCTGGTCCCACCCGATGCCGTTGCCGTGGTCACCGCGCCACGCCCAGATGTGGTCCATGAGCACGTGGTCGCTGTTGACCTCGATGCTGGTCGTCGCCTTGCCGACCCACGGGCCGCCGATGCGCACGAACACGTCGGTGAGCGTCGTCGGGTCGGCCGCGTCCGCCACGTGCGCGTCCGCCGGACCGACGCGCACGAGGACGTCCGACTCCACCGGGCCGGCGTCGACCGTGATGCCCGCGACCTTGACGCCGGCGACGTCGCCGACCTCCAGGGCCGCGTTGCCCGATGTCGGGGCGAGGGACGCGTAGCCGAGGCCGAGCACGACCGTGTCCGAGTTCTCGACCCGGATCGCCTCGTCGAGGTGGTAGACGCCGGGCGTGAGCAGGAGGTTCTTGCCGGTCGCGAGCGCCGCGTTGATCTCCGCTGCGGAGTCGTCCTCGTGGGCGACGAAGAACGTGTCGAGCGAGAGCTTCTGTCCGGCGGACGCGTCGGTCGACCAGTCGACGCCGCGGGTCTCGGTCCGCGCGTTCGGCACGAACACCGCGAGGTCCTCCCCGTCGCGGAAGAGGAACGGCGCCTCCCGGCTCAGCGGGGTCGTGTCGAGCGTCGTCTTGTTGCCCGCGGTGCCGTCGGGCTTGGGCCCGAAGTCGGTCGCGGGGGCGCCCTCGACGCCCGAGAAGACCATGTTCCACACGCCGCCGTCCCAGGTGCCGACCTCGGAGTTGCGCGTGTACCACTGCTGCTGCGAGCCGGTCACGAGGCGGCCGGACACGCGCGAGTTGGCGAGGTAGCCGCCGCTCGCGTACTCGCCGAAGCGCCCGAACACCGTGAGGTCGCCCTGGATGTCGACGCGGCGCAGCGGCGCGGCCTGCGAGACCGCGAAGCGGAGCTGGTGCGGGTCCGTGACCCCGGCCGGGTACGGGCGGTTCACGTCCTCGTCGACCGGGCGCTGGTTCGGGTTGATCGCGACGTTGCTCAGCGAGCGCCAGAAGCGCGTGAGCGAACCCGGGTCCTGGCAGCTCCACGGGTTGTTGGGGCAGCTCACGACCGGCTGGACGCTCAGCGCGCCGTTGATGAGCACGTCGTCCGGCTGCGCGCCGAGGCCGGCGATCGCGGTGTAGTAACCGACCTCCGCGTTGACGATGCCGGTCGCCGTCGCCGGGTCGTCCTGGCCGGACGCGTCGCCGTAGACGCCGGGCTCGAAGAACACGGCGTGCCGGTCCTGGCTGAACTCGGCCTCGTCGTTGATCGACGCGAGGTAGGTGTTGATCTGGTCCACGGACCACGAGTCGTCGATGAAGACGACGTTCGGTCCGAGGTCGGGGTCGGACGCCGGCTCGGCCGTCGCGGGGGCGGCGAGGGCCACGCCCGTCGCGGCCACGGCGAGCGCCGTCACGCCCGCGCCGGCGGCACGCGAGCGTCGGGTGCGTGTGCCCGCGCCGGGGATGGTCGTCGAGAGGGTCACGGTGGGTGTTCTCCTTCGAACGGGGAGCCGGCGCAGCGCGCCGGCGCCGGCGCGTCGTCGCGCCGATGCCGGGAGCCTAGGGCACCACTGACTGTCTTGTCAGTAACTTCCTGGGAGCGCTCTCACATCGTGGGACGAACCGTTGAGTTGAATAAAATAATAGTGCCCTAAAGGGTTGATTAGAAACAATTGTATTAAGTAAACTGGTTCCGGGAAAGGACCAAGCCCCCCGTCCACCCCGGGCACATTAGGGTTTGGGTAGCCCAGAACA
>NZ_JBHXIC010000079.1:13654-15590 GCF_042723955.1 Cellulosimicrobium cellulans | reverse complement strand
TTTTTATTTTTTTTTTTTTTTTTTTATTTGGGGGTTGGGTTGTTAGTTGGTGGTGGTTTCGTTTGTGTGTATAAAAATTCTGGCCCCTTTCGGGTCCGCGAGCCAAATTTAATGCCACAAACGGGGGAGCGGTCACTGCACGACGCCCAGGTCCTCCGCGTCGACGATGCGGTAGGCGTACCCCTGCTCCGCCAGGAACCGCTGGCGGTGGGCCGCGAAGTCCTGGTCGACGGTGTCGCGCGCGACGACGGCGTAGAAGTGCGCGGTGCGGCCGTCGGACTTCGGGCGCATGACGCGGCCGAGGCGCTGCGCCTCCTCCTGGCGCGACCCGAACGACCCCGACACCTGGATCGCGACCGACGCCTCGGGCAGGTCGATGGAGAAGTTCGCGACCTTCGACACCACGAGCCGGGAGATCTCCCCCGAGCGGAACGCGTCGAACAGGCGCTGGCGCTCGCGCACCGTCGTCGCGCCCGTGATGAGCGGCGCGTCGAGGTGGTTGCTCAGCTCCTCGAGCTGGTCGAGGTACTGGCCGATCACGAGCACCTGGTCGTCCGGGTGCTGCGCGACGATCTGCTCCACCACGCGGTTCTTGCCCGCGGCAGTCGCGGCGAGGCGGTACTTGTCCTCCGGCTCGGCGACGGCGTACGTCATCCGGTCGGACTCGGGCAGCGTGAGGCGCACCTCGACGCAGTCCGCGGGCGCGATGTACCCCTGCGCCTCGATGTCCTTCCACGGCGCGTCGTAGCGCTTGGGCCCGATGAGCGAGAACACCTCGTCCTCGCGACCGTCCTCGCGCACGAGCGTCGCCGTGAGCCCGAGACGACGCCGCGCCTGCAGGTCCGCCGTCATGCGGAAGATCGGCGCGGGCAGCAGGTGGACCTCGTCGTAGACCACGAGGCCCCAGTCGCGCGCGTCGAGCAGCTCGAGGTGCGTGTACACGCCCTTCCGCTTGGTCGTCAGCACCTGGTAGGTCGCGATCGTGACGGGCTTGATCTCCTTGCGCGCGCCCGAGTACTCGCCGATCTCGTCCTCGGTGAGCGTCGTGCGCCGCACGAGCTCGTCGCGCCACTGGCGCGCGCTGACCGTGTTCGTCACGAGGATGAGCGTCGTCGTCCCGGACCTCGCCATGGCGCCCGCCCCGACGATCGTCTTGCCCGCGCCGCACGGCAGCACGACGACGCCGCTCCCGCCGTGCCAGAACCCGTCCACGGCCTGCGCCTGGTACGGGCGCATCTCCCACGGCTTCGGAGCCTCGCCCTCGACGCGCGGGGGCGTCGTCGGGCTGAGCGCGATGGCGTGCTTCTCGCCGTCGACGTACCCCGCGAGGTCCTCGGCGGGCCAGCCGAGCTTCACGAGCACCTGCTTGAGGTGGCCGCGCTCGGACGGGTGCACGACGACCGTGAGGTCGTCGATGCGGTCGCCCACCAGCCCGGCGGTGCGCTTGGACTTGAGCACCTCGGCGAGCACGGCGCGGTCGGTCGCCTCGAGCACGAGGCCGTGCGTCGGGTGCTGCGCGAGCGTGAGCCGCCCGTAGCGCGACATCGTCTCCGCGACGTCGACGAGCAGCGCGTGCGGCACCGGGTACCGCGAGTACTCGATGAGCGTGTTGACGACCTGCTCCGCGTCGTGGCCCGCCGCGCGCGCGTTCCACAGGCCGAGCGGCGTGAGCCGGTAGGTGTGGACGTGCTCGGGGGCGCGCTCGAGCTCGGCGAACGGCGCGATCGCGCGGCGCGCGTCGTCGGCGCGCGGGTGGTCGACCTCGAGCAGCAGCGACTTGTCGCTCTGGACGATGAGTGGTCCGTCGGTCATGTGTCTCCTTGCCGAGGTAGAACCGTGGTCTCGCGAGGGAGAACCGTGGGGGGGGCTGGGGGTGGGGGGGGGGGGGGGCACGGGGAAGATCGACCCACACCCCGAGTGCGAGAGGGGGGTGGGT
>NZ_JBHXIC010000079.1:0-13644 GCF_042723955.1 Cellulosimicrobium cellulans | reverse complement strand
GGCTCTGTGGTCTCCTGCCCGTGGTTCACCGGGGTACGCGCGGGGCCTACCGGTGGTGCGGGGGGGGCGCGGGGTGGTCGTGACCACGGTTCTACCTCGCGCCACCAGGGTTCTCCGTCGGCGGGGTGTCGGGGGCGACGGACGCGATGCGGTGCACCGCGACCGTGAGCTCCGCGTCGCGCGCCGGGTCCTGCGCGCGCAGCCGCCCGGCATCGAGCGTGAGGGGCCGCACGCGGCGCCGGTCCTGCGAGCCCGTCGGTCCGACCACCTCGAGCCAGACCGACGCGCCGTCCGCGATGGCCTCACGCAGCAGACCCAACGCGGCCACCGGGTCGGATGTTCCCTCCGCGGGGGCGTAGGCGTCGCGGCGTCCGTTCGTGCCCGACGGCGTCCGCTCGCCCGCGCGCGTCCCGTCGCCCTCCGCGTGGGCCGTCCGTCCGGGCCGTCCGCCCGCTCCGTCACCCGAGCGCGCGTCCGCCGCGCGCAGGCGTGCGACGAGGTCCGCGAACCGCTGGGTGCGTTCGGCGGCGCCCCCGGGCTCGTCGACGCGCGCCCCGGAACCGGGGACGACGCCCGTCCGCGCGCGCCCGCCCGCGCGCCGCCCCGCGGGGGTGACCCGACCGCGTCGGGACGGCGCGACGCCGTCGGGCGCGCCCCGCCGTCCGGCCCGGTCCGCGACGAGCACACGCCCGTCCGGGCCCTCGACGACGGCCGGGACGCCGCGGGCGCGCAGCGCCTCCTGGAGCTCACCGGCGGGTGCGGCCGAGGCGAGCACGGTCGGCGCGAGGAGCACCAGGCCCAGCCCGCGCAGGGCCGGGTCCTCCGCGATCCCGGCGAGCAGGACCGGGTCCTCGGCACGCACGTACGACGACGCCGTCCCCACGCGCACCCGGCCGTGGCGGCGGGCGGTGTCCCGCACCAGGTACTCGAGCGGCTGGGGCACGGGCGTGCGCGAGTGCGCCGCGAGCTCGGCGAGGAGCTCGTCGGCCGTCGCGCCGCGGTCGAGCGCGCGCAGGACGGACTCCGGGGTGAACCGGACCGTCGTCGCGGCGCCGCGGGACTCGACGTCGGCCGCGACCTCCACGAGCCGCTCGAGCGTGCGCGACGGCCGCCCCGGCACGATGCCGGTGAGGTCGCCCTGGAGCAGCAGGTCGTCGACCTCGGCCGGGAGCACCGCCTCGAAGGCGGCGCCGAGGTCGGCCGGGCCGGTCCCGGGCGACGACGCCGCGTCGTCGGACCCGAGGAGGACACGGCCCGGGGGAGCGAGCGCACCCGCACCGGTCGCCCCGAGCAGCGCGGCCTCGCGGAGCAGCCCCGCGACGGCCTGCTCCGGCGGAACCGCCCGGGGCGTGCGCCAGCGGAGCACCGCGACGACGTCGGCCGCGGCGAGCGGGTGCCCGGGGGTGAGGTCGAGGACGTCCAGGACGGACCGGCGCAGCCGGGGCACCCACGGGCGCCACAGCTCCGGGTCGAGCGCGGCACGCAGGGCGCCCTTCTCGTCGCGGCTGCCCACGAGCCAGGGGGTGCGGCGCGAGCGCCACCAGCCGCGAGCGAGCGTCGCCCAGCGGTCGCCCAGGTCGTCGTCGAGCCAGTCCTCCGCGGCGAGGGTCGGGGCGAACGTGGGCGGGTCGTCGCCGTCGTCGGCCACGAGCCCGGCTGCCGCCGCGAGCTCGACGACCGCGGCCGCCGTCGGGTCGTCCACCTCGAGCGCGAGGGCGGCCCGCCGCAGGTCGCGCACCCCGAGCCCGCCGGCGCGCAGCACGCCCGGCGGGTGCTCGGTCCAGTGCGTCACGAGCCGCGCGACGAGCCGCACGGCCTCGAGCCCGGCGCTCGCGGACTCCGCGTCGACCGTCGCCGCGGCGAGCTCGCGGACCTCCGGGACGGGCGGCGCGGTCCGGACGTCGCGGTGGGTGCGACCACCGCGCAGGGCGAGCCCGACCTCGCGCGGCAGCACGACGTGCCGCTCGTCCGTCGCGCGCAGGTAGCCGTGCTCGACGAGCCAGCCCGTCGCGCGCCGGGCCGACGCGTCCGCGTGGGGCGCGACCCCGACGGGCGGCCCCCACGTCAGCGCGTCGAGGATCGCCCGGGCGCCCGGCGGGGCGTCGTCGGGCAGGTCGCTCGGCGGCGCGCTCGTCCCGGCCGCGCTCGCGTCGCCGGCGGCGAGAGCCGCGACGGGGCCGAGGCCGGCGGGGTGGGGGCCGAGGACCTCCGCGACACCTGGCGCCGGGCGGAACCCGGCCGACCGGGTGCCGGGGGTCCAGACGAGCGCGAGCTCGTCGAGGAGGGCGAGCGCGGCGGTGACGCGCGCACGGTCGACGCCCGTCGCCCGGGCGACCGCCGCCGCCGTCGCGGAGGACCCCACCGAGTCGAGGACCAGCACCGACTCCAGGACGTGGAGCGTGAGCTCGTCCAGCCCCGCGAGCGCGCGTTCCAGGCTCGTCCGGTTCATCGCGCGCGCGGCGAGCGAGAGGAGGGTCGAGGGCGACGGCGTCGCGAGGTCGGGCCGCCGTCCGAGCAGCGCGACCAGGGCGGCGTCGTCGCGCTGGCGCAGCGACTCGCTGTACGTCGGAGCCCGCTCGGGCCGGGAGGTGGCCATCCGTTCGATGTTACGCGCCGCGCGGCCACGGCCCGCGGGTGGTCCGGGTGCTCAGCCGCGGGCGGTGCGTCGGCAGACCTCGTCCCAGGGCGTCGGCTCGATCCCGAAGCGGGCGCGCGCCGCCGTGTCGTCGAGGACGTAGGGGCGCTCCCACTGGTAGGCGAGGTCGCGCAGCTCGCGCAGGAGGGGCGAGAACAGACCGGCGGCGGCGAGGCCCGCGCCGCGCAGGGAGCGGACCCGGACGGGCGGTCGCCCGACGCTCGCGAGGACGTCCGTGAGCGCCTCGCGCTGCGTGCGCGGCGGGTTGCTCGGGCTGTGCCACGTGCGGCCGTGCGCGTCGGGGTCCGCCGCCGCCGCGACGAGCGTGCGTGCGGCGTCGCGGACGTCGGTGAACGAGTGCGGCAGGTCCGTGCGACCGATCATCGTCACGGAGCGCCCGCGCAGGGCGGCCGGCACGACGCGCGAGACGTGCCCGTTGCTCCCGACCCCGGGCCCGACGAAGTCGGAGCTGCGGACCTCGACGACGCGCGCGCGACCGGCGCGGTGCGCGGCGAGCGCGTCGGCCCAGAGCCGGGCGCGCAGGACGCCCTTGTGGTCGGCCGCGACGTCGGGCAGGTCCTCGGTCATCGGCCCGTCGACGGGACCGTACGGGTAGAGGTTGCCCGTGATCGCGTAGACGGCGCCGGTGCGCTCGACGGCGGTGAGCAGCGCGGTCGCGAGCGGCGGCCAGACCCGCTCCCACTGCGTGTAGTCGCCGGGGTTGGCGCAGTTGTAGAGGACGTCGGCGCCCTCGGTGACGCGGGTCAGCGCGTCGGCGTCGGACGCGTCGAGGGCGAGGTGCGTGACGCCGGCGACGCCGGTGTCCCGGCCGCTGCGGGTGACGACGGTGGCGTGCGACCCGCGGGCCGCGAGCTCGGCGGCGACGTGGCGGCCGACCGGGCCGGCGCCGACGACGACGTGCCGGTCGGCGGGGGACGGGGTGCTGGACATGGGGGCCTCCTTTCCGAGAGCAGTGCTCTCGCTTCGTCGAGGAGCATGGCACGGACGCGGGTCGAATGCAAGAGCGGTGCTCTCGTTTGTGGGCGGCGCTCTCCTCTGTCACCCTGGCGGGATGACGGCACCCCGGACGGCGCGCGCCCCGGCGCGCGAGACCCTGACGCGCGACATCCTCGACGCCGCCCGCGCGCGCCTCGTGGCCGACGGCCCTGCCGCGCTCTCGCTGCGCGCCGTCGCGCGCGACGTCGGCATGGTGTCCTCGGCCGTCTACCGCTACTTCCCGAGCCGCGACGCGCTGCTCACCGCCCTCCTCGTCGAGTGCTACGACGAGCTCGGCGCGGCCGTCGAGACCGCGGAGGCCGCCGTCTCGCGCGACGACCTGACCGGCCGGTGGCTCGCCGCGTGCCGGGCGCTGCGGTCGTGGTGCGTCGAGCGCCCCGGCGACTTCGCGCTGCTCTACGGCACGCCGGTCCCGGGGTACGCGGCACCGCAGGACACCGTCGAGCCCGCGACCCGGGTCGTCCGCGCGCTCGTCGGGATCGTCGCCGACTCCTGGTCCGACGGCGCCGGCCCGGCACCTGCCCCGTCGTCCGGGGGCGACGCGGCCGCGCTGGTCGCTCCCGCCCTCGCGTTCGTGAGCGCACGGGGCCTCGTCGCGCCCGACGCCCCGGCGGAGGCCGTCGTGCGCACGCTCATGGCCTGGACCACGCTGTTCGGCACGGTCTCCTTCGAGCTGTTCGGCCACCTCCACCGCACGGTCGCCGACTACGCGGACTGGTTCGACGCCGTCGCGCTGCGGGTGGGGGCGGACGCCGGCGTCGTCCCGCGCGGGACGGATGCGGCTTTGCCGCCGCATGGCCGGTAGCCTGGGGGTTCTGGTTCCTACGAGCACGAACGAGGTTCACGTGCCCACCGGCAAGGTCAAGTGGTTCGACACCGAACGCGGCTTCGGCTTCATCGCCAACGACGACGGCGGCGAGGTCTTCCTGCACGCCTCCGCGCTGCCCGCGGACGCGCCGGCGCCCAAGCCCGGCGCGCGCGTCGACTTCGGCGTCGCGGACGGGCGACGCGGCCCGCAGGCGCTCGCGGTCAAGCTCCTCGACCCGGCCCCGTCCGTGGTCAAGGCGAAGCGTCGCTCGGCCGACGAGATGGCGGTCATCGTGGAGGACCTCATCAAGGAGCTCGACGGGATCGGCAACGGGCTGCGCCGCGGTCGCTACCCGGAGAAGGGCAAGTCCGCGATGGTCGCCAAGGTCCTGCGCGTGGTCGCCGACGAGATCGAGGGCTGACATGGTCGCCGTGGCTGCCGCCGAGGAGCGTTCCCGGGGAGTGTCCGCGCGTGCCGCGCGGGACGCCGTGCTCACGGGCGCGGTCGAGCTCGCGCGCGCCGCGGCCCAGGAGGTCGCCGAGAGCCCCGACGACGTCGGGGAGCACCTCGGCACGTACGCGGAGGCGGACCGCCTCATCTCCCACCGGTTCGCGTGCACGATGCGCGGCTACCGCGGCTGGCACTGGACCGTCACCCTCGCGCGCGTGCCACGCGGCCGGACGGCCACGGTGTGCGAGGTCGAGCTGCTGCCGGGCGACGGCGCGCTGCTCGCACCGTCGTGGCTCCCGTGGTCCGAGCGCCTGCGCCCGGGCGACGTCGGGCCGGGCGACGTGCTCCCGTTCCGCGCCGACGACCCGTGCCTCGAGCCCGGCTACGTGCCGACGGGCGACGAGGAGCAGGACTCCGTCGCGATCGACGAGCTCGCCCTCGCGCGCGCCCGCGTCCTGTCCCCGCAGGGCCGGGACGAGGCCGCCGAGCGCTGGTACCGCGGCTCGCGCGGCCCGACGGCGCGCGGTGCCGTCGCGTCGGCCGCCGAGTGCGGGTCGTGCGGCTTCCTCGTCACCCTCCAGGGCAGCCTCGGCCAGGTGTTCGGGGTGTGCGCGAACGAGTGGTCGCCCGACGACGGCAAGGTCGTGAGCCTCGACCACGGCTGCGGCGCGCACTCGGAGACCGACGTCGAGCCGCAGCGCAGCGACTGGCCGGACGCCGACCCTCTCGTCGACGAGCTGCACGTCGAGATCGTCTCGCTGCTCGAGTCGGTCGCCCCGACGGCGGAGCCCGCGACCGAGATGGTCGCGTCGGCGGACGCGGACCCCGCGCCCGTGCTCGACGGCCCGGAGCCCGGGCTCGCGGCCGCGCCGGACGACGATGCGCCGGGTGAGCCGGCACCGGTCGACGAGGCCCCGGTCGACGCCCAGCCGGACGCAGTGCCGGCGACGGACGAGCCGCAGGAGTGACGGACGACGTCTTCGGGACGGCCACGCTGCGCCGTGCGGTCCTGGAGGCGTGGCGGTCGTCGCCCACGCGCCTGCGCGAGGACGCGAACACCGAGGAGGACCACGCCCACGGGTCGTACCGGGGGCGGGTCGTCGTCGAGCTCGCGCAGAACGCCGCGGACGCGGCGGCCCGTGCGGGGGTCCCGGGACGGCTGCGACTGAGCCTGCACGCGCCGTCGGGACCTGACGGGACCTGGGTGCTGCGCGCGGCGAACACCGGCGAGCCGCTGGACGCGCCGGGCGTCGCGTCGCTCGTGGCGCTGCGCGCGTCCGCGACGGGGCGGGGTGCGCTCGACGCCGACGGCCGGGCGGCCACGGTCGGCCGGTTCGGGGTCGGCTTCGCGGCCGTCCGCTCGGTCTCCGACCGGGTGCGGGTCGGGGCGGGGGAGCGCGCCGTCGAGCTGTCGCTCGCCCGCACGCGCGCCGCGCTCGACGACGTGGTCGCCGACCGTCCCGACCTTGCCGCCGAGGTGGCGCGCCGCGGCGACCGGCTCCCGGTGCTGCGGCTCCCGTTCCCGACCCGCGTCGAGGTGCCGTCGGGCTACGACACGGTCGTCGAGCTCGAGCTGCGTGACGCCGACGCACTCGCCGCCGTCCGCGCGGAGCTCGCCGACGTGGGGGACCCGCTGCTGCTCGCGCTCCCCGCGCTGGCCGAGGTCGTCGTGGCCGGGGACGGTGTCCCGGAGCGCCGCGTCGCCGACGTCGCCGACCGGTGGACCGTCCTGCGTCGGGAGGGGGCGATCGACCCGGTGCTGCTCGCGGACCGCCCGGTCGAGGAGCGTGCGACGACGCGGTGGACGGTCACGTGGGCGCTGCCCCACGTCGGTGCGCGCACCGACGTCCTGCACGCCCCGACTCCCACCGACGAGCACCTCACGTTCCCCGCGCTCCTCCTGGCGACCTTCCCGTTGGACCCGGCGCGCCGGCACGTCCCGTCCGGGCCGGTCACCGTGCACGTCGCGCGCGCGGCGGGGCGGGCGTACGCGGAGCTGCTCGGGGGGCTCGCGCGGTCGCGCGGCGCCGACGTGCTGGCCCTCGTCCCGACCGGGCTGCCGGCGAGCGCGATCGACGCCGAGGTGCGTGCGTCGGCCGAGGCGGAGCTCGCGCGGACGCCCCTCCTTCCGCTCGACGCGCCGCCCCCGCGGGGCGCCGAGGAGCCACCCGGGGCGGCCGACGACGAGGAGGCCGACACCCCCCGGCACTCCCTGGTCGCGCCGGCAGAGGCGCGCGTCCTCGCGGGCGACGTGGGCGACGCGCGCGTGCGGGCCGAGCTCGGGGTCGCGCACCTGGTGGACGTCCCGGGTCCGCTCCGCGCGGTCGCGCGGTCGCTCGGGGCGCAGGTCGTGGACCTCGCGGACGTGGTGGACGAGCTCCCGCTCGTCGCCGACCCGGCGCGCTGGCGGGCGCTGTACGAGGCCTTCGCGCCGCACTCCGCCGACCGGTCGGTGCTCGAGGCGCTGGGCGCGCTCCCCGTGCCGCTGCTCGGTGGGCAGGTCGTGCGGGGCGCCCGCGGTCTCCTCCTCCTCGACACCGGGTCGGGCGAGCGCGCGGACGCGGGCGGCGGGGTGCTGGACGCCCGCGAGGCGGCCGACCTGGGGCTGCGCGTCGTCGACCCGCGCGCGGCGCACCCGCTGCTGGAACGCCTCGGGGCGCGCGCGACGGACCTGCGGACGGTGCTCTCCGACGGGGCCGTCCGCGAGCGCGTCCTCGCGGCGTCGGACGCGGCAGAGGCGGGCGACGACCCGGCGGCGGACGTCGAGCGGCTGCTCGCGCTGGTCGCGGCGGCGGTGCGCGACGTGCCGGACCCGGCGCGGGCGGGGTTGCCGTTCTGGTGGGGGGAGCTGCCCGTCCCGACGGTCGACGGCGACCGCGCGCCCGTGCGGGGCTGCGCGCTGCCCGGGACGTGGGCCGCGGACGCGCTCGGCACGCTCGACCTCGTCGATCCCGCGGTCGTCGCCCGCTGGGGCGAGCCGGTGCTGCGCGCGGTGGGAGCGGCCGCAGGTCTCGGCGTGCTGCACGTGCGCGACGTGCTCACGCCCGCGTCGGCCGACGACGAGCCGGACCTGGACCCGCACGCGCCGGAGGGGTGGCTGTCCGACTGGGGCGGCTACCTCGCGTACCTCACGACGACCCTCGGCCCCGAGGCGTACGTGGGTGACGTCGTCGCGGTCGCCGACCTGGACGCCGTCGCCGACGACGCGTGGCCCGACGCCCTCGCGCGCCTCGCCGCGGACCCGGCCGCGCGCGAGGCGCTGCTCGCCCCCGTGCGGGCCGAGGGCGGCAGGACGGCCGCCGTGGCCCGCTCCTACACCGCGTGGTGGCTGCGCGAGGAGCTCGGTGGCGCGTTCGCGCTCGGGACCGGCACCCGGCGGGCCCCGTTCCTGCGCACGGCACCGCCGGAGGTGGTGGGACTCGACGAGGAGGCGCTCGTCGCGCTGGGCGGCGTACGGGACCTCGCGGAGCTCGAGCCGGACGAGTGGGTCGAGCTGCTGGACGACCTGTCCGACGTCGGGCAGCCCGTCGACGCGCAGACCGCGCTGACGCTCTGGCGGGCGTTCGGCGTCCTCGCGGGCCGGGGCGAACGGCTGGACCCGCCGCCGGACCGGGTGCCCGCGCTGCGCACCGGCGCGGTCCTCGTGGTCGGCGCGGACGACGTCGCCGTCGCGCCCGACCCGATGTGGTCGCCCGTCCGCGCGGTCCTCCCGGCACCGCCGGGCCTCGTCGCCGAGGTCGCGGACCTCCTGGACGTCGCGACCGTCCCGCGCGACGCCCCCGCCCCCGACGCGGCCGGTCGTCGTGCCGACGTCCCCGAGGTGGTGCACGCGGTCCTCGACGGGCCGGTGCCGCGCACCTGGGAGCGCCACGACGACCTCCGCGTGAGCGGGGTCGCGGTCTCGTGGTGGGTGGAGCGCGGCGGGGGAGCGGACGCCGTCGTGCACGCGACGGGGCCGGCCGGGCTCGCCGCGGGGCTCGCGGTCGCGGCGGGACGCTACGGCGCGAGGTTCGTGCTCGAGGAGGTGCTCCGCGACCCGGGAGCGGCGCAGGAGGCGCTGGCGCGGACGGCCTGGGACCCTCAGTCGTCCGAGGAGGTGCGGTAGCGGGTCCGGTTCCGGCGCTCCCACGCGAGCCCGAGGAGGCCGAGGACGAGGCCGGCGCCGCACGTGGTGACCGCGCGCGGGGAGATCGTCCCCAGGGCGAGGAGGACGGCGCACACGACGAGCGCGACCGCCCAGAGGCCCATCCCGACGAGGATCACGACGCGCAGGTCGACGCGCCACGGCCCCGGGTCGGGGCGTCGGCGGTCGGGGTGGAGCAGCAGCGTGACGAACGAGGGCACAGGGGCATCGTAGCCACGGCGCGGTTTTCACCCGCACCCGGATGTCACAGCCGTGACCTGCGCCACATCCCCTTCTGGTGTGAGCACACGTCGGGAGCACTCGCAACGGCACGCTAGGATGCATGCGCCGTGCTACGGCCTCCACATGTGGTCACCTGTCCAGGTGGATCTGGCCGGCGCCGTGCCGCGCATCGCTCCGGGACCTTCGTCCGATGTATCCGGACCTTCGGCAGAACGTGGAATCTGGACACCCGTCCAATCTATTTCTCCGAGTGGCTAGGCCAGCGCGAGATCCGCAGGATCCTGCCCCTCAGGACGCCCCCGACCACAACGGTGCGGAACGTCTTCTCACCCGGGTGAAACCCCCTGACAACTCTCGTTCCCGCAGTTTCTGAACCCTAGGATGAGTCGCCATGCAGGGTGTGGAACCGACCGGAGGTGGACGCATGTCCCACAGCGTCACCGAGGACGCCAGGCGGAGCCTGCGCACCCTTCTCGCCACGACTCCCGCGGCCCGGATCCGCGCCGCTCGCGCCGCGTTCGCCGCGCAGGGCTGGGAGGTCGCCTACCGGCGTCGGCTCCTGCTCACCGACACGGCGGTGATCGTCGTCGCCGTGCTCGTCGCCTACTTCTTGCGCTGGGACCAGTTCATCAACGAGCCCGTCCGCGAGACGCGCGTGCCGTACGTCGTGCTCAGCCTCCTCGTCGGTGTCGCCTGGTCCCTCTCGCTCGTCGCGAGCCGGACGCGCGACCCGCGGGTCATGGGCAGCGGCCCCACCGAGTACCACCGGATCTTCGACGCGTCGTGGCGGCTCTTCGCCGTCCTCGCGGTGCTCGCGTTCCTCCTGCGCTTCCCCGAGGCACGCGGGTATCTCGCGTTCGCGTTCCCGATCGGCCTCGGCGGACTGCTCCTCGGCCGCTACGCCTGGCGGCAGTGGCTGCACGGCCAGCGGGCCCACGGGCGCATGCGCTCGGCGGTGCTCGCGATCGGCCACCGCGACCAGGCCGAGCGCCTCATCCGCGACCTCAACGGCCGCGACGAGTCGGGGTACCGCGTCGTCGGCGTGTGCGTCCCGTCGGGCGGGTTCGGTGCCGGCGAGGAGATCCGCGGCGTCCCGGTCCTCGGGGAGCTGCGGCACGCGGGCGAGGTCGCCACGCGGGTCGGAGCGGACGTCGTCGCCGTGTCGGGGTCGGACGCCATCACCGCCGAGGTCGTGCGGCGGCTGGGTTGGGAGCTCGAGCCGTACGGCGTCGACCTCATGCTCACGGCCGAGCTCGCCGACGTCGCCGGACCGCGCATCACCATCACGCCCGCGGAGAGCGTCTCGCTCCTGCACGTGGACGCGCCCCGGTTCACGGGGCCCAAGTTCGCCGTGAAGTCCGTCATCGACTGGACCGGCGCCGCGCTCATCACGCTCGCCGCGCTGCCAGTGCTCGTGCTCGTCGCGCTCGCGGTTCGGGTCACCAGCCGCGGCCCGGTGCTCTTCCGTCAGGAGCGCGTCGGCCGCAACGGCCGGACGTTCCCCATGTTCAAGTTCCGGTCGATGCGCGCCGGCGCCGACCGCGAGGTCCAGCACCTCGAGGAGCAGAACGACGGCGCGGGCCCGCTGTTCAAGATGCGCGACGACCCGCGCGTCACCCGCGTCGGCCGTGTGCTGCGCCGCTACTCGCTCGACGAGCTCCCGCAGCTCTTCAACGTGCTGCGCGGCGACATGAGCCTCGTCGGGCCGCGGCCGCCGCTGCCGCGCGAGGTCCAGAAGTACGAGAAGAAGGTGCGGCGTCGTCTCCTGGTCAAGCCCGGTCTCACGGGCCTGTGGCAGGTCGGCGGCAGGTCGGACCTGTCGTGGGAGGAGAGCGTCCGCCTCGACGTGTACTACGTCGAGAACTGGACGATGTTCGGCGACTTCCTCATCCTCGCGCGCACGGCGCGCGCGGTGTTCTCCGGCTCCGGGGCCTACTGAGGCCGGCGGGGTGCAGGGTCGGGCGCGGGGAGGTGCGTCGTGCGGGTCTCGGTCTCGGGGTGCGGTCGCCGCGGCGTCCTGCACGCGGCCTGCCTCGCGGCGGCGGGCCACGAGGTCGTGCTCCACGACACGGACCCCCGCGCGCTCGACGCGCTCCGCACGGGACCGAGCCGCGCGGCTGAGCCACGTCTCCACCGCCTCCTCGCGCTCGGCCTCGTGAGCGGCCGGCTGCGCCCCACGACGGACCGCACCGCGGTCGCCGGGGCGCGCGTGCACGTCCTGTGCGTCGGCGCGGGCCCCGACCCCGACCCCGACGGCGTCTCGCGCGTGGTGGCGCTCCGTGACGCGCTCGACGACCTCGCCCCGCACCTCGGCCCGGGGGACCTGGTCGTCGGGCGCGCCCGCGTCCCGGCGGGCACCGCGGAGTGGCTCGCGGCAGGGCTCGCCGCCGACGGCGTCCGGGCGACGGTCGCGTGGGTGCCCGACGAGCACCGGCCGGGCCACGCGGTCGTCGACCTCCTGCACCCGTCACGGCTGGTCCACGGGGTGCCCGCAGGCCCGGACGGCGAGCGGGCGGCCGCGATCCTCGACGCGCTCCACGCGGTGCAGCTCGCGACCGGCGCACCCCGGACCGTCACCGACCTCGCGACGGCGGAGGGGCTCGGGCACGGCGCCGGCACGCCGCGCCTCGCGGCCCTCGACGGCCTCCGCGAGGGCCGGCACGACGACGCCGACGTGGCGTCGAGCACACCCGTCGCGGCGCTCGCCGCGGTCGGCGCCGCCTGACGTGCGCGGACACCTCCCGGGGGCGATGCCGGACCGTGTCCCGCGTGTTACCGCGCGGTCACAGGGTTCTGGCAGCATTCTCACCATGTCCACACCCACCTCCGTCCGCGAGGACGAGCAGGCGCCGCCCCCTGCGTCCGGCGCGATCGACCGCTTCTTCAAGATCACCGAGCGCGGCTCGACGATCGGCACCGAGATCCGTGGTGGTCTCGTCACGTTCTTCGCGATGGCGTACATCATCGTGCTGAACCCGCTGATCATCGGGACGGTCCAGGACGGCACGGGCCAGTTCCTCGGCGGCGGCGACGCGCCCGACTTCGGCAAGATCGCCGCGGCCACCGCGCTCGTCGCGGGCGTCATGACGATCGCCATGGGCGTCTTCGCGAACTTCCCCCTCGGCCTCGCGGCCGGGCTGGGCCTCAACGCGGTCGTGGCGTACTCCATCGCCTCGCTGCCGGGGGTGACGTGGGCGGACGCGATGGGCCTCGTCGTCATCGAGGGCCTCATCATCCTCGTCCTCGTGCTCACCGGGTTCCGCGAGGCGGTCTTCCGCGCGGTCCCGGTCGAGCTGAAGACGGCCATCAGCGTGGGCATCGGCCTCTTCATCGCGCTCATCGGCCTCGTCAACGCGGGCTTCGTCACCGCCGGCAGCGGCACGCTCCTCGCGCTCGGCAACCTCGGCACGTGGCCGATCCTCGTGTTCGTGGTCGGCCTGGTACTGACGATCGTGCTGTGGGTCCGCAAGGTCAAGGGCGCCCTGCTCGTCGCGATCCTCACCGCGACCGCGCTCGCCGTCGTGCTGGAGAACACCCTGCACATCGGCGCGAAGGCGCCCGACGGCTCGAACCCGAACGGCTTCAACCTCAACGCGCCCACGTTCGACGGCGTCGCGCAGGTCCCCGACTTCGGCCTCCTCGGCCAGTTCTCGCTGCTGGGCTCGTTCCAGAACATCGCGACCGTCACGGTCATCCTGCTGGTGTTCTCGCTCCTGCTCGCCGACTTCTTCGACACGATGGGCACGATGGTCGCCGTGGGCGCCGAGGCGCGCCTCCTCGACGAGGACGGCACCCCGCCGCGCTCGCGCGCGATCCTCGTCGTCGACTCGCTCGCCGCGGCCGCGGGAGGCGCGGGCTCCGTGTCGTCGAACACGAGCTTCGTCGAGTCCACGACCGGCGCGGGCGAGGGTGCGCGCACCGGCCTCGCGTCCGTCGTCACGGGCGTCGCGTTCCTGCTCGCGACGTTCCTGTCGCCGCTCGTCGCGCTCGTGCCCTACGAGGCGGCCGCGCCCGCGCTGGTCTTCGTCGGGTTCCTCATGATGACGCAGATCGCCGGCATCTCCTGGAAGAACGTCGAGATCGCCATCCCGGCCTTCCTCACGATCATCGTCATGCCGTTCACCTACTCGATCGCGGACGGCATCGGCGCGGGCTTCCTCGCGTTCGTCCTCATCAAGCTCGCGCTCGGCAAGGTCCGGGCGATCCACCCGCTCATGTGGATCGCGTCGGCGATGTTCCTCGTGTACTTCCTCCTCGGCCCGATCCGGGAGGTCCTGGGCCTCTAGGCTCGGCCCATGACGAGCGCGGGGGGGGTGGGGGGGGGGGGGTGGGGGCGGGGGGGCGCGCCCCGCCGCCGCGCGGCGCGCC
>NZ_JBHXIC010000078.1:0-20187 GCF_042723955.1 Cellulosimicrobium cellulans | reverse complement strand
CCCCCCCCCCGCGCCCGCCCCCCCCGCCCCCGGGTCCGACACCCCGCCGCCCCCCCCCACCCGTGACGAACTCGGCGAGGTGCGCGCTGCGGCGAGGCGGGCCTCGCCCTCGCGCACGAGCTCGTCGGCGTCCGCCGCTCCGGCGACGGACCACGTGAGCGAGGTGCGGAACGACGGCCGCACCGGGCCGTCCGGTGCGCCGAGCTGGGCGAGGACCTCCTGGCGCAGGGCCTCGGCGCTCGCGGCGGCCTCGACGTCGCCCATCGCGGGCAGCGTCGCGAGCACCGCGAACCGGTCGCCGTCGACACGGCCCGCCTCGCAGCCCCCGGGGAGCCACGACCGCAGCCGGTGGCCGACCCCCGCGAGGAGGGCGTCCCCCGCGTCCTGCCCGTGGAGGGCGTTGACCCCGGACATGTCCTGGACGTCGAGCAGGAGCAGCACGACGCGCGTGCCGCCCCGCGCGACCAGCCGGCAGCGCCGGGTGAGCGAGTGCCACGTGCTGCGACGCGAGAGGAGGCCCGTGAGCGCGTCGTGCGTGGAGCGCTCCGCGAGCGTCCCGACGAGCGAGCGCACGAGCTCCGCCGCGCCGACGCTCGCCCAGTGGCCGCCGCGGACGAGGACGTCGTCGTAGCGGCGGTCGTCGGGGCGGGACATGGCGAGGGTCGCGACCTCGGTGACGGCCGCCGTCGGCGCGACGACGAGCGGGGACCAGTCGGTGACGCTCGCGACCGGCCGGCGTTCGAGGACCGCGCGGCCGTAACCGAGCCGGCCCGTCAGCGCGGCGACGAGGCTCGTGCGCACGACGACGCCGCTGCGCGCCCCCCGTGCGCCCGGCGGCGGGACCTGGTCGTCGTGCACGACGACGCACGAGACGTCCGGGTTGCGGAACAGGACCTCGAGCTGGCCCACGGGCATGGAGGAACCGACCGACAGCACCGGCCGCGCGAGGTCCGCGACCGTGCCGCTCGCTCGCGCGGGCGGGCGCATCGCCGTGTGCTGGGCCAGCTCGGTGAGTTCATCGTGCACACGGGCAGTGTGGCGGCGTGGCGACCGTCGCCGCCGGGACGAGCCCCAGTGTTCGTCGAGAGTTCACGACCGCGTCACGCGACCGTCGCCGGGCGTCACCGGGACACCCGGTGCGGGGCTGCGCCGTGCGGGGTGGCGCGGTCCGGTCGCCTAGGCTGGACGCGTGCCGCTCCGCCGTCGTGACGCCCGGGACCGACTGACCTTCGAGCTGGTCGAGTCGGCGGACGCGGACGTGGACCTCGAGGACGACGGCCCTGCCTGGGGCACCGCGAGCGGCTCCGCCCCAGCGCCACGCGCCGCCGCCGGCCCCGCCTGGTCGGGCGCCGCGCGTCCGGTCGACCTCGACGCGCGAGAGCTCGGGCAGGGCGCGCCGGGCCTCGGCCCCGAGGACGTGCCCGAGGCGGACGCGCGCGATCCGGACGATCCCTCGGCGGACGGGGCACGTCCCGACTCCCCGCGGGCGTCCCGCCCCGGGCGGCGGACGGCCGTGGTCGGCGCGGTCGCCGCCGGGGTCGCCCTCGTGCTCGGCGGGATGCTCGCGGTCGACGCATGGCACGGCCGCGCCGACATCGCCCGTCTGCGCGCCGCACCGGGCGGGGTCGAGCCGCAGCCCGACGCTCCACGGGAGCAGTGGACGGCCGACGTGGGCCTCACGGGTGGGCTCGCGCTCCTGCCCGGCAGCCTCGTGACGGTCACGGACGGGGAGGCGGTCGCCGTCGCGCTCGACGGTGGTGAGGAGCTCTGGCGGGTGGGTGTCGGGGAGGACGCGACGTGCGGGAGCGGGCTCTTCTGGGCCCTGCCGTCGGGGGAGCCGGACGACACGCTCGTGTGCGTCGCACCCGTCCCGGAGCCCCCGGGAGGGATCGTCCGGGACCGGTCGCCGGAGATCGACCCCATGACCGGGCGCGTCGTCGCCGCGACCTGGACGATCACGGTGGTCGACGACGACGGAGAGGTGCTGGGCCAGCGAGAGGCGAGCACGGAAGGTGCGCTCCTGACCCCGGGCCCTGGCGGGTCGGTCGTCCGCGCCGAGCGGGTGGGCGAGGTCCCGGCCGGCCAGGGCGCGGTGCTCGAGACGGACGACGCGACGGGGATGCCGAGCGAGGTCCCGGACGGACGTCCCGCCGTCGTCCAGGTCGAGGACGCGCTCACGGGCCACGTGCGCTGGGAGGCGGACCTCCCCTTCGTCGCGGGGTCGGGCCAGTGCATCTCGTGGAGCGAGTCCGACGGCGAGGAGTCGATCCGAGCAGACCTGGAGAACCTGTGGACGGCGGTCGAGACGCGCCTGCTGCGTGTCGAGGGTTGCGGCGTCACGGCGTGGTTCACCCTCGACGGCACGCGCCTGGACGAGGCGGACAACCCCGTCGACGGGGTCGTCTCGCTCGCGGACGGCACCTACTACCGCGACCCGGTCGGCTACGACTACGGCTGGGGGTCCTCGAGCCGGACGGAGCCGACGGCGGCGCCGGCGGTCCTCGGGGCCGACGGGGAGGTGCGCTGGGAGCCACCGGGCAGCGTCCTCGCGCCGACGGCGACCGACGGACGCCCGGTCCCCACGCTCGTGCGGGACGGCCTGGACCTCGTCGCGTTCGACACCGAGGGCACCGAGCTGTGGCGCACGTCCGAGCAGAGCACCCCCGACGCGGTGCTCGTCGCAGCGGGCGGGACGCTCGTCGTCGCCAACGGGTACGCGGACGGCGCCCTGGCGGGCCTCGATCTCACGACGGGCGGCGAGCGCTGGTCGCTCGACCGCGAGGAGCTGACCGCGGGGCTCGAGGTCGGGATGGGATGGTCCGCCGACGTGGCCTACACGGACGGGTCCCGGGCGATCCTCGCCGTCTCCGACTGGGACGCGGGGACGACGTCCCTGGTCGCGCTCGACCTCGCCGACGGCAGCGTCGCGTGGACGGCCGAGACCGCCGGTCCGGACGGCGGCTCCTGGGTCGCGCCGCTCCAGGGCCGGCTCCTGCGGATGAGCGAGACGGAGATCACCCGGCTCGGTTGACGGCAGTCCTACGCTGGGGTCGTGCCGCTCCGACGACGAGACGGCGGTGACGACCGTCGCACGTTCGAGCTCGTCGAGTCGGCCGGGGTCGACGTGGACCCCGACCTCCTCGACGCGCCGCACCCCGTGCTGCTCGGCGCGCTCCCGCGCGACGCCCCGCCCGGTCTCGAGCCGCACGACCCGACAGGCCTCGGGGGCGACGGCCTGGACGAGGTCGGCGCCGGAGGCTCGGCCCGCCTGTCGCGCACGCCCGGCGTGGACCGTCGGCGACGGCGGTGGGTCGCCGCCGTCGTGGTGACGGGTGTCGTCGCCGTGCTCGTGGGCGGGATGCTCGTCGTCGACGCGGTGACGAGCCGTGACGCGCAGGAGCGGCTCGAGATCGCACGCGGGGCGGTGCGCCCCCTCGACGCCGCCCCGACCGAGCGCTGGACGGCGCCGGCCGCGGCCGACCGCGGCGTGGGGTTCCTGCCGGGCCTGCTCGTGACGGTCGAGGGCGACGAGGCGGTCGCGCTCGACCTGGACACCGGTGCCGAGGCGTGGCGCGCCGCGCTCGGCGGGGACGAGGCCGTGTGCGGGTCGTGGAGCCCGTGGGAGCTGTCGGGCGTGGCGTCGCGCGAGGTCGTGTGCGTCGCCGGTTCCGGGGTGGGGCCGTACTGGGACGACCCCAGGACGCCGCCGCAGGCCGAGCCGGGCGCGGACGCCGCCCCGGCGCACGTGACCGTCCTCGACGCGGCGGGGCAGGTCGTGGGGGAGCGTGACGTCGAGGTGGGCGGCGCGGTGCTCGCGCCGGGTCCCGACGGCGGGCTGGTCCGGGCCGAGCGCGTCGGGGAGCCGGGGGAGCCGAGCGGTCCGCCGGTGGAGGTCGACCCGGGGGCCGGGGAGTCGGTCGACGGCGTCGCGGGGCGCGACGTCGTCGTGACGGTCGAGGACGCCCTGACCGGCGACGTGCGCTGGCGGAGCGAGCTCCCGTTCCAGGACGTGCCGTGGTCGTGCACCTCGTGGGACCCCGAGACGGGTGGCGAGGAGATCGAGCCGGACCGGCTCACGCTCGTCGTGACGGAGACCCTGGTCGACGTCGGCGGCTGCGGCGTCGCGGCGTCGTTCCTCCCGGACGGGGAGCGCCTGGACGACCCGGACCTGCCCACCGACGGCGCGGTGCCGCTCGCGGGCGGTCGGTTCCTCGTCGACGCGGACCGGCAGGGCACGACCGGTGCGCTGCGTGCCGACCGCGTGCTGGACGCCGCCGGGGCGCCCGTCCTCGACGTCCCGGGCGAGGTGCTCGACCCGCAGGCGACCGACGACCCGGCGGCCGGCGTGCTCCTCGTGCGCGACGGGATCGACCTGCGCGCGTACGACGACGAGGGCGCGCGTCTGTGGACGTACGACGGCGCGCGCGTCCCGGAGGCCGTCTACGTGCTCGCGGAGGGTACGGCCGTCGTCGGGACGGCGAGCACCGTCTTCGGGCTCGACGCGCTGTCCGGCGAGCAGACGTGGTCGCGCTTCCTCGACGACCTCGGCGGCTACGACGGTTGGTCGGCGATGGTGACGCAGGCCTTCACGGACGGGCGGTGCGCGATCCTCGTGCTGGTCGACCCGGCGACGGGGACGCACCCGCGCGTGGTCGCGCTCGAGCTGTCGTCGGGATCGGTCGCCTGGGAGCAGGACCTGGACGGGGAGCAGGCGTCGTTCGTCCCCGTGCAGGGCCGGCTCCTGCGCTGGGACGGGCAGACGGTCACGCTGCTGGGCTGAGCTGCGCCCGGCTCGGCCGACGAACCCGTCCGACGAGCTCACCCGACGAGCGCCGCGTCCCTCGGGATGACGGCCCAGCCGGTCCGTCGCGCCGTGAGGTCGGTCCAGCCGAGCCGGCCGGTGGGCGACCACGTCGTCACGTAGCGCCCGGGCCGCAGGCGGTCGTCCGTCGCCCACAGGACGGTGAGCGCCGCCTCGGCGGTCCGGTCGCCCGCGTCGGCCTGGAGCGTGAGCTCGGCGACCCGGTCCGTGAGCGCCACGGCGCGGTCGTCCGGGGCGGCGCCGGGCAGGGCGGCCGCTCCCCACACGTCCCACAGGAGGAGCTCGTGCCTTTGCCGGTGCGCGAGGTCGGCGAGCACGTACCGCTGCACGAACCCGGGACCGGCCAGCCAGGGCAGGTCGGGGCCGGCGCCGTGGTCGGCGAGGTCGCGCCGCCCGGCGCGATAGGCCGTCCAGACCTCGGCGGCGGTCTCGAAGGGCGCGCCCTCGCCCGTCGGCAGGTCGTGGAGGTCGAACGCGCGGGACCCCTGCCCGAGCTCCGGGTCGGACCGGACCCAGCGGTCGCCGTCGTGCCGCTCGACGACTACGTGGTCGTGGTGGAACTCGCCCTCGCCGAGGTAGTCCGTGAACCCGAGTCGCGTGCGGGCGGGGACGCCGTGCTCGCGGAGCACGGCGACGGCGAGGAGGGAGTGGTCCCGGCAGCACCCGCCGGCCTGCTGCTCGGGGGAGCGCGGCGCGTCGAGCGGGCCGGGCGCGCGCTCCGCGACCGCGTCGAGGATCGACGCGACCCACCGCCGGTCGACGTCGTCGAGCTGTGCGGGGGTGGGCGCGGTCGCCCCGGCCCGGTAGTGCACGACGGCGGTCGTCACCGCGGCGTGCAGGCTCGCCGGGTCGGGCTCGACGCCCGCGAGGAGCGAGCCGTGGTGGCGCGGGTCGGAGTACGGGCTGTGGGTGGCGTAGCGCGAGACGTCCATGCCGCGAGCCTCGGGTCCGCCCCAGGGGCAGGGTCAAGCCGTCGTCCCGGTGGCGGTGCGGTGGTCCCCGACCTACGGTCGGCGCAGCCGCTCGGCGCCGAGCGCGCGTGCCGTGCACCGATCGACGAAGGGGCCTGAGCCATGTCCGACGCGAGCACCGGGGCGAGCACCGAGACCAGCACGGCGACGATCGCCGAGACCGACGCCCTGGCTGCGGCGGTCGCCGCAGTCAGTACCCCGTCGCCGGTGGACACTCCGTTGGGGCGGTTCGAGCTGGTCGACGGGGTGCCGACCCCGGAGTCCGTCGAGCGGCTCTACGGGTCGTTGGACTTCCTGCGCGGCGTGGAGGCGTTCCTCAGCGCGATGCCCGGTGCGTCGCTCGTGGCGATGCGTCGCGGGTTCCGCGAGCTCGGCCTCCTCCGCTCGAACCAGGTCGGCTACACCGACCCGCGAGCGGACTCGGGCGCGATCTTCCTCACGCCGAACACCGCGACGACCTACGGGTCGCTCTTCGTCGACCTGCGCGAGACGGGCCCCTCGTCATCGAGCCCCCGAAGCAGTCGCTGTGCGTCGTCGACGACTTCTGGTTCCGCTACGTGGCCGACATGGGCATCGCGGGCCCGGACCGCGGCGAGGGCGGGCGCTACCTGTTCCTCCCGCCCGGCTACGACGGCGAGGTCCCGGACGGCTACTTCGTCTACCGGACGCCGACGTTCACCAACTGGGTCGTGCTGCGCGCGCTGGGCGGCGTCCCGGCGATGAAGGAGACGCGGATCTACCCGCTCGCCGACGCGGGGGACCCGCCCCCGACGGAGTTCGTCGACATCGCCGGGACGCGCGTCAACACCGTCCACGCCAACGACGCCTCGTTCTTCGACGAGGTCGCCGAGATCGTGGCGGAGGAGCCGACGAGCGCGCTCGACGCCGAGCGCGCCGGGCTGCTGCGCGCCGTGGGCATCGTGCCCGGCCGTGCGTTCGCCCCGAGCCCGGAGCTGCGCGCGACCCTCGACACCGCCGCGCGGGCCGGCGCGGCGATCAGCCGCGCGCTCGTCTACTCGCCCCGCGACCCGGAGGCGCGCGTCGCGCCCGGGTCGAGCTGGCTCCAGGCGTTCGTCGGCGGCTCCTACGAGTTCCTCGCCGACGGTGCGCGCCTGCTCGACGCTCGTGCGCAGTTCCACTTCTTCGCGACCGTCATCACGCCCGCGATGGCGCACGCCCAGGTCGGGGCCGGGTCGGCGTACGCCTACACGGCGCACGACGCGCAGGACCGGATCCTCGACGGGGCGCGCACGTACCGGCTCGTGCTCCCGCCGAACCCGCCCGCAAAGAACTTCTGGTCGGTGGACCTCTACGACACCCAGACCCGGTCGCTGCTCCAGACGGACAACCCGCACCCGAGCCTCCTGAGCCTCAGCGGCACCGTCGCGACGGAGGAGGACGGCAGCACCGTGCTGTGGTTCGGCCCGGAGCCGCCCGCGGGACGCGAGAGCAACTGGGTCGGGACGGTCCCGGGCAGGTCGTGGTTCCCCATGCTGCGCCTCTACGGGCCGCTCGAGCCGTGGTTCGACCGCACCTGGCTCCCGGGGGACCTGGAGCTGGTCGAGGACTGACACTCCGAGTACCACGACGACCCATTCGTCCGGCGCTGAGTCGGCCGTCCCAGGCCGGGGCCGGCGTGCGTGGAGAGTCTTGATGATATCGATTCTCTCCGATCTGATATACCCTGGTGGTGTCGAGGGGAGCGCATCATGAGCACGGCAGAACACCGCAAGGCCGACGCCCCGGAAGGGGCCGCGACGACGGTCAGGACCATCTCCGAGACCGTCACGCGAGTGCATCTCGACCTACGGGCCGGTGAGGCCAAGCCCACGGTGCTGCGCGCGAACCCGCAGGCGCTGGCCCAGGCCAAGAAGCTCCTTGGCTACAAGTCCAACCAAGAGATGGTCATCGACCTGATCCAGAACGCCGTCGACGAGAAGGAGACGCGCGAGGAGCGAGTCCACGCTCAGCGAAGGGCGCTGTCGATGCTCGACGACCTGGACGTCTCCGACCTCGCAGAGGTCACCCAGTTCCGACCCGTCGACCGGACCGTGTGAGGCGTGGCCGGCTACATCGTCGACAACTCGGTGTGGGGTCGGATCAAGGTTCCCCAGGTTCGGCAGGCAGTGGACGGCCTGACCGACGTGATCTACACCGTCACCCCTCAGCGTCTGGAGTTCCTCTACTCGGCCACGTCCCAGGAGGACTTCGACAAGCAGCAGCAGTTCCTCGACGCCGTCGGGGTGTACCTCGAGCCCGCTGACGACTTCAGCGACACCTGCGAGGACATCCAGCGCGCGTTGGCGACACACGGCAAGCTGCGGTCCGTCGGTCCGGTCGACGTGATGATCGCGGCATACGCCTACCGACACCGTCTCACCGTGCTGCACTACGACTCGGACTTCAGCGACCACATCGCCGCCTCGGTCCAGGGGTTCCAGCAGGAGTGGGTCGTCCCTCGCGGCTCGCTCTGACCGAGGACCAGGCCTTCCCGACGATCGACCCTCTCGCCCGCGCCCCGGTCGTGTGGCGACGCGATTCACGGGTTCGCCCCTAGGACACTCTGGTGGCAGGCCGGGCAGCGAGTGCGACGTCCGCGACGATCACGTCCGGCTCGTCGGACCACGGGACGGCGTACACCTCGCGCGACGGGGCGTGCGCCAGCCCGGTCGTGACGCGCAGCGCGTCGAGGTAGCCGACGATCTGCGGGAAGCGGCAGTCGCGCGAGGGGACCTCGACGTACGCCTCGGTGCGGGCCGGGTCCTCGCGGAGCACGACGGGCCCTGCGGGGACGACCGCCCCGCGGTACGGGACGCACGCCTCGACGCGCCCGGGGACGTCGCGGCCGACGGGCGAGTGGTAGATCACCCAGTGCGCGGCACCCGCCTCCGCGCCGGCCGCGGCGAGGTACGCGCGGATCGTCAGCAGGTCGGCACTGAACGTCGGCACGAGGTCGGCCTGGGTCGTGGACGACGTGATCGTGGCGACCGTGCACGCGGGGACCTCGCGCCACCGGACCTCGGCGTCGCCGCGCCGCACGGCGAGCCGCCGCGCGAGCTCCTCGGCGGTCGCGCGCTGCTCCGCGAGGGCCCGCTGCTGCTCGTCCCACCATCCGAGGAGGACGTCGCGTACGTCGCGCGGGTCGGCGTCGAGCACCTCGGGGACGCGCGCGAGCGGCACGTCGATCCGGCGCAGCAGCGCCAGGGCGCGGGCCCGCTCGACCTGCTCGGGCGCGTACGCGCGGTAGCCCGTGCGGGGGTCGACGCCGGCCGGGACGAGCAGCCCGTTCGCGTCGTAGAGCCGCAGCGCCTTGATGGACAGCCCCGACGCGCGCACCATCTCGCCGCTCGTGAGCGTCTCCGCCGTCGGGCGTTCCCCCTGCTCGTGCGTCACGCGTCGAGCGTAACGACGGGCGCACGTCGTGCCACGGGGACGGCGCGCTCCCGGGCGGCACTACCCTGGCCAGATGCCTGACGACCTCACGCAGACCGCCACGCCGATCCCCGCGGAGCGGGAGGAGCCGCCGGCGCCCGTCGCCCCGCGCCGCCCGGCGCCGCGCACGCACCACGGGGAGACCGTGGACGACGACTACGAGTGGCTGCGGGAGAAGGAGTCGCCCGAGGTCGTCGCGCACCTCGAGGCCGAGAACGTGTACACCGAGGCCCGGCTCGCGCACCTCGAGCCGCTGCGAGAGCGGATCTTCGAGGAGATCAAGGCGCGAACGCTCGAGACCGACCTGTCCGTGCCCGTGCGCCAGGGCGCGCACTGGTACTACGCCCGCACGGTCGAGGGCTCGCAGTACCCGATCCGGGCGCGCGCGCCGATCGACGCGAGCCTCGGCAGCGACGCGCCGTCGTCCTGGGTGCCGCCCGTGCTGGAGCCGGGCGTGCCCGTGCCGGGCGAGCAGGTGCTGCTCGACGACAACGTCGAGGCCGAGGGCCACGACTTCTTCTCGCTCGGGTCGTTCGACGTGTCGGTCGACGGGACACGGCTCGCGTACGCGGTCGACGTCGTCGGCGACGAGCGGTACACGCTGCGGATCCGCGACCTCGACACGGGCACGGACCTCGTCGACGAGGTCCCGGGGACGTTCCCGGGCGCCGTCTTCTCCCCGGACGGGCGGTACGTGTTCTACCCGACGGTCGACGACGCGTGGCGGCCCTGGCGCGTGTGGCGCCACGAGGTGGGCACCCCGGCGACGCAGGACGTCGTCGTCTTCGAGGAGCCCGACGAGCGCTACTGGGTCGGGGTGGGCGTCTCGCGCTCGCAGCGGTTCGTGCAGATCGACGTCGGCTCGAAGATCACCTCGGAGACCTGGCTGATCGACGCCGCCGACCCGACCGCCGAGCCCCGGGTCGTGTGGCCGCGACGCGAGGGCGTCGAGTACACGGTCGAGCACGCGGTCGTCCCGGCGACCTGGCTCCCCGCCGTCGAGCACGAGGCAGATGGCGGAACGACCGGGAGAACGACAGCAACCTCGGGTTCGGCGAGGGAGCAGCGGGACGTGCTGCTCGTGCTGCACAACGACGGTGCGGAGAACTTCGAGCTCGTCGTCACCGATGTGCCCGACGGCGGTGCGTCCGCGGGCGGGCCGGCCGGCCCGGCCGACGCGACCGTCGTCGTGCCGCACGACCCCGAGACCCGGCTGGAAGGGGTCGACGCCTTCGCCTCGCACCTCGTGGTGTCCTACCGGCGCGACGCGCTGTCGCGGGTCGGGGTGATCGACCTCGCCTCGGCCGAGCCGCCGCGCCCCGCGGGCCTGCCGACGCCGATCCGCACGGGCGACACCCCGGCACCCTCGGGCGACCACTGGCACGTGCACGAGGTCGCGTTCGACGAGCCGCTGTACACCGCGGCGCTCGCCGGCAACCCCGAGTGGGACCAGCCGAACGTCCGCCTCTCGTACTCGAGCTTCGTGACACCGTCGACCGTGTACGACCTGCGCGTCGAGACGGACGAGCTCACGCTGCTCAAGCAGCAGCCCGTGCTCGGCGGGTACGACGCCGCGGACTACGTGCAGCGCCGCGAGTGGGCCACGGCCGAGGACGGCACCCGGGTGCCGATCTCGCTCGTGTGGCGGCGCGACGCCGTCGGGCTCGACGCGACGGGCACGGGCGCGGAGCCCGCGCCGCTGCTGCTCTACGGGTACGGGTCGTACGAGATCAGCATCGACCCCGGCTTCTCCGTCTCGCGCCTGTCGCTGCTCGACCGCGGCGTCGTGTTCGCGGTCGCGCACGTGCGCGGCGGCGGCGAGATGGGGCGCCGCTGGTACGACGACGGCAAGACGCTCGCGAAGCGCACCACGTTCACCGACTTCGTCGCGGTCGCGCGCCACCTCGTCGACGCGGGCTGGACGAGCCCCGAGCGCCTCGTCGCGCAGGGCGGTTCCGCGGGCGGGCTGCTCATGGGCGCGGTGACCAACCTCGCGCCCGAGCTGTTCGCGGGCGTGCTCGCGCAGGTGCCGTTCGTCGACGCGCTCACGTCGATCCTCGACCCGTCCCTGCCGCTGACCGTCGTCGAGTGGGACGAGTGGGGCGACCCCCTGCACGACCCCGAGGTCTACCGGTACATGCGCACCTACACGCCGTACGAGAACGTGCCCGACGACGCGGCCCACTTCCCGCGGATCCTCGCCGTCACGTCGCTCCACGACACGCGCGTCCTCTACGTCGAGCCGGCCAAGTGGGTCGCGCGTCTGCGCGCGGCCGGGGCCCCTGCCCTGCTGAAGATCGAGATGCACGCCGGGCACGGCGGCGTCTCGGGCCGGTACGAGGGCTGGCGCGAGGTCGCCTACGAGGACGCGTGGGTGCTCGACGTGCTCGGGCTCGCGGGGCGGTGACCGTCTGGTGACCGGCCCGACGCCCGACCCGCGGGCTGCGCACGACGCGACACCCCCGAGGACGGCGGCGCTGCTGCTGCGCCCGTTCGGCTACCTCGCGATCGGGCTCGTGTGGACGGCGATCGGGCTGTTCGTCGTCGGCCTGTACCTCGCGGTCGCGGCGTACGGGCTGTTCGAGCCGCCCGCGGACCAGGAGCCGTGGGCCGAGCTCGTGGCCTCGCCCGGCGCCGTGCTGGGTCGCCTCGCCGTGGTCGCGCCGATCGTCGTCGTGCTCGCCGGGCCGGTCGCCTGGTACCTGTCCTGCGCGATCTGGCCGCTGGCGGCGCTGTCCTTCGTGTACGCCGGGCGGGGGCTGCGGCCGTCGTACCGCAGCGACCGGTTGTCCTTCACGAGCCACGTCGCGCCCGGCACGACCCTCGGCCCGCCCGTGCCGGGTCCGGTCGCGATGTCGCTCCAGCCGCAGCGGCGCTCGCGGCTCACGGACACGCTCATGCGCTTCTACGCCTGCGGCTGGAACCTGGACTTCCGCGAGTTCTGGCCCGCGGTTCCCGCGGGCATCGCGTGGGCGCTCGCGAGCACCGGGGCGTCGACGGCGCTGCCGTCGGGCTGGCGGGCCGGGCTCGTCGTGACCGCCGTCCCGTTCGCGCTGTGGTCCGTGGTCGCGCTGCGCCGGGCCTGGACGTGGCGGTTCCACCGCGAGCGCGCACGCCTGGCGGCGCAGCGACGCCTCGAACGGCACGGCGACCGGTACCGGATCGACCCGCGCGTCGTCCGCACGCGCCCGCAGTCGGCCGAGCACCGCGCCGCTGTCGAGGCCGAGCGCGCCGAGTCGCGCGTCGCGCAGGACCGCCTGACGAGCCTCACGAGCGACGAGATCGGCGAGCGCCGCGAGGCCGTGCTCCGCGCGCGCCGGGACCGCGAGGCGCGTGAGGCGCGGGAAGCTCGCGAGGGGGCTCGTCGGGACCGGCGGGGCGGGACGCCGTCGGACCGCTGAGCCCGCCGCCTGGGTTCAGACAGCCCGCAGGTCACACCTGCTCTCAGGCGGCCTGCGGGCTGCCGCACTCGGCGCAGAACCTCGCGCCCGCGGCGTTCTGCGTGCCGCACTCGCGGCACGCGGCGACCTGCGCGAGGCGCTCGCCGCACTCGGGGCAGAACTTGCCGCCGTCGACCTTGGCCGAGCACGACGGGCACTGCGTGACGACCGGCGTCCGCAGGTCCGTACCGCCGACCAGGTCGGTCGTCCGGAGCTGCTCCTGGAGCTGGTAGCGGCGCGCCTCGGCCTGGAGCTGGGCGAGCTCCTCCGCCTGCTGGGGCGAGCAGCGCACGCACTGCCCCACGGCGTCGTTCCAGCAGACCTCGTGGCACGTCCAGTCGCCGCATCCGTGGCACTGGCGGAACGCGTCGCGGACCTCGCCGACGGCGGCGTCGAGCGCCTTGTCCTTCGCCGACGAGTTGGTCTGCCGGTCGGCGGCCCACGACCCCGCCGCGTACGACAGGTCGGCCACCTTGCCGCCGAAGAACCGGCCCGCGGCCTGGACGAGGCTGCTGCCCTTGGCCACGAGGTCCGCCTGGTACGCGGACCGGTACCCGTTGCCGCACCGCTCGCACCGGAACTCGAACTGGTAGCCGCCCGCGTTCGACAGGTCGCGGACGTTGTCGGTGAAGGCGATGGGCGCGCTCATGGCAGGGACCTCGGTCGGCTCGGGAGTCGGTATACCTGCAGGCCAGGCCGGCAGGTTTGGGCGGTCATGGGGAGCCCATGACCGCTGCGATGCTACCCATCGACCATCGTTGCCCGGGCGGATCACCCGGGTGAAATCGGGGCAGGTCACCGGGCGTGCCGGTCGCCCGCCCGACCCGGTCGCCCGCCCGACCACGGGGCGGGTGCGCGTCCGAGGCGCAGGACGGGCCGGAAGCGGGGGAGGGGTGGTCAGGGCCGGACGAGCCGGAGCGGGGCGTCGGCGGTGCGGACCGTGACGGTCTGGCCCCACGAGGCGACGAGCCGGTCGTCCTCCACGCCGTCGCCGAACACGACGAGACGGTCCGACGCGACGGTGAGCGCGACGTCCGTGCCGTCCTCGACGACGCCCTCCGTGAGCGTGACGCCCGTCGCCGGCGAGGGCCACGCCTCGCGCACGAACCAGCCGAGCCGGTGCTCGGTGCGCCCCGGAGCCGTGCGGCCGCCGCGGTCGTGCGCGAGCGACGCCCACCAGCCCGTCGCGCCGGTCCCCGTCGCGACGAGCACGCCCGACGACGACTGCCGCTCCTCGCCCGCGGCGCACCGGAGCGTGTAGCGCGCGCTCTGGTGGCTCGGGTGCCCGACGAACACCTCGTTGAGCGCCGTGAGGTGCTGCCCGTCGTCGAGGTCGGCCCGCGCCATGGTCAGCGCGTCGACGGGCAGGACCGCCACCCGGTCGGGCGCACCGCCCGGTGCCTCGGCCCCGAGCCCACGCAGGAGGGTCGTCGCCGCCGCCACCGTGTGCCGCACCAGCACGCCGGCGTTCACGCCCGGCTCCGGGTCGACGCCGAGGACCGGCTGGCCGTGCAGGTACTTCGCGACGTTCGCGACGAGACCGTCCTGCCCGACGACGACCACGACGTCCTCGGGCGCGACGAGGAACCGCGACAGGTCGGCACGTTCGACGTCCGCGCGCGCCCAGCCCCCGGGGAGCGCGGCCACGACGGCGTCGCGCGCCGCCGCGAGCGCGTCGTGCCGCGCCTGGACCTCACCGAGCGACCGGCCGCGCGAGCGGAGGAAGAACTCCGCCTGACCGCGTGTGCCGTGCCGGTCGAGGAGCTCGTCGAGTTCGGTCCGCCGGTGCACGACGACGGCGCGTCGCCGCAGCACCGTCAGGCCGCCTTCCCGGTGGTGCCCGTCGTGGCGCCCGACGCCGTGCCCGACCTCGTGCCGCCCGGACGCGGGGCGCCCGGTCCGCCGTCGGGCCCGCCGAGCGCGCCGCCCAGCAGCGAGCCGAGCACGCCCGTGAGGAGGTCGGGCGTGACGGTGAGGTTCTGGACGTCGGGGAGCGAGCCCGCCGCCTCGCGGACCGCGAGGGCGAGCAGCGTGCCCTGCCCGGCACTCGCGTAGACGTCCATGCGGGCCTGCTCGGCAGCGGCCTCGGCCGCACCGACGATGCGCACCTGCTCGGCCTTCGCGTCCGTCGCGAGCCGCGCACGCTCGGCGGTCGCGCGGGCGTCGACCAGCGCGGCGGCGGCCTTCTCCTCCGCCTCGCGCCGGGCGTTCGCGCCGTCCTGGGCGACGAGGCGCTCGCGGCGCGTCGCGAGCTCGATCTTGCTCGCGAGCTCGTTCTCGGCGATCGCGCGCTCGCGCTCGACGGCGAGGGCGCGGCGCTCGTACGTCGCGCGGTCGGCCTCGGCCTGCACCCGCTCGCGCGCCGGCGTCTGGAGCGCGCGCTCGACGTCCTTCTCGGGCCGGACGGCGAGCACCTGGACGCCGATGACGACGATCCCGGTCGCGGTGAGGCGGGGGTCCGTGGTCAGCGCCCCGGCGAGCACGTCGCGCACGCGGGGCACGCCGGACGTCAGGGCGTCGGCGAGGGGCATCGCGGCGAGCGCGTCGGCGGCGCGGCTCTGGGCGAGCCGTCCGACGATGCTCGTCACCTGGTCCCGGCCCGCGGTGCTCGTCTCCCCGCTGCCCGGGTCGACGGCGAAGTCGAGGCGCTGCGAGACGGTCACCGGGTCGGCGAACCGGTACGTGACCCCGGCCTGGACGGTGACGTCCTGGTGGTCGGCGGTCACGGCGTGGAAGAAGACGGGCAGCTCCTGGTCGTCGACGGGGACCTCCGAGAGGACCGACGTCGTCGGGCGGAACCAGAACGCCTGCCCGACCCCCTCGTGGGCGACGCGCCCGCGGCGCAGGTGCACGACGTGCCCGGTCGGGCTGCCGAGGAAGTGCCGGGTCCACGGGTAGGTGCGGATGGTGGCCATGGTCGTCTCCGATCGTTCTCGTCAGGGTGACGATAAGAACGCTAGAGCGCTCCTCCTGTTCTCGTCAACCTGACGCTAATGTGCGACGATGGCCGCATGACGCCGCCTGCGAGCCCGACCCCCGACGTCCCGCCGACCGCCGCGCTGCTGCCCGTCACGGTCGACGTCGTCGCGCTCACCGTCCGCGACGACGCCCTGCACGTCCTGCTCGTCGAGCGCGGCGTCGAACCGTTCCACGGCGCGCTCGCGCTCCCGGGCGGGTTCGTGCTGCCGGAGGAAGGGCTGGCCCGGGCGGCCCGGCGCGAGCTCGCGGAGGAGACCGGCGTCCGCCCGCCCGGTCACCTGGAGCAGCTCCGCACCTACGGGCCGCTCGGTCGTGACCCGCGCGGCCCGGTCCTCTCCGTCGCCTACCTCCTCCTCGCGCCGGAGTTCGGCGTCGTCCACGCGGGGTCCGACGCCGGGGGAGCGGCCTGGCACCCCGTCGCGCCCCTGCTCGCGGCGGCACCGGGCGGGCCGACGGCGTCGGGCGACCGGGCGCCGTCGGGCACCGGCCTCGCGTTCGACCACGCGCGGATCCTCGCCGACGGCGTCGAGCGCGCCCGCGCCAAGCTCGAGTACTCGGCGCTCGCGACCGCGTTCTGCCCGCCCGAGTTCACCGTCGCCGACCTGCGCCGCGTCTACGAGGCGGTGTGGGGCGTGCGGCTCGACCCCCGCAACTTCTCGCGCAAGGCCACGACCACCCCGGGTTTCCTCGAGGACACGGGCCGGACGACGTCGGGCGGCACCGGCCGCCCCGCGACCCTCTACCGCGCCGCGCCGAACCCGGGGATGTCGCCGGGCTCGGCGTCGGGCGTGACCACGACCCCGGGTTCGGCGGCGGACCCGGACCTCGCGCCCGCGAGCGTGCCCGCCGTCCTCGACCCGCCGCTCATGCGTCCGCGACGCTGACCGCCGCGGCGCGGGGGTGCCGGGGAGAACTCCCCCTCGACAGCGGCGCGGTGCTGAGTACGCTCGCGCGCATGTCGACGTACAGCTACTGGCGCAGCGACCAGGGCAACATGCAGGCCCTCTCCGACGAGCTCGCCGCGCAGGCCGCGATGGCGCGGTCGCGGGAGGCGTCGCTCAGCCGGCGCCTGCGCTCGCTCGAGGGTGACCTGTCGAGCCGCGTGGAGGTGCTCACACGCCTCGTCAACGCGCTCATCGAGCTCGGCGAGGTGCGCGAGGAGCTCGCGCTGTTCACCCCCGCCCGACGCGCCCGGGACGCGGCGCGCGCCCTGACGCGCGCGGTCGCGACGGGCGAGGGCGACGTGTCGCACCTGCGCCGGTCGCCCGACCTCGCCGACGTGCCCGGCTACTGGCTCGTCCCCGCGGCGCTGGCCGTCGCGGAGCTGCCCGGGGGTCGCCTCGACCCCGAGGCGGCGCAGGAGGCGCTGCTGCGCGACCGCCGTCGGGCCGCGACGTACCTCGTCGCGGTGTGCGCGCTCGTCGGGCAGCCCGGCCTCGCGCGGGAGTGGACGCCCTGGGTGCTCGACGCCCCCGTCCTGCCGGCGGCCGGCTGGGGCAGCGCCGACGGCGCGCCGGAGGCGGCGCCGGAACTCTCCGGCGAGGCGCCGGACGAGGTCCTCGTGACGACCTCCGAGCGGGCGCTGTGGCGCGCGGCGGCCGCGGGGCACCTCGGGGACGAGGGCGTCGCGGTCGTCCGCGCGGCGCTCGCCGAGCGCGTGGCCCTGCTCGACGACGACGCGCACGCCCGCTGGCGCGCCCGGCTCCTCGAGGCGGCGCCCGCGCTCCCCGGGAGCGAGGACGACTGGGGCTCGCCCGAGGCCGGGGCAGCCGACGGGTCCGGGGCGCGGCGCCGGGCCGCGGCGCCCGACGCCCTGCCGCTGCTGCGGTCCTGGACCGCGTGGTCGCGGGCCGTCGTCGCCGGGGAGATCGCCCTGCCTGCGGCGGCACCCGGTCCGCTCACGCTCGGAGCGTCGTCGGACACCACGGGCGGCACGGGCACGGTGCCCGGCACCGCAGCCACGCCGAGCGACGCACCGGCCCCGGGCGCGGCGCTGCTGCGGGTCGTCGGGTCGCTCGTGAACGAGGGGGCGCCCGTCGAGCGTGGCCTCCTCGAGCGGGCGGAGCTCCTCGCCGACAGCGTGGGCCGCGCGCCCGAGGACGACGGCCCGGAGTGGGACGCGTCCGCGGGGACCCTCGTCGACCTGCTCGTCGACGACGCGCGGGGCACCGACCAGGGCCTCGCGGCGCTCGCGGCCCCGCTGCTCGTCGACGACCTGCGCGTCGCGAGCCACGCGCGGGCCTCCGAGCTCGCGGCGACCCCGGCACCGTCGCGCGTGCTGCGCCTCGCCGGCCGGACGGTCACCGTCACGCCGACCGACGACGGTGCGGCGCGCGCCGCGACGGCTCGGTCGGAGCTCCTGGCGCGCCCCGTCGACGGGGTGTCGTGGGGCGTCGTCGGCGGGGTCGGGGCGCTCGCCGTCGCGACGCTCGTGCTCGGGATCGTGGTCGCGCCGGCCTGGTACGCGGTGACCGTCGTCGCGGGCGTGGTCGCCGCGTGGCAGTGGTTCTCGGGCGAGCAGCGCGCGCGGGACCAGCGCACGGCCGCGCGGGCGAGCGCGGAGCGGTTCGACGCCGAGCTGGCCGAGGCGCGCACCGCCGTCGCGGCGGAGGCGGAGCGTGCGCGCACGCAGCGCGAGGCGGTCGCGACCGTCGTCGACGACCTCGACGACGCCCTCGCCGACCTGGGCGCGCCGACCCCCGCCTGACGCGGGCGACCCGGGCCGTCCGGCCCTGCTCGGCACCCGCTCGAACAGGCCCTCGTCGGGCGTTCGAACAGAGGCTTCGAACGCCGGATGAACTGTCGGTGAACAGTGGCGGAAGAATCCACAGGATGGTCGAGCGGGCTCCGGGGATGACCCCACCATGGACGACGTGACCGAGACGCTCCTGCTGGTGCTCGTCGTCGTGACCGCACTGGCCTTCGACTTCACCAACGGCTTCCACGACACGGGCAACGCGATGGCTACGTCCATCGCCACCAAGGCCCTCAAGCCCAAGACCGCCGTCGCCCTCTCCGCGGTCCTCAACATGGTCGGGGCGTTCCTCTCCCTGGCCGTCGCGGCGACCATCGCGAAGGGTCTGGTCGACGCGAACGTCATCACCCTCGAGGTCGTCCTCGCGGGGCTCGTGGGCGGCATCACCTGGAACCTCCTGACCTGGTTGCTCGGCATCCCGTCGAGCTCGTCGCACGCCCTCATCGGCGGCGTCGTGGGCTCCGTGCTCGCTGCCGTCGGCACGCAGGGCGTCATCTGGAGCGGCGTCGCCGCGAAGGTGCTCATCCCCGCGCTGCTCGCCCCGCTCGTCGCGGTCGGCGTCGCCAGCGTGGGCACGTGGGCCGTCGCCCGCCTCACGCGCGACGTCCCCGAGGACGTGTCGACCCGTGCGTTCCGCTGGGGCCAGGTCGGCTCGGCCTCGCTCGTCTCGCTCGCGCACGGCACCAACGACGCGCAGAAGTCGATGGGCATCATCCTGCTCGCGCTCATCGCGGCGGGCGCCGTCCCGGCGGACTCGGGCGTGCCGTTCTGGGTGATCCTCGCCTGCGCGTCCTTCATGGCGCTCGGCACGTACCTGGGCGGCTGGCGCATCATCCGCACGCTCGGCAAGGGCCTCGTCGAGATCGACACGCGCCAGGGCATGGCCGCGGAGACGTCGTCCGCCGCCGTCATCCTCATGTCCGGCCTGTTCGGCTACTCGCTCTCGACGACGCACGTCGCCACCGGCTCGATCCTCGGCTCGGGCGTCGGCATGCCGGGCGCCAAGGTCCGCTGGGGCGTCGCGGGCCGCATGCTCGCCGCCTGGGGTCTCACGCTCCCGGCGGCCGGCCTCGTCGGCGCGGCGTGCTACGGCATCCAGCACGGCATCGGGGGAGCCGCCGGGACGGTCGTGGTCTTCGCGATCCTCGTCGCGACCTCCGTCGCCATCTGGGTCGCGTCGCGTCGCAAGCCCGTGGACCACAACAACGTCAACGACGCCTGGGAGGAGGGCGCGGTGGACGCCGGGCTCGAGACCGAGACCGTCGAGGCGCGCGAGGCCGCGCTGGAGCGCCGCCTCGACGCGGCCGACCCGTTCACCGACGTCGAGCCGCAGGCCACCGCGTCGCCCGTGCCCGCCTCGGGCGCACCCACCGTGACCCCGACCGCCGCGCGCCAGCGCGCGAGCGTCTGACCCCGGCAGCCCGGAGGAGAGAACCGTGTTCGTCGAGATCGACTCGCTGCTCAAGGTCGTCGTCGCCGGCCTCGTCGTCGGCGCGGGCCTGCCTGCCCTCTTCGCGCTCGGGGTCCGGCTCGCCGCCGGCCGCGCCGTGCCCGTCGAGGTCGGCACCCCGGACGGCCGCTTCACGTCCGACGGCCGCACCGTGCGCGTCGAGCGCGCCACCCGCGGTCGTCAGGTGGGCGCGCTCGTGTGCTTCGCCGTCGTCGTCGTCGCGATCGCGGTGGGCATCGCCTTCATCGCGAGCGGCGGCCACTGACCCGACTCAGCCCCCGCTGAGTGCATGAAATAATAGCGGGCGGGAACAATAGTCCGCGACGAAATGAATCACG
>NZ_JBHXIC010000077.1:0-20849 GCF_042723955.1 Cellulosimicrobium cellulans | reverse complement strand
CGGCGCGGATGGTAGACGCGGCACCACCATCCACCCCGCCCACCCCACCCAGCCACGCGCCGTCGAGCCCAAGAACCACGGTTCTACCTCGCGGGACCACGGTTCTACCTCGCGGGACCACGGTTCTACCTCGCGGGACCACGGTTCTACCTCGCGGGACCACGGTTCTACTTCGCGGGACCAGGGTTCTACTTCGCGGAACGTGGGTCGCCCCTGGCGTGACAGCGGCGTGACAGCGGGTGGTGCTCCGCTGACAGCGCGGTGCGAGGGCGCGCGTCCAGCCTGGGTGGTGAACCCACCGACCAGGAGGACACATGACCACCCCCGCGATCGAGGCCCACGGCCTCGTGAAGGTCTTCGGCGAGAACCGCGCCGTCGACGGCGTGGACCTCACCGTGCGTACCGGCACCGTCTACGGGGTCCTCGGACCCAACGGTGCCGGGAAGACCACGACCATCAGCATGCTCGCGACGCTCCTGCGCCCGGACGCGGGCGAGGCCCGCGTGTTCGGGCACGACGTCGTCGCGCACCCGCACAAGGTGCGCCAGCTCATCGGCGTGACGGGCCAGTACGCGTCGGTCGACGAGACGCTCAGCGCGACGGAGAACCTCGTCATCTTCGCGCGGCTCCTCGGGCTGTCGCGCACGCAGGCCCGGCGCAAGGCGGTCGAGCTGCTCGAGGCGTTCGGCCTCACGGACGCGGCGTCCCGCCCGCTGAAGAACTTCTCGGGCGGCATGCGCCGCCGTCTGGACCTCGCGGCGAGCCTCATCGCGCAGCCTCCGCTCATCTTCCTCGACGAGCCGACGACGGGCCTGGACCCGCGCACGCGCGCCCAGATGTGGTCGACGATCCGCGACCTCGTCGCGAGCGGGTCGACCGTGCTGCTCACGACGCAGTACCTGGACGAGGCGGACCAGCTCGCGGACCGGATCGCGGTGATCGACCGCGGACGCGTCGTGGCGGAGGGCACCGCGGACGATCTCAAGGACGCCGTCGGCGACCAGTCGCTCCAGCTCGCTCTGGTCCACGCCGTCGACGTCGCTCCCGCGTTCGAGATCGTCGAGCGCTCGCTGGGCCTCGCCGCGACGGTCTCCCCCGAGGCTCGCCGGCTCACCGTGCCCGTCTCCGGGCCGGACGTCGTGACGGACCTCCTCGTGCGCCTGCGCGAGGCACGCATCGAGGTCGGCTCGTTGAGCATGGACAAGCCGAGCCTCGACGAGGTGTTCCTCACCCTGACGGGGCACGGCGCCGAGGCGTCCGACCCCGTGGCCGGCGACGGCACGACGGACGGCGCCGCGGGCGCGCGCTCCACGGACGACACCCCGGGCGCGCGTGACGACCGCGCGGCCGCGACGCGAGAGGCGGCGCTGCGATGACCACCACGACCACGACTCCCCCCACGGCTCCCGGCCCGACCGACGCGGCGCCCGCGACCAGGCCCCGCATCCAGGCGGGCGCCGACCGCGCGCTGTCCGACCGCACGTCGCTGCGCGCGACGGCCGACCACACGCTGACCATGGCGTACCGCGGGCTGCTGAAGATCAAGCGGACGCCGGAGCAGCTCTTCGACGTGACGCTGCAGCCGATCCTCTTCACGCTGATGTTCACGTACATCTTCGGCGGGGCGATCGCGGGCGACGTCACGAGCTATCTGCCGATCATCATCCCGGGCATCCTCGTGCAGACCGTCATCACGACCTCGGTCGTGACCGGCACGCAGCTGCGCGAGGACATGGACAAGGGCGTGTTCGACCGCTTCCGGTCGCTGCCCATCGCGCGCATCGCGCCGCTGTCGGGGGCGCTCCTCGCCGACACGGTCCGCTACCTCATCGCGACCACGCTCACGTTCGCGATGGGCTACCTCATGGGCTACCGGCCCGACGGCGGGCTGGGAGCGGTCGCGCTCGCGGGTCTGCTCGTCATCGTGTGCTCGTGGGCCGTGAGCTGGATCTTCGCGTTCTTCGGCGTCGTCGCCCGGACCGCGTCGAGCGTGCAGGGCATCTCGATGATCGTGCTCTTCCCGCTGACGTTCCTGTCGAACGCGTTCGTCCAGCCGGACACGATGCCGGGCTGGCTCCAGGGCTTCGTCAACGTCAACCCGGTGTCGCACCTCGTCACCGCGGTCCGCGAGCTGGCGAACACCGGGACGCTCGGCTCCGACGCCGCGATCTCGCTCGTCGGCGCCGCGGTCATCGTCGCGGTCTTCGCGCCGCTCACGGTGCGCGCGTACATGCGCAAGGCCTGACCGCAGGACCCGGACGCCACGTCCTGAGCACGGGGTCGGCACCTCTCCGGGTGCCGGCCCCGTCCCCGTCCGTCAGGCGTCGGAGGTGCCGGCCCCGCCGTCGTCGCCCTCGAACTCGGCCTCCGCCTCGTCGAGGAGCGCGAAGCCACGGCGCGCGAGGTCGCCCCGGTCCAGATCGTGCACCTCGGCCCGGGCCCGCTCCGCGAGCGCCGTACCGACGACGCCGGTCACCTGCGCCCAGGCGTTCTCGTGGCGCAGCGAGGGCTGGTCCTGCCGCGAGCCCATCCGTTCCGCGAGCGCGACGAGCAGGACGCCGCGCCCGGCGCCGTCGTCCGAGCCCCCCGCCCGGGAACCGCCGCGACCCAGCACGGACGAGACCCCGAGCGCGAGGAACGACGTCCCGACGACCGGGTAGTCCACGAAGTGCGGGCGCGCCCGGTGCATCCCGAGGACGAGCGTTCGCAGCTCCTGGGAGACGGCCGGGGCCAGCGCCGATCCCGCGGTCGCGAGGCGCACGAGCCACGACGAGACGAGCAGGACGTACCAGGGCGACCAGCGCGCCTCGTCGTCGAACGATGCGGCCGCCTCCCCGTAGAGCGCGAGGGCGGCGTCCTCGTCGCCGTGCATCGCCGCGACCTCCGCCCGACCCATCGCGACGACGGAGCGCACGTCGGGCGGGACGTCCGCGCCGCCGAAGCCCGCGCGGGCCACCGCGCCGTCGAACGCCGCGAGCATCCGCTCGGCCCGCTCCGTCTCACCGAGCGTCACCGCGGCCGACATCTCCACCCAGTCGAGCTGCTGCAACGTCGCGGTCGCGCCGAGCGCCCGGAGGTGGTCGCGCGCGGCCTCGGCCCAGCGCCCGACGTCGGCGGCGTCACCCGCCTCGCTCGCGCACGAGGCGAGGAACATCGCCGTCGTCGCACGCGCCGCGACGTCGCGACGGGCGACCGCCCGCTCGTGCGCGAGCGCGCCCCACGATCGCGCCTCGGCGAGGCGTCCCTCGTTCTCCGCCATCTGGGCCGTCGTGAACTCGGCCAGCATCGCGACGAACGCGTCGTCGTCGGCCCGGAGGCCCGCGAGCGTCGCCTCCATCTCCTCGGTGCTGCGCACCGTCAGGAGCCGGGCGAACGCCCGGGTGCGTGGCCCGACGTCGGGCCGGCGCAGGAGCCGGCGCAGTCGCCCCAGCGCGCGGGCGGTGAGCTCGGGCCGCGCGAACGCCCCGGCGCCTGCGACCGCGGCGAGCGCGAGCGCCGCCGGCTGGACGTCCTCGGACGGGACTTCCCAGCCCACGACCGAGTCGAGCACGACCTCCACGAGCCCAGCGGCCTGGTCCTCGATGCCCAGCAGCAGCCAGGAGCCCATGAGCGCCGTGAACACCCGCACGACGACGTCGGGTCGCGCGTCCCGGACCGCCTCGCGCAGCGCGAAGAGGAGGTTCTCCTGCTCGCGCCGCAGGTCGGTCGCGGCGGCGGTCTGGTCGCCCCCGACGAGCGCGTCCGCGCACCGTTCCGCGAGCGCGGCGGCCCAGCGCTGCACCGCTTGGTGCGCCGTCGCCGTGGCACCCGTGTCCTGGAGCCGCAGGGCACCGAACTCCCGGACGGTCTCGAGCATCCGGTAGCGCACGACGCCGTCGTCCTCGGTGACCCGCAGGAGCGACTGGGCGACGAGCCCGTCGAGCGCGTCGAGCGTCCCCCACGCGGGCGTCCCGAGCCTCCCACTCCGAGGGACGCCGCCCGCGACGGCCTGCGCCGCCTCGGCCGAGAAGCCGTCCGGGAACACCGCCGCGCGACACAGCAGGTCCTGCTCGGGCTCTGCCAGCAGGTTCCAGCTCCACTCGATCACGGCCTCGAGCGTGCGGTGCCGGTCAGGGGCGAGCCGGTCCCCCGAGCGCAGGAGCGCGAAGCGCTCGCCGAGGTGCCGCTCGACGTCCTCGACGCTCATCGTGCGCACGCGGGCCGCGGCGAGCTCGATCGCGAGGGGGAGGCCGTCGAGGCGCTCGCACAGCCGCGCGACGACGTCAGGCGGCAGGCTCGCGCCGGGTCGGACGGCACGGGCACGCTCGACGAAGAGTCGGACGGCTGGTCCGGTCCCGCCGTCCGCCCCCAGCGCGTCGAGGGGGTACACGTGCTCGGCCGCGAGACGCAGGGGCGACCGGCTCGTCGTGAGGACGGTCAGACGCGGCGCGGCGCCGAGCAGCTCGGCGGCCCAGCGTGCCGCGCCGTCCAGGACGTGCTCGCAGTTGTCCAGGACGAGCAGGACGTCCCGCCCGCGCACGCGGTCGAGCACCTGCTCGCGCAGCTCCGGCGCCGCCAGGCGGTCGGCGAGCCGGCCGGTACGTCCGGGCGGGGAGATCCCCAGCCCGTCCGCGAGAGCCACGACGACGTCCTCGTCCGCGCGCACGCCGGCGAGCTCGACGACGACCACGAGGTGGACCGTCCCGGTCGCGGCCGCGCGGCGCGCGACCTCCTGCGCGAGGCGCGTCTTGCCCAGCCCGCCCGGGCCGAGGACCGTGACGAGCCGGGACCGGGCGAGAGCGCCCCGCACGCGGTCGACGTCGTCGTCCCGGCCGAGGAGCGCATCGGGCGCCACCCGCACGCCCCGCACCTGCGTGGCGTGCGCACCGAGAGCCGTGCCCGGCACCGGTGCCGCGGCCGCAGCGCCCGGGTCACCGGACGGCGCGGGGGCACCGGCACCGGACGGGCGGTCGAGCAGGTCGGCGGCGAGCCGCTGGAGGTCCGGGGCCGGGTCCGTGCCGAGCTCGCGGACGAGCGCGTGGCGGACGCGCGCGTACGCGGCGAGCGCATCGCGCACCCGGCCCGACGCCGCGAGCGACGTCATGAGGTCACGCGCGGCGTCCTCGTCGGTCTCGTCGCGGTCGAGCGCCGCGGTCGCGAGCGCGACGACGGTCTCCTGGTCCTCGGCGGCGGCCGCGGCCGACCGCAGCGCGACCGTGAGCCCGTCGTGCAGCCGCGTCACCTCCGCGCGCAGCGCCTGCCCGACCGATCCGGGCACGTCGGCGCCCGGGTCCTCGTCGTGCCACAGCGCGAGCGCGCCCCGCAGGTCGGCAACGCTCCCCCCGGCACCCTGGCCGCCCGCAGCGGACCCGCGGTGCGCGACCGTCCGGGCGTCGGCGAGCGCACGGCGGGCGCGGTCCAGGTCGCTCGGCACGCCGAGGGCGTAGCCGCCCGCGCGCGAGAGGACGGTCCCGGGCGCGGCCTCCCGCCGCAGCCGCGACACGAGGCTCTGGAGCGCGGCGCGCGGGTCCTGGGGCACGTCGGGTCCCCAGAGGTCCTCGACGAGCGTCGTCACGCCCAGCGTCCGGCCACCCGCGAGCGCGAGCGCGACGACGAGCGCGACCGCCCGCGACCCGCGCGGGGCGACCGGCGCGCCGTCGGGTCCAGGTACCCGCACAGGGCCGAGGACGCGGACGAGCGCGTCCCTCGGCGGGTTCGGGGCGTCGGGTGCGGGCACGTCGTCAGACCCTAGTCCTCGGCACCGACGGCGTCGCTGGCGGAAGGCTCGGCGACCGACGGGAACGTCAACGGCGTCCACCCGAGCGGCAGAAGGCCGGGGACCTGCGCCCGGGCGCGGTCCGCCGCGTCCGGGCAGCCCTGGGCCGCGAGGACGCCCGGGTCGCCCACCGCGCCGCGCACCACCCGGAGACCGACGTCCTCGATCCGCGCGTCGGGCGCGCTGCCGCGTCGCACGCCCGCGCGCACGCTCCAGGGCCGGTCCGCCCAGCCGCCGCCCCGCAGGCTCCGGTACTCGCCGTAGCGCGCGGTGTCGGCATAGTCCCAGCACCACTCCCAGACGTTCCCGAGCGTGTCGTGGAGGCCGAACGCGTTCGGGAGCCGGGTCGCGACGGGCCGGGGACCGTCGCCGCCGTCGTCCGCGGTCCACGCGACGGCCCCGACCGGGCCGTACCGGGGGCCGCTCGTCCCGCCGCGGCAGGCGTGCTCCCACTCGGCCTCGGTCGGGAGCCGGTACCCCGCCGAGCGCACGTCCCAGCGCACGTCCCGACCCTCGACCCGGTACGCGGGGTCCAGGCCCGCTACCCGGGATGCCGCGTTGCACCACAGCACCGCCTCGAACCACGTCACCCCGTGCACGGGGACGTCGTCGGCGACGGCCGACGGACCGCCCTCAGGAGGCCGGCGAAGGAGGTCGGCGTCGAGGACGGCCCGGTGCTGACCCACGGTCACCGGCGTGCGAGCGACGTGGAACGGCTCGAGGACGACGGAGCGCGACTCTCGCGTGCGCGCGTCGACGACGTCGAGCCGGCCGGCCGGGACGGCGACGAGGTCGGGAAGAGGTGAGCCCACGCCCTCGGACGCTACCCGAACCGCTGCACCGGCAGGTGGCCCGGGACCGTCAGCCCCCGCGGCGCTCCGGCCACGGCGCGTCAGCCGGACGCAGCGACGCCCAGCCGCCCGCGCGGGACGCGGCGGCGGCCAGGATCCCGACGACCGCGGAGGGGTTGTGCAGCTCGCCCGCGAGGACGCCGCGCAGCGCCTCGTCGAGCGGCACCCACCGCAGCTCCATGTCGAGCTCCTCGGCCTCGCGGGCGAACCGCTCACCCTCGGGGACGGGCGAGAGGTCGCGCGCGAGGAAGACGCGCAGCGCCTCGTTGGAACCGCCCGGCGTCGTGAAGTAGTCGACGAGGACGTCCCAGCGCGCGGCCTGGAGGTCGGACTCCTCGGCGAGCTCGCGGGCCGCGGCGAGCCGCCCGTCCTCCCCGACGACGTCGAGGAGGCCCGCCGGCACCTCCCACAGCTCGCGCCGGACGGGGTGGCGGTACTGGCGCAGCAGGAGCACGCGCTCGTCGTCGTCCAGCGCGACGATCGCCACGGCGCCCGGGTGGTCGAGGTACTCCCGCGTGACGCGCCCGTCGTCGAGCTCGACGACGTCGGAGCGGAGGTCGAACACGCGACCGTGGTGCACGACCGACGTCTCGGCGACCGTGCGCGGCGCGAGCGCGTCGACCGTGGGGCGCTCCGTGGCCGACGGAGCGCCCGCCTCGGTGCTCACTCAGTCCGCCTGGTTCTCGAGCGCGGCGCCGATGAGGCCGGTGAACAGCGGGTGCGAGCGCGTCGGGCGCGACTTGAACTCCGGGTGCGCCTGCGTGCTCACGTAGTACGGGTGCACGTCCGCGGGGAGCTCGACGAACTCGACGAGCGACGAGTCGGGCGACGTCCCGCAGATGACGAGCCCCGCCTCCTCGAGCTGCTTGCGGTAGGAGTTGTTCACCTCGTAGCGGTGGCGGTGACGCTCGGAGACGCGCTCCGACCCGTAGGTCTTGGCGACGACCGATCCCGGTGCCAGCGCGGCCTCGTACGACCCGAGGCGCATCGTGCCGCCGAGGTCTCCGTCGCCGCCGACGATCGCGAGCTGCTCCTCCATCGTCGCGATGACGGGGTGGGAGGTGCCGGGGTCGAACTCGGTCGACGACGCGTCGTCGATCCCGAGCACGTTGCGCGCGTACTCGATGACCATCGACTGGAGGCCGAGGCAGATGCCGAGCGTCGGGACCTTGTTCTCGCGCGCCCAGCGCAGCGCGCCGAGCTTGCCCTCGATGCCGCGCACGCCGAACCCGCCGGGCACGAGGACCGCGTCCACGCCGTGCAGCGCGTCGTCGGCGCCCTCGGGCGTCTGGCACTCGTCGGAGGCGACCCAGCGGATGGTGACCTTCGCGTCGTTCGCGAACCCGCCGGCGCGCAGCGCCTCGGTGACGGAGAGGTACGCGTCCGGGAGGTCGATGTACTTGCCGACGAGCGCGACCTCGACCCGGTGCGCGGGCTGGTGCACGCGCTCGAGGAGCTGGCTCCAGCCGTCCCAGTCGACGTCGTGGAACGGCAGGCCGAGGCGGCGCACGACGTACGCGTCGAGGCCCTCGGAGTGCAGCACGCGCGGGATGTCGTAGATGCTCGGCGCGTCGACCGCGTTGACGACGGCCTCGTTGTCGACGTCGCACATGAGCGCGATCTTGCGCTTGACCGGCTCGGGGACCACGCGGTCCGCACGGAGCACGATCGCGTCCGGCTGGATACCGATCGAGCGCAGCGCCGCGACCGAGTGCTGCGTCGGCTTCGTCTTGAGCTCGCCGGACGGGCCGATGTACGGCACGAGCGAGACGTGGAGGAAGAAGACGTCGTCGCGGCCGAGCTCGTGGCGGACCTGGCGCGCGGCCTCGAGGAACGGCTGGGACTCGATGTCGCCGACCGTGCCGCCGATCTCGGTGATGATGACGTCGACGTCCTCACCGGCCTGGGCGCGCATGCGCGTCTTGATCTCGTCGGTGATGTGCGGGATGACCTGGACCGTGTCGCCGAGGTACTCGCCGCGCCGCTCGCGCGCGATGACCTGGGAGTACACCTGGCCGGTCGTGACGTTCGCGGAGGCCTCGAGGTCGACGTCGAGGAAGCGCTCGTAGTGGCCGATGTCGAGGTCCGTCTCGGCACCGTCCTCGGTGACGAACACCTCGCCGTGCTGGAACGGGTTCATCGTCCCGGGATCGACGTTGAGGTACGGGTCGAGCTTCTGCATGGTGACGCGCAGGCCGCGCGAGCGGAGCAGACGACCGAGGCTGGATGCCGTGAGGCCCTTGCCGAGCGAGGAGGCGACGCCGCCGGTGACGAAGACGTGCGCGGTGCGGTGCTCGGTGCGTGCGCCCGAGGCGTTGAGGCGGGAGGAGGGCCGGTTCAGAAGGTCTGCCACGGAACTCCATCCTAACAGCGTGCCCGACGACGGCACGCGGACCGGGCAGTGCGACGCACCACGTCTACGAGGCCGGCTCGTCCTCCGGGGGCGTGCCGCCCGCCCGGCCCCGACGCAGGATGCCGAGCAGGGCCGCGCGGTCCCCCGCGAGCGACACCCCGACGACGACCGCGCCCGCGACGAGCGCCGCGAGGGCCCCGACCCCGACCGCAGGTAGCCAGCCCGCGTCGTCGGGCAGGAGAGCGCCCGAGACCGCCGAGCCCGCCAGCGCACCGAGGGCCACACCCACGGCGACGACCACGAGGGTCCGCGGAACCCCGCGCGTCGCCTCGGGCCCCGCGTGACGGTGTGTCGCGACGAGCAGCCCGGCGCCCGCGATCGACATCCCGACCGCGGTCGCCAGGCCGAGCTGGAGCAGCACCCCCGCCTGGTCCCGGACGCCGGTCACGGCGGGGAGGACGTACGCGGTCGCCGCCACGACGAGCCACCCCGCGGCGGTCACGACGACCGCGACGCGCTGGCGGTCGATCGTGTAGAGCGCGCGCGACAGGTGGAGGATCAGCGAGAAGCCGACGATGCCGACGGCCATGCCCGCGACGGCACCCCCGAGGCCCGTGACCGAGCCCTTCGCGATGACGGCGAACACGGCTTCCACGGCCGCGGACGCCGCGATCAGGGCCGCGGCGCCCAGGCCTGCCACCACGAGCAGGGTGCGCGTCGTGGTCGCAAGGAGGCGCTGGTAGGCGTCGTGGCGCGCATGGGCGACGTGCTCGGCGAGGCGGGGGAAGGCGCTCGTCGCGAGCGGGAACGCCAGCACGGCGTAGGGCAGCAGGTACACCTGCTGGGCGAACCAGTACGTCGGGAAGGTCTGCTCCGGCCCGTACCGGTACGCGGCGCCCATGATGGCCAGCACGGAGAGCTGCTGCGCGACGAGCGCCCCGATCCCCGCGAACGCCAGGTTGCGCGCCCGGACGGCCTCCCCGCCCGGGAACCGCAGCGTGGGCCGCAGCCGGACGCCCAACCGGTGCACCGGCAGGACGAGCGGCAGCGCCAGGACCGCGACGCCCACCGTCGTGCCCCAGCCCAGCCAGGCGATCGCGTCCCCCGACAGCGCGGCGACGTCCGCCTGTTCGCCGTCCGCGAGCCGGTAGAACACGAGGAACACCACGATGACGGCGAGGCTCGACAGCAGCGGCGAGAACGCCTGCCAGAAGAAGCGCTTGTGCGCCTGGAGGATGCTCCCGAGCACGACCGCCAGCCCGTAGAGCGGCACCTGGAGCGCGAACACCCGCACGAACGTCGCGGTGACGTCGACGAGCTCCGGGTGCTCGCTCATGAGGAGCAGGGCGATCGGCTGCGCGAGGAGCGCGAGCAGCCCGCCGAGGGGGACGAGCACGACGAGCGTCCACCCGAGCAGGGCCGACGCGATGCGCGAGACGTCGGCGCCCGCGCGGCGGGCGATGGGACCGGCGAGGAGCGGGACCACGGACCCGGCGAGCGCGCCGCCCGCGGCGACCTCGAACAGCACGTTCGGCAGGAGGTTCGCGGCGGTGTACGCAGACCCGGCGCCCTCGGTGCCGACCGCCGCGGACTGTACGAGCGACCGCGCGAAGCCGACGAGCCGGCTCGCGATCGTCACGAGCGTGATCATGGCGGCGGCACCCGCCAGCGTGCCCGTGGCGGCGCGCAGCCGCCCCGCCCGCGCGCTCACGCCGGGCGCCGGCCCCACGCGTCCACGCGCCGCAGCACGTCGTTGCCCTCGATGACCTTCGAGAAGCTCACCTTCTCGCTCGCCAGGGTCAGCCCCACCACGCCCGCGAGCGCGAGCCAGCGCACAGACCGGGGCGCCGCGAACGCGACCTGCGAGCCGAGCGCGGCGCCGAGCGCGTTCGCGCCGCAGTCGCCGAGCATGTCACGCTCGCCCAGGTCACCGGGTGCCGCCGCGGCGGCAGCCCCGAGGACCGCGCCCGCCGTCGGGGCCGCGGAGGTACCGAGGTAGGGCAGGGACGCGGCGCCAGCGGCCTTGAGCGCGCGGCCCGGGCGCAGGTCCAGGAGGTTGAGGAGGTTCGCCGTGCCGGCCATGAGCGCGCCGTTCACGCCGACGTCCACGAGGTGGCCGAACGCCCCGCCCGTGCGACGCGTCCCGATCGCCGCCGCGAGGAGCGAGACGCCGCTGATCCCGAGGATCTTCAGCGCGCCCGTCGTCACGCGGCCCTCGGCGAGCGCGCCGAGGTGCCCGCGCAGGCCCTTCGTCCGGGTCAACGTGTCCTCCGCGAGGTCGTCCACGAGGCCGAACGCGCCCGCGCTCGCCGTCGCGAGGGCGACCGCACCGCGCGTGCGGGCGTCGCCGCCCGCCACGAGCGTCCCGGCGACGAGGCCGGTGGCGACCGCAGGGCCCTCCAGCAGGCTGATCGGCTCGCCGCGGTGGTTGGTGCGCGTCCAGCGCTCCCCACCGCCCGGCGGGCGCGACCCGGCGGCGCGCCGCGCCATCGCGGTCATGACGGCGGCGACGCCGGCCGTGGCGAGGGTCCGCAGCGCGCGCGCCACGTCAGCCCTCCCCCGCGCCGGCGGTCTGCTCGACGTCGGCGGCACCCTCGTCCGCCGCGTCCCCCGCGGTGTCGCCCGCCGCAGCGTCCTGGGCGCCCGCGTCGGACGACGTCGTGCGCGTCACCGGCGGGAGCTCGACGGCCGGCGGGAGGACCGCCGTCGCGCTCTCCTCGAACCCGAACTGACCGACCTGGTCCGCGATGCGCGCCGCGAGGGCGAGCGGGACGTTGATCCGGCCCGGCTCCGCCTCGATCCCGCTGACGGTAGAGATCGACGCGGCGAGGTCGTCGTTCGCCCGGATGGTCGAGACGACGTCACCGCTCACCGCCGTCGGGCCGGCGACGAGCGCCGCCTCGGCGACCTCCTGGGCCGCGACGGCGACCTGGACCTCGATGTCGACGACGTACGTGTCCGGCGCGGGGGCTTCCTCGCCCTCCGCCGCCGGGGCGGCCTGCTCGGGGGCGGGTCCGCCCAGCAGCAGGACGACGTCGGCCGGCAGCGTCTGCTCGGACACCACGTCGACGAGCGCGAAACGCTCCAGGAGCGCCTCGAGCTCGATCGCCTCCGGGCTGCGCTCCTCGGAGCTCGCGGGCGCGGACCCGGTGAGCGCGAGCGCGAGGGCACGGGCGAGCCGCTGCTCGGGGGTCGCGTCCTGAGGGACCTCGCCCAGCTTCTCCCCGAGGCCCTCGGCCACCGTCTGGCGCGCGCTCTCCTCGTCCTGGCTCGTCCACGAGTCAGTCAGCCGGACGTGGCCGACGATGGACGCGCCCGCCGTCTCGAGCTGCTCGGCGATCGCGTCGTCCCGCTCGTTGTCCGCCCCGTCCAGGTCGACGACGGCGACGCGACGGTCCTGGAGCGACCCGGCCACGAGCTGCGGCCCCGCCGCCTCGATGTACCGCGAGTCGTCGCCGAGCGTCACGTTCGCCTCGTCGAGCTGGTCGCGCAGCTCGTTGCGCTCGGTGCGCAGCTGCTCCACCTGCCCGGTGAGCTGGTCGCCGATGGCGCCCTGGAGCGGACCGGCGCCGAGGATGATCCCGACGGCCAGGGCCAGGAAGACCGAGATCAACGAGACGATGTGGTACCTGAAGTCGATCACTGTGCGGTGGTGTCCTTCGGTTCGGGCTGCTGCGTGCTGGCAAGGTCAGGGTGCGCGGGAGCGCGCGTCGAGCAGGTCGGGGCGACCTGCGCGGGCCGACGGCGACGACGGCCCGGTGGGGGTCAACCCCCGCCCGCGAAGAGCGACCCGATCCACGACCAGAGGTCGTCGAACCGGGCGCCCACGATCCCGAAGAACGTCTGGCCTGCCGCCGTCGACCACAGCGCCGCGACGACGGCGAGGAGCCCGGCGATCGACAGGAGCCAGAGCTGGAGGTTGGAGATCCGGTGCCGGTACAGGCGCGAGACGCCCTTGGCGTCGACGAGCTTGCCGCCGACGCGCAGCCGCGTGAGGAACGTGCTCGCCATCCCCGCGCGGCCCTTGTCGAGGAACTCGACGAGGGTCGCGTGCGTCCCGACGGCGACGATGACCTCGGCGCCCTTGTCGTCCGCGAGGAGCATCGCGATGTCCTCGCTCGTGCCCGTCGCCGGGAACACGACCGGCTCGACGCCGAGCTCCTGGACACGCTCCAGCCCCGGCGCCTTGCCGTCACGGTACGCGTGCACCACGACCTCGGCGCCGCTGCTCAGCGCACGGTCGGACACCGAGTCCATGTCGCCGACGATCATGTCCGGCTTCCAGCCGGCGTCGAGGATCGCGTCCGCGCCACCGTCCACGCCGATGAGGACCGGCCGGTACTCCGTGATGTACGGCCGCAGCGTCGCGAGGTCCTCGCGGTAGTGGTAGCCGCGCACCACGATGAGCACCTGCCGACCGTCGATCGGCGTGCGGATGTCCGGCACGCCGACGCCGTCGAGCAGCAGGTCGCGCTCGCGCCGCAGGTAGTTCATCGTGTTCTCGGCGAACGACTCGATCTCGACCGAGAGGTTGGCGCGCGCCTCCTCGAGGCTGCGCGCGACGGTCTCCTCGCTCTGGAGGACGCCCTCCGCCACGAGGTCGTCCCCGAGGTAGACCTTGCCGCCGTCGAGCCGCAGCTCCCGGCCGTCGGGGACGGCCATGATCGCCGGGCCGAGGTCGTCGACGAGCACGATCCCTGCCTCGACGAGGACGTCGGGGCCGAGGTTCGGGTAGCGCCCCGAGACGGACTTCGCGGCGTTGAGGACGGCGGAGGGCTTGGCCGCCACGAGGGCGTCGGCGGCGACGCGGTCGATGTCGACGTGGTCGATCACCGCGACGTCCCCCGGCTGGAGCCGCTTCGTGAGCGCCTTGGTGCGCGCGTCGACCTTGGCCGGACCGAGCGTGCCGGACCCGGCCTCCGGCAGGGAGGCTTTGCGCAGAGTGAGTCTCATCGTGCCCTATCGTCCCACGACCGACGACTCCAGAAGCTCCACCGCGTGGCGGCGGGCCGCGTCGGAGTCCTCCTGGCCGGAGAGCATCCGCGCGAGCTCGCGGACGCGCTCGTCCCCCGTGACCTCGCGCACACCCGTGACCGTGACCGCCGCGGCGTCGGGGGCGGCGTCGGGCCCGTCCCCCGGACCGGCGCCGGACGACTTCGTCACCACGAGCTGGACGTCGGCGAACGCCGCGACCTGCGCGAGATGGGTGACGACGACGACCTGGGTGCGCCGCGCGAGAGACGCGAGCCGGCGCCCGACCTCGACCGCCGCCTTGCCACCGACTCCGGCGTCGACCTCGTCGAAGACGAACGTCGGGAGCACCTGGCCGGTCCCGTCCACGGCGGCCGTCGCGAGCGCCACCTCGATCGCGAGCATGACGCGCGAGAGCTCGCCGCCCGACGCGCCCTTGCCGAGCGGCCGGGCCGGCGCACCCGCGTGCGCGACGAGCGAGAAGGTCACGACGTCGACGCCCCACGGGCCGGGCTCCTCGGCACGCTCGACGTCGACCACGAGGCTCGCGCCGCCCATCGCCAGCCCGCGCAGCTCGTCGGTCACCGCGGTCGCGAGCTCTGCCGCGGCGCGCTCGCGCGACGCCGTGATCGCCGTCCCGAGGCGGTCCAGCTCGGCATCGAGCTCGTCGCGGCGCACGATCGACGCGTGGAGCCGCTCGCCGCCGTCGTCCAGGTCGAGCAGCCGCAGCCCGGCGTCGCTCGCCCAGGCGAGCACGTCGTCGACCGTCTCGCCGTAGCTGCGCGTCAGCGTGCCGAGCTCGGCGAGGCGCGCGTGCGCGCTCTCGAGCCCGGCGGGGTCGGCCGCGAGGTCCTCGACGTAGCCCGAGATCTCCGTGGCGACGTCGGCGAGCACGTAGCCGACCTCCGCGAGCCGCTCGGCGAGCCGCGCGAGCTCCGGGTCCGTCCCGGCCACCGACTCGAGCGCGCGTCGCGCCCGGTCGACCGAGACGACCGCGTTCTCCTGCGGCTCCGCGGCCTCGTCACCGGCCACCGCGTCGTGCGCGAGCTGGGCCGCGACCCGCAGCTCCTCGACGTTCCCCAGGCGCGCCACCAGGGACGTCAGCTCGACGTCCTCGCCCGGCTGCGGGGCGACCCGCTCGACCTCCGCGAGCCCGAGGCGCAGCAGCTCCGCCTCCCGCGCCCGCTCGCCCGCCCGCGTCTCGATGTCGTCGATCTCCGCCTGGAGCGCCGACCGCTCGGTCCAGGCGTCGCGGTACTGCGCCAGCAGCTCCGCGTGCGCGGGGCCGGCGAACGCGTCGAGCGCGACGCGCTGCCGGCTCGCGGTCCGCAGCCGGAGCTGGTCGGACTGCCCGTGGACCGTCACGAGGTCGTCGGCGATCTCCGCGAGCACGCCCTGCGGGACGCTGCGGCCGCCGAGGTGCGCGCGCGAGCGGCCCTCCGCGGCGACCGTGCGCAGGATGACGACCGTGCCGTCGTCGTCCACCTGGCCACCCGCGTCGTCGACCCGCTGCGCGACCGCCGGCCGGTCGGTGACGCGCACGCGCCCCTCGACGACGGCGCTCGACGCACCCGGGCGCACGGTCGCCGGGTCCGCCTTGCCTCCCATGAGGAGGCCGAGCCCCGTGAGCACCATGGTCTTGCCCGCGCCCGTCTCGCCCGTGATCACGGTCAGTCCCGCCCCGACCGGGACACGGGCCGACCGGATGACGCCGAGGTTCTCGATCGCGATCTCCTCGAGCACGCTCACTCCTCCTCGTCCGTGACGTCCTGGTCCCCCGGCGGCCTGCGTGCCTCCGCCGCCGCGGCGCGCTCTGCCGCCGTGCCCGCCGTCGCGGCCACGCTCGCCGCGCGCTCGCGCCACCCGACCACGGGGAGCGAGAACTTGGACACCAGCCGGTCGGTGAACGGCGCCGTGCTGAGCCGCGCGAGGCGCAGCGGCGTGTCGGAGCGCCGGACCTCGACGCGCGACCCGTTGGGCAGGTCGATGCGCCGACGGCCGTCGCACGTGAGCACGCCCGACGACGCCGAGTCGGCGAGCACGTCGACCGTGATCGTCGAGCGCGGGCCCACGACGAGCGGGCGCGCGAAGAGCGCGTGGGCCGCGAGCGGGACGACGAGCACCGCGTCGACGTCCGGCCACATCACCGGCCCGCCCGCCGAGAACGCGTGCGCCGTCGAGCCGGTCGCGGTCGCCGTCACGACGCCGTCGCACCCGAACGACGACAGCGGGCGGCCGTCGACCCCGAGCACGACCTCGATCATGCGCTCGCGCTGCGCCTTCTCGACCGTCGCCTCGTTGAGCGCCCACCCCACGAGCGGCTCCGGCTCGCCGGGCAGGTAGGCGCGCACCTCGACGATCGTGCGCTCCTCGACCGTGTAGTCGTACGCCGCGAGCCGCCCCACGGCAGCGCGCAGGTCCTCGCGCTCGCTCTCGGCGAGGAACCCCACGTGGCCGAGGTTGACGCCGAGCAGCGGCACCCCGGTCCCGTGCGTGAGCTCGGCGGCACGCAGGATCGTGCCGTCGCCACCGAGGACCATGACGACCTCGGACTCCGCGACGCCCTCGCGCGCACGGGTGCGCGCCATGTGGTCGCCGAACCTCTCCGCGAGGTCGTCGTCGTGCAGCGTCACGGTGAACCCGGCGCGCTCGAGCTCGGTCACCGCCTCGTGCAGCGCGACGACCGCCTCGGGGCGGCCGCCGTGGGTCACGATCAGCACGCGTCGCGTCACGGTGCTCCTCCAGTCAGGGGTCGGTCGGGCGTCGCGGCGTCGGGCGTCGGGCTCGGCGCGTCCGCCCGGGCGACGAGCACGACGGGCGGCGGGCCGCCGTCGGGCGCGGGCTGCCACGCCACCGCCGCGGCCGCGGCGTCCTCCAGCGCGGAGTCCTCGAGCGCGGCGCCGTCAGCGCGGCCGGGGTCGCCGGCCCGCAGCCACCAGAAGTACTCGCGGTTCCCGCTCGGTCCGGGCAGGGGGCTCGGCACGACGGCGAGCGGGCGCAGCCCGACGACCGCCGCGTGCCGTGCGACCGCGGCGACGACCTCGACGTGGAGCGCGGGATCACGCACGACCCCGCCGCTCCCGAGGCGTTCCCGGCCGACCTCGAACTGCGGCTTGACGAGCAGGAGCAGGTCGGAGCCCGGGCCCACGACGCCCGCGACGGCGGGCAGGACCATCGCGAGCGAGATGAACGACAGGTCGCCGACGACGAGGTCGGGCACGGCTCCGACGTGCTCGGGAGCGAGGTCGCGGACGTTGAGCCCCTCGTGCACCCGGACCCGCGGGTCGGCACGCAGGTCGGGCACGAGCTGGTCGTGCCCGACGTCGACCGCCACGACCTCGCGCGCGCCCCGACGCAGCAGGACGTCCGTGAAGCCCCCGGTCGACGCCCCGAGGTCGAGGCACCGCATGCCGTCGACGGCGGGCGGCCGCGGCGGCGCGCCGGAGGGGTCGAGCGCGTCCAGCGCGTCGAGGACCCCGGCGAGCTTGAACGCGGCACGCGAGGCGTAGCCGGGGTCCTCCGGGTCCGGCGCCACCGCGAGCACGTCCTCCGGCCCGACGGCGCTCGACGGCTTGGTCACGACGACCCCGCCGCGCGTCACCCGGCCCGCAGCGACGAGCTCGGCGGCCTGGCGGCGCGACCTCGCGAGCCCGCGCCGGACGAGCTCGCCGTCGAGGCGGGCACCGGTGCGCTCCGCCACGCTCAGTCCTCCGTGCGGGCGAGCTCGGCGACCAGCGCGTCGTGCACGGCCTCCAGCACCCCCACGTGGTCGGCGGTGGCGAGCACCTCCAGCCCGTCGAGCCGTCCGAGCGCGGCGTCGAGCGGGTTGTGGGGCAGATCGGCGACCGGGGACTGCTCCTCGCCGTCCCGCCCGTTCGCCGGACGCTCCGGTCCGCCAGGAGGCGGGCCGGGAACCAGACGCAGCGGACCGTCCGTCATGTCCTGTCTCCTGTCTGGTGGGCTGCACGCACGTCGCCCGGTCCGTGCCCGGGCATCCCGGACCACGCTACCGGTTGCGTCCCACGGACGGGCGCGTCCGGCGGCCCGTGGGACGCGGCGCGTCGCGCCGCCCGATGACGGTCGGGATCAGTGGGTCCCGACGGGCAGCTCGGGGACCGTCGACGGGTCCACGGGGAGCCCCGCGTCGGCCGTAGCCCAGGACGCGGCCGCCGCCGCCCGGACCGTGTCGACCGTCGCGGTGCCGCGCACGTCCAGGCGCAGCGCACCGTCGTCGACCCGGGCCGCGCTGTCGCCGCACGACCACCAGCCGGCGTCCGTGCGCACGGGCACCGGGTGGGGCTCGAGGAGGCTGCGCAGGTCGGCGCCCACGTAGTGCGGGCGCAGGTGCGGCTCCGCGAGGATCGTGTCCCGCGCCGTGCTCACGCCGGTCAGGACGTGCAGGCCGGGGTAGCCGCCCGCGCGGGCACCGGCGAGGTCCGTGTCGAGCCGGTCCCCGACGACGAGCGGCGCCTCGGCGCCCGCACGCTCGATCGCGAGCCGGTACATGGTCGGCGACGGCTTGCCCGCGCTGTCGGGCTCGACGCCCGTCGCGGCGCGCACCGCGCCGACCAGGGACCCGTTGCCCGGCGCGAAACCCCGCGCGGTCGGCAACGACAGGTCGAGATTGCTCGCGACGTGCCACGCCCCCCGCTGGACGGCGTAGGCGGCCTCGGCAAGCTGGGCCCATCCGAGCTCCGGCGCGAAGCCCTGCGCCACGGCGTCGGGCTCCTCGTCCGCGCTCTCGACGAGGACGAAGCCGGCGTCGTGGACGGCCGTCACGAGTCCCGGCCCGCCGACCACGAGCACGCGCGCGCCCGGCTCGAGGCGGGTCCGCAGGAGCGCGGCCGCGGCCTGCGCGGCCGTCATGACCTCCTCCGCCGAGGTGGGGATGTCGAGGCCCGTGAGCTGCTCGGCCACCGACCCGGGCTCACGCGACGCGTTGTTCGTGACGAACACGAGACGCAGGCCGCGGGCGCGCGCGGTCGTCAAGCCCTCCGACGCGTGCTCGATCGGCTCGTGGCCGCGGTACGCCACCCCGTCGAGGTCGACGAGCGCGAGGTCGTACCGGTCGGCCAGCGCGACGTCGCTCCCGAGGAGCCCGGCGCTCACCGATCGTCCTCGTCCGACGACGCCGCGTCCGCCGAGGCGTCCGCCCCGTCGTCCGCTGCCGTACCGCCCTCGGACCGCGCGGCCTCGCTGAGCGTCGGGTCCGTCTCCTGGCCCTGGGCCGGCTCCGCGACGACCGTCGGCCCAGCCGCGTCGGCGGACTGCTCGCCGGGCTCGTCCGCATCATCGATCTCGTCCGTGAGGTCGTAGACCACCACGTCGTCCTCCTCGCCCAGCACCGCGGCGAGCAGGCTCGCGTCGATGCCCGCGAGGATCTCCGCAGCCTCCTCGGTCCGGCCCGCGAGCTCGAGCACCGAGGCGCGCGCCTGGAGGACGCGCGCACCGAGCTCGCCCCGGGTCCCGACCGCAGGGACCTGCTCGAGAGCCGCGAGTGCTGCGTCAAGCTCGTCGAGGTCGACACGTGCACCGCTCACGACGATCGCGAGCTCCGTGCGCCCGACGTCGTCCAGGGTCGCGGCCTCCTCCGACGCAGCCAGGGCGAGAGCGCGCTCGGGGCGGCCGAGCCCGCGCTCGCAGTCGGCCATGATCGGTAGGTGCTCGGACGAACCGTTGAGGCGTCGCACCGTACGCAGCTCACGGAGCGCCTCCGCGTACCGGCCCGTCGCGTAGGCCGTGAGACCGGCGGCCTCGCGCGCGACGTCGACCCGGCCCGCGCGACGCACGGCGGCCTGCGCGTGCTCGTACGCGAGCTCCGGGTCGGAGTCGATGAGACGCCCGGCCATGACGAGGTGACGCCCGACGACCTCGGCGGTCTCCTTGCTCAGCGTGCGCAGGCGGCCCCGAGCGGCGCGGTCGAGCTGAGAGATCTGCACCTCGTCGGGGATCGCCGGCCCTGCGGGGTGCCGGGGCTCGGGACGACGGTCGAAGCCGTCCCGCTCTCGGCCGGCCCCGGCACGCGGCGCGTGCCCTCGACGGTCGGTGCCGCGGCGGTCGTCGCGAGGACCTGACCCGTTCCGACGGTCGGCCGAGTCGCGGTCGTACCGACCGCGGCCGCCCTCCCCCGGGCGCGCCGGTCGCTGGTAGCCGTCGCCGCGCCCCCCGGGAGCGCCACGACCGTCGCGAGCAGGCGAACGGTCGTCACGACGTGCGGGACGGTCGCCCCGCCCCTCGCCGTATTCGCGGCGGGACGTGCCCGTGCCCTCGCCGCGCGAGCTCCACGGACGTCGCTCGTCCGGGCGTCCACCGTCACGGCGTGCTCCGTCCCGCCGATCGCCCTCGCGACGCTCGCGGTCCGACCGGTCGCTGCTACGACGGTCAGGACCGGCCCCACCCTGCCCTCGGTCGGGGCGACCACCGTCGGGGCGTCCGCGACCGCTGTCCGAGCGTCCTCGGTAGCCGCCGTCCTGGCGCCCACGGCCATCACCCGAGCCACGGCGGGCAGCGTCACCACCGCCCCGACGACGGTCGCCGTCGCCGGAGCCCGCGCCGGACGGGCTGCGGCGGGCGCCCCGCGCGTCGCGGGAAGGGCCCTGTCGACCGTCACGGTCGCCGCGTCCACCACGGTCGTCGCCCGAGGAGGGGCGGTCCGACTCGGACTCGTGGGAGGTGTCGTTCACCAGGGTTACCTCTCGTTGTGAAGTTTGCGCAGGCCATCATCCCACGTCGGGTCCGACGTCACACGGGACGGAACGGGTGGGGAGCCATGCGGCACGACGTCGGCGCAGCCGTCCCGATGCGGACGCCAGCGCGAAGGTCTGGAAATGCCGAAGGCCCACCCCGTGTGGGGTGGGCCTTCGGTGAAGGGTTGTCCGGCGGCGTCCTACTCTCCCACCCCGTCTCCAGGGCAGTACCA
>NZ_JBHXIC010000076.1:0-21143 GCF_042723955.1 Cellulosimicrobium cellulans | reverse complement strand
TTGTTGGTGTTTTTTTATTTTATAACGCGCGGGGGGGGGGGGGCGGGGGCCGGGGCCCCGGCGCGCGGGGGGGGGGGGCGCCCCGCGGCCCCCCCCCCCCCCGCGGCAGCGCGGCGAGGTTAGGCCATCGCCGCTCCGGCCCCCTTGCCCGGCGGTCCCGAGCCACAGGGTCGGGAGTCGTCGCTGGGGAGGACCTTCGTCACAGGATCTCCCAGGGAAGGGTCGCCTTGCTACACATCCCGCGCCGGGAGTGACTAGAGTGGCGATGTCCATTGTGACCGACTTCACAAGGACAGTGGCTGCGCCGTGTCCCGACCCGGGTGACGGTGGACCACCACGAGATGTCCCGACGACCGGACGGTGAGGTGAGCACGGTGGGCGCGAGGCTCGACGACGCCGACGTCATCGTCGTGGGCGCGGGTCCAGCCGGCTCCGCGGCGGCCCACTACTGCGCCGCGGCCGGGCTGAGCGTCCTCCTGCTGGAGAAGTCGTCGTTCCCGCGCGACAAGATCTGCGGCGACGGCCTCACGCCGCGCGCGGTCACCGAGCTCGTGCGCATGGGCGTCCCGACGCGGGCCGAGGACGGCTGGATCCGGAACCAGGGCCTGCGCGTCGTCGCGAGCGGCCGCTCGTGGGAGCTCGCGTGGCCCGACCTCGCGTCCTACCCGAGCTACGGCATGGCCCGTGCGCGCCACTCGTTCGACCGCACGCTCGCCGAGCACGCGCAGCGCACGGGGGCCAAGCTCCTGGAGCGCACCGCGGTCACCGGTCCCGTGCTCGACGAGCGCACCGGGCGCGTCGTCGGCGTCACCGCCCGGCCCGTGGACGACAAGGGCCGGCGCGCGGGCGACGAGGTCACCTACCACGCGCCCGTCGTCATCGCCGCCGACGGCGTCTCGTCGCGCTTCGCGCTCGCGCTCGGCCTCGCGCGGCGCGAGGACCGCCCGATCGGCGTCGCCGTCCGCACGTACTTCCGCACCCCCCGCCACGACGACCCGTGGATGGAGTCCCACCTCGAGCTGTGGGACGGCAAGCCCCGCGAGTCCAACCTGCTGCCCGGGTACGGCTGGATCTTCTCGCTCGGGGACGGGACGGCGAACGTGGGGCTCGGCTCGGTGAGCTCGACCCCGGCGCGACAGTCCGCCGCGAACGTCGACTACAAGGACCTCTTCGCCACGTGGATGCGCAACGCGCCCGCGGAGTGGGAGTTCACCGAGGAGAACCAGCTCGCCCCGGTGCGCGGCGCGGCGCTCCCCATGGGCTTCAACCGGTCCCCGCTCTACACGCGCGGCGTGCTGCTCGTGGGCGACTCGGGCGGCATGGTCAGCCCGTTCAACGGCGAGGGCATCGCGTACGCGATGCAGGCCGGGCGGGCGGCGGCCGACGTCGTCGCCCAGTCGCGCGTGCGGCTCACCGACGGCGGTCGCGAGCGCGCGCTCCAGACGTACCCGCGGATCATGCGCCGCGAGCTGGGCGGCTACTACACGCTCGGCCGGTACTTCGTGAAGCTCATCGAGCACCCCGAGATCATGCGGATCTGCACGCGCTACGGGCTCCCGCGCCCGGTCGTCATGCGGTTCGTCCTCAAGCTCCTGTCCGACTGCTACGAGCCCCGCGGCGGCGACTGGGTCGACCGCGTCATCGCGGGGCTGACGAGGGTGGTGCCCTCGTCATGAGCCCACGAGGTGGGTCCGCAACGACGCGGGCACTCGCACCACCCACAGGTCTTCCCGGGCACCGCCCGGGCGTTCCCGTCCCGAGCCCCCACTCGAGGAGTACGCGATGACCAACCCGTACGTACCGCTTCTCGTCCTCATGGGCGTGGCCGCCGTGCTGGCTCTCGGCGGCGTTGCCGCGAGCGCGGTCATCGGCCCCAAGCGCTACAACCGCGCCAAGCTCGACGCCTACGAGTGCGGCATCGAGCCCACGCCCCACGCGATCGGCGGCGGGCGCTTCCCGATCAAGTACTACCTCGTCGCCATGACGTTCATCGTCTTCGACATCGAGGTCGTCTTCCTCTACCCGTGGGCGGTCGACTTCGCGACGCTCGCGACCTTCGGCCTCGTCGCGATGCTCGCGTTCCTCGCGCTCATCACCGTCCCGTTCGTCTACGAGTGGCGCCGGGGTGGTCTCGAGTGGGACTGAGCGTGCGACCGACCGTCCGCGCCAGCGGGCACCGGCGAGAGAACTAGGAGAACACCATGGGGATCGAGGAAGCTCCCTCGGGCTTCTTGCTGACCACGATCGAGGACCTCGCGGGGTACCTGCGCAAGGCGTCGCTCTGGCCCGTGACGTTCGGACTGGCGTGCTGCGCGATCGAGATGATGGCCGCCGGCGCCTCGCGGTTCGACCTGTCGCGCTTCGGCATGGAGGTCTTCCGGGCCTCGCCGCGCCAGGCGGACCTCATGATCGTCGCCGGGCGGGTGAGCCAGAAGATGGCGCCGGTCGTGCGGCAGGTCTACGACCAGATGAGCGAGCCCAAGTGGGTGCTGTCGATGGGCGTGTGCGCGTCGAGCGGCGGCATGTTCAACAACTACGCGATCGTGCAGGGCGTCGACCACATCGTTCCCGTGGACATCTACCTCCCGGGCTGCCCGCCGCGGCCGGAGATGCTCATCAACGCGATCCTCGCGCTGCACGAGCAGATCCAGCACGAGCCGCTCGGCGTGAACCGCAAGGAGGCGGCGCGCGCCGCCGAGGCGGCCGCGCTGGAGGCGACGCCCACGTTCCAGATGAAGGGGCTGCTGCGGTGACGGACGAGAAGACGGGCGGCGGCACGCCCGTGCCGCAGCCCGAGGAGGTCAACGGCCCGCGGTCCGGCGACCTCGTGACCGGGGCGGGCGCGCCGCGCACGCTCGAGGTCGTCGAGGTGCGCGAGGGCATGTTCGGCGTCCACGGCTCGGGCGACACGTCGGGGTACGGCGGGCTCGTCCAGCCCGTCGCGATGCCCGGAGCGAGCCCGCGGCCGTACGGCGGCTGGTTCGACGAGGTCGTCGACGTCCTCGCGGAGGTGCTCGCCGAGGGCGGCACGCGGTTCGAGGCGGCGGTGGAGCGCGTCGTGGTGGACCCGCCCGGCGCGCACGCCGAGCTGACGATCCACGTGCACCGCGACCACCTCGTCGACGTGTGCCGCGCGCTGCGCGACGACCAGGACCTGCGGTTCGAGCTGAGCCTGGGAGTGAGCGGCGTGCACTTCCCGCACGACGTCGGCCGCGAGCTGCACGCCGTGTACCACCTCACGTCGATCACGCACGGGCGTCGCCTGCGCCTCGAGGTGTCGGTGCCCGACGCCGACCCGCACGTCCCGACCACGACGTCCGTCTACCCGACGAACGACTGGCACGAGCGCGAGACGTGGGACTTCTTCGGCATCGTCTTCGACGGCCACCCGTCGCTCGCGCGCATCGAGATGCCCGACGACTGGCCGGGCCACCCGCAGCGCAAGGACTACCCGCTCGGCGGGATCCCCGTCGAGTACAAGGGCGCGACCGTGCCCCCGCCCGACACGAGGAGGTCGTACTCGTGAGCACGCACACCACCGGCGCCCCCGGCGCCGCCCCGCACGCCACGAAGCCGCCCGTGGGTGACTTCGACCAGGGCGTCCCCAGCTTCGAGGCGTCGGGCGGCGACTGGGCCGACATCGCGGAGAGCGCCGTCGCCGCGGCCGCGCTCGGCGAGGAGCGCATCGTCGTCAACATGGGCCCGCAGCACCCGTCCACGCACGGCGTGCTCCGCCTCATGCTCGAGATCGACGGCGAGACGGTCACCGAGGCGCGCTGCGGCATCGGCTACCTGCACACCGGCATCGAGAAGAACATGGAGTACCGGACGTGGACGCAGGGCGTCACGTTCTGCACCCGCATGGACTACCTCGCGCCGCTGTTCCAGGAGACGGCGTACTGCCTCGCGGTCGAGAAGCTGCTGGGCATCACGGACGACGTGCCCGAGCGGGCCAGCGTCATCCGGGTGCTCATGATGGAGCTCAACCGGATCGCGTCCCACCTCGTGTGCCTGGGCACCGGCGGCAACGAGATGGGCGCGACGACCGTCATGACCATCGCGTTCACCGCCCGCGAGGAGATCCTGCGGATCTTCGAGGCCGTGACGGGCCTGCGCATGAACAACGCGTACGTCCGCCCCGGTGGCGTCGCGCAGGACGTCCCGCCGGACCTCGTCGACCAGGTCCGCAAGGCCGACCCGCTCATCCGGCGGTACCTCGGCCAGCTCGGCGACCTCATGCTCGCCAACCCGATCTTCAAGGGCCGTCTCGTCGGCGTCGGGCACCTCAACCTCGCGGGCTGCATGGCGCTGGGCATCACCGGGCCCGTGCTGCGCTCGACCGGGCACCCGTACGACGTGCGCAAGTCCGACCCGTACTGCGGCTACGAGACGTACGACTTCGACGTCCCGACCGCGACCGGCGCCGACTGCTACGACCGCGTCGTGCTGCGGCTCGAGGAGTGCTACCAGTCGCTGCACATCGTCGAGCAGTGCCTCGAGCGCCTCGAGAGGACGGCCGGGCAGCCCGTCATGGTGGGCGACCGCAAGATCGCGTGGCCGGCGCAGCTCGCGATCGGCGGCGACGGCCAGGGCAACTCGCTCGAGCACATCAAGGAGATCATGGGCTCCTCCATGGAGGCCCTGATCCACCACTTCAAGCTCGTCACCGAGGGCTTCCGGGTCCCGGTCGGGCAGGCGTGGCAGACCGTGGAGCACCCGCGCGGCGAGCTCGGGGTGCACGTCGTGTCCGACGGCGGCACGCGCCCCTACCGGGCGCACTTCCGCGACCCGTCGTTCAACAACCTCCAGGCCGTGGCGGCGATGTGCGAGGGCGGCCAGGTGGCCGACGTCGTGGTCGCCGTCGCCTCCCTGGACCCCGTGCTGGGAGGGGTGGACCGATGACCATCGACGCCGGACCTGCGACGAACGGCACGCCCGCCGGTGGGCAGCGCCCCGGGTACGACGCGGAGACGACCGCGCGCCTCGCCGCCGACGCCGCGCAGATCGTCGCCCGCTACCCCGAGTCGCGCTCGGCGCTGCTGCCGATGCTGCACCTCGTGCAGTCCGAGGACGGCTACGTCTCGCGTGACGGCATCCTGTTCTGCGCGGAGCAGCTCGGCCTCACCGCGGCCGAGGTCTCGGCCGTCGCGACGTTCTACACGCAGTACAAGCGCCACCCCAACGGCACCTACACCGTGGGCGTCTGCACGAACACCCTGTGCGCGATCATGGGCGGCGACGCGATCTTCGACGAGCTCTCCGACCACCTCGGCGTCGGCCACGACGAGACGACCGAGGACGGCGCCATCACGCTCGAGCGGGTCGAGTGCAACGCGGCCTGCGACTACGCGCCGGTCATGATGGTCAACTGGGAGTTCTTCGACAACCAGACGCCTGGCTCGGCGACCGACGTCGTCGACCGCCTCCGGGCGGGCGAGGCCGTCGCACCGACGCGCGGCGCCGCGAGCGTGTGCTCCTTCAAGCAGATGAGCCGCGTCCTCGCGGGCTTCCCCGACGGCCGCGCCGACGAGGGCGTCGGTGCGGGCGAGCCCACCCTCGCCGGCCTGCGCCTCGCCCGCGAGCACGACTGGACCGCCCCGACCACGTCGGCGGGCGGGTCGGACGCCGACGCGGGCACGGGCGCCCCGGAGAAGCCCGTCACCGGCGGCGAGCAGTCGAGCGCCGAGCGGAAGCCGACGACCGACGCCGACGTCGACCCCGGCGGCAAGGCCGAGTCCCCTGGCACCAAGCCCGACCCGTCGAAGGGAGCGGACGCATGAGCGAGCAGCAGGGCACCGTGGCCCGATCGACCCCGGACCCGCTGACCCCCGTCCTGTCGGACACGTGGGACGCGGACCGGTCCTGGACGCTGGCGTCGTACCTGGACCGCGGCGGCTACGAGGGCCTGCGCGCGGCGCTCGCCCAGGACCCGGCGGACGTCGTCGCGACGGTCAAGGCGTCGGGCCTGCGCGGCCGCGGCGGCGCGGGCTTCCCGACGGGCATGAAGTGGGGCTTCCTGCCCGCGCCCGACGGCGGCCCGCGGTACCTCGTCGTCAACGCGGACGAGTCCGAGCCGGGCACGTGCAAGGACATCCCGCTCATGCTCGCGAGCCCGCAGGCGCTCGTCGAGGGCGTGGCGATCACGTCGTACGCGATCGGGTGCGACCACGCGTTCATCTACGTGCGCGGCGAGGTGCTCCACGTGTACCGCCGCCTCCTGCGTGCGGTGGAGGAGGCGTACGAGGCCGGCTACCTGGGCAAGAACGTCCAGGGATCGGGCTTCGACCTCGACGTCACGGTCCATGCCGGCGCGGGCGCGTACATCTGCGGCGAGGAGACGGCGCTGCTCGACTCGCTCGAGGGTCGCCGCGGGCAGCCGCGGCTCAAGCCGCCGTTCCCCGCGGTCGCGGGCCTGTACGCGCGCCCGACGGTCGTCAACAACGTGGAGTCGATCGCGAGCGTGCCGTCGATCGTCGCGCGCGGCGCCGACTGGTTCACGTCGATGGGGACGGAGCGCTCGGCCGGGTTCGGCCTGTTCTCGCTGTCCGGTCACGTGACGCGCCCCGGCCAGTACGAGGCGCCGCTCGGCACGACGCTGCGCGAGCTCCTCGACCTCGCGGGCGGGATGCGCGGCGGCAAGGCGCTGAAGTTCTGGACGCCGGGCGGCTCGTCGACGCCGCTGTTCACGGACGCCCACCTCGACACGCCCCTCGACTACGAGTCGGTCGCGGCGGCGGGCTCGATGCTCGGCACGCGTGCGCTCCAGCTCTTCGACGAGACGACGTGCGTCGTGCGGGCCGTGAGCCGGTGGACGGACTTCTACGCGCACGAGTCGTGCGGCAAGTGCACGCCGTGCCGCGAGGGCACCTACTGGATGAAGCAGGTCCTGGCGCGCATCGAGGCGGGCCAGGGCACGGAGTCCGACCTCGACCTGCTCCTCGACACGTGCGACAACATCCTGGGCCGCGCGTTCTGCGCGCTCGGCGACGGCGCCACGTCGCCGGTGACGAGCAGCATCGAGCTGTTCCGCGACGAGTACGAGGCGCACATCACGGAGCACCGCTGCCCGTTCGACCCCTCCGCAGCAGCCCTCTTCGACTACACGCCCCGCCCGGCCCGCGTCCTGACGGCAGGAGTGCACTGATGACGACCACGACCCCCGCCCCGGGCACCGGCTCAGCGGCCGTCCCCGCGGGTGGCGCGGCCAAGCCCCCGGTCCCCGCGGACCACGTGACGTTCACGATCGACGACGTCGAGATGTCGGTGCCCAAGGGCACGCTCGTGATCCGCGCGGCCGAGCAGATCGGGATCCAGATCCCGCGGTTCTGCGACCACCCGCTGCTGGAGCCTGCGGGCGCGTGCCGCCAGTGCCTCGTCGAGGTGGCGACGCCGGACCGTGAGGGCAACGTGCGGCCCATGCCGAAGCCGCAGGCGTCGTGCACGCTCGAGGCGACGCCCGGCATGGTGGTCAAGACGCAGCGCACCAGCCCGGTGGCCGACAAGGCGCAGCACGGGATCATGGAGCTGCTGCTCATCAACCACCCGCTCGACTGCCCCGTGTGCGACAAGGGCGGTGAGTGCCCGCTCCAGAACCAGGCGATGAGCAACGGCCGCGCGACGAGCCGCTTCGTGGACGTGAAGCGCACGTTCCCCAAGCCGATCGCGGTCTCGACGACGATCCTGCTCGACCGCGAGCGCTGCGTCCTGTGCCAGCGGTGCACCCGCTTCTCGCAGGAGATCGCGGGCGACGTGTTCATCGACCTGCAGAAGCGCGGCGCCGCGCAGCAGATCGGGCGCTTCGACGAGGCGGTGCTGGACTTCGCGCCGCCCGCGGGGCAGGCACCGGGGGACCGTCCGGTCGGGCTCGCGCTCGAGGACGAGTCCGGCCTGCCGTTCGCGTCGTACTTCTCCGGCAACACGGTGCAGATCTGCCCCGTGGGTGCGCTCACGGGCGCGGCGTACCGGTTCCGCTCGCGCCCGTTCGACCTGGTCTCGACCCCCGGGGTCTCCGAGCACGACTCGTCGGGCTCGGCGATCCGCGTCGACCACCGTCGCGGCGTGGTGCTCCGCCGCCTCGCGGGCGAGGACCCGCTGGTCAACGAGGAGTGGATCACCGACCGCGACCGCTTCGCGTTCACGTGGCAGTCCGCGCCGGACCGTCTGACGCACCCGCTCGTGCGCGACCGCGAGGTCGCCCCGGACGGGTCGGTGACGCGCGGCGAGCTGCGCCCCGCCTCGTGGGCGGAGGCGCTCGAGGTCGCGGCGGACGCCCTGACGCGGGCGCGCGACGCCGGTGGCGTCGCCGTCCTGCCGGGCGGCCGGCTCACGGTCGAGGACGCGTACGCGTACGCGAAGCTGGCGCGCACGTGGCTGCGCACCAACGACGTCGACCACCGGGCACGCGTCCACAGCGCGGAGGAGGCGGACTTCCTCGCGCACGCGGTCGCGGGACGCGCCGTCGGCCACGCCGGCGGGGTGACGTTCACCGACCTGGAGAAGGCGCCCGCCGTCCTGCTCGTCGGCCTCGAGGCCGAGGAGGAGGCGGGCGTGACGTTCCTGCGCCTGCGCAAGGGGGCGCTGCGGCACGGCGTGCGGGTGTTCGCCGTCGCGCCGTTCGCGTCGCGCGGCGTGCAGCGCATGCACGGCACGCTCCTGCCGGCCGCGCCGGGCACCGAGGCGGAGTGGCTCGACGGCATCGCCGCGGGAGACCAGGTCCGCACGCTCGACGAGGCCGAGGGCACCGACCTCCTCGCCGAGGTCAGCGACGCGCTCCGGGCGCCGGGCGCCGTGATCCTCGTCGGCGAGCGGCTCGCCGCGACGCGCGGCGGGTACAGCGCGCTGCTGCGCGCGGTCGCGGCGACGGGCGCGCGCCTCGCGTGGGTCCCGCGCCGCGCCGGCGAGCGCGGTGGCGTCGAGGCCGGCACCCTGCCGAACCTCCTGCCGGGCGGGCGCCCGGTCGCGGACGCCGCGGCCCGCGTCGACGTCGCGACCGTCTGGGGCGTGGCCGCCACGGACGACCGGCCGACCGGGCTCCCGGCGACGGCGGGTCGCGACGTGGGGGAGATGCTCGACGCCCTGTCGGTCGGCCAGCTCGCGGGCGCGCTCGTGGGCGGGCTCGAGCTCGACGACCTGCCCGACCCGGCGCACGCGCGCCGCGCGCTCGAGGCGGCTGACGTCGTCGTCTCGCTCGAGGTGCGGCGTTCGGCGGTGTCCGAGCTGGCGGACGTCGTGCTCCCCGTGGCTCCGCCCGTGGAGCGAGAGGGCGCGTACGTGAGCTGGGAAGGCCGTGTGCGTCCCTTCCCGGCGGCGCTCGCCTCCACGGCCATGACCGACCACCGCGTGCTCGACGCGCTCGCCGACGCCGCGGGCGTGAGCCTCGGCCTCGGCACCGTGGACGCGGTGCGCGCCGAGCTGGACCAGCTCGTGGGCGACGGCGCGTGGGACGGCGAGCGCGCCGCCGCACCGGACGTCGAGACCTCCGAGCCGCCCGCCGTCGCGCCGGGGACCGCGGTCCTCGCGGGCTGGCGCCTCCTGCTCGACGACGCGCGCGGCCAGGACGGCGAGCGCTACCTCGCCGGGACGGCGAAGCGCCCGGTGGCCCGGCTGTCCGCGACGACGGCCGCCGCGGTGGACCTGTTCGACGGCGACCTCGTGCGCGTCGCGACGGACCGGGGCGCGGTCACGCTCCCGGTCGTCGTGACGGACATGGTCGACCACGTGGTGTGGCTGCCCCTGCGCTCGCCGGGCTCGTCCGTCCACGCGACGCTCGGCGCGGTGCCGGGCGACGTGGTCCGACTCGAGACCGTGAGCACCGACGGAGGGGAGGGCGCATGAGGCTCGTCCACGCACTCGCGGCCGAGACGCCGGGCGTTCCCGGGATCACGGCGAACTTCTCGCAGGACAACGGCTGGACGTACCTCGTCAAGGCCGTGCTCATCATCGTGTTCCTGCTGACGAGCGTGCTGTTCGCGATCTGGTTCGAGCGCAAGGTCGTGGCGCGTATGCAGGTGCGGCCCGGCCCCAACTGGCACGGCCCGTTCGGCCTGCTCCAGTCGCTCGCCGACGCGATGAAGCTCCTGCTCAAGGAAGACATCACCGTCAAGGCGGCGGACAAGTTCGTCTACCTGCTCGCGCCGATGATCTCCGTGTTCTGCGCGCTGCTGGTTTTCGCGGTCATCCCGTTCGGGCCCGAGGTGCAGATCCCGTTCACGGACTACGTGACGCCGGCGCAGCTCACCGACTTCCCGGTCGCGACGCTGTACATCCTCGCGTGCGCGTCGCTCGGCGTGTACGGCATCGTGCTCGGCGGCTGGTCGTCCGGGTCGACGTACCCGCTGCTCGGGTCGGTCCGCTCGACGGCCCAGGTCATCAGCTACGAGCTGGCGATGGGCCTCTCGCTCGTCTCGGTCTTCCTCATGGCCGGGTCGATGTCGACCTCGCGCATCGTCGACTCGCAGACGCAGCTCTGGTGGTTCCTCCCGCTCCTGCCGGCGTTCGTCATCTACGTCATCTCCATGGTCGGCGAGACGAACCGCCTGCCGTTCGACCTCCCCGAGGCCGAGGGCGAGCTCGTGTCCGGGTACATGACCGAGTACTCGTCGATGAAGTTCGCGTGGTTCTTCCTCGCGGAGTACATCAACATGCTCAACGTCTCCGCCGTCGCGACGACGCTGTTCCTCGGCGGGTGGCGCGCCCCGTGGCCGCTCTCGGCGATCAACGACGGGATGTTCAACGAGGGTTGGTGGCCCATCCTCTGGTTCCTCGTCAAGGTCTGGGCCGTCATGTTCTTCTTCGTGTGGGTCCGCGGCACGCTGCTGCGCCTGCGCTACGACCAGTTCATGCGGTTCGGCTGGAAGGTCCTCATCCCGTTCGCGCTCGCGTGGCTCGTGCTGCTCGCGGTCGCGCAGGCCGTGCGCCAGTTCCTCGACGTCGACCTCCGCGTCTTCGTCGGCATCGCCGTCGCGCTCGCCCTCGTGGTGGTGGTCGTCGTCTGGTTCTGGCCCGAGAAGAAGGCGCCACCCGGCGCGGCGCCCCGCGCCGCGGGAGCCGGTCCCGAGCCGTTCGACGCGTTCGCGGGCGGGTTCCCCGTCCCGCCGCTGCCCGGGCAGTCGCTCCCGCCCTCGCCGCGCCGTCGCGCCCTCGTGCCCGACGACGTGGGCTCGCCCGGGACGTCCGGGCCATCTGGAACGCCCCACGACAAGGAGGTCGACCGTGGCTGACGACCAGAAGCCGGGCCAGCCCGGCGAGTACGAGGTCCGGCGCCCCCAGGCGAAGGGCTTGCGCGAGGCGCTCGCTCCTGTCGCCGGGTTCGGCGTGACCTTCTCCTCGATGTTCCGACCGACCGTCACCGAGCAGTACCCGCGCCAGAAGGTGCCGACGAAGCCGCGGTACCACGGGCGGCACCAGCTCAACCGGTACCCCGACGGCCTGGAGAAGTGCATCGGCTGCGAGCTGTGCGCGTGGGCGTGCCCCGCGGACGCGATCTACGTCGAGGGCGCGGACAACGCCGACCTGCCCGACGGCGGCCACATGTCGCCCGGCGAGCGGTACGGGCGCGTCTACCAGATCAACTACCTGCGCTGCATCTTCTGCGGGCTGTGCATCGAGGCGTGCCCGACGCGCGCCCTGACGATGACCAACGAGTACGAGCTCGCCGGCCCGACGCGCGAGGGCATGATCTGGGAGAAGCAGGACCTGCTCGCGCCGCTCCAGCAGCGGATGCTCGCCGCGCCGCACCCGATGGTGCCGGGAACCTCGGACACCGAGTACTACCGCGGGGAGGTGACCGGCCCGGTGGCCGAGCAGGTGGAGTGGGTGCGCGAGCACCGCCCGGACGACGAGACGCTCCCGCCCGAGCCGACGGGTCCGCCCCCGGAGGTCCGGCGGGTCACGCCGACCTCCGGACGGTCCGCCGGCGCGTCGGCCCGGAAGGCCGCCCGGTGACCGCGAGCGGCGGCGAGGCGGTCCTCTTCTGGGTCCTCGCCCCCCTCATGGTCCTCGCGGCGCTCTCGTTGCTCTTCGCGCGCAAGGCGGTGCACGCCGCGATCGCGGTCATGTTCGTCATGGTCGACCTCGCGATCCTCTACATCGCGCAGGAGGCGTCGTTCCTCGGCGTCGTCCAGGTGGTCGTGTACACGGGCGCCGTGATGATGCTCTTCCTCTTCGTGCTCATGCTCGTCGGGGTCGACGCGTCGGACTCGCTCGTGGAGACGATCCGCGGTCAGCGCTGGGTCGGCGTGCTCCTCGGGCTCGGGCTCGGCGCCGTGCTGGTGGGCGTGGTCGCGCAGGCGACGTTCCCGCCGTCGGTGGGGCTCGAGCTCGCCAACGCGGCGACCAACCCGGTCGCGCTGGCGCGCGTGCTCTTCGCGGACTACGTGTTCGCGATGGAGGTCGTGGGCATCCTGCTCATCACCGCCGCGGTCTCGGCGCTCGTGCTCACGCACCGGCGCCGGCTCACCCCGAAGGTGGGCCAGCGCGAGCAGGCCGACGCGAAGGTCGCGGCGCTGCCCGCGGGCGGTCGCCTCACGCCGCTCGCCGCCCCCGGCGTCTACGCGCAGAACAACGCCATGGACACCCCGGCGCTCGACGCGCAGGGCCGGCCCATCGAGGAGTCGGTCTCGCGCATCCTGCGCATCCGCGGCCAGGAGCGGTCGGCCGGGACGATCCTCGAGGCCGAGCGCGAGGTGCTCGTCGAGCACGAGCCGCTGCGGGCGCTGCCCGCGCTGCGGGCACAGGACGCGAACGAGCGCACGGTGCAGACCGCGACCGCCGACCAGCCGGAGGGCGAGGCGCCCGCGGGCGACGTCGCCGGTCCGGACGATCCGGGCCGGTCCCGGGTCCCCGGTGACGCTCGCGGGACCGAGCGAGGAGAGGACTGATGGAGCTCACCAACTACCTCGTGCTCGCGGCGATCCTCTTCTCGATCGGCGCCGCGACCGTGCTGCTGCGACGCAACGCGATCATCGTGTTCATGGGCATCGAGCTCATGCTCAACGCGACCAACCTCGCGTTCGTCACCTTCGCCCGCATGCACGGCGACGTGACCGGGCAGGTGCTCGCGTTCTTCGTCATGGTCGTCGCGGCGGCGGAGGTCGTCGTCGGCCTCGCGATCATCGTGTCCATCTTCCGCACCCGTCGGTCCGCCTCGGTCGACGACGTCAACCTGCTCAAGAGCTGAGGGGCCGGCACCGATGACGACGCTCCTTCCCGCCCTGCCCACGGCGAGCGGACTGCTGGCCGCGACCGACGTCGTGCCCGCGACCGACACCGTGCCGGGCGCGTTCCTCGCGGCACCGTTCCTGGTGCTGCTCCCGCTCCTCGGGGCGGCCGTCCTCCTGCTCGCCGGGCGCCGCAGCGACCGCTGGGGCGCGTGGTTCGGGGTCCTCATGTCCGCCGCGGCGTTCGTCGTGGGGCTGGTCCTCTTCCTCGCGATGCTCGGCCTGCCCGTCGACGAGCGCGTCGTGGACTACCGCCTCTTCGACTGGATCGTCTCCGGCGGCCTCGACCTCGCCGTCGGGCTGCGGATCGACCCGCTGTCCCTGACGTTCGTGCTCCTCGTGACGTTCGTCGGCACGCTCATCCACGTCTACGCGGTCGCCTACATGGCGCACGACCGCGACCGGCGCAGGTTCTTCGCGTACCTCAACCTGTTCATCGCGGCGATGCTCGTGCTCGTCCTCGCCGACTCGTTCCTCCTGCTGTTCGTCGGCTGGGAGGGCGTGGGCCTGGCGTCGTACCTGCTCATCGGGTTCTGGAACCACAACCGCGCGTACGCGGTCGCGGCCAAGAAGGCGTTCGTCATGAACCGCGTGGGCGACATCGGGCTGATCGTCGCGCTGATGCTGATGTTCGCGACGTTCGGCGCGGTCGACTTCACCACCGTGTTCGCGCAGGCGCCCGAGGCGTCGACCGCGCTGCTCACCGCGACGAGCATCGCGCTCCTGCTCGCCGCGTGCGGCAAGTCGGCGCAGTTCCCGCTGCAGGCCTGGCTCGGGGACGCGATGGCCGGCCCGACGCCGGTCTCCGCCCTCATCCACGCGGCCACCATGGTCACGGCGGGCGTCTACCTCGTCGTGCGGTCGGCCCCGATCTTCGAGGGCGCGCCCACCGCGCAGCTCGTCGTCGTGATCGTCGGCGCGGTGACGCTGCTCTTCGGGGCGATCGTCGGCTGCGCCAAGGACGACATCAAGAAGGCGCTCGCCGCGTCGACCATGTCGCAGATCGGGTACATGATCCTGGCCGCCGGACTCGGGCCGATCGGGTACGCGTTCGCGATCTTCCACCTCGTGACGCACGGCTTCTTCAAGGCCGGGATGTTCCTCGGGGCCGGCTCCGTCATGCACGGCATGGACGACCAGGTCGACATGCGCCGGTTCGGCGGGCTCGCGCGGTACATGAAGGTCACGTGGATCACGTTCATGATGGGCTGGCTCGCGATCCTCGGCATCCCGCCGTTCTCCGGCTTCTGGAGCAAGGACAAGATCATCGAGGCCGCGTTCGTCCCCGTCGACGGCGAGCCGTGGCGGGCGTGGGTGTTCGGCGGCGTCGCGCTGCTCGGCGCCGGGATCACCGCGTTCTACATGTCGCGACTGTTCTTCATGACGTTCTCCGGGCGCCGCCGCTGGAACGACGGCAGCGGCTCCGCGGACGGGCTCGGCCCGCAGGACGGACCGGTCCAGCACCCGCACGAGTCCCCGCGCCTCATGACGTGGCCGATGATCGTCCTCGCGGTCGGGTCGGTCGCGCTGGGCGGCATCCTCGCCGCGGGCTCGCGGTTCGTCACGTGGCTCGAGCCAGTCACCGGGCACGCCGAGCACCACGAGCCGGTCCTGCCGGTGTGGTCGCTCATCACCCTGACGCTCCTGCTCGTCCTCGCCGGCGCGGCCCTCGCCTGGCGGCAGTACGCGATGTCGAGCGTCCCGGTCCGTGCGCCGCGGGGCTCCGTGCTCACGCGTGCCGCCCGGCGCGACCTGTACCAGGACGACGTCAACGAGACCGTGTTCATGCGGCCCGGCCAGTACCTCACGCGCTCGCTCGTCTACGCCGACAAGGAGATGGTCGACGGCGGCTGGATGGGCCTCGCCGGCCTGGTCGGCCGGATCGGGGAGTGGCTGCGGGGGTGGCAGAACGGTTACGTGCGCTCGTACGGCGCGACGATGCTCGGCGGCCTCGTGGTCATCGTCGCCGTCGTCCTCGCCCTGACCACCGGCTCCGCGAGCTGAGAGGGAGACACCCATGACTACCTCCGTCCCCTGGCTGTCCCTGCTCGTCGCCTGGCCCCTGGTGGGTGCCGCGGCGGTGTGGCTCACGGCCGCGGCCCGCACGCGCGGCGTCGGCGCGGGAGCGCTGCGCACCGTGCGCGGCATCGCCCTCGGCGCCGCGCTCGTCGAGCTGGGCCTGCTCGTCGGTGCCTTCACCGCGTTCGACACGTCCGCCGCCGGCACGCACCAGCTCGCCGAGACGTACCCGTGGATCCCGCAGATCGGCGCGAGCTACGCCGTGGGCGCCGACGGCGTCGCGCTCGCGCTCGTCGCGCTGTCGGTCCTGCTCGTCCCGCTCGTCGTGCTGGCCGCGTGGAAGGAGCAGGACGGCGACGTGCGCCGCCTGCGCCACTACCTCGCACTCGTCCTGCTGCTCGAGGCGTTCATGGTCGCGGTGTTCGTCGCGCGCGACGTGTTCCTCTTCTACGTGCTGTTCGAGGCGATGCTCATCCCGGTCTACTTCATGATCGGCGGGTTCGGCGTCGGGGCGCGGCGGCGCTACGCGGCGGTGAAGTTCCTGCTGTTCTCGCTCGCGGGCGGTCTCATCATGCTCGCGGCCGTCATCGCGCTGTACGTGCAGGTGCCGATCGACCCGACGACGGGCGCGCGCCCCGAGGACGCGTTCCTCACGTCGAACCTCGTCGGGTACTTCGCCGAGAACCCGATGCCGGTCACCACCGAGCGGCTGCTGTTCCTCGGGTTCTTCCTCGCGTTCGCCATCAAGGCGCCGCTCTTCCCCGTCCACACCTGGCTGCCCGACGCCGCGCAGCACGCACCCGCCGGCACCTCCACGCTCCTCGTGGGCGTGCTGGACAAGGTCGGCACGTTCGGGATGCTCACGCTGTGCCTCCCGCTCTTCCCGCACGCGAGCACGTGGGCGGCCCCGGTCGTGATCGTCCTGGCCGTCGTCTCGATCCTCTACGGCGCGCTCATGGCGATCGGCCAGAGCGACCTCATGCGACTCATCGCTTACACATCCGTGTCGCACTTTGGGTTCATCGTGCTCGGCATCTTCGCGTTCACGTCGCTGAGCGTGTCCGGATCGTCGCTGTACATGGTCAACCACGGCATCTCGACCGGTGCGCTGTTCCTCCTGGCGGGGTTCCTCATCGCCCGGCACCCGGAGCGCTCGCAGCGCATCGCGGACTACGGAGGTCTCCAGAAGGTCGTCCCCGTGCTCGCGGGGACGTTCCTCGTGGCCGGCCTGTCCGCGCTCTCGCTGCCGGGCCTGTCGACGTTCGTCAGCGAGATCATGGTGCTCGTGGGGACGTTCGCGCGCAGCCCGTGGGCCGCGCTCGTCGCGGTGCTCGGCGTCGTGCTCGCCGCGCTCTACGTGCTGCTGACCTACCAGCGGATCTTCACGGGCGGCACCCGCGAGGGGCTCGACCAGCTCCCGGACCTCGGCGCGCGCGAGAAGTGGGTCGTCGCGCCGTTGATCGTCGTCCTCCTCGTCCTCGGTTTCTACCCGGCGCCCGCGCTCGACCTCGTGCGCGAGCCCGCGGAGGTCACCCTGTCCGACCTCGCGGTCGCCGGCGTCGAGGACCCGCCGCGCTCCGACCCGTTCGCCGAGGGGACCGAGCTGGTCGCCTTCGAGAGCCAGGGGTCGTCCCTCACCCGTAGCTCCGACGAAGGGAGCGAGTCGTGAACGACTCCTTCGTGGCCCCCACGGTCGACTGGCTGTACCTCGCCCCGATCCTCGTCGTGCTGGGCGCCGGCGTCGTCGGCGTGCTGATCGAGGCATTCGTCCCGGCGCGCGTGCGGCGCACGACGCAGGTCGTCCTCGCGCTGCTCGCGACCGCCGCCGCGTTCGCGTTCGTCGTCGTGCTGTGGCGCGACCCGGCCGTGCAGGGGAGCGACGGCGCGCCCTACGGGGTGCGGGTGCTCGGCGGGTCGATGGTCGTCGACCCGTTCGGGCTCGCGATCCAGGGGATCGTCGTCCTCCTCGCGTTCCTCGCGATCCTCGTGATCGCCGACAAGACGTCGACCGGCCAGGACGCGTTCGCGCCGTCCGCCGCGGCCGTCCCGGGATCGCCGTACGAGGACCTCACGCGGCGCAAGGGCCTCGAGCAGACCGAGGTCTACCCGCTCGTGCTCTTCGCCGTCGGCGGCATGATGATCTTCCCCGCGACCGGCAACCTCCTCGTGATGTTCGTCGCGCTCGAGGTGCTCTCGCTCCCGCTCTACGTGCTCTCGGCGATGGCGCGCCGGCGTCGTCTCCTGTCGCAGGAGGCGTCGTTCAAGTACTTCCTCCTCGGCGCGTTCGCGTCCGCCCTGTTCGTGTTCGGCGTCGCGCTCGTCTACGGCTTCGCCGGCTCGGTCGACCTGGTCGAGGTCTACCAGTCGCTCGCGAACCCCGCCGGGCCGCTCGCGACCATGCCCGGCCTCGTCGTCGTCGGCGTCCTGCTCATCCTCGCGGGCCTGCTGTTCAAGATCGGCGCCGCGCCGTTCCACGCGTGGACCCCCGACGTCTACCAGGGCGCGCCGACGCCCATCACCGGCTTCATGGCCGCGTGCACCAAGGCGGCGGCGTTCGGCGCGCTCCTGCGCGTCCTGTACGTCGTGAGCCTCGGCCTCGCCCAGTCGTCCCTGGCCACGCGCGAGGACCTGTTCGTGGCGCTGTGGATCGTCACGCTGCTCACCATGGTCGTCGGGACCGTCGTCGGTGCCGTGCAGACCGACGTCAAGCGCCTGCTCGCCTACTCGTCGATCGCGCACGCGGGCTTCATCCTCGTCGGCGTCGTCGGGTTCTCGCAGCTCTCGCTGCGGGCCTCGGTCTTCTACCTGCTCGTCTACGGCCTCGCGACGGTCGGCGCGTTCGCCGTCGTCACGCTGGTCCGCGAGACCGCCCCGGTGCGCGAGCGCGTGCCCGTGGCGGTGGGTGCAGGAGCGGCAGGGACCGACGCGACGGGCGACGCCGCGGACAACGCGACGGACGGGGCGACGGAGCAGCCGGTCGCCGTCCTCGGCGAGGCGACGCACCTCGCCCAGTGGGCGGGGCTCGGACGCCGGAGCCCGTGGCTCGCCGGCGTGTTCTCCCTCTTCCTCCTCTCCATGGCGGGCATCCCGCTCACGGCGGGCTTCGTGGCGAAGTTCACCGCGTTCGGCGCCGCCATCGCCGGGCCCGACGGCCAGGGCGGGGGCTCGACATGGGTGCTCGCCGTGGTCGGCGTCCTCGCGTCGGCCGTCGCGGTGTTCTTCTACGTCCGCATCATCGTGCTGATGTTCTTCACCGCGCCCTCCGGCGGGCCCGCGGACGGGGCGGACGACGACGGCGCCGCGGTCGAGGGGCCGGGCGTGACCGTCGTCCGGTCGACCGGCCCGACGACGATCGCGATCGCCGTGTGCGCGCTCGGGGTGCTCGTTCTCGGTGTGTTCCCGTCCCCGGTTCTCGATCTGGCGGCCGAGGCGGTTAAGTTCGTCCCGTGACCTCTGTGCCTTCCGTGCCGCCCGCGCCCGCCGGGCCCCGCGGCCCGCGTGATCGGACCGCGCCCGTGACGACCACCGCGATCCCGATCTCGGACCCCGAGCTCGCGGCCGCCCTCACCGAGCGGCTCGCCGAGGTCGAGGCCCGGCTGCGCGACGCCGTCGCGCACGCCGACCCGCTCGCCGACACCGCGTCCCGCCATCTCGTCAACGCGGGGGGCAAGCGCCTGCGGCCGCTGCTCACGCTGCTCGCCGCCGAGCTCGGGGACGGGACGCGCCCGGAGGTCGTGGAGTCCGCGGTCGTCGTCGAGCTCACCCACCTCGCGTCGCTGTACCACGACGACGTCATGGACTCCGCCCCGGTGCGCCGGGGGGCCCCGTCCGCGCACGCCGTGTGGGGGAACTCGGTCGCCATCATGGTCGGCGACCTGCTCTTCGCGCGCGCGGCGTCGACCGTCGCGGCGCTCGGGCCCGAGGCCGTGCTGATCCAGGCCCGCACGTTCGAGCGCCTGTGCCTGGGCCAGCTCCACGAGACGATCGGTCCGGGGGAGGGCGACGACCCCGTCGAGCACTATCTCGAGGTGCTCGCCGACAAGACGGCCTCGCTCCTGTCGACGTCCGCGCGGCTCGGCGCCATGTTCGCAGGGTGCCCGACGGCCGTCGTCGACACGGTCGCGGCCTACGGGGAGAAGCTCGGTGTCGCGTTCCAGCTCGCCGACGACGTGCTCGACCTGGCGTCGTCGGGCGACGAGTCGGGCAAGACGCCGGGCACCGACCTGCGCGAGAAGGTGCCGACCATGCCGGTCCTGCTGCTCCGCGCCCGGATCGCGAACGGGACCGCGAGCGAGGCGGACGCGGGGCTCGTCGAGCTCCTCGACTCCGACCTGACGGATGACGCTGCACTCGCCGCGGCCGTGGCCGCGCTGCGACGCCACGAGGTGCTCGGGGAGACGCGGGCGCTGGCGGTGCGCTGGGCCCGCTCCGCAGTGGAGGAGCTCGACGCGCTCCCGGCGGGACCGGTCACCGGCGCGCTGCGCTCCTTCGCGGAAGCCCTCGCCGACCGCGCGGCCTGACCGTCGACGCGGGGTGATCTTTTTCCCGGCCCGCCGCGGTCGGGACCGCCGGAACGGGCGGACGACATCGTTGCCTCCGTCACCGAGTTGACCTGCTCGGACGTCCCGTCCGGGGAGTCGACGCCCGCGGCGTGGCGGCGTCCGGGGAGTGCGGGGTGGGGAGTGCTCCCCATGGGACAGGTGTCGGTTTTCACCCGGTCTCCCGCTATCCTCGGTTGCGCGATCGGTGGGGCCGCCTGGTGAGTGCGAGATCGAGGGGGCTGGAGAAGGGGGCCGATCGTCTCCCGATCCAACTCCTCGGAGGACCTGTGGGTTTCCTGGCGCGTCTGCGCGAGCACCGCCGTACCGTCGCGTCGGTGAGCACCGTGTCGGTGTTCTCGACGGCGTTGGTGGGGATGGCGTTCCTCTACGAGGGCGAGGCCACGGCCGACGTGGACCTGAACGACTCGGGCGTGTGGGTGACGAAGACGTCGGCCGGGTTGCTGGGTCGGTTCAACTACGAGTCCCAGGCGCTGGACGGGACGTTGAACGCGGGCAGCACGTCGTTCGACGTGCAGCAGGACGCGGGCCGGGTGCTGCTGGACGACACGAGCACCGGCACGGCCTCCCCCGTGAGCGTGGCGCACCTGAAGCTGGACGGGCAGGTCCGCCTTCCGGCGGGGGCGCAGGTGGCCTCGGGCGGTGCGACGACGGCGATCCTCGACGGCGAGGAAGGACTGCTGTGGGTGCTGCCGTTCGACGGCGCGACCTCGTTCGACGCGGAGAAGACAAAGCCCACGGCGGAGGTCGAGGGGGGCGGTGGCCTCACGGTGTCCCAGGACGGGACGGTGTTCGCGGCGATCCCGTCGACGGGGACGTTGTGGACGGTGGCGACGACGTCGAAGGGCGCCGCGGACGGTGACCCCACGTCGTCCTCCCTCCCCGTGGGGAAGGGTGCCGAGGTCGAGGTGACCGCGGTGGGCGACAAGCCCGTGGTGCTCGACCGGTCCGGGTCCCAGCTCGTGCTCCCGGGTGGCGAGACCGTGGCGCTGGACGACGGCGCCGAGGCGCGACTTCAGCAGCCCTCCGCGGGCTCGGCGAACGTCGTCGTGGCGACGACCGGAGGACTGGTCACGCAGCCGCTGAAGGGCGGCGACGCCGTGCGGCGCTCGGCCGAGGGACGCCCTGGCGCGCCGGTGCAGCTCGGTGGGTGCACGTACGGGGCGTGGGCCTCGACGGGTCAGGTGGTCCGTGACTGCGAGGGCACCGACCGCGACCTGGACACCCGCCTGGAGGGGATCGACCCTCAGGCGCGCCTGGAGTACCGGGTGAACCGGCACGTGATCGTGCTGAACGACCTGTCGGCGGGGACGTTGTGGATGGCGGCGGACGAGTACCAGAAGGTCGA
>NZ_JBHXIC010000075.1:8755-21165 GCF_042723955.1 Cellulosimicrobium cellulans | reverse complement strand
GTGGTGCCGCGTCTACCATCCGCCGCTCGTTCCTCGTGGCTCCCGCCAGGCCCGCCACGACGCGGCACCACCACCCACCCCCGCCCGGCGTCGTCTCGCCCTGGTCTGCGCTCACCCTGGCGACTGCCCGCGTGGTGGGGTTCGTCTCCCCCCGCCCCGAGCACCGAGTCCACCCGCGCCCGCGGACCCGACCAGGCGGGTCTGAGACCTGACCACGGTTCTACCTCGGCGAACCACGGTTCTACTTCGGCGGGTCGGGAGTGCGTCAGCGGCGGGCGAGGGCCCAGCGGAAGGCGTTGCGCAGGAGGTAGGTGCCGTCGGGGCGGCGGAAAGGGCGGGCCGCGGCGAGGACGTCGGGGCGGAGCTCGGCGCGCAGGTCGTCCGACTCGCCGAACATGATCGCGGCGACGACCTCGTCCGCGTCGGCGAGGGCCATCGGCGCGTCGGCAACGCCCTCGGTGAGGACCGTGAAGCCGTGGTCGGTCAGGAGCGCGCCGAGGTGGCCCTCCTCGCGGCTCTCGTCGCTCGGCTCGTGGTCCTCGCCGGCGACGGCCCGTTCGAGGACGGTGAGGTCGTTGAGGTCGTCCTCCGCCCAGGTCGCGACGGCGACCAGCTCGCCCACGCGCCGGCACTCGCTCAACGTCTTGGCGACGTCGGTGAACGCGAGGGCGTTGACGAGGGTGACGAGGTCGAACGCGTCGTCGGACCAGGGGAGGCGTTCGGCCTGCGCGACGCGCAGGTCCGCCTCCGGGCTGCGCCGGCGCGCGACGTCGATCATCCCGGGGGCGGCGTCGCACCCGGCCGCGTCCGCCCCGCGCGCGAGCGCCAGGGCGACGAGCTCACCCGTGCCGCATCCGACGTCGAGCACGTGGGAGCCGGGCCCGACGCTCGCGGCGTCGAGGATCGCCTGCTGGGCGGGGGCCGCGGCGGGCGCCCACCAGCGCGCCCAGGCGTCGGCCAGTGCCGACCATTCGTCGACGTGGTCCACGGTCCCCCTCCGTGCGGGCTCGTCGGCCGGGCGGCCAGGTGGGTCAGACGTAGCGTTCGAGGATGCTCGACTCCGCGAGCCGCGAGAGGCCTTCGCGCACCGCGCGGGCGCGCTGCTCGCCGACGCCGTCGACGGTCATGAGGTCGTCGATGCTCGCCGCGAGGAGCTTCTGCAGGCCGCCGAAGTGCGCGACGAGCCGGTCGATGATCGTCGCCGGCAGGCGCGGGACCTTGGAGAGGAGCCGGTACCCGTGCGGCGCGACGGCGGCGTCGAGCGCGTCGCCGCCGCCCGGCAGGTCGAGCACGCGGCCGATCTGGCCGAGGTCGAGGAGCTGGGTCGAGTCCAGGCCGCCGAGGGCCTTCTGGACGTCGGCGAGCGAGCGGTCCTTGCGGCCGAGGTCCACGTAGTCGCGGATGACGAACTCGCGGTCGGAGCCGATGCCGCCGATGAGCTCGTCGAGCTGGAGCGCGAGGAGGCGACCGTCGGTGCCGAGCTCGATGACGTACCCCGCGATCTCCTCGGAGATGCGGGCGACCATCTCGAGGCGCTGCACGACCGCGCAGACGTCGCGGACCGTGACGAGATCCTCGATCTCGAGTGCGGACAGCGTGCCGGACACCTCGTCGAGGCGGGCGCGGTAGCGCTCGAGCGTCGCGAGCGCCTGGTTGGCGCGCGACAGGATCGTGTCGGAGTCCTCGAGGACGTGGCGCTGGCCGCCGACGTAGAGGGCGACGATCCGCATGGACTGGCTCACCGAGATGACGGGGAACCCGCTCTGCTTGGCGACGCGCTCCGCGGTGCGGTGCCGCGTCCCGGACTCGGTGGTCTCGATGGTCGGATCCGGCAGGAGCTGCACGGCCGCGCGCAGGATGCGGTTGGCGTCGCGGTCGAGCACGACCGCGCCGTCCATCTTGGACAGCTCGCGCAGGCGCGTCGCGGAGAAGCCGACGTCGAGGACGAACCCGCCCGAGCACATCTCCTCGACGACCTTGTCCAGGCCGAGCACGATGAGCGCGCCGGTCCGGCCGCGGAGGATACGTTCGAGACCGTCACGGAGCTCGGTCCCGGGCGCCACGGCGGCAAGGGTCTCCCGGAGCATCTCGTCGGGGTGCGCGGGGGAGTTGGCCACGGAGGAATCCTACGCTGCGAGCCCTTTCTCACCCCCGGGGACCCGCGGCAGCGGGCCACAATCGGGTCACGATCCGGTCTCGACGCGGCACGGGGGATCGTCGCCCGCGCCGTGCGGGGATCACCTGCGAGGGCGGAGAGGCTCCGGGGCCCCGTCGGGCGCGGCCGCGTAGCCGCGGTAGGCCGACGTCACCGCGCGCAGGTACGCGGCGATCACCTGCTGCTGCGCGGGCGAGAAGCCGTCGGCGGCGGAGTCCAGGGAGCGCCGGAGGGGGTCGAGCTCGGCGCGGACGCGCGTCCGGGCGGCCGTGGTGGGCTCGAGGCGGTACCGGCGCCGGTCCGTCTCGTCCCGGACGCGCTCGACGTGCCCGGCGCGCGCGAGCCGGTCCACGACCTCGGTGGCCGAGGAGCGGGTGACGGCGAGCCGTGCGCCGAGCTCCCCGGGGCCCAAGGGCTGGTCCGCCAGCGCGACGTGCTCGAGGGCGGCGGCGTCCGTGGCGCTCATCCGCAGCCGGTGCGCCAGGGCGGACGTCGCCTCGCCGATCGCGTCCTGGAGGTCTCGGAGCAGGTGGACCGACAACGCCGGCCCGGCGTCGGGGTGCTGGCTCATCGAACCACTCTACAAGCCAGATGCTACGGTTGCCGTACCATCTACCTGCCGGAGCCGCCCCATGACCTCCCCGCTGGCGCCCTCGGCGCAGCACGCCCCCGACGACGGCGCGTCGTCGCCGACCGGTGTCCCTGGCACGCCTCCCGCGCCCCGGCGTCGTCGGGTCCGCCGGGTGCTCGTGACGGTCGCGCTCGCGCTGATCGGGCTGCTCGTCGTCGCGGTCGCCGTGTTCCTCGTGTGGGCCGACGACACCTACCCCGCGGCACCGGAGGGACTCGCCGCCGTCCAGGAGGACCCGCGCGTCCGCCTGGACGACCGGGGCGACGTCGTCGTGCTGCGGCCCGCGGGGGAGGGCGACGGGAGCGGCCTCGTGTTCCTCGCCGGCGCCAAGGTCGAGCCGCAGGCGTACGCCGCGACGTTCCAGGAGGTCGCCGCGCAGGGCACGACGGTCGTCCTCGTCGAGCCGTTCCTCCACCTCGCGCTGCTGGAGCGTCGCCCGTTCGAGGCGTTCACGGCGCTCGCCCCGGAGGTCGACGCCTGGGCCGTGGGCGGGCACAGCATGGGCGGCGTCCGGGCGTGCACGTACGCCGAGTCGGAGGAGGTGCGCGCCCTCGTGCTCCTCGCGTCGTACTGCTCGCTCGGCGACCTGTCCGGCCGCTCCGACCTGGCTGCTCTCACCGTGACGGGCACGCAGGACGGGCTCGTCGACGAGGAGTCGATCGCCGCGTCGCTCCCGCTCATGCCGCCGGGTGCGGAGCGGGTGAGCATCGACGGCGCGACGCACGCCCAGTTCGGCGACTACGGCACCCAGAGCGGTGACGGCACGCCCACGATTCCGGACGCCGCGGCCCGCGAGCGCATCACCGACGTGCTCGTGCCGTTCCTGGGCTCGGTGGGCCGATGAGCGCGGACCAGCGGACGGTCGCCGTCCGCGACGCGGGCACGGCGGCTCCCGTGCTGCGACGGTGGTGGCAACGCCTGCCCGACCGGCTCGACCGGCGGGTCGTCGTGGCGGCGTGGGTCTCCTTCGTCGTCCAGGTGCTCCTCGTCGCGACCGGCGGGGCCGTCCGCCTGACGTCGTCGGGCCTGGGCTGCCCGACGTGGCCCCTGTGCACGTCCGACTCCCTGGTGAACACCCCGGAGATGGGCGTCCACGGGGTCATCGAGTTCGGCAACCGCACGCTCGCGGGGGTCGTCGGCGTCGCCGCGGTGGTCGTGCTGCTCCTGGTCGTCAGGGTGCGGCGCGAGCGTCGGGACCTCGCGCTGCTCGCCGGCACGGTCGTGCTGGGCGTCGCGGTCCAGGCGCTCGTGGGCGGGGTGACCGTCCTGACCGGCCTCAACCCGTTCGTCGTCGGCTTCCACTACGTCGCCTCGGTCGCGCTCGCGTGCGTGTGCGCGGCGTTCCTCGTCCGGCTCCGGGCCGAGCCCGCGGACGACGGGACCGCCCGTGCTCCGGCGGCGTTCCGGGCGGCGACCGCCGCCCTCGCGACGACGGCGGTCGTGACGATCCTCCTCGGCGTCCTCACGACGGGCGCAGGTCCGCACTCGGGCGACGCGCAGGCAGGGCGCAACGGGTTCGACGCGACGCTCCTCCAGCACGTGCACGCCTGGCCGAGCTACGTGCTCGTGGCCGTCACGGCGACGCTGACCGTCGTCGCGTGGGCCCGCCGGATGCCGGTCCGCGGGTGGCTCGGCGCGCTCCTCGCGCTGCAGGGCGTCCAGGTGCTGCTGGGCCTCTACCAGGCGCGCAACGGGCTGCCCGTCGTGGCAGTCGGTGCCCACATGGTGCTCGCCGCGCTGCTCGCGGCCGCGACGACGGTCGTCGTGCTGTCCGTCGCCGGGTACGGCCCGCGCGTGCACGGTCCTGCACGTTATGGCGTCGTCAGGCGGGGATGACGCGGACCTGCTCGCCCAGGGCGCGCACGACGTCCGACGCGGGGTCGGCGTCCGTGACGACGCCGGCGACGTCGCCGAACCCGACGACGCGGAACGGCGACGCCGCCCCGACCTTCTCGGAGGAGCCCAGCACGTAGGTCTCGGCCGCGCGCGCGGCGAGGGCCCGCTTCGTCGCCGCCTCGTCCGGGTCGCCCGTGGTGAGGCCGGCGTCCGGGTGGATGCCGGTGACGCCGAGCAGGAACAGGTCGGCCGACACGTGCTGCGCGGCCTCGACCGTCGCCGCCCCGCTGGTCACCGCCGAGTGCTTGAAGAGCCTGCCGCCCAGGACGATCACGTCGGCGACCGGGTGCTCGACGAGCGCCGTCGCGACCGTGGGGCTGTGCGTCACCACGGTGCACCGCAGGTCGGGCGGCAGCGCCGCCGCGACGGCGAGGGCCGTCGTCCCGCCGTCGAGGATGACGGTGCTCCCGGGATCGATCAGGCGGACCGCGGCCGCCGCCACCCGCTCCTTGCCCGCGACGGCGACCTGTCGGCGTCCCGCGTAGTCGGCGAGCGCCGGCGAGACCGGCAGCGCGCCGCCGTACACGCGTTGGCAGAGCCCCTCGGCGGCCAGCTCGCGCAGGTCCCGGCGGATGCTGTCCTCCGAGAGGCCGAGCTCCGCCGCCGCTGTCTTGGCGACGATCTTGCCGTCGCGGCGGAGGGTCGCGAGCAGGAGATCTCGTCTCTCGGCGGCCAGCATGCTTCTCCTCGTTAGTGCTTGATCGTGCACGTTCATGCCTATTCTAGGGGCATGAACCGACCTCTGCTCGTCCTCATCGCCGGCCCCTACCGCTCCGGGACGGACGGCGACCACGCCGCGATGGCGGCCAACCTGCGCCGCCTCGAGGAGGCGGCCTGGCCCGTCTTCGCCGCGGGGCACGTCCCCCTGATCGGCGAGTGGGTCGCGCTCCCGGTCCTGCGCTCGGCGGGCGCCACGGTGGACGACGACCTCGCGGCGGACGTGCTCTACCCGACCGCGCAGCGGCTCCTCGAGCATTGCGACGCGGTGCTGCGCCTACCCGGCGAGTCGGCGGGGGCCGACCAGGACGTCGCGATCGCCACGGCCCGCGGTCTCCCCGTCTACCACGACGTCTCCGAGCTGCCCCGTCGCGTCGAGACTGCTCCCGCGAGCTCCCGGTGAGCGGGGTCGCCGGCGTCGACGTCCCCGACCACCGCGGCCGCACGGGCCTGGACCAGGCCGGTCGTGCGCTGCGACGGAACCCGGACGTCGTCGTCCGCGACGTCGAGCTCACGTCGCAGGGGTGGCACGTGCTGCGCCGCACGACCTTCGACCTCCGGCGTCGGGACGGGCGCTGGCAGACGCTGCAGCGCGAGACGTACGACCGCGGCGACGGCGCGACGATCCTGCTCCACGACGCGGCGCGGTCGACCGTCCTGCTCACGCGGCAGTTCCGGTTCCCGGCGTACGTCAACGACCACCCGGACGGCATGCTCCTGGAGACGGCCGCCGGGCTGCTGGACGACGACGACCCCGAGACCGCGATCCGGCGCGAGGTCGCGGAGGAGGTCGGTGTGACCGTCGGTCCGGTCGCGCGCGTCTTCACCGCCTACATGAGCCCCGGGTCCGTCACCGAGAAGGTGCACTTCTTCGCGGCGCCGTACACCTCGCGCGACCGCACGGGCGCGGGCGGCGGGGTGGCGGACGAGGGCGAGGACATCGAGGTCGTCGAGATCCCGCTCGACGACGCGCTCGCCATGATCGAGGACGGTCGCATCGTCGACGGCAAGACGATCATGCTGCTGCAGTGGTGGGCGCTCGCGGGCGGGCGACCGGACGCCTGACGGCCCTCGGTCGCGGCCCGCGCGGGTCAGGTGCGCGCGAGCTCGACGGCCTCGCCGAGGTGGCGCGCGGGGAGGATCGTCATGCCCTCGACGGGGCGCGGGAACGAGCCGCGCGGCACGACGGCGCGCGTGAAGCCGAGGCGCGCGGCCTCGGCGAGGCGGCGGTCCAGACCCGTGACGGGGCGGATGTCGCCTGCGAGCCCGACCTCGCCGAACGCGACCGTGCCCTGGGGGAGCGCCTCGTCCTCGCGCGCGGAGAGCACGGCGAGCGCGATCGAGAGGTCGGCGGCGGGCTCCGTGACCCTGGCGCCGCCGACCGTCGACGCGTAGACGTCCTGGTCGACGAGCCGGACGCCAGCGTGGCGGTGCATGACGGCGAGGATCATCGCGAGGCGGCTCGAGTCCACGCCGCTCGTGGTCCGGCGCGGGTTGGTCAGGGAGCTTGGCACCACGAGCGACTGGATCTCGAGCGCGAGCGGGCGTCGCCCCTCGAGCGTGACCGTGACGCACGTGCCGGGAGACCCGGCGCCGGTGTGCGAGAGGAACAGCCCGCTCGGGTCGGCGAGACCGACGATGCCGTTCTCCGTGAGGTCGAAGCAGCCGACCTCGTCCGTCGGGCCGTAGCGGTTCTTCACGGCGCGCACGAGCCGCAGGCGCGAGTGCCGGTCCCCCTCGAACTGGCACACGACGTCGACCAGGTGCTCGAGCGTGCGCGGCCCGGCGACGGAGCCGTCCTTGGTGACGTGCCCCACGAGGATCACGGGCAGGTCGCGCGCCTTCGCCGCCGCGATGAGCGACGCCGCGACCTCGCGCACCTGGCTCACGCCGCCCGGTGCGCCCTCGACCTGCGCGGACGCGATGGTCTGCACGGAGTCCACGACGAGCAGGTCCGGCTCCGTCGCCTCGATGTGGCCGAGCACCGTCGCGAGGTCCGTCTCGGACGCGAGGAGCAGGCCGGGCGCGAGGGCACCGACGCGCTCGGCCCGCAGCCGCACCTGCCCCGCCGACTCCTCGCCCGTGATGTAGAGGACGCGCCGCGGCGTCGGGGCCGGGCGAGCGCTCTCGGCCGCACGTTCGCCGACCGGGCGCACCGTCGGCAGGTCCGACCCGCCGGCCGCGACGTTGCTCGCGACCACGAGGAGCAGGGTCGACTTGCCGACCCCCGGCTCGCCGGCGAGCAGCACCACCGCGCCCGGCACGATGCCGCCGCCGAGCACGCGGTCGAACTCCGAGACCCCGGTCGGGGTCGCGCGGGCGGCCTCGACGCTGATCTCCCCGATCGGTCGCGCGGGGGAGCGGGTCGGCGTGACCGCGGTGGTGCGCGGGCCCGAGGCCGCGGGGGCGTCCTCGGTCACCGTGCCCCACTCCTGGCACTCCCCGCAGCGCCCCACCCACTTGGCCGTGGTCCAGCCGCACTCGGAGCAGCGGTAGGCGGGGCGGGAGCGCTTGGCGGCCGCGGAGCGGGCCGCGGTGGTCGACGACGTCACGCGCCCCAACCTAGCCACGACCGCCGACACCGGCGCGACGCCGCGACGGGAACGCCCTCGCGCGGGATGCTGGGCGCATGCGCAGGCTCCCGCACGACAGCCCGTGGTGGACGCTCATCCTCACGGTCGCCTCTACGACGGCGTGCCTCACGGTCTACTACGGGATCCCGCTGCCGACCGACGAGGCCCCGGAGGTCGTCCAGCTCGTGGTGTTCGCCGTCGGGCTCGCGCTCCTGTCCGCGCTCCTCGTGGTCCAGGTGCGCCGCCAGCTCCGCGCGTGGAGGACGCCGAGCGTCCGGGTCCAGTCGGTGATGGGGCTGCTCCTGCCGGTGGTCACGTTCTTCGCCCTCTCCTACTACCTCATGGCGGACCAGTTCGTCGGCGTGGAGAACCGCACGGACGCGCTCTACTTCGCGGTCGTGACGCTCGGGACCGTCGGGTACGGCGACGTCCACCCGGTCGGCGAGGCGGCCAAGATCGTGGTGATGGTCCAGATCGTGCTCGACCTCGTCGTGGTCGGCGTGCTCGTGTCCATCGCCACGACGCGCGCCCGCGCGCGTGCGGAACGGCGCGATGAGCACGGGCCGCAGACCGAAAACCGGACAGACTGATTTTCTTCTCTCGCTGAGCGACCGAGTACCTTCCGGGCGCCGTCTCGCGCGGTATCCCGCGCCTCTCCGCTCCCGGCGGCAGGCGCCGGGCCACGGGATGCGAACCGGAGGTCGGCGCTGACACCGAAAACCATTGCGATGTGGTTTCCGTATGTGGCATGGTCGGCACCGGACGACCGGCTCGACGACGAGAGGTGCACGCCCGTGACGACGCGAGCGCGACGACGGCCCGCACGCCGCACCGCCGAGGTGCGCGGCGCCGTCGGACCGCCCGCCACGACCGCCACCCCACGCCCGACGACGGTGCCGCGACGACGGCGGTGACGCGTCCGACCCCCGCCCGCGGGGGCGTCACCGTCGGCCGGCCGCGCACCCGGCCGCCCTGCCCGCCGGCACGGGCTCCACGACCGTGCGCCCCGGGGGCCGAGGGAACTCCCGGGGTGCACGACCTCCACGCAGGACCCGCTGGTCCGCGCCGTGCTGGCACGAGCGCGACCCGACCGACAGGAGAGCAGCCCATGACCCACAGACCGACCACCCGACCGTCACGCGGCCGGAGCCCGGCCCGGACCGCGCTCGCGAGCGTGCTCAGCACCGGGCTGGCGCTCACCGGGCTCGCGGCGACGGCGGCCCCGGCCTCCGCCGCGGACCCGTACACGTTCACGAGCACCGAGAACCCGATCCTCGGCGACGGCAGCTACTACTCCGCCGATCCCGCCCCGCTCGTCGTCCCGGCGGGCGCGCCCGGCAACGACACGGGCGAGGACGAGCTCTACATCTACACGGGCCACGACGAGGCCGGCCCGACGCGCAACGACTTCATCATGAACGAGTGGGGCGCGTTCGTGACGAGCGACGTGGACGCGGGGGAGTGGACCCACCACCCGTCGCTCATGCGGCCCGAGGACGTGTTCGACTGGGCGACGCCCGGCCGCGCGTACGCGGGGCAGGTCGTCCAGGGCGTCGACGGGCGCTACTACTGGTACGTCCCGGTGCACGAGGCGAACAGCCCCGCGAACGACGCGTTCGGCATCGGCGTCGCCGTGTCGGACACCCCGACCGGCCCCTGGGCCGACCACGTCGGTGCGCCGATCATCTCCCAGCGCGTCCCGACCCCGAACTCGATCCACAACATCGACCCCACGATCCTGGTCGACGGCGAGGGCGACGACGCCCGTGTCTACGTCTGGTGGGGCAGCTTCTCCAACCTGCGCATGCTCGAGCTCGCGCAGGACATGAAGACCCCCGTCGGTCAGGTCCGCACGGTCACCGGGCTGACCGGCTTCTTCGAGGCAGCGTGGGCGTTCGAGCGGAGCGGGACGTACTACCTGGCGTACGCGGGCAACAACGCGGGCCCGACGTCGGCGTGCACCCCGGCGAACTACCACGCGTGCATCGCGTACGCGACGGCGTCGACCCCGCAGGGGCCGTGGACGTACCGCGGCACGGTGCTCGCCCCTGTCTCCTCGACGACGAGCCACCCGGGCATCCTCGAGTTCGACGGCGAGTGGTGGATCGCGTACCACACGGCCGACGCCGAGGGCGGCAACCACTTCCGGCGATCGGTCGCGATCGACCGCGTCGAGTGGGACGACACGCAGTCGCCGCCGCGCATGAAGCAGGTCGTCACGACACCCGCGAAGGGCAGGGACACGACGCCGCGCGCGAACGTCGCGCAGGAGGCGACGGTCACGGTCTCGAACGAGCCCGTCCCCACGCAGTACTGGAAGAAGGCGCTCAACGACGAGATCGTGCGGCCCAACCCGCTGCCCCCGGACATGTGGGGCACCTGGACGGGCAACAACCCGCCGCAGCAGTGGGTCCAGTACACGTGGGACCGGCCGATGCGCCTCGCGGGCTCGCAGATCGAGTTCTGGAACGACCAGCCGCAGGGCACGGGTGTCGGTGTCGCCGCCCCCGCGTCGTGGCGCATCCAGTACTGGGACGCGTCGGACGGCGGCGCGTGGGTCGACGTGCCGAACCCCAGCGCCTACGGCACCGGGACGAGCGGCTTCCAGGACACGACGTTCGACCCGGTCACCACGACGCAGGTGCGCGCCGTCCTCGAGGCCTCGACGAACGGCAGCACGTACTCGGCCGTGGCCGTCGAGGAGTGGAAGGTCCTCGCCGAGCAGCCCGACGCCGTCGAGCCGCCCGGCGTGACGGTCGAGGTCGGCGAGACCGACCTGCCCGGGACGGTCCCGGTGACGTTCGCCGGCGGCGAGACGCTCCAGGTCCCCGCCTTCTGGGACGAGGTCACCGCCGCCGACGTCGCCGCACCCGGCACGTTCGCCGTCGAGGGGTCCGTGCTCGGCTACGCGGGCGGTCGCGTGAGCACGGAGGTCACCGTGATCCCTGCCGAGGCGGCGGAGGGCGACGAGACCGCGCCGACCGTGACGCTCACGCCGCTGGGCAGCGCCGGGAGCGACGGCTGGTTCCGCTCCGACGTGCGCGTGCGGGTCGACGGCGCCGACGACTCCGGAGGCCGCGTGGTCCTGGCGACGACCGTCGACGACGGCGCCCCCGTCACCACGGAGCCGACGCGCGCCACCGAGGTGGCCGTGGCGGGCGACGGCGAGCACCGCGTCGTCGCGACGGCCACCGACCGCGCGGGCAACGTCTCGGACGAGGCAGCGCTCGACGTCCGGATCGACCGCGTGGCCCCCGTCAGCACCGGCGTGCTGGACGACGACGCCCGGACGGTGACGGTCACCGCGACCGACGCGACCTCCGGGGTCGCGCGCGTCGAGTACGCGATCGGCACCGGGGAGTGGCGGACGTACGAGGGCCCCGTGGCCGCTCCGGACACGAGCCAGCACCGCGTGTCGTTCCGCGCCGTCGACGCCGCGGGCAACGCCGAGACGCCGAAGGTCGTCACGATCCCGGCGGACATCTCGGGCCCGCTCACGGGGAACGTCGCACCGATCGCCACGGTCAGCGCCTCGTACACCGCCGGGTGGAACAGCGTCGGGGCGCTCCACGACGGCGCCGACCCGGCGAACCCGAGCCAGGCCCAGATCTGGGGCACGTGGTCCGGGACGCGACCGGCCACGCAGTGGGTCCGGTACGACTGGTCGCGCCCGATCCGGCTCACCGGCGCGGAGCTGAAGTTCTGGCGGGACTCGGAGCCGGGGACCGGGGACGGCGTCGTCCGGCCCGACTCGTGGGTGCTCGAGTACTGGGACGACACGGCGCAGTCCTGGGTTCCCGTGGCGAACCCGTCCACGTACGGCACGAGCACGACCGCGTTCAACACCGTGACGTTCGACCCCGTCACCACGTCGCGCCTCCGGGCGACCTTCTCGGCGAACGGGAACGGCACGACGTACTCGGCGGTCGCCGTCACCGAGTGGCGCGCGTTCGCGGACGACCCGGGGACGGGCGGCCCGGAGCCCGTGCTGCCCGTCACGGTCACCGCGCAGGCGCGCTGCCTCGCCGGGAAGGCGTACGTCGCCGTGGTCGCCACCCACGGTCACGACACCCCGGTCGACCTCGTGCTCGAGACGCCCTACGGCTCGCGGTCCTTCGGGGCGGTCGCTCCGGGCAAGAGCGCCTACCAGTCGTTCGCGGTCCGCGCGGCAGCGGTCGAGGCGGGCACCGTCGTCGTGCACGCGACGGGCACCGTCGACGGCGTCGAGGTCACGACGCAGACCGAGGCGGAGCACGCCGCCCTGGGCTGCGGATGACGCCCCCGACGTATACCGGGGGATGACGGGCGGGTGAACCGCCGACGCGGGGGGCCGCCCCCCCCCCCCCCCGGGGGGGGGGGGGGCGCCCGCGGGCGCGCGCCGGGGCGGCCGTGCCCGCGGGGGGCGGGGGCGGGCCCGGCGCCGCGGTGAGTCGGCGAG
>NZ_JBHXIC010000075.1:0-8745 GCF_042723955.1 Cellulosimicrobium cellulans | reverse complement strand
ATCCGCCCGCCGGGGGGGGGGCGGGGGGGGGGGGGCGCGCCCGCGGCGCCCCCCCCCCCCCCCGGGGGGGGGGGGGGGGGCCCACGCGCGCGTCCTACGCTTGGCCGCAGAGTCCGGGCCGGCAGGGCCGGGCCCGCGAGGACCGAGAGCAGCGGAGGTACGCGCGATGAGCCAGTCGCCCGGCGGGAGCCCGACGGGACGCGCGCCCGCACCCGCGCGGCCGGGGACGGCCCCGGCGCCGCGCCGCCCCGGGGACGCGGTGGGCGCGAGCGACCGACGCCACTCCCGCCCCGCCTCGTCGGCCGTCTACCGGCGCCGCCGGCTCGTGGTGCTCGTCGGGCTGCTGCTCGTCGTCGGCCTCGTGGTCGCGCTCCTCGCCTGGGGGTGGCCCGGCTTCGCGCGCGCCGACGCCGCGGCCGACCCCGAGCCGACGGTCACGGTGACGGCCGACCCGCCGACCCCGACGCTCGAGCCCGCGGCCCGGACCGGGACGACCGCGTTCGCGACGGCGCTCCCGGACACCGTGCTCGACCTGGTGCTGCGCAGCGACTCGGCGACGGACGCGTGGACCGCCGCCCGGGCGCTCGAGGCGTACCAGCTCGTGTACGCCGACGGTGAGGGGGACGACGCGACGACCGTCACCGTGGTGGCCGGGCAGTGGCCGACGGTCGCGGAGGCGGAGACCGCCGCGACGGACCTCGTCACCGCGGCCGGCGAGCCGACGGACACGGGTGACGTCGAGGTCGCCGGGGAGGTCGCGGGCACGTACGCCGTGACGCCCGCGGCCGACGGTCAGGCGACCGTCACGTGGCGCAACGGCACCGCCGTCCTCCAGGCCACCGGGCCCGCCGACGTCGTCACCGACGTGTACGAGGCCTTTCCCCTCTGATCCCGCGGCTCCGCCTCCCTGCCGACCCCCGGTCCGCCCTGCTCCGTCGCCCGCGCGGGAACCGTCCCGGGAGCCCGCGGAGCCCGCGGTGGCATCCCCGCGGCCTCGGCGGTTGTCCCGAGCACCCGCCGGGTGCGCAAGAATGCCTTCACCGACCACCGGGAGCTGATCGTCCATGACCGACCTGTCGTCCCCGCCCGTCCCTGAGCGCCGGCTCGCCGTCCTCGGCACGGGCGTCATGGGGGAGACCGTCCTCGCGGGCGCGCTCGCCGCGGGCTGGGACCCCGCCGACGTCGTCGCGACGGTCCGCCGGGCCGAGCGCGGCGAGGAGCTCGCGGTGCGCCACGGGGTCGCGACGACCCAGGACAACGTCGAGGCCGTGCGCGGCGCGGGCGTCGTGGTCGTCGCCGTGAAGCCCAAGGACGTCGCGGCGCTGCTCGCCGAGGTCCGCGACGCGGTGGGGGCGGGGACGGTCGTGGTGAGCGTCGTCGTCGGGCTCCCGACCGCGTTCTACGAGGACCGGCTGCCGGCGGGGACCGCCGTGGTGCGGGTCATGCCCAACACGCCGTCCGTCGTCGGTGCCGGGGTGAGCGCCGTGAGCGGCGGCGCCGCCGCGGACGACGACGACGTCGAGCTCGTCGAGCGCCTGCTGTCCGCGACGGGCCTCGTCGTGCGCGTGGCGGAGAAGGACCAGGACGCGGTCGGCGCGCTCTCGGGCTCCGGCCCGGCCTACGTGTTCTACGTGATCGACGCGCTCGCCGAGGCGGGCGTCCTGCTGGGCCTCACGCGCGCGACGGCGCTCGAGCTCGCCACCGCCACCGTGCACGGCGCGGCGACCATGCTGCGGGAGACCGGGGAGCACCCGGCGATCGCGCGCGAGCGCGTGTCGTCGCCGGGCGGCACCACGGTCGCCGCGCTGCGCCGTCTCGACGCGGGGGGCGTGCGCGCCGCGTTCCTCGACGCGCTCGAGGCCGCGCGCGACCGCTCGGCCGAGCTCGCCACCGCGCTCGCGGCCGCACCGGCGCCGCGCCCGGAGGCCGGGGGTGGCGAGCGGTGAGCGACGGCCCGTCCCCTCGCACGCGCCCGCCCGCGATGTCGGACGTCGCGCGCCTCGCCGGGGTGTCGCACCAGACGGTCTCGCGCGTGCTCAACGACCACCCGAGCGTGCGGCCCGAGACCAGGGACCGCGTCCTCGACGCGATCGCGACGCTCGGCTACCGGCGCAACAGCGCGGCGCGCGCGCTCGTGACGATGCGCTCAGGGACGATCGGCGTCGTCACGACGGGCTCCGCGCTGTACGGGCCGACGTCGACCCTCATCGCGGTCGAGGAGGCGGCCCGCGAGCAGGGCTACTTCGTGAGCGTCGCGACGATCCGACGCTACGACGCCGACACGATGCACCGCGTGCTCGAGCACTTCATGGACCAGGGCGTCGAGGGCATCGTCGTCATCGCCCCGCAGACCGACGTCGCGGCGGCCGTCGACTCGTTCCGCGCGCCGGTGCCGGTCATCATGATCGCGGCGCGCGACCACCCGGGCGACGGCGAGGTCGCGGACGTCGTGCGCCCGGGCGCCGGGGCGCTCGGCGCGCCGGGCGCCATCCTCTCGATCGCCGTCGACCAGCGGCTCGGGGCCCGGCTCGCGACCGAGCACCTGCTCGGCCTCGGGCACACCACCGTGCTGCACCTCTCCGGTCCGCTCGACTGGTTCGACGCGCGCGAGCGCGAGACGGGCTGGCGGGCCGCGCTCGAGGAGCACGGCGCGCCCGTGCCCGAGCCCGTGCGCGGCGACTGGTCGTCGGACCGTGGCTACGCCGTCGGGAAGGAGCTCGCCGACGCGGTCCGCGCGGGCGACGGGCCGACCGCGGTCTTCGCCGGCAACGACCAGCTCGCGCTCGGCGTGCTCCGCGCGTTCTGGGAGCAGGGCGTGCGCGTGCCGGCCGACGTCTCGGTCGTGGGCTTCGACGACGTCGCCGGGGCGGGGCACTTCATCCCGCCGCTGACGACGGTGCGCCAGCCGTTCGGCTCGCTCGGTCGCCGGTGCATGGGGATGATGATCGACGCCCTGTCCGGCGCGACGGTCCGGCCCGTCTCGATCCCGCCCGAGCTCATGGTGCGCGAGAGCACGACCACGCCGCGCGGCTGACACCGCGCACCGCTCACGAAAAGCCGTGCCGGGGAGTTGGCCTCACCGGTTGTGAGCGCTAACATTCGAGAAGGTACTCAACGACCGAGGCGCGACGCCGCGACGAGGAGAAGCAGCAATGGTGCAGCAGGACGAGGTCGGTCGCCGTCGCGCGGCCGTCGTGGCAGGGGAGACCGCGCTCGGGATCGAGCTCGGGTCCACGCGGATCAAGGCGTGCCTCGTGGACGCCGAGGGCACGCCGCTCGCGAGCGGGAGCCACGCGTGGGAGAACCAGCTCGAGGACGGGGTGTGGACGTACTCGCTCGACGCCGTCGAGACCGGTCTGCGCGACTGCTACGCGCGACTCGTCGACGACGTCGAGGACCGGTACGGCGTGCGGCCCACGACCTACGGCGCGCTCGGGGTGTCCGCGATGATGCACGGCTACCTCGCGTTCGACGCCGACGGTGAGCTGCTCGTCCCGTTCCGCACGTGGCGCAACACCTCGACCGGGCCGGCCGCCGCCGAGCTCACGGAGCTGCTCGGGTACAACGTCCCGCTGCGCTGGTCCGTCGCGCACTGGTACCAGGCGATCCTCGACGCCGAGCCGCACGCCACGGAGGTCGTGTCGCTCACGACGCTCGCCGGGTACGTGCACCGCCGGCTCACCGGCCGCCACGTGCTCGGGGTCGGCGACGCGTCCGGCATGTTCCCGGTCGACCCCGCGACGCGCGACTACGACCACGCGCTCCTCGCGCTCGTCGACGAGCGCGTCGCGACCCACCGGGACGGTCCCAAGCTCGCCGAGCTCCTCCCGGACGTGCTCGTCGCCGGCGAGGACGCGGGTCGGCTCACGGCCGAGGGCGCGGCCTGGCTCGACCCGTCGGGAGCGCTGGCCCCCGGCGTCCTGCTCTGCCCGCCCGAGGGCGACGCCGGCACGGGCATGGTCGCGACGAACGCCGTCGCGCCGCGCACCGGCAACGTGAGCGCGGGCACGAGCATCTTCGCGATGGTGGTGCTCGAGGGCCCGCTCGCCCGCGTGCACCACGAGCTCGACCTCGTCACGACGCCCGCGGGCGACCTCGTCGCGATGGTCCACTGCAACAACGGCGCGAGCGAGCTCGACGCGTGGGCGGGCCTGCTCGGCGAGCTCGCCGCGGCCGTCGGCAGCGACGCGACGCCGGACGACGTGTTCGGCGCCCTCTTCCGTGCGGCGCTCGACGGCGACGCGGACGGCGGCGGGCTGCTCGCCTACAACTACCTCGCCGGCGAGCCCATCACGGGCCTGGACGAGGGGCGGCCGCTCGTCGTGCGCACGCCCGGCAGCCGTCTGACGCTCGCCAACTTCGCCCGCACCCAGGTGTACGGCGCGTTCGGGACGCTCGCGCTCGGGATGCGCGTCCTCGCGGGCGAGGGTGTCCGGCTCGACGGGATGCTCGCGCACGGCGGCATGTTCCGCACCGCGGGCGTCGCGCAGCGGCTGCTCGCCGCGGCGATCGCCGCACCGGTGAGCGTCGGGCACACGGCGGGCGAGGGCGGCGCCTGGGGCATCGCGGTCCTGGCCGGCTTCGCGCGCGACCGGGCGTCGTCGGGCACCGCGTCCGGGTCGACGGACGGCGTCGTCGCCCCCGATCTCGGCGCGTACCTGCGCGAGCACGTGTTCGCCACGGCGGAGATCGAGACCGTCGCCCCCGACCCCGCCGACGTCGCCGGCTTCGCCGCGTATCTCGAGCGCTACGCGGCGGGGCTCGCCGTCGAGCGTGCCGCCGTGACAGCGCTGCCCACCCGTACCGAAGGAGAGGACCCCGCATGAGCACGCCCACCCCGGCCGCGGACGTCGCCGCCGCACCCGCCGCCGTGACGGCGGTGCCCGCGCACCTGCGCGACGCCGTGGACGCCGCCAAGGAGCGTGTCGCCGCGCTGCACGCCGAGCTGCCCCGGTGGGAGCTCGTCGTGTGGACGGCCGGCAACGTGTCCGAGCGCGTGCGCGACACGACGCGCCCCGACGGCTCCGGCGACCTGCTCGTCATCAAGCCGTCGGGCGTGGCGTACGACGACATCACGCCCGAGGCGATGGTCGTGTGCGACCTCGACGCGACGCTCGTGGAGGGTGACCGGTCCCCGTCGTCCGACACGGCGGCGCACGCCTACGTGTACCGGCACCTGCCCGAGGTGGGCGGGGTCGTGCACACCCACTCGACGTACGCGACCGCCTGGGCCGCGCGCGGCGAGCCCGTCCCGTGCGTCCTGACGATGATGGCCGACGAGTTCGGTGGCGACATCCCCGTCGGGCCGTTCGCGCTCATCGGCGACGACTCCATCGGCCGCGGCATCGTGGAGACGCTGCGGGACTCCCGGAGCCCCGCGGTCCTCATGCGCAACCACGGCCCGTTCACGATCGGCAAGGACGCGCGCGCGGCCGTCAAGGCGGCCGTCATGTGCGAGGAGGTCGCGCGGACCGTGCACGTCAGCCGCCAGCTCGGCGAGCCCACGCGCATCGCGCAGGACGACGTCGACTCGCTCTACGCGCGGTACCAGCACGTCTACGGGCAGCAGCCCACGCCCGACCCGCGCTGACCACGGGTCGGAGCCGCCCCCGCGGCGGTCTCGGCTCCCACAGCACCCGCGACGCGACGCGTACCGGGCGCGCGCAGCACGGCAGCAGCACGACACAGCACGACCACCCGGGGCGGGACCGCAGCGGTGCGGCGCCCCCCCACGACACGAGAGATGGACCGACATGAGCAAGCCCTACGCGGATCGCGAGATCTGGTTCCTCACCGGGAGCCAGGACCTGTACGGGGAGGAGACGCTGCGACAGGTCGCCGAGCAGTCCCAGGAGGTCGCGCGCGTCCTCGACGCGTCCCCCGACGTCCCGGCGAAGGTGGTCTGGAAGCCCGTCCTCAAGGACGCCGCCTCGATCCGGCGCGCGATGCTGGACGCCAACGCGGACGACCGCGTGCTGGGCGTCGTGACGTGGATGCACACGTTCAGCCCCGCGAAGATGTGGATCGGCGGGCTCGACCAGCTCCGCAAGCCGCTGCTGCACCTGCACACGCAGGCGAACGTCGAGCTGCCGTGGGACACGATCGACTTCGACTTCATGAACCTCAACCAGGCCGCGCACGGCGACCGCGAGTACGCGTACGTCGCGACGCGGCTCGGCGTGGCGCGCACGACCGTCGTCGGGCACGTGTCGAACCCCGCCGTCACCGCGCGCGTCGGTTCGTGGGTGCGCGGCGCCGCGGGCTGGGCGGCGACGCACGAGCTCCGCCTCGCGCGCTTCGGCGACAACATGCGTAACGTCGCGGTGACCGAGGGCGACAAGACCGAGGCCGAGCTCCGGTTCGGTGTGAGCGTGAACACGTGGGGCGTGAACGACCTCGTGCGCGCCGTCGAGGAGGTCTCCGAGGCCGACGTCGACGCGCTCGTCGCGGAGTACGAGGACCTCTACGACGTGGTCCCGGAGCTGCGCAAGGACGGCGACCGCCACGCGTCGCTGCGGTACGCGGCCCGGCAGGAGATCGCGCTCGAGACGTTCCTCGAGTCGGTCGGCGCCAAGGCGTTCACCACCAACTTCGAGGACCTCGGCGACCTGCGCCAGCTCCCCGGCATCGCGGTGCAGCGCCTCATGTCCAAGGGCTACGGGTTCGGCGCCGAGGGCGACTGGAAGACGGCCGTCCTCGTGCGCGCGGCGAAGGTCATGGGCGAGGGCCTGCCCGGCGGAGCGTCGCTCATGGAGGACTACACCTACGACCTCACGCCGGGCAGCGAGAAGATCCTCGGCGCGCACATGCTCGAGATCTGCCCGTCGCTCACGACCTCCAAGCCTCGGGTCGAGATCCACCCTCTCGGCATCGGCGGCAAGGAGGACCCCGTCCGCATGGTGTTCGACGCCGACCCGGGCGTCGGCGTCGTCGTGTCGCTCGCCGACATGCGCGACCGGTTCCGCCTCACGGCCAACGTGGTCGACGTCGTCGCGCCCTCCGCCCCGCTGCCGCACCTGCCGGTCGCGCGCGCGGTGTGGGAGCCGCGCCCCGACTTCGCGACGTCGGCCGAGGCCTGGCTGACCGCGGGCGGCGCACACCACACCGTGCTGTCGACCGCGGCGGGCATCGACGCGTTCGAGGTCTTCGCCGACATCGCGCGCACCGAGCTGCTGGTCATCGACGAGAGCACGACGCGGCGGGGCTTCCGCGACCAGGTGCGGTGGAACCAGGTGTACTACCGGATCGCGCAGGGTCTCTAGCCCACGCGGGGAAGCCGTCTGCGCAGGTCCGGGCGCGACCCTCGGGTCGTGATCGAACCGTGACGGGAGGCGGCTTCCCCTCTGCGCGTGTGAGCGCTAACATCGTCTCTCGGGAGGGTGTGAACGATCACATCCGAGGTCTGGCGCTCAGCACCTCGGCAGGGCTCCGCGCGGTCGGCGCGTCGCAGTGCCGGACGGTGGCCACAACGGTTACCGAACGGTTATGCGGAATGCCGGGTCGGGGCTTGCGGTAGGGGTGCTGACACCGCTAGACATTGACACAAGCAAACATGTATCAACAAGAGTCAACAGCCCGATGGCGGGCTGGCACGACCCGACGACCCTCGGCACGGCGCCGAGGTCGCATCTCAAGGAGGAGAGCATGTTCAGCACGACCAAGGCGCGCACGCGTCTGACGGGTGTCCTCGCCGGCGTGGCGGTCCTCGCGCTCGCGGCGTGCAGCAGCGGGGGCGGCAGCACGGACGACAGCAGCAACGACGCGGGTGGCGACGGCGGCAGCGGCGACGCGATCGTCGTCGGCTTCTCGCAGGTGGGTGCCGAGTCCGGGTGGCGCGCGGCGAACACCAAGTCCATCCAGGACACGCTCACGGCCGAGAACGGCTTCGACCTCAAGTTCTCCGACGCGCAGCAGAAGCAGGAGAACCAGATCCAGGCGATCCGCTCCTACATCGCGCAGGGCGTGGACGTCATCGCGTTCTCCCCGGTCGTCGAGTCCGGCTGGGACGCGGTGCTCGAGGAGGCCAAGCAGGCCGGGATCCCCGTGATCCTCACGGACCGCGCGGTCGACTCCGAGGACGACACCCTGTACGAGTCGTTCATCGGCTCCGACTTCGTCCTCGAGGGCGAGATGGCCGGCGAGTGGGTCTCCGAGAACGTCGCCACGGAGCCGATCAACGTCGTCGAGCTCCAGGGCACGACCGGTGCCGCTCCCGCGATCGACCGCAAGACCGGGTTCGAGGACGCCACGAAGGACAACCCGAACGTCACGATCATCGACTCCCAGACCGGCAACTTCACGCGCGCCGAGGGCAAGACGGTCATGGAGGGCTTCCTCCAGGCGCACGACGACATCGACCTCGTCTACGCGCACAACGACGACATGGGTCTCGGCGCCATCGAGGCCATCGAGGCCGCGGGTCTCGTCCCGGGCGAGGACATCAAGATCGTCACCGTCGACGCGGTCAAGGACGGCATGCAGGCGCTCGCCGACGGCAAGATCAACTTCATCGTCGAGTGCAACCCGCTCCTCGGCCCGGACCTGGCCGACATCATCAAGAAGGTCGTCGCGGGCGAGGAGGTCGAGAAGCGCATCGTCGTGAAGGACGAGTCCTTCACGCAGGAGCAGGCCATCGAGGCGCTCCCGACGCGCGAGTACTGAGAAGCGCACGAGCGCCCGGCAGGCCGCTCGGAGCGACCCGAGCGCCCCGCCCGGCGGGGCCGGTCGACGCCGACCGACCCCGCC
>NZ_JBHXIC010000074.1:0-21612 GCF_042723955.1 Cellulosimicrobium cellulans | reverse complement strand
CACCCCCCCGCGGGGGCCGGGGGCGCGGCGCGGGCGCCCCGCGCGGCGGGCGGCGGGGCACCCCCCCCCGGACCCCCCCGCGCCCGCGCGCGCATCGTCCCCCCTCGCGACGCTCGAGGTCTGGGACGCGCGGCTCGCGAGCCTCGGCGCCGAGATCACGGCCCTGCGCCTCCAGCTCGTGGCGGCCCTCACACCGTACGTCGCGGAGGCGTACGAGCAGGTCAGCGCCGGGCAGGGCGAGGCGCGGATCGCGTACCGCTCGTCGGTCGACGAGGCGCTCGACCCGGACGGGAGCGCTGGCGGCGCCCCCACGCCGGGCGAGCCGGCCCCCGACGGCGACGGCTCGACGTCGGTCCTCCCCGACACACCGACGCTCGAGAAGCGCATGCTGGAGGCCATGCGGGTGGTGCGGGCGAAGGAGGTCGAGCGCGGGGTGAACCTCGTCGGGCCGCACCGCGACGACGTCGTGCTCACCCTGGGCGGCCTGCCGGCGAAGGGGTACGCGAGCCACGGCGAGTCGTGGTCGTTCGCCCTCGCCCTGCGCCTCGCGTCGTACCGCCTCCTCAGGGACGGGGCGCCAGCGGGGCTCGACTCCCTCCTGTGGGCGGACCAGTGGGGTCCCGACGGCGAGCCCGTCCTCGTGCTCGACGACGTGTTCGCCGAGCTCGACGTCCGGCGGCGCGAGCGGCTGGCCGAGCTCGTCGCGGGCGCCGGCCAGGTCATCATCACCGCGGCCGTGCCCGACGACGTCCCCGCCCTCCTGGACGGGGCGCGGTTCGCCGTCCACGACGGGACGGTGACCCGTGTCGAACCGTGACGGATCGCGCGGCGCCGCGTCGTCCGACGCCGCGGGGCCACCCTGGGAGCGGGAGAAGGCGGCGGCCTCGCCGGGCGGCCCGGCCTCGTCGCGCCCGACCGCTGAGGACAGGGACGAGGCGGAGCCTCGGGCGACGGGGTTGCCCGTCGGGGACGTCGTGGAGCTGACGCCGCCGGCGGAGGTGGCACGGCAGGCGCTCAACCGGGCGAAGGCGGCGGCCCGGGCGAAGGGGCTGCGGCCGGGGCAGGAGCCTCGCCGCCGGATCCTGGCCGACCCGCCGACGTCGGGCGCCCGACCGGGCGGCCGCGACCCGCAGCTCCTGGGCGACGTCGTCGCGCACCTGCTGCGGGAGCGCGACTGGGTCGCGGACGTGTCGGTGGGCGGCGTCGTCGGGCGGTGGCGCGAGGTGGTCGGCGACCAGGTGGCGGACCACTGCGAGCCCGAGACCTTCGAGGACAAGGTGCTCGTGGTCCGCGCCGACTCGACCGCGTGGGCGACGCAGGTGCGTCTGCTCGCACCCCAGCTCCTCGAGCGGCTCGCGCGCGAGGTCGGCGAGGGCGTCGTGGAGACGGTCACGGTCCTCGGGCCGGCGGGTCCGAGCTTCCGGCGCGGCAAGAAGTCGGTCCGCGGGCCCGGCCCGCGCGACACCTGGGGCTGAGGGCCCGACGGCGCCGGCCGCGTCGACCAGGGGCGCACCAGCGGCGGTGCCGACAGACGACGAGGCCCGCCGTGACCGGGGGCACGGCGGGCCTCGCGGGTGTGGTGACCGGGGCGCTGGTCACCACGTCATGGGGTCAGGACTGCACGCGACGGCGCAGCCAGAACACCAGCGCTCCGCCACCGACGAGCAGCGCGGCGAACGCCGCGGCCCCCGCGACGGTCGCGCCGGTCGTGGCGAGCGCCGGACCGCTCGCCTGCCCGGGCGCGGGGACGTCCTCGGCCGCGACGGGCGCGACGGGCGGGTTCGCGCACGCGCTTGTCGCCGGCGGGTAGGACACGACCGTCGAGTACGACGGGTTGACCTCGAAGAGCACCTCGACGCCGTCACGCGTCCAGGCGTAGTTCCCCTCGGTCTCGGTGTACGACCCGTCCTCGTTGCGGACGAACCCGGGCCACTGCTTCGGCTCCTCGGCCGAGGCACCGGGCCACAGGATCGTCCCGCTCAGCGGCTGGTCCTCGACGACGTAGTCCTCGCCACCGTTCGGGTGGAGGAACGTGATCGTCAGCGGGTTCTCGTCGTCGACCGTGATCCCCTCGGGCAGCGCGATCCCATAACCGAGGTAGGGCACGTCGCCCTCGCAGACCGCCTCGATCGTGCCCGGCACGAGCGCGCAGGCGTCCTCGGACGGCAGCAGGTCCGCGATCGGGAACAGCGCGCTGCGGCCGTCCTCCGCGACGACGTAGCCGAGCTCGGACGTCTCGGCCGAGAACTCGACGGAGGCGTCCTTCGGCTCGGCGACGACGCCCTCCGGCGTGACGGTGTAGCGGAACTCCTCGGACTCGGCCGGGACGTTGCCCTCCGTCAGCTCCGCACCGCACACCTCGACCGCGGTCGGGACGGCCGGCGTCACAGGGGCGACGACCTCCTCGTCGACCGGCTCGGGCGTGTCGCACGCGCCCTCGGGGAACAGCTTCACGAGGTCCTGATGGTCCCAGGAGATGAGGGTGCCGTCGGGGAACTCGCCGAGGTGCTTGCCGTCGGGCGAGTAGCGGATGTCCGTCGGGAGCTCGGCGAGGCCACCGGGCAGGTCGACGAGGTCCTGCTGGACCGCCCACGCGGTGCACAGCTCTTCGGTGGTCACGTCGGGCTCGATGGTCTTGGCGACCGCGCGGACGGCCTCCAGGTCGAGAGGCGCGACGAGCCACGTCTTGTCCCAGGGCTTCTCGGGCAGCGCGACCTCGTCGCTCGTGACGAGCTTCTGCGGGCCCGAGTTCTCCCAGGCGGCGCCCCGCGTCGGGTCGAGCTTGGGGTAGACGTAGACGCCGACCTGGACCGGGCTCTCCTCCTCGGGAGCCTCGCAGGCGGTCGTCTCGCCCTTCCAGGACTTGTCGTACCTGTCGTTGTCCGAGGCGTCGACGGCGACGCTCCAGGTGTGGTTCGCGGTCGGGTCGAGCTCGTACGTCTTCTTGAAGTGCCCGTCGAAGCTGCGAGGCTCGAGCGTCTTGCCGTCGACGACGACGGTCAGGCCGTTGCCGTTCGCGTACGCGTACAGGTCGACCGTCAGGCTGTCGCAGTCCGCGGACGGCACACCGCTGTGGGCGGAGGCGGGGGCCGCGGTGGCCACGAGCAGGCCACCGAGTGCGAGCGCTGTCGTCGCAACGCTCGCGAGGAGTCTCTTCACGAGGTGAGGGTCCCTTCCGGGGGTGGGGCCGCCCGCACGCGGATCACTCCTGCGCGGACGACGCGCGAATCATGATGGTGTGTGGTATTAGACCACTTTCCACGTGAAATGCCGATTCCCGACTTGTCGTGAAGGGAGCGTTCCTGCGGAGTGGGCGGAACGTTCCGCCCGGACGGCTGCGACCCCCTCCGGAGGCGGCCCCTCCGACCGGTGGACAACGCCTGTGGACAACTTTGTGGAGGAGTCTCGACGACGGCGCGCGGATCAGGTCGTGAAAGACCGGGACGCCGTCCCCAGGAGGCCCACAATCCGCGGAATTCGGCTCGTGGCGGGTAGACTGGGGAGGTCATTCCGGGTCTGTTCACCACCCGTGCGCGCAGCCCTTCCGAGGAGGCGCGGCCAGCCGTCCACGGCCGACCGTCCGCCGTCGCGGAGGAGCCGACGCCGACCGTGGTGCGGGCCCGGAACCCTTGAGCAGCGGCGACCGCTTCCGCACGAACGCGGGCGCAGCGTGCACGACGACGAGGAGCAGTCCTGCCCGTGGCAGACCACACCGACACCGCCATCTCCGACCCGACGGCGTCCGCGGAGGCGGCACCCTCGGCGGGCGGCGGCTACGACGCGAGCAACATCACCGTCCTCGAGGGCCTCGAGGCGGTCCGCAAGCGTCCGGGCATGTACATCGGCTCGACGGGTGAGCGCGGCCTCCACCACCTTGTGTACGAGATTGTGGATAACTCTGTGGACGAGGCCCTCGCGGGCCACGCCGACACGATCGACGTGACGCTCCTGGCGGACGGCGGCGTCCGCGTCGTCGACAACGGCCGAGGCATCCCCGTCGCGATCCACCCGACCGAGGGCAAGCCGACGCTCGAGGTCGTCATGACGATCCTCCACGCGGGCGGCAAGTTCGGTGGCGGCGGGTACGCCGTCTCCGGCGGCCTCCACGGCGTCGGCATGTCGGTCGTCAACGCGCTGTCGACGCGGATGGTCTCCGAGGTCCGCCGCGACGGGTACTCGTGGCGCCAGGAGTTCACCGAGGGCGGCAACCCGGTGGCGCCCGTCGAGCGGCTCGAGCCGTCGGACGAGACGGGCACGACGCAGACGTTCTGGGCCGACCCGGGGATCTTCGAGACGACCGAGTACGACTTCGAGACGCTGCGTGCACGCTTCCAGCAGATGGCGTTCCTCAACAAGGGCCTGCGCATCACGCTGACGGACGAGCGCCCCGCTCACCTCGACACGGGCGACGAGGTCACGGGAGGCGACGGGGCGGCGGACGCGGACGGCGTCTCGGAGGCGGACGGCGACGCCACGTCGTCCGGGGACGCCAAGGCCCCGGCCCGCACCGTCACCTACAAGTACGACGGCGGTCTCGTCGACTACGTCACGCACCTCAACGGCGCGAAGAAGGTCGAGCTCGTCCACCCGGACGTCATCGACTTCGAGTCCGAGGACACGGAGAAGCGCATCTCGGTCGAGATCGCGATGCAGTGGACCAGCGCGTACTCCGAGTCGGTGCACACGTACGCCAACACGATCTCCACGACGGAGGGCGGCACGCACGAGGAGGGCTTCCGCGCGGCGATGACCTCGCTGGTCAACCGGTACGCGCGCGACAAGGGCATCCTCAAGGAGAAGGACGACAACCTCACGGGCGACGACATCCGCGAGGGCCTGACCGCCGTCGTCTCCGTCAAGCTCGGCGAGCCCCAGTTCGAGGGCCAGACCAAGACCAAGCTCGGCAACACCGAGGCGAAGACGTTCGTCCAGCGCGTCGTCCACGAGCAGCTCACCGACTGGTTCGACTCGCACCCGAACGAGGGACGCGACGTGATCCGCAAGGCGATCCAGGCGTCCCAGGCGCGCCTCGCGGCGCGCAAGGCGCGCGAGGCGACGCGCCGCAAGGGCCTGCTCGAGTCGGGCGGCATGCCCGGCAAGCTGCGCGACTGCCAGTCGAACCGCGCCGAGGAGTGCGAGATCTTCATCGTCGAGGGTGACTCCGCCGGCGGCTCCGCCGTCCGCGGCCGCAACCCGCGGACGCAGGCGATCCTCCCGATCCGAGGCAAGATCCTCAACGTCGAGCGCGCTCGCCTCGACCGGGCCCTGTCCAACCAGGAGGTCCAGTCGATCATCACGGCGTTCGGCACGGGCATCGGCGAGGACTTCGACCTCACCAAGCTGCGGTACCACAAGATCGTCCTCATGGCCGACGCCGACGTCGACGGCCAGCACATCGCGACCCTCCTGCTCACGCTGCTCTTCCGGTACATGCGTCCCCTCATCGAGAACGGGCACGTCTACCTCGCGCAGCCGCCGCTGTACCGGCTCAAGTGGACGAACGCCCCCCACGACTACGTCTACTCGGACAAGGAGCGCGACGCGTTCCTCACGTCCGGGCAGGCAGCGGGCAAGCGGATCCCCAAGGAGAACGGGATCCAGCGCTACAAGGGTCTGGGCGAGATGGACTACTCGGAGCTGTGGGACACGACCATGGACCCCGAGCACCGCACGCTCAACCAGGTCACCCTGGACGACGCCGCCGCCGCGGACGAGATCTTCTCCGTCCTCATGGGCGAGGACGTCGAGTCCCGCCGCAGCTTCATCCAGCGGAACGCGAAGGACGTGCGGTTCCTTGACATCTGACCAGCCGGCGCCCGCCCCGCGCGGGCGACCGGCCCGCGAACGCGCCCCGGCGGCGCGGACCGCGGCAGACGACGAGCGCAGCGAGCACGCAGGAACGAACGAACGAGGTAGACCGTGACCGACGAGCAGAACCCCGAGACCGAGCCCACGGCTCCCGGCGACGGGGCCGAGGAGATCGTGCACGCCGACGGTACGGCGGTCGCCGTGCACCACGGGCGCATCGAGCAGGTCGACCTCCAGCTCGAGATGCAGCGGTCCTACCTCGACTACGCGATGAGCGTCATCGTCGGACGTGCGCTGCCGGACGTGCGCGACGGCCTCAAGCCCGTGCACCGGCGCGTGCTGTACGCGATGTACGACGGCGGATACCGACCCGACCGGTCGTACTCGAAGTGCTCCCGCGTCGTCGGTGACGTCATGGGCAAGTTCCACCCGCACGGCGACAGCGCGATCTACGACGCGCTCGTGCGCCTCGTGCAGGACTGGTCGCTGCGCTACCCGCTCGTCGCCGGCCAGGGGAACTTCGGCTCGCCCGGCAACGACCCGGCGGCCGCGCCGCGGTACACCGAGTGCCGCATGGCCCCCATCGCCATGGAGATGGTCCGGGACATCGACAAGGACACCGTCGACTTCCAGGACAACTACGACGGCCGCACCCAGGAGCCCGCGGTCCTGCCGTCGCGGTTCCCGAACCTGCTGGTCAACGGCTCGGCGGGCATCGCCGTCGGCATGGCGACGAACATCCCGCCGCACAACCTGCGCGAGGTCGCCGAGGGCGTCCAGTGGCACCTGGACCACCCCGAGGCGAGCCGCGAGGAGCTCCTCGCGGCGCTCCTGCTGCGCATCAAGGGCCCGGACTTCCCGACCGGCGCGACGATCCTCGGCCACAAGGGCATCGAGGAGGCGTACCGCACCGGCCGCGGCTCGATCACGATGCGCGCCGTGGTCAACGTCGAGGAGATCCAGGGCCGCGTGTGCCTGGTCGTCACCGAGCTGCCCTACCAGGTGAACCCGGACAACCTCGCCGCGAAGATCGCCGACCTCGTCAAGGACGGTCGCGTCCAGGGCATCGCCGACATCCGCGACGAGACGTCGGGCCGCACGGGCCAGCGCCTCGTGATCGTGCTCAAGCGCGACGCCGTGGCGAAGGTCGTCCTCAACAACCTCTACAAGCACACCCAGCTCCAGGACACGTTCGGCGCGAACATGCTCGCGCTGGTCGACGGCGTCCCGCGCACGCTGAGCCTCGACGCGTTCGTCCGCCACTGGACGACCCACCAGCTCGACGTCGTCGTGCGTCGCACGCGCTACCTGCTCGCCGAGGCGGAGCGCAGCATCCACATCCTGCGCGGCTACCTCAAGGCGCTCGACGCGCTCGACGAGGTCATCGCCCTCATCCGCCGGTCCCCCGACGTGGACCAGGCGCGCACGGGTCTCATGGAGCTCCTGGGCGTCGACGAGGTCCAGGCGACGGCGATCCTCAACCTCCAGCTCCGCCGCCTGGCGGCGCTCGAGCGGCAGAAGATCCTCGACGAGCACGACGAGCTCGAGCGCAAGATCCTCGACTACGAGGACATCCTCGCCAAGCCGGAGCGCCAGCGGACGATCGTCGGCCAGGAGATGGGCGAGATCGTCGCCAAGTACGGCGACGAGCGCCGCACGACGATCCTCCCGTTCGACGGCGAGGTCTCGATCGAGGACCTCATCGCCGAGGAGGAGATGGTCGTCACGATCACGCGCGGCGGCTACGTGAAGCGCACCCGCAGCGACAACTACCGCGCGCAGAAGCGTGGCGGCAAGGGCGTGCGCGGCGCGCAGCTGCGCGAGGACGACATCGTCGACCACTTCTTCGTGACGACGACGCACCACTGGCTGCTGTTCTTCACGAACCTCGGGCGGGTCTACCGTGCCAAGGCGTACGAGCTCCCCGAGGGCGGTCGCGACGCCAAGGGGCAGCACGTGGCCAACCTGCTCGCGTTCCAGCCCGGCGAGAAGATCGCGCAGGTGCTCGACCTGCGCGACTACGACGCCGCGGAGTACCTGGTCCTGGCGACGCGCCGCGGCCTGGTCAAGAAGACGCGGCTGTCCGAGTACGACTCGCCGCGCTCGGGCGGGCTCATCGCGATCAACCTGCGCGAGGACGAGTCGGGCACGCCCGACGAGCTCGTCGCGGCGCTCCTCGTGGACGCCGACGACGACCTCATCCTCGTCTCGCGCAAGGGCCAGTCGATCCGGTTCCCCGCGAGCGACGACACGATGCGGCCGCTGGGGCGCGCGACGTCGGGCGTGACCGGCATGAAGTTCCGCGAGGGCGACGAGCTCCTCTCGGCGGACGTGGTCGAGGAGGGCTCGGACCTCTTCGTCGTGACGGAGGGCGGGTTCGCCAAGCGCACGCGGATCGACGAGTACCGGGTCCAGGGGCGTGGCGGCCTGGGCATCAAGGTCGCGAACCTGGTAGAGGCTCGTGGAGATCTCGTGGGGGCTCTGGTGACAGAGGCCGACGACGAGGTGCTGGTGATCATGGAACGCGGGAAGATCGTGCGGTCCGCGGTCGACGAGGTGAACCTCACGGGCCGCAACACGCAGGGGGTGACGTTCGCGAAGCCCGACAAGGGCGACCGCATCATCGCGGTCGCGCGGAACGTCGAGCGTCGTCTCGGAGAGGATCGGGATACCGTGGAGGGCGAGGACGGGACCGGCACGGCCCCGGTCGGCACCGACATGAGCAGCGCACCGATCATCGACCCGACCGCCTCGTCCGACGGGGCGAGCGGGACCGAGCCGGCCCCCGGAACCACCGAGGAAACCAGATGAGCAGCGAGAACAACGCACCGCCGACGATCACGCCCCGGCTGACCGTGCCGCGTCCGGACACGGACACGACCTCGCGTGCCGGGAGCTCGACCACGGCGAGCAAGCACGCGGAGTCGAACGGCGCGTCGAACGGTTCGGCGTCGGGCACCGTCCCGCCGCCGCCCCCGCCGCCTCCGAGCCCGTCCGGAGGCCAGACCACCCCGGAGCGCGGGGTGGACGACGACGGGATGGAGCGCGCGTCCGGCGAGAGCCGTGTCGCGGTCGCCCGCGCGGGTGCCGTGAAGGCTGCCGCTGCAGCCATCGCCGCGGCGAAGAGCGCGGCCAAGAAGGTCTCCGCCTCGGTCCCCGCCGCGCCGCCGGAGTCCGACCCTCAGCAGCCCGGTCACGACGAGATCGACGACGAGACGGTGAGGCGCGTGCCCACGACCACCTCGGCGGCCCCCAGCGCCTCGGCGGCTCCGGCCGCGACGAACGCCCCGGCGGCGGCCTCGCTGCACTACTCCGCGGCCGGCGTGTCCGGCTCCGCGACCCCGCTCACCGGTGCCACGCCCGCCGTGGGCCCGGCGACGGGCGCGACGCCCACGGTCCGGCACGACGGCGGCCCGCGTCGCGTCCGGCTCGCCGTCTCGCGCATCGACCCCTGGTCCGCGATGAAGCTCGGCTTCCTGCTGGCGGTCGCGATCGGCATCATGACCGTCGTCGCGACGGCCGTGGTCTGGTACGTCCTCGACGGCATGATGGTCTTCTCGAAGATCGAGGACCTGTTCACGCAGATCGTCGGCACCGAGACCGACGTGGACATCCAGCAGTACGTCGCGTTCGGCCGCGTGATCTCCATCGCCACGCTGCTGGGCGTCGTGAACGTGGTGATCATCACCGCGCTGTCGACGATCATGGCGTTCCTGTACAACATCGTCGCCGCGCTCGTGGGCGGCGTGCACCTCACGCTCACGGACGACTGACCCAGCACGGCTCCCGGACCGGGGGTCACGGACCCTCGGTTTGGGTCTGCGGCTCCCGGTGGGGTAACCTCAATCGCTGCCTGCGAGCGGAGCAGCCCCCCGGGGCTGTCCGGCGAGGCGCGTACGGGCCTATAGCTCAGACGGTTAGAGCGCTTCCCTGATAAGGAAGAGGTCAGAGGTTCAAGTCCTCTTAGGCCCACTGCCGAACCCACTCGAGGGGGAACGTCATGAAGAAGCTTCTCGTCCTGCTCCTCGCCGCCGGCGCCGGATATCTCCTGTGGCGCAAGTACACGGAGGACAACGCCGAGCGCGACCTCTGGGCAGAGGTCACCGACACCTTCGAGTGAGCACGTCTCACTCCTGACCGGCCCCAGGCCGCGTCACCCGGGGCCATGGCGCAATTGGTAGCGCACCTGCTTTGCAAGCAGGGGGTTGGGGGTTCGAGTCCCCCTGGCTCCACCATGAGCGGTTCGCGTACGCGGACCGTAGTAGTTCACAAACTCCACAGCACCTCCCATCTGCGGGGACGCCGGATCGCGAAGCCTCCGACCGAGAACCCGGCAGACGGGTGAACGTCAGGTTCGAGTCCGCAACGACGTGGTCTCCGCCGTTCTGTCCGGTGCAAGTCGGACGTGTCGGTGGTCTGATGCAGGATCGGCGGTGTGACGATGACCGAGGCCCGACGACGCACCGCTGCCGCTGCTGCCGCGGGCGACTGGCCGCCCGAGTTGGCGGCTCTAGGAAGCCGGGTCACGGAAGAACGCAAGCGCCGAGGGCTCACTCAGGAGGAGCTCGCTGAACTTGCCGGGCTGTCACGCCCGACCATCAGCAAGATCGAGCGTGGTGTGCAGGACGTCGGTGTTGTAGTCCTATGCAAGATCGCCCGCGTCCTCGGCGTCGCGGCAGCCTCGCTGCTTGATGGTGCGGATCTGGCCTGATGCCCGGCAGGCCCGGTCGATAGGTGCCACGTTGTCAGGGCGCTGCTCCGCGCGTAGCGCTAGTCATCGCCGAAGGACAGCAATGTCTGAGAGCACAGATGCATCAGGCCGGCTCCTTGTAGCGACAGGAGTCGAGCGAAGCGCGAGTCCAATGACGGTTCGAAGCGCACGTGGGTTGCGGCGACTAGCCAGGTGATGGACTCTAGCGTCGGCTGTAGGACGGTCTTAGTGAACATCGGCTGGGGCCCGAGCGAGTAGCCCTCGTCGAGCACGACAGCACTGAGCACGCCGGCGGAGTCGTTGTGCACCATCCCGTGCGCGGAGGTCACCAGGAGCCTCCGCGCGTCGTAGCCAGCCTGTGCCTCGAGACGGTCGAAAGTTGGCCGCACGTGCTCGCCGGCTGCGTTCGTCGGCAGGAGCGGGATGGCCCAGCCGTAGGCATCCCGAAACCGCGCTTGGGAGTTGGCGAGTGCGTGCGCCTGTTCCAACAGAACGGCTCGTTGACTTCGCTCCTTGAGTGCTGCTGGGTCGATCGGGCCTGCGCCGTGCTCCTCGTAGTACCTGCTCAGGCGCTTGGTCTGGACTACGAAGCCGTGATCCAGGTACCGCTGCGCGATTTCCGGGCCGCCTTCAGCGATTAGACGTGCGGTGACCGCGAGTTCGTGGAGGCCTCTCCAACGGGCGGCCGCACCGACCCAGTACCCCGCCACCGCCAGACACCGGATCTCTTGCAGCGTCATGGTTGCGCTGGAGTGCACCAGCGTGAGCGCCGAGCGGCTTGACGTGTGGTGATCCTCCCTGACCGCGTCGATGCGCTCGAGCATCAGGACGCCGTGCTGCTCCATCGCAAAGACGACGTGGTCGAGCGCGCGCAGCTGCGTCGGATAGTCGCTCGCGATCTCCGCTCGGGTTCGAAAGTCGCGTTGGGTCGTTCCGTCGAGCGCTAGCTCAACATGGTGCGCGATCTGACGGGCGGTCTCTGGCGCGGCCGCCAGGATGCGGGCGCCCCAGTCGCGTCCGCCGTCGGTACCAGTCACGTGCCGATCCAATCTGAGGTGTCTTCCTTGAGGGGATCCGACTAGATCCGGCCGACCCTGCTAGGCGTGTCCGCCGCCGTCATCACCGCGGGCTGTGGACAAGCCGCACGCGAATCGCGCTGTGCGTGTACACATGTTCGACTACTGCTACTCGCGCCGCCAGTCTCGCTCCGCGCGTCGAGTAGCGGAAGAGATCTTTTCTGTGCCAGAATAGATCTATCTCCGAGGAAGGTGTGCCCCGCGTGACGTCTCAGACTGTCGTGTCGCCCTTGCGGCCTAACGATGACATCCCCCAGCTGCCCGAAGTTGCGGGCGGGTTCAAGACGATCCTCGCCGACCCGCCATGGCGCTTCGCCAACCGCACGGGCAAGGTCGCTCCCGAGCATCGGCGGCTCGATCGGTACTCCACGCTCAGTCTCGACGACATCTGCGCACTGCCGGTGAGCGAGCGGGCAGCGAAGAACGCGCACCTGTACCTGTGGGTTCCGAACGCACTGCTTCCCGACGGACTGCGCGTCATGGAGGCGTGGGGCTTCCGCTACGTCTCGAACGTCGTCTGGGCTAAGCGTCGCAAGGACGGCGGGCCGGACGGGCGCGGCGTCGGCTTCTACTTCCGCAACGTCACCGAGTTGATCCTCTTCGGCGTGCGCGGATCGATGCGGACCGAGGCGCCAGCGCGGTCCATGGTCAACATGATCGAGAGCCGGAAGCGGGAGCACTCCAGGAAGCCGGACGAGCAGTACCCGATGATCGAAGCGGCGTCCCCCGGTCCCTACCTCGAGATGTTCGCCCGACAGGCCAGAGCAGGCTGGCACGCGTGGGGCGACGAGTCTGCCCCTGACGATGCGCAGCGCGGACAAGTACACCGGGGCTACACGGGCGGACCTATCGAGGTGCCAGCAGTTTCGGCCTACGAGCGAATCGAACCCTCCGAGAACCATGACATCGCGGTGTACCTTCGTGCGCGTTACGAAGCAGGGTGCTCGATCAGGGCGCTCATGGATGAGACCGGCTACACGCATCAGCGTGTGCGGGGCCTGCTCCGAGATGCGGGTACGACCCTGCGAGGACGAGGGAGGCCGCGCGCCTCGTAGCATCTTGGTTATGAGTCGTTAGGGTCGGCTCATGACAGTCGGCTTGAATCAGATGTCGCTCACCCGGAACATGCCGCTGAGCAGCCTTGTGGCTACAGCCGCGGAGGCATCGACCGGGATGACCGTGGATGAGGTCAAGGAGCTGGCTGAGGGTCACGGGAGCGAAGCCGCTGCTTCGTGGGTTCAGAGCTTGTTCGTCTTCGATAGAAGCGGACGTCTGATCGAGGACCTGTTTGTCCGGACCGCGAAGGCCGGCAGGACCGATGAGGCGGAGTTCTTGGCGTGGGCCCTCCTCGTATGGTCAGAGCCCAGGATCGCCCGGATCGTCAACGACGTGCTCACAACCTCAGACGGCAGGTTCGACCGGACAAAGTTCTCCACCGATCTGGTCGAGGAGGAGTTGGAAGAGGCTGGGGCGTCAGACATGCGCAAGGCGGCTTCGACGCTGCTCAACCGCATGTCGTCAGCGCACCTGTTTGTGCCGACCAAGCGCGGCCCCACCATCATCGGTGTCGAACGGTTCCTCCCTTCGTCGAGGTTCGCACCGCTCCTGTCTGAGCTCATCGCGGAACGACTCCGCGACCAAGTCGGCACGGTCGTAGCAGAGCGCGGTGATGCGGTGGAACTTGCGATCCTGTGGAAGTCGAACCGGTGGCTCGGCCTGACTCAGGACGAATTTCGGCGAGCCGCGCGGCCGCAACCGATTGGGTCGACCTCTGCGCGGAATGCGGCGCCGGATGATCTGGCGTTGCTTGACGAGGAACTGCGCCGTCGTCGCCAGGTCGTCCTCCAGGGAGCGCCGGGTGTCGGCAAGACCTACGTCGCGCTGAAGTACATCGACTGGGCGAGCGGTGGTCGACGCGACGAGTCGAACCTTACGACCATCATCGACAGCTTGCCGATAGCGGAGCGTACGCCCGCTGACATCGCGAATGCCATCGTGGCGCGCGGTCTCCATGCCGTCTGGGACCTCACCCAGTTCCATCCGTCGTACGGCTACGAGGACTTTGTGCGCACACTCGCGCCACAGCCCGCGCCCGGTGGCGTCACCTTCACCGCTGAGCACCGCACACTCAGTCTCCTCGCCGCCATCGGAGTCGCGCTGGGTGAGGCCGGCTCCGACTGCGACGTGATCCTCATCGTCGACGAGATCAACCGCGCGGACATCGCGCGCGTCTTTGGTGAGCTTCTTTACGCGCTCGAGTACCGGGACGCGCCTGTTCGCACGCCGTACGCGGTGGACGGTCGGGCGTCGATGACGCTGCCGGCCAGCCTGTTGCTAGTCGGGACGATGAACACTGCAGACCGGTCCATCGCCCTCATCGACTACGCATTGCGCCGGCGCTTCACCTTCATCGACCTGCAGCCCGCCCGTGAAGTCGTCGACACGGCGGCCTGGCGAGGTGCCCGAGATCGGACGGGCGCTCTTGCGCTGTTCGACAAGGTTCAAGAACTCTTCGACGTCGATAGCGCCGCGCTGGCCGTCGGCCACTCGTACTTCTTGCCCTCAGGCTCAGAGCCCGACGAGGCCAGTTCCCTTGCCGGCATCGCTCGACGCTTCGCCTACGAGATCGTGCCGCTGCTGAGCGAGTATGCCGCTGAGGGGCTGATCGATGGGGACGGCCTCAGGAGCATGCTGGCGAACGTCGGCGTAGACGCCACCGGTCAGACCGCGGTGGAGGAGAAGGTGCTCACGTGGTTGAAGTCCCGGTAGCCGCGGATCGCTGGGACGCCGGGTCTACCGACCTGCATGTCCGCGAGCAGGGCACAACGAGCGCTACCGAGGAGTTCGTCGCCAGCTTTCCTCAGCACCTCTGGGAGCCGCTGGGGATCAAGGCCACCCGTACCCCGGGACAGCCCGATTGGACAATCCGCGCCTCAGACCGCGTAGGCATCATGCGCGTAGATGTCGGGGGCACGGCCGCACACATCCGAATCACGCCAAAGCTCCCGGACCTCGATCTGTTCTTCCTCGCCGACTGGGCCTACGGATCGTCCAGTACCACGAAGAGCCTCCTATCTGGCCGCGCTGAGCTGGACGCTGTGCGATCCGAACCGGCCGCATGCCTGCTGGCGTGGTACCTGGCTGAGGCTGTCGCGTTCGCGACACGTTGGGTTCGTCGCGGCTACGTCACGCGGGAGGAGGAACTGGTCGGTCGAGTCCGTGGACGGATTGATACAACCCGCTACATCAGAAACTCGCTCGCATCTGCGCGACCGCACGTCGTGCCCTGCCGCTACACAGAGCCGTCCGACAACACGCGCCCGAACCAGTACCTGAAACTCGGAGTGCGGCGAGCCGCAGCACTCGCGCACCTCGTGCCGAACGCTGGCGCACGCCGGTTCCTGCTTGAGCTCTCTCGTCGCGGGCTCGCCCTGCTGGCCAGCGTCGATGACGTGCAGATGACGCCCCGCCACGGGCGACGGCTCAACCTCGCCGGGCCGCTGCGCCACTACCGGCCCATCACAGACTTCACGACCGCCCTTCTCGAGGGCACGTACGTTGGTACCGAGGTTGGGGCGCATGGGCAACAAGCGATCCTCTGGCCGCTGAACCTCTTGTACGAGCAGTCGCTGCGCAACATCTTGGATGGGTGGCACGGTGGTGTGCTCGACAAGCGTTCGCTCCGTGCGACCGTCGTAGCCCCGAACGGCAAGCGACTCGGCTCGAGCCGGGTGACGCCGGACTTCGTGCTCAGCACAGATTCGACCGCACTCGCGCTTGACGCCAAGTACAAGGATGTCCGTGTCGCCGATGAACTGGTGACGGAAGACAGCGAGGTCGTGGATGTCGCACCAACGGCGCGAGAGCGCGTCCGGCTACGTCGATCGGACGTCTACCAGGCGGTCGCGTATGGTCGCCACGACGGGCTGCGCCCCGCCGTCGTCTGCCTCATCTATCCGGTGACGCTCGCACCCGATGAGCCGTACCCCGATCTGATCCGAGTCGAGGGCTTCGACCCTGTCGTCAACGTTCTCTTCATGGACGTAGGCCCGCGGGCGGCGGGCAACGTCGCAGCCCTCTACGCCGCTCTCGACAAGATCGCGGCCGCCACGCCGGCCCAGGTTGGCGCGGTCTGAGACCGCTGGACGCACCAGGCGCTCGTTCAAGCCGATGTCGACGCTGGCGTGCACGAAGGCAGGATGTGGTTCAGAGATGCGGATCCCATGAAGACGACTCCCTGGCCGTGGGTTCTCTTGGCGTCGTCGCGGTCCCGGCGAGACCGGCGCCCATAGTTAGGGGCGCAGGTGGTCTGGAAGCTCCCAGCCACCCCAATCATCGAAAGTGCCCCAAAGGGCATCGTTCGAGGCGATCTGTCGAAGGATCCGTTCGGCACGGGCGACATCGTCGAAGCGCATGACTGCTGCACCGCGGAGCATCGCGGCCGTCCGTTCGTAACTTTGGCCGCACAAGCGGGCGTACGTCACGACGGTGATGCCCTGTTGCGCCAACTGTGTCCTGATCAGGTAGCAGTAGTAGTGCTGCAGGCGTGACGCGGCGATGAGGTCGAACTGGTGATCGTCTTCGGCGTCCGGCCAGGGAAGGTCGTGCTCAAGCCCGAACGCTCCGGGCTTCCCGCAGAGGTCTCTGGGGACGTAGCGAGGGTCGCTCACAGTTCCCCCTGCGACACGTAGGTTTGCTTTTAGCCGCTCTTGTTGGCTAAAAGCACCCTGCTACGGTAACGATCCGACTGTGCGTGGTGCAATGTCCTGGGCATGACAGCCGCCCCCACTGGCCGAGGGAGGGTGCGCCACGCGCGCGTCCAGGCCCGCCCCGGCATGCCCCGGCCCCCGCCGCACCCTTGGCGCCCCTGTAGCACATCGGTTACATTCCGAGTACGGGGGCGCATCGCGCGAGTACGGCACCGTCGACGTTGAAGGTGCCCAAAGACGCCGAAAGCCCCCAGGTTGCGACTGGGGGCTCGGCCGGCCGAAGCCGTTCTTGGCTGCTGCTCCGATCAGAAAGCACCACCATGCCCAGATTCCCTCAACCACCTGCCCGTGTCAACGCGACCCGCCCGTACGGGGGCCAGTAATGGGCCGCCATCCCGCACGTCGTCCCGTCCAGCGAACGGCGCCTCTTCCCGTTGACGTAGCACTCCCGTCTCGCCCGGTGGTCCGCACCGCGACGGGCAACCATGCCGCAGCCGACCAGCAACGGCGTGCATCGCTCGCGACGTTCGAGCCGACGTCACCAGTCGCCCAGCTGGCTGTGACGACGGCGCTCGAGGTCGTGATGCAGAACCCCGCGGTCGCGGAGCAGACCGACCGCCGCCGGCTGGGCGTGCTGGCGGCACTCTTCGATCGGTACCTCGCTGTGCACGGAGACTTCGACCCGTCTCGTGCGCTCGCTCGCGCGGAGGTCGACGCCTTCATCGGCACCCACATGCAAGGCCACGGTCGCGGAACCATCAGCACGTACCGCAGCGATCTGTCGCGGTACGGGCGGCTCTACCACCCGGACGCCTACCCAAAGCTGGATCGGCGGCCAGCGCGAGCAACAACTCTCCGCCCCTACATGGGGGCCGAGGTCGCCCGGATGTGGCAACTCACGTCGACGGTCACAGACAAGGTGGCCCGCCGGATGCAACTGATCATCGCCTTGGCGGCCGGCGCTGGTGCTCGAGCGAACGAGATGACGACCCTTGTCGGCGCGTCGGTGCGCGTCGTGCTCCGCAACGGGGCCAGGACGGTCTGCGTCGATCTCCCGTCGCGACGAAGCGGTGTGATCCGCACGGTGCCGATCGTCGACCAACGCTCGGCCATGACGCTACGGGCTGCGGCCGAGGCAATCGGCCCCGACGACTATCTGCTGTCTGGAACGGGCAAGAGGACCAACGTGGTGAACCGGACCAGGAGCCACCTGCAACAACAACAGCCCGGTGAGGAGTTCAGCGCGGTCCGACTGCGGCACTTCTGGATCGTGCGCCTCGCGTCGAGCAGCTTCCCCACGGCAGCGGTCCTCCACCTGGCCGACCTCGGCGACTCGCACACGTTGACGGAACTGCGTCCCTACTTCCGGCAGTTCGACGACACCGAACTCCTGGACTGGATGCGGGAGGTGTCCTCATGATCTCCGCACACCGCGATCGGGCCGAACTCCACGACTCCGTCTTCGGGTACGCGCTCGACTTGATCGACAAGTCCGGTGCTGCGTCCGCGATCGACGGCGCAGCGGACTCCCGACGCGGTCCGGGCGGCCGGACCGCGTCCGAGGAGATCGTCTACACCACCAAGGCGGTCCTGGTCGCGATCGTTTGCCTACTCGACCTGGGGCGACAGGTCTCCGTGGCCGCGATCCTGGAGTTCCTCTTTCGCTGGTGCACGTCCAGCCAGCGGGAGCGGATCGGAGTAGTGGTGTCGCCCTCCGCGATCGCCTCGATGTCCGACCGGTCGTCGGCAACCCGTGAGTACGCCCGTTTCCATGCGTGGTTGACGCGCAGACTCTTGCCCTTGGATTCGCTGTTCGACGTCACGGCACGAGTGACGACGAACCAGGAGCGAGACACGATCCTCGCCAACCGCACCGCTCAGGACCGCGACGCGGCCGAGGCGGCCCTCGTCCTGTGCGACCGTATCGTCAACGACATCGTCGCGGCCTCGATCGACGATCCCTGCCCGAGCGGCTACGCCGGAGACCTCCTCGTCGACGAGACCACCCTGCAGACGGCCCAGTCGAAGCCGGGCATGGGCAACCAGCCTGCGCTCAAGCGTCCAGCCGCCCCCGCGGCACGCACCTATGTGCGGTCCCGGGGCGTCGTTAGCGACGCTCCCGATCAGGCCGGGCAGAAGGTCACGAAGTCCGGAGCAGGCGTGGGAGTCACGGCACTGACCCGCATCGGTCCTCCGACGCGCATTCGCAACGTCCCGCGTGCGATCACGAGCATCATCGTGCGCGAACCGACGAGTGCGAACCTGCGCGCGCTCGACCTGGCCCTGGAGAACCACGTCTCCCGCGGCTTCGACCCGCGCGCCAGGAACCCGCTGCGCGGTGCGAACGCGAGGTGGCCGCGACTGATCGGCGACATGGGCTACAACGTCAAGACGGGGTGGCAGGACGTCCTGTACCGCCACCGCTACTCAGCCGTCGCTCGCTATCCGGCCAACTGGCCCCTCACGCACGAGACGCAACATCCACGGTCGAACAGCGGCGAGCGTACGGACCCGGGTCCGGTACAGATCGAGGGGGCGTTCTACTGCCCAGCGGTGCTCCAGGCCCGCCAGCACCGGCTCGCGATCCCGATCAGAGGGATGTCCGCGAAGGACTTGGACGGGCACGACGCACGGATCAAGGCCCGACTCCAGTACGCGATGGGGACGAACGGTCGGATCACGAAGGCGGCGCCGAGGCGGGGGCGACCCTCCAAGGCCAAGCCCGCAGAGGACGTGTTCAAGATCGCGCTCATCTGCCCGGCCGTCCAGGGCCGAGCCGACTGCCTGTTCCGGCCGAATGCGGACATCGACCCCGCCGTTCACCCCACCATCCGGCCAGACTGGGAGCCAGAAAGGTACGAGTGCTGCACTCGCAGCCACGTCACCGTGACGATGACCGAACGGCAGGCGCGCGAGTATCAGCACCTGCCGGCCGGCTCCTGGGAACACGCTCTGATCTACGAGTCGGGACGCGCGCTGACCGAGAACGGCTTCTCGCTCCTGAAGAGTCCGTACCTAACCCGACTCGACAACGTCTCGGCCGGACCCCGGCGCGAGCCGTTCATGAAACTGCTCATCGCCATCGCCGTCGCACTGACCAACAGGCAACTCGCCCAGCACCAGCATTCGGATCAGGACTCCTACTCCGAGCGGCTCGCCCGGATCCACGCGGCAATCGGTCGGGAGCCGTTCCGAGTGCCGCCGCGCACCTGAACCAACAAGACATCTGACGGGTGGCCGGAGCTGAGCCCGGCCACCCGTCGTCGTGTGCACCTGCGAACTTTATTCGCGGGACTTCGTACGCCGCCGGGCGTCGTCAGGGTGCCGGGGTGCAGATCGCCACCAACTGCGACCCGCTCCATGAGGCCGGGAGAGGGGCATTAAGCGCGATCTCGGCCATGTCTGCAACGCGTTGCTCCCATGCCGAAAATACTCGGGACTTGGGCGCCGAATCCTCTGGAGCGGGACTCTGCGCTTCAACGATGACCTGCATTCGCGATCCGCTCACCATCCATCGATGAACCATGTGTTCATCGTCGACCGCTCGAGGTCGAGAACCTCCGTCTCCTCATCGCCAGCAGAGTGTCGCGAAGTGGATCATCGCCGCCCGCTGACCAGCGGGCGTGGCATCAACCAGCGACGGTACGGTGCTCGGTCCAGTGCTGGGTGAGCCAGTCCACCTGCTCGTCGCGGAGATCGAGGGTCAGCGGCTGCTGGTGCAAGCGCGCGTACTGTGGATAAGCCCCGAGCTCCTCGGCGACGTCGACCCGGCGGTGCGCGGGGTCGACGGCGAGCAGACCGTCGTCGAAGAGTCGATGGATGTCTCGACGGAGCATCAGACCGCCGTGTGCGCGGTGTTCGCCGATCCTGGCGTAGCTGTAGAGATGACCTGCTTCGAGGACTCGTGCGGGCGCCGCCCCCGTGAACGCGCACTTGTGGCCCTGGGCCGCGAGCAGGGCCTCTCGGAACTGTCGCTGGCCGCGGCGGACACGGACCAGAGACTCCCGGAAACCCTGCGGTACGTCGACCGCGATGTCGAGCGTCGGACCCCACGCCACGTCCGGGAGCCGTCCGACCACCCGACTGAGAGCGCGGTCGGCGTGCTTGCGCGCCAGGGCGTTGCTGAACGCAGCCCAGTCCAACCGCCGCATCGCGTTGAACTCACCCTTGTTCGTCTGAACCCGGCGGATCTCACGGTCGTCCAGGAGACCATCGAGGTCCGTCCACGCGGCGTCGTACCGGGCCCGGTAGATCTCGACCTCGACCACCTCGGACCGCGGCGTGTCGAACTCGGCCTTGCAGTCGTCACAGCGGAATCTGGGCGTCTTGGTCACGCGGGGCTTGATTGCCGTTGTCGAGCAGACGGGACACCGCTTCTGCAGCTTCTGGCCGGTGGACCGCTCGATCTCCTCGATGACGGACACCCCGAGCAGCCGCCGCTTGTCCCACAGGGCCACCGGGTCACCGACCGTGATGTTCTTGTGATCGACGACCTTGCTGTCCCATGAGTAATAGGCGTCGTACTGGTCGTCGTAGCCCTCGTTGCCACCGTGGCCCCGGTCGTCGCCCGCAGCCATCAGCAACCACGCGCGTCGGGGCTCCCTCATGGCCATGGTCAGAGCTTTCCGCACGAGAACCGAACGCGGCAAGCGAAGGGTGGTGATGCAGTTCCCCGGGCAGGTGGTCGCGGATGAGCCCGTTCGTGTGCGTATCGGCCGGGCGCTGCCGATGGGAGCGCCCGCGCGACGAAGGGCCCGCACCGGACAGTGCGGACCCTTCGGCGTCGTGCTGTGCCACTCGGCGGTGAGGCGGGCGACTCAGACGTCGTCGGCCTTCTTGGCGGCGTCCTCCGCCGCGGACTCGGCCGCCTCGCGCGCCTTCTTGCCGGCGTCGCTGAGGTCGTCCTTCGCGTCCGCGGCGGCGTCCTTGGCGGACGAGGTCGTGCTGCGGGTGGTGCTGCGGGCGCGGCTGGTGGCCTTCTTGGCCGCGTCCTTGGCATCGGAGACGGCGTCGCTCACGCGGTCGCTGACGTCGTCGCGGACCTCGGCGGCGCGCTCGGCGAGCTTGTCGGTCGCCTCGCGGCCCTTGGCCACGGCGACGCCCGCCGCCCCCGCCCGCGACGTCGCGGGGTAGCCCCCGGCCGGGCGCGCGCGCGCGGCGACCTGGTGGGGTGTGGGGGGGGGGGGGGCCTCGGGCGCGCGGGGGGTGGCGTGGGGGCGCTGGGGGTCCGCGCCCACCCGCCGCGACGGCACCGTCGCGGTGGTCGCCACCGGGCCCCGGAGCGCGGTCGACCGGCTCGTGGCGTGGT
>NZ_JBHXIC010000073.1:0-22426 GCF_042723955.1 Cellulosimicrobium cellulans | reverse complement strand
CGAGGGCACCCCGCGCGAGGGTCGCGGGCGCCCCGGGGGCCCCCCCCCGGGGGGCCGGGGGGGCGCGAGACAGGGGCCCCATATAACCCCGACACGCGGGGGGGTGGGCCCCCCCCGCCCCACCCACCCCCCACGCCACCAACCGCGTGACCCCCGCCCGCCGGGTGTGCAGACCCCCCCCACCCCCCCCCCCCGGCACGCCCCCCGGCTTTCTACCGGCTGGAGAACACCGTCCAGCCGTACGACTGGGGCTCGGCGTCGGCGATCCAGGACCTCCTGGGGGTGGAGCCGGACGGTCGTCCGGCGGCCGAGCTGTGGATGGGGGCGCACCCGCTCGCGCCGTCGCGCGTCGTGCCCGACGGCGCGGCGCACCCGGGCGAGGGGCCGCGACCGGGCGGGGCGACGGCGTCGGGCACGCTCGCGGACCTGGTGCGCGCGGACCCGGTGGGGGTGCTGGGCCAGCGCGTGCTCGACCAGTACGGTCCCCGGCTGCCGTTCCTCCTCAAGGTGCTCGCGGCCGAGCGCGCGCTCTCGCTGCAGGTCCACCCGCACCCGCACCGGGCCCGCGCCGGGTTCAACCGCGAGAACCGGGAGGGCGTCGCGCGCGACTCGCCGCTGCGCAGCTTCCACGACGACCAGCACAAGCCCGAGATGGTCGTGGCGGTGTCGCGCTTCGAGGGACTGTCCGGCTTCCGGCGGCCGGCGCGCATCCTCGAGCTCCTCGACGGGCTCGACGGCGACCTCGTCGCCCGGATGCGGGCCGCGCTCCTCGCCCGCCCGACCGAGGCGGGCGTCCGCGAGGCGTTCACGCTCGCGCTCCACGCCCGGTCCGAGCCCGACGTCGCGGCGGACCTCGCGCGGACCGTCGCCTCGGTCCGAGCTCGGGCCAGTGCTCCGACCGGGTCCGGTGCCGCGGCCACGCCGGGTGCGCCTCGGCGCACGTCGCGGCGTGCCGACGCCACGGTGCTCGCGCTCGCCGAGCAGCACCCGGGCGACCCCGGCGCCGTCGTCTCCCTCATGCTCAACCGGGTCACGCTCGCACCGGGGGAGTCGATGTTCGTGCCGTCCGGGCACGTGCACGCCTACCTGTCCGGCTGCGCGGTCGAGGTCATGGTGAGCTCCGACAACGTCCTGCGCGCCGGTCTCACGAGCAAGCTCGTCGACGTCGACGCCCTGCTCGAGTGCGCCACGTGCACGCCCGGGCCTGCCGCGCGCCCGCGCCTGGTCGACGACGGGTCCGGCCTCGTCACCTACCGCCCGCCGGTCGCGGAGTTCGCGCTCCGAGCGGGGCAGGTCTCGGGTGCTGCCCCGGTGCCCGTGCCGGACGCCGGTCCGCGCGTCGTGCTGTGCCTCGACGGCGCGGTGACGCTCGTCGGAGGCTCCGGGGAGGGCGCCGCCGAGACGCGCCTGGCGCGCGGCGAGTCGGTCTTCGTGCCCCATGCAGCGGGTGCCCTGACCGTGCAGGGTGAGGGCCGCGTCGTCGTCGCCTACGTCCCCTGATCGACGGGCGAACCGGTTCTGTTCCGAGACCGGGACAGCGGTACCATGTGCGCGGCCGAGTCGCGACCTGAGCGTCGGCTGAGTACGGACGAGACGGTGGCAGTGGACGCACAGGGGGACTCGCGCCTCGACGAGGCACGTAAGGCGCTCTGGCACCTCCGCCGGGGCGGTTTGTCCCAGTTGCGCACGTACCTCCGCCGCCGCGGCGTGCCGCGACCGGCGGGCGCCCGCGGCGCGATCCGTTCCGAGGACGGCGTGACCTTCGAGCCGTGGACCTTCTCAGATCGGCCGGCAGCCCGTCCGACGCTGCGGGTCGGGGTGATCCTCGACGACTTCTCCCGGCTCGCCTTCGGGTTCGAGTGGGACCAGGTGGCCCTCACCCCGGCGTCGTGGCGCGACGAGCTCGACCGTGAGCGCGACGGCCGCCCCGGGCTCGACCTGCTGTTCGTCGAGTCAGCGTGGAACGGCAACTCCGGGGCCTGGCAGTACCACCTCACCGGGACGTCGGCCCCGCGGCCGGCGTTCGTGGAGCTGGTCGCCGCCTGCCGCGAGCGGGGCGTACCCACGGTGTTCTGGAACAAGGAGGACCCGGCGCACTTCGAGGACTTCCTCGACGCAGTGGCGCTCTTCGACGACGTGTACACGACCGACGTCGGGCGCGTAGAGGCCTACCGTGAGCGGCTGGGCCACGACCGCGTGGGCGTGCTGGCCTTCGGCGCGCAGCCCGCGATCCACAACCCGGTGCGCGCGCACGGCGACGGGCCGTCGGGGGACGTCGCGTTCGGCGGCATGTACTTCGCGCACAAGTACCCGGAGCGTCGGGCGCAGATGGACCTGCTGCTCGGCGCGGCCGTCGACGTCTCCCCGCGCATGGAGCACGGCCTCGAGATCTTCTCCCGGTTCCAGGGCGGCGACGATCGGTACCAGTTCCCGGAGCCGTTCGGGTCGCGCGTCGTCGGGTCGCTCGACTACGACCGGATGCTCACCGCGTACCGCGAGTACAAGGTGTTCCTCAACGTGAACTCGGTGGTCGACTCGCCGAGCATGTGCGCACGCCGGGTCTTCGAGATCACGGCCTGCGGCACGCCCGTGGTGACGACGCCGAGCGCGGCGATCGGCGAGTTCTTCCCGCCCGACGAGGTGTTCGTCGTGGGGGAGCGGGTCGAGGCCGCGCACACGATCCGTGCGCTCGTGCGCTCGCGCGAGCTTCGAGACCGTGCGACGCACCGCGGGCAGCGACGCATCTGGCGCGAGCACACGTACGGCGCGCGGGTACAGCGCGTGCTGCACGACGTCGGGCTGGCCGAGTCGGCGACGGTCGCTCGCCCGCGCGTGTCGGCGCTGGTGTCGACCAACCGTCCCGGCCAGCTCGACCACGTGCTGCGGACCGTGGGCGCGCAGCGCGACGTCGACGTGCAGCTCGCGCTTCTCACGCACGGGTTCGACGTGGACGAGGCGGACGTGCGGCTGCGCGCCAAGGAGGCCGGGATCGAGGACCTCGTGCTCCTCACGGCCGGTCAGGACGTGCCGCTGGGGGAGTGCCTCAACCGCCTCGTCGTCGCGTCCGACGGCGACGTCGTCGCGAAGATGGACGACGACGACCTCTACGGCGAGCACTACGTGTCCGACCAGCTCGACGCCCTGGCCTACTCCGGTGCCGACGTCGTGGGCAAGCAGGCGCACTACCTGTACCTCACGTCCCTCGACGCGACGATCCTGCGGTTCGGACACCGAGAGCAGCAGTTCAGCGACTTCGTCATGGGACCGACGATCGTCGCGACCCGAGGCGTCGCCGAACGGGTGAAGTTCGCCTCTGTAGCGCAGGGAGAGGACACCGGCTTCCTACGATCCGCGGTGGACGCCGGGGCGCGGGTGTTCTCGGCCGACCGCTTCAACTTCGTCCAGGTGCGCTCGGGCGCGGCGCACACCTGGGACGTCACCGACGCCGAGCTGCTCGCGAGCGGCGAGGTCCAGTTCTACGGACGTGCCGACCGGCACGTCCTCATCTGAGGGGAATCATGAGCAACACCACTGTGTGCGTCGTCGGGCTCGGCTACATCGGGCTCCCGACGGCGGCGATCCTCGCGTCGAACGGCGTGGACGTCATCGGCGTGGACATCAACGAGCGCACGGTGGAGGCGGTGAACCGCGGCGACGTGCCGTTCGTGGAGCCCGACCTCGCGACGTACGTCGCTGGTGCGGTCACGCAGGGCACGCTCCGCGCGGCGACGAAGCCCGAGCCGGCGGACGCCTTCATCGTCGCGGTGCCGACGCCGTTCACCGACGGGCACAAGCCGGACCTGTCCTACATCCAGGCCGCAGCCGAGGCGATCGCGCCGCACCTCGCCGCCGACGCGCTCGTCATCCTCGAGTCGACGTCGCCGCCCCAGGCGACGCAGCAGATGGCAGAGTGGATCCTCGCGGCGCGCCCGGACCTGTCGCTCGACGGGTCGGAGGGGCGCGCCCGGATCCACGTGGCGCACTGCCCCGAACGCGTGCTGCCCGGTCGGGTGATGATCGAGCTCGTCACGAACGACCGCATCGTCGGTGGTCTGACGACGGACGCCGCCGAGCGGGCCAAGGAGCTCTATCAGGTCTTCTGCCAGGGCGAGATCCTGCTGACCGACGCGGTCACCGCCGAGATGGCGAAGCTCGTCGAGAACTCGTACCGCGACGTCAACATCGCGTTCGCCAACGAGCTGTCGCTCATCTCTGCCGACCTCGGTATCGACGTGTGGGAGCTCATCCGGCTCGCGAACCACCACCCGCGCGTGAACATCCTGCAGCCCGGCCCGGGCGTGGGTGGTCACTGCATCGCGGTCGACCCGTGGTTCATCGTGGATGCGGCCCCGGAGCGTGCCCGGATCATCCGCACGGCGCGTGAGGTCAACGATGAGAAGCCCGAGTACGTCATCTCACGCGTCAAGGAGCACGCTGACCGGTTCAAGGCGCCGCGTATCGCCGTCCTCGGCCTCGCTTTCAAGCCGGACATCGACGACCTTCGCGAGTCGCCGGCGCTGGCCATCGCCACGAGGCTCGCGACCGAGGTGGGGGACGCCGTGATTCTGGCGGTCGAGCCGCACATCGACGAGCTGCCCCGCGGGCTCGCGGGACGGGAGAACGTGGAGCTGCGGGATCTCGCCAGCGCCGTCGCCGACGCCGACATCGTCCTGGTGCTCGTCGACCACACCGACTTCAAGCACGCAGACCGCAAGCCGTTGCGCCTCCGCGAGAAGATCGTGATCGACACGAAGGGTGTCTGGCGGTGACGAAGCGTTCCCTGGCATCCAGGATCCGCCGCCGACTGGCTGGCCCCCCGCCGAGACCGACCGTGGCCGGCCACGACGTCGACCATTTCGTCGTCGAAGCGAAGCAGCGATGGGCTCAGGGGCGCCGTGACGCCGCGCTGGAGTCCATTCGTAGGGCCGCACTCCTCGCTCCTCGACGGGCAGATCTCTGGTACCTCAACGGACAGTGGGCGATCGAGGCAAAGCGCTCGGACGTTGCCTACGTGGCCGTCCGGAACGCTCTGGACGTCCGGCCGTGGCACCTGGGTGCCTACGAGCTGCTCGTCGAGCTCGTCCGGAGCAAGGACAAGTCGTCGTCGATCCTCACGCAAGCGCTCGATGCGCTCGTGCGCGAGCTGCCCGCTCACCCCGAGCTGCACCGGTCGGCGCTCGACTTCCTCGTCCCGCAGAAGCATGTCGACGGAATTCGGATCGTTGCTCAGGGGTCGGACGCCGTCGCCGCTCGCGCCGCCCAGATGTTCCTCGAGCAGCGTGTCGGCGAGACGCCAAGTGCTTCGGCCCCTCCCGTCACCGCGAGTGAGCAGCGGTCCGCTGAGTTGCTCTATGCGCTCGCGATCGGGCGGACGGGGCGGGCTGTCGCCTTGCTCGACGAGACCGCGCCCGCCGAGGTCCCCGTCGACGCGCTGCGTCGTGCGATTCGTCGCAGCCTTGCCCGTGGACAGGACAAGCGAAGCGGGAAGCTCCTCCGGGAGTACGCGCGCGTCCGACCGGGGGACGGGTGGGCGCGCACCAACCTCAAGGCGATCGAGCGGCGGCAGGAACGAAGCGAGAAGCCGACTGCGACAGGCGCTCCCACGAACTATCAGCTCGCGAAGCGGGGGTTTCCGTTCGGCAAGCGCTCGCAGGGTGCCGCCTATGATCCCAACCCCCGGAGCGCGTTCTACCTGCTCCATAACTCGCTCCCGTACAGTTCTGCCGGCTATGCCACCCGGTCGCACGGCCTGCTACGACAGCTGAGCACGGAGTGGGACATGCGTGCCGTCACGCGGCTCGGGTTTCCCTTCGACACGCCAGGACACGACGAGCTCGAGCGCATCAGCGGTGTAGACGTGATCGACGGCGTCACGTACTCGCGTCTCAGCACCGAGGCGGGCCGCTGGCAGAAGAACCCGATCACCGACTATGTCGCCCAGTACTCCGAAGCGCTCGCCACCCTGGCCGAGGAGCACCGTCCGTTCGTCATCCACGCGGCGTCGAACCACTGGAACGGTCTGACCGCGGTCGAGACGGGGCGTCGACTCGGGATCCCGTCGGTGTACGAGGTGCGCGGGCTCTGGGAGGTCACGCGCGCCTCGCGCAACCCGGAGTGGCACGACTCAGGCATGTACCGGTACGTGAAGCGCATGGAAGCCGATGCGGCCTCGGCAGCGGACCGGGTCATCACGATCACGCGCGGGCTCCGCGACGAGATGATCGATCGTGGCGTCGACGCGGAGAAGATCGTCGTCGTACCGAACGGCGTCGACACGGAGCGCTTCACCCCCATCCCTCGCGACGTCGAACTCCAGAGCCAGCTCGGGCTCCAGGGCAAGACGATCATCGGGTACGTGGGCTCCGTGCTCGACTACGAAGGCCTCGATCTGCTCATCCGGGCGGCGAGCAGGCTCGCCGGCGAGCGGGACGACTTCCACGTCCTGATCGTCGGCGACGGCGCCGAGAAGGAGGTGTTCGAGTCGCTCGCGGAGGAGCTGGGCGTCCTGGGTTCCTACGTCACCTTCACCGGCCGCGTGCCGCACGCGGACGTCGAGCGGTACTACTCGCTGATCGACATCGCCCCGTTCCCCCGTGCTCCTCTGCCCGTCTGCGAGCTGGTCTCGCCCCTCAAGCCCTTCGAGGCGATGGCGATGGGAAAGGCCGTCGTCTCGTCCGACGTCCGAGCACTCGCAGAGATCGTCACGGACGGCGAGAACGGCCTGCTCCATGCGAAGGGCGATGCCGGTTCCCTCGAGAGCGTGCTCCGACGCCTCCTCGACGACGACGCGCTCCGCGAACGGCTCGGCGCGCAGGCTCGCGAGTGGGTCGTCCGTGAGCGGGACTGGCGGAACCTGGCCACCCGCGTCTCCGAGATCTACGACGGGCTTGCGGTCAAGGCCGAGCCGCGCGCGGGAACGTGACGAGATGGGGACAGTTGATCGCGCTCGTGAGGTCGCGCTGCGGCAGGCGTTCGGAGTCGGCTTCGAGGCGACCGCACAGGACGCCGCACTCGCAGACGATGCTCGGGCGCGGACTCTGAGGCTTGCGCCCCACCCGGACTTCTCGTTTCCGTCCGGTATCGACTGGCATGCCGACCCGTTCTCGCAACGGAACTGGCGGGCGCAGCTTCACATGCTGCGCTGGCTCGACCCCGTGCGCCGCCAGGCGCAGGTCGGACGGTGGGCGGAGTTCCAGGCGTGGGAGGAGATCGTCCACGACTGGATCGCGGCCAACAGCGATCCAGCGCGCACGATCGTCTGGGCGTGGAAGGACATGGTCGACGCGGTCCGCGCCGAGGTTCTTCTCTATGGGGTTCCGTTCGCTCGTGACACGGGAATCCTCATGGATGCACTCGCTCTGCATCGGGACTGGCTGATCGACCCGGGAAACCTTGGGCACTCGAATCATGCGCTTCACCAGCACTCCGCTCTCTTCCAGCTCGGGCGCGCCCTGGGAGACGATGCTGCGGTTCGGGTCTCCGTCGCTCGATTGCGTGAGTACTTTGAGTCGAACTATGACGACCAAGGTCTGAATGCTGAGGGCGCTCCGGGGTACTGGGAACTCAACCTTCGCTGGGGTCGTGAAGTGCTCGAGCGCCTCGTCCGCGAGGGGCAGGAAGCATCGTTCATCGCAGCCTCTCTCAAGCTGACTGCTGAGTCGATCGCTCATGCGACTCGACCGGACGGACGACTAGAAGCCCTCGGTGACACGGTCGCCGGGCGGCCGCGCGCCGGGCAGGACGACGTCATCGAGTACGTGCGGTCACAGGGGGAACACGGCGCACCACCAGCGTCCACCTCCAAGCTCTACCTCGGGGGTTACGCGTTCGGACGATCGGGTTGGGGTGAGACGCGTCGGAGCGTCGACGAGGAGAGCTTCTACTCTCTGGTCTTCGGGCGATCGGACAAGGTCCACGGTCACGTCGACGCGGGAAGCTTCACCTTCTTCGCGGGACGCTCGCCTCTGGTGGTAGATGGTGGAAAGTTCTCGTACACCAACACGCCTGAGCGGGCTCACTTTGTCTCACGGGCCGCTCACAACGTCGTCGTGATCCGCGGAGCGACCTACGACAAGACCACTGCGGTGGAACTGGCTCGCCATGAGTCGAACGAGATCTACGACTACTTCCGTCTCGAGGACGGCGGCTACGACGGTGTAGCGCTCCGGCGAGACTTCCTCTATCTTCGACCCGCCGACGCGCTCCTGATCATTGACACGGTCGTAGCGGACCGTGAGGTCGATGCCGAACTCCGGTTCCTGCTCGATCCGCGTCGGGCAGTAGAACAGCGCACCGGGTATGTCCTGGCCGGGGACGGTGGGATCAGCTTTGGTGGGACGCTTCCCGAGATCAGACTCATCGGGGCCGCACCAACGGACCACGACGGCTGGGTGTCCGAGCGCTGGAACGAGCGAACGCCATCGCACGTCGTGACCGCTCGCAAGTCAGGACGACGATTTCGATTCGTTACGGCAGTTTCGGGTAGCAGGCCCTCAGGCCGGCTCCGCTCCGTTGAGCTCGATGAAGGGACACGGGCGTTCAGAGTCGAATCGCCGACCGGGGCGTACGACGTCGTGATCGGTGAGGCGAGCGTACGCGTCGAGCGTTCTGACCAACCAGGCGGCTCAGTCGGGCCTGCCGCGGACGCACCGGACACAGAGCTCGTCGCCGAGATGGAGGCCCTGGTCGCGCGAGTTCGCGGTCTGCTCGCAGCCGACAGCGACAGGTATCACGAGGAATCCCGAGACCTGGACCTGCTGCGTCTGCGTGAGGTCATCGCGTTGGGCCACGATCACGGCGCACTTGTCACCGCGCGTGACCTGCGGGTAGCGGGGATCTTCGCGGGCGAGGCTCCCGACAGCTTGGGAGAGAGGATTCGCGGTCCCTACCCGTACTTCCGGCCGTCCACAGAGTCGGCAGGAGACGTCGTGCTGCACGGTCGCCGTTTCGACGCGGGTCTGGCCCGGTCGGAAGCAGCGACGCACGTGGTTGAGGTCGGAGCGCTAGCGCTACCAGTACGCGTCGATCCTCGGAATTCCGAGACCATGATCGTGGGTTTCTCGGGGGCGCTGGAACGCGCGCGCGACCTCCTCCCGCGCTTCGAGAGGGCTCGAGGGCTCGGCGGATTTGGTCGTACGACAGCCGTCGTCTCGGACCCGACGCTCGATCTGAGGGACGATCTTGGCCTTGCCTGGTATCTGGGCACCCTCACTCGTGACCTGCATGCCGACATCGCCGACGTCCTTCAGCGCATCGCATCGTCGGTCGGAGCATCCCGAGTCCTCTTGGTCGGGAGCTCCGGTGGGGGCTTCGCGGCACTCCAGGTCGGGAGTTTCATGCCCAGGAGCCATGTCGTCGCAATCAACCCTCAGACCGACGTTCGTCGATACCACGCGCGGTTCTCCGAGAAGGCGCTCGAGCTTGTCTCTGGCGATCCGCGAGGCCTTCCGCTGGCGGGATCGCGGCTCTCAGCCATCGAGCGACTTCGTCAAGGGCGGTCGGCCGAGCGAGTAACCCTCGTGGTGAACCGCGGAGACGGACACCACGTGACAAGTCACGTTCGTCCCTTTGTCTCGGCCGCGAAACAGGCAGGAGTCCGAGTCGATGTACGGGAGGTCGACTGGGGCCGGGGCCACGTCGGCCCCAACGCTGACGCGTTCTCGGTCATCGTCAACGAGGCTCTGGCGAAGCTTGAAGGCTGACCCGGACGCACAGGGCGAAGTCGGCCATTGCGTCGGTCACGGCTCGTCCTCAAGGATGGGCGGGCCATCCCTGGGTGCTGGACCGTCCTAGTCAGCCCGAGACCTTCTCGGGCGCGGAGTAGACCGCGGTACGCCGGTCACCGGCCTTGTGGAAGACACGAAAGCGGTATGTCTCTGGCTCGAGACCTACGACCCGGAAGTCCGGGGACCTCTGGTAGGGATGCTTCTTCACGACGCCGGACGCATCCGTGACGTAGAGAGCGAACTCATCTGCCCATGTAGGTGCCGCATGGACGGCGAACTCGTCCCTCGCTATCCGCTCCACACGGGGGAACGGAGGGGGGAAGCTCCCCTCGGGCCCGAAGACGATGGAATGTAGCTCGGTCGCGAGGAGATGATTGCTGTTCGACGAGTAGCGGAACGGCAGGGGAGGTCTCACGCCGCGGGCAGCGATCATCGGTTGTTCCTGGCCGATGACGGTGAGCGTGGGCAACGCCGCGCGTGCAGACTCGACGTAATAGGGAAGGACAGCGGTGTACGTCGCGGGGTCGACACCGCCATACGGCGGCACATGAGCGCCGTCCTCGGTCGTGGTCGCCCACGAGGAAGCCACGAGGACCGCTCGTTCCGCGAAGCCAGCTGTCTCGATCGAATGCGCCCACAACTTCACAGCTTCTGTCCAGCGATCAAAGTGCTCTTGCGCGCCAAAGGGTATGTGTCGAGCACTGCGCGCCAGCGTGCCGTCTAGCGCCGATAGCACGACCTCCGGAGTTCGGGTCACGTACCGCCCCTGGTGCTCGAAGACGCCAAGGGCCTCGTCGGCGAGATCCCATACGAGGATGTCGGAGATCGCCCGGCGCTGTTCGAAACGTTCTAGCAGATCGCCACGAAGTGTTCCGACGAGAGCCCTCCGTTGTGCTCGAGACTCGAGGCGCGACATGTCGACAAGAGTCTCGAGCTCCGGGATCGTCCCATGAAGCGAGAGGAGAGATTGGCGCGACGTCTGATGCGCCAGTTCGAATCCGCTCCCCGCGAGCATCGCTAGCACGTCTCGGGAGACGGAGCTTCCGTGAACAAGAGCTCTCATCATGCCGACTCCTGGTCAGAACGAACTCCACGCAGTGCCGCCGCCATCGCCTCGAGCGAGCGGAGTGCGCTCTTCCCATCGCCATACGGATTCGTCGCGCGCGCCATGGCTTCGTACGCCTCGGACGACCTAAGCAGCTGGCTGACCTCGTCAACCAACCTCTGCTCGTCGGTCCCGATGAGCTTGACGGTGCCCGCTTCAACAGCCTCGGGACGCTCGGTGTTCTCACGCATGACCAAGACGGGCTTGCCGAGGCTCGGAGCCTCTTCCTGAACGCCACCGGAGTCGGACAAGATCACTGTGCTGAGGGACATCATCCGTGCGAACTCACCGTAGGGCAGTGGCTCGGTCACCGTGACGTTCTCGACTCCGACCAGCTGGGGAAGCACAGCGTCGCGCACGATGGGATTGCGGTGGGCGGGGAGGACGATCTCGAGATCCGGGAACGTGCGCGCGATTCGTGCGAGTGCTCGCCCGACTCCCTCCATCGCTCCGCCCCAGTTCTCGCGGCGGTGAGTGGTCACAAGAAGGATTCGTCGTCCCGAGGCTGCGAGCTCCTCAAGACGAGGGTCCGTGAAAGGGACCTCCTTGCCGACAGTCGTGAGCAGGGCGTCGATCACGGTGTTCCCCGTGACCACGATCGTGGCGTCGTCCACGCCCTCCGCCAGGAGGTTGCCGCGGCTGGTCTTCGTGGGTGCAAGGTGCAGGGCCGCGATCTGCGTGGTGAGCTTGCGGTTCGCCTCCTCCGGAAACGGTGAGTGGATGTTGCCTGAGCGAAGTCCTGCCTCGACGTGCACGACGGGAATCTGCCGATAGAAGGCGGCTAGCGCTGCGGCGGTCGACGTCGACGTGTCGCCCTGAACGACGACAGCGGCTGGCTTCTCCATCTCGAGGATGGGATCGAGCCCGCCGACAACGCGAGCGAAGATCTGGGCAAGGGTCTGTCCGTGGCTCATGATGTCGAGGTCGTGGTCGGGGACGATGCCGAAGAGCTCGTTCACCTGGTCGAGCATCTCGCGGTGCTGACCGGTCACGACGGTCACTGACTCGAACTCTGGGCTCTCTTCGAGCGCCTTGATGACAGGCGCGACCTTGATCGCTTCCGGTCGCGTGCCATAGACGGTCATGATGCGGGTGGCCATGTTGCTCATTCCTCGTTCGTGCTTGCGATGCGCGCGGCGGCACGCACGTGCCGGGGTCGATAGTTTCGTCCAGGAGGTTCCTCGACCTCGACTCGCGTCTCGGTCTTTTCTGCGAGCGCTTCTTCGATGATTGACTTCGCTCTCTCGGGCCGGTTCTTCGCGATCGCCCACGCCCACTTGCGGTAGCGAACCGCTACGTCCTCGGCCGGGCCATCGAGCACGAGTCGGCCGTAGTTGAGCCAGATGGCTCGCGTGCAGGTCTCCTCGATGGTTTTCGCTGCGTGGCTCACGAGGAATACCGTTCCGGCGTTCTCACGCAGCCTGTTCATCCTGGCCTCGCTGCGTTCCTTGAACGCCGCGTCGCCCGTCGCGAGGGCCTCGTCGATGAGCATGATGTGCGGGTTCGCCGCGGTCGCGATGGCGAACCGGAGGCGTGCTCCCATGCCCGACGAGTACGTCTTCATCGGCAGATAGATCGACTTGCCGAGCCCGGCGAGCTCCACGACGTCCGGGATTGCCCGTTCGGTCTGCTCGGGAGTGAGTCCCATCGCGAGGCAGCCTAGGCGGACGTTCTGCTCTCCCGAGAGGTCGGGCACGAGTGCGGCGTTCACACCGATGAGCACCGGCTGGCTCTCCGCGAGCACGCGCCCGCGCGCGGGCCGCTCGAGCCCGGCGATGATGCGTAGCAGCGTGCTCTTGCCTGAGCCGTTCTGGCCCACGAGGCCGATCTGCTCACCGGAGCGAGCGACGAAGGAGATGCCGGACAGCGCGCGCACCAGCACCATCGGCTGCTGGCCCAGCACGGTCTTCGCGGCGCGCGCGAGCCGGTTCGAGCGTCGACGCTCGGCTGCGTCCGTCGACGGGACGCGGTAGCGCACATGCACGTCCTGGACGGCGACCGTCGCCGACGTAAACGGGTCAAGCTCGGCCATAGGACTCCTCCCCGCGGTAGAAGAAGAGGAACCCGACGATGAGCGTTCCCACTGCCCAGGCACTGAGCCCAAGCCACGAGGACACCGCTGGCGTCACTCCGTAGAGGAGGCAGTCCCGAACCATGTCCAGGACCATGAACATCGGGTTCGCCTCCATGAGCGCGATGATCGTCGGGTGATCCAAGAATCGCTCGTAGGAGAAGAACACCGCGGACCCGTACAGCCAGAGACGCGTCGCGAACCCGATGAGCTGATTGAGGTCAGGCAGGATCGACACACAGCGCGCGAGCAACAAGGCCAGTCCGGTGACGAAGACGACCTGTAGGGCGAGCACGAACGGTACGAGCGCAACACGCCATGTGAACACCTCCGACGGCGGAAGTACCACGATGATCGCGACCATTGCGCCGAGCACGGGCACCATGTTGAGCATCTCCCGCAGCACGACGGCCAAGGGCAGTGACGCTCGGGGAAAGGTAAAGGCGCGGATCAGGTTACGGCCGGTGGCTATCGACTTCGCGCCACCGGTCACACAACGGGTCGTGAAGGAGAACAGGAACACCCCGATGACGAGGTAGCCGAGGAAGTTCTCGATCCCGCGGTCGGACTTGAGCAGCAGGCCGAAGATGAGGAAGTACGTCAGCCCGTCGAGCACGGGCTTGAGCACGAGCCACAGAGTCCCGAGCAGGTTCTCACGCGTCCCGCTGGTGACCTTCGCGCGGGCCTCGGCCCACAGGAAGTGCCGGCGGTTCCAGAGCTGACCGAGGTACACCCCCAGCGGCGGGCGCGCCCCGACGCGGGTGAGCCGACCTGCGGAGACGACCTCCGTCGTCGACGGCGGACCGGCGAACAGCATCGAGTACAGGTCCCCGCCGGGGGACCCGTTCTCGGTGGTGCTCGTCTCTCCGGTCATCGGCGGCATCCTAGGACGCCCCTGTCGGTGCGTAGTCCGTGCCGTACGTCGCGACGTACGCGTCGAGCGTGTCCGTGCGGACCGCGTCGCCGAGCGCGGCAGTCTGCTCCGCGTCGACGAGGTTGACCGACGCGCCGCCCCTGTCGCCGAACCCGGTGATCGGCACCATGAGCCCGACGACGTCCTCGCGCTCGAGCTCGGCGGCGAGCGGGACGAGCGCGAGCGCGTCGTCCACGTCGAGATCGCCCGTGATCTTCACGTTGCGCACGAGCATCGGCATCAGCTCGGCGAGCACCGCCGGCTCGTCCGCGCGCTCGGCGATCCGGTCGAGCATGCCGACGACGGCGGCGCGCTGCCGCTCGGTGCGGTCGAGGTCGCCGAGGGGCAGGCGCTTGCGCTCGCGCACGTAGATGAGGCCGTCCGTGCCGGAGAGCGTGATGCGCCCCTCGGGGAAGTCGACGACGCGTCCCGTGCTCTGCACGGTCACCGTGCTCGCGTGCTGGTTGTCCACCTCGAACCCCTCGAGGGCGCGCGTGAGGGCGATGAAGCCCGCGAAGTTCGACTGGACGACGTAGTCGATCTCCACCCCGCCGAGGAGGCCTGACACGGTCTGGACGAGCGTGTCCGTCCCACCGCGCGAGAACGCCGCGTTGATCTTGCCCTCGCCGAGCCCGGGGATGTCGACCCACATGTCGCGCGTGAACGACACGAGGTACAGGTTCTGCCGGTCGGCGGGCACGTGGACCAGCAGGATCGTGTCGGCGTTGCCCGTGAGGTCGGCCGGGTCGCGCGAGTCGGTGCCCACGAGGAGCGCGTTCACCGGCCCCTCGGGCAGCGGGTCTGCCGGTCCCGTCGGTGTGGGTGTCGGGCTGGGCGCAGCCGTGCGCGTCGGCGCGGGGGAGGTGCTCGTCGCCGACGGCGCGGGCTCCGGAGCAGTCGCGGTGCAGCCGGCGAGCAGCGCCGTCGCGACGACGGCGCCGAGGGCACGACGCAGGAGGGCGGTGCTCATCGTGCTCCTCCAGCCAGTGCTCGTGCGTACACCTCGCGGTACCGGGCCGTGTTCGCGGCCCACGTCCTGGTGGCCGCGAGATCGCGACCGCGTGCCAGCATCCCACGACGCGCGTCATCGTCGCCCAGGACGTCCGCGACGGCGGTCGTCCAGGCGCCGACTTCACCCGCGGGCACGAGGCGACCCGCGTCGCCGACCGCCTCGCGCAGCGCGGGCAGGTCGCTCGCGACGACCGGTCGGCCGACCGCCATCGCCTCGACCGGCTTGAGCGGGGTGACGAGGCGGGTCACCCGGTCGTCGCGGCGCGGGACGAGCACGACGTCGAGCGCCGCGAGGTAGGTCGTCGCGAGCGCGCGCGGGACCCGGCCGGGCAGGATCGCGTGCGCGCCCAGGCCCAGCTCGTCGGCGAGGCGGAGCAGGCCGGGCCGGGCGACGCCGTCGCCCACCACGAGCGCCGTCGCGTCGACGCCGTCTGCGCGCAGCGCGGCGACCACGCGCAGGACCGTGTCGAGGCCCTCGTAGTCGACGACGCTGCTCACCGTGCCGACCACCGGCCCGGGTGCGGCGATCCCGAGGGCCGCGCGGGCGGCGTCGGGCGTGGGGTGCGTCGCCTCCAGGAGCGACTCCGGCACTGCGTTGGGGACCACCGTGATGCGGGATCCGCGTACGCCGCGCCCCACGAGCTCGGTCCGCATCGTCTCGCTGAGGGTCACCACGTGGTCCGCGGCGAGCGCGAGCTCGGTCTCCTTGGCCCGGATCAGGGCGTACCGGCCCGAGGCCCCCGCCGCGCGTCGCGCCTCGGCGCTGCCGTGCGACGCCGCCCAGGTCTCCTCGGGCAGGCCGCGCACCTCGTACACCCACGGCACACCGAGCCGTCGGGCCGCCTCGCGCGCGGCGGCGCCGGTCGTGTGGGGCGTGGTCGCGTGCACGACGTCGGGCGCGAACCGGCGCGCCGCGCGCACCAGCAGGTCCACCTCGGCCGCGGGGCGCCGCGCCGGGTCGCCGCGCAGCACCCACGGCAGCAGCCGCTCGTACCGGACGCCGTCCACGACGTCCGTCCCACGTGCGCCCAGCACGCCGATCGTCACCGGGTAGGCGGCGCGCGTCGTCGCGGCCACGGCGAGTCCCGCCTCCCGCTGCGCGCGCAGGATCGCATGGCTGCGCAGGGTGTACCCGCTCTGGGTGTGCGGCAGCGAGTTCGTCAGGTGGTGCAGCACGCGCGGGTGCCCGACGGCGGTCCGCGGCGGGGGCGTCGGGGTCCCGTCGGTCGCGGTGTCGGGCTCGAGCGCCCGGACCTGCGCCCGGATCGCGCGCAGCGTGCGGCGCTCGGCGCGGCTCGACGCCGTGGCGCGGGCCACCGCGTCGACGTCACCGTCCTGCCAGAGCGCACGGAGCCGGGCCGGCCCGGGGTGCGGCGAACCCTTGTGGAGCGTGTCGAGCAGCTCGGGGCTGCCGACGGCGACTGCGACCTCGGCCGCCACGCGGTGCGCGAGCCGCGAGCCGGGCGCGCGGAGCACCGCGGCGACCGTGCGGGCCGCGTCGGCCGGCGCCCCGTCGAGGTAGAGACCGAGCGCGCGACGAGCCGACGGGTCGCGTGCCGTGAGGAGCAGGCGGACCACGCCGCGCCGTACCCGGGCGGGTGCGCGCCGAACGGCCTGGATCGCGAGCCAGACGGGGTCGTCGAGGACCGCTCGAGTCCCGAAGGACAGGGCGAGGACGAGAGCGCGAACGACGTCGCGCGGGGCCGTGTTCCTCATCGACGCAGCCCGTCGAGCAGCTCGACGTACCGGGCGGCCAGCGCGTCGTCGTCCGCGTTGAGCGCGACCCACTCCTGCGCCGCGTGACCGATCACGGGGACCGAGCCCGCGGCGACGAACCCGGCCCAGAGCGCGGCCAGCGCCTCGACGTCCCCGGGCGGGACGACGTCGCCCGCCTCCAGCGAGAGCACGAGCTCCGCGGCCTCGCCCGCGACGCACGCCGTGATGTGCCGGCGGGTCGCCATCGTCTCGTACAGCTTCGAGGGCACGGTCCACTCGAACGGCTCCCAGTCGCGCAGCGACACGAGCACCGTGTCCGCCCACGCGTACAGCCCCGGGACGTCCGTGTGCGGCACGCGGCCGAGGAACGTCACCGGCGCGCCGAGCGCCGCGGCCAGTGCCGTGAGGTGCGGGACGTCGGCCCCGGCGCCCGCGAGGTGCACCTCGACGGGCACACCGCGCGCGGCGAGCACGGCGGCCGCGTGGACGGCGACCTCGAGGCCCTGGGACCGGCCGATCGTGCCCACGTAGACGACGCGCAGCGGCCGGGCGGGGCCGAGGCGCCGGGCGTCGTCGTCGGGCAGGGCGTCGACCTCGTCGTCGACGTCGTCCGCGAGGCGGTCGGCGAAAGCGGTGCCGTTGCGGACGACGCCCACGTGCGGCGCTCCCCGGCTCTCGACGACCCCGGCGAACGTCTCCGTGGTCGTCACGACGAGGTCGCTGCGCGTCTGGAGCCGGATGATCGCCCGGTGGGCGACGGCGACCAGCGCGGCCCGGAACCGCCGTCCGGTGCCCTCCGCGACGACGCCCGCGGGGCGGATGAGGTCCGGCCACGCGTCGCGCATCTCGACGACGAAGCGCGCGCGGAAGAGCCGGGCGAGGACCCACGCGGCGAACATGCTGGGGATGCCGGGCACGGTGCCGACGACGACGGTCGGGCGGTGCGCCCGGGCGCGCAGGTGCCGCCACCCCAGGGCGACCGAGTGGGCGGCCGCGACGACGTGGTCGGCCGTGCGGGACACGAGCGAGGACGAGTGCTCCCGGTAGCGCACACGCAGTATCCGCTCGCCGTGCCGACCGCGCTGGACGAGGCCGGGGCGTAGGTCCGCGTGCTCGGGGTCGAGCACGCCGCTCGGGTAGTGCGGCGGCGGCGCGAGCACGCTCACCCGGAAGCCGGCGCCGACCAGGCGGGGCACGAGCGCGCCCCAGCGGCGCTGCGGCGCCCCGGTCTCGGGCTCGTAGTGGTGCGTGACGAGCAGCAGGTGGTCGTGCTGCCCCTGACTGCGTGGCCGGGGCAACGGTCGCCGGCGCGTGCGGGCATGCCGCGCGGCACTCGTGGACATCACGCCCCCTGCGATCGGCGGTTCGCCCGGGGGCGCCCTCCGCCGGTGACCTTCGTGGAACTGAGCGGCACGATCGTACCGCTCCGAGAAAGCGGTGAAGTCGTGAAACGGCGGAGTCCTGCGGGTGAAGGGGTGCCGAATTGGGCCAGGAACGGCCGTTCCGGCACGTTGTGGGCCGTAGGATGACCCACCGTGGCCGACACCCTGTTCCCGCAGCCCTCGCCCGAGCCTCGTGCCGACCGGCGGCACGCGCGCCGTCGTCGCGGCGGGCGGACCGCGCTCGTCGTGCTCGCCTCGCTGCTCGCGGTGCTCGTGCTCGGGGGAGTCGGCGGAGCGTGGTGGTTCCAGCGCCAGCTCGACAGCAACATCGAGAAGCTCGCCGACCCGTTCGAGGGCCTCGAGAACCGTCCCGACCCGGCGCCGACCAACCCCGAGGTCGCGACGGAGGCGGTGAACTTCCTCGTGCTCGGCTCCGACAGCCGCATCTCCGCGGGCGACCCGTCCCAGTGGGAGGCGGGCGCGCAGCGCACCGACGCGATCATGCTCGTGCACCTGCCGGCCGACCGGCAGACCGCGCAGGTCGTCTCGATCCCGCGCGACGCCTGGGTGCCGATCCCCGGCCACGGGGAGGCGAAGATCAACGCCGCCTTCTCCTACGGCGGTCCCTCGCTCATGATCCAGACGGTCGAGCAGCTCACCGGGGTCCGCATCGACCACTTCGCCGTGACCGACTTCGAGTCCTTCACGACCCTGACGGACGCGCTGGGCGGCGTGCAGATCCGCATCCCGGAGGACATCGGCGACGGCAAGAAGGTGTTCTTCGAGGCGGGCGTGCACCAGATGACGGGCGAAGAGGCGCTCACCTACACGCGGCAGCGCCACGGCCTCGCCAACGGCGACTTCGGCCGCGTGCAGCGTCAGCAGAACTGGATGCGCGCGATGCTCGGCAAGATCAACAACAACCGCAACGACGTCGCGATGATGACGCGCTTCTTCACCGCGGTGAGCGAGTCGGTGGCCACGGACGAGGGCCTGACCATCGACCAGATGCGCACGCTCTACATGAGCGCGCGCGGGCTCAGCACCAAGGACGTCACGTTCATGACGGCCCCCAACTCCGGGACCGGGCGCAGCGCCGACGGGCAGTCGATCGTCGTGCTCGACCACGCCCGGTTCGACCCGCTCATGGCGTCCTTCGCGGACGACACGGTCGCCGGGTACCTGGTCCAGAACGCCGAGGCGCTCGAGGTCCTGCCACCCACGGTCAAGTGATCGGGCGCCGGTGACCGACCGCCCCAGCGGCCCGCAGCGCAGCGTCCTCATCCACGGGAGCTGCGTCACGCGGGACGCGTTCGCGCTGCCGGGAGAGACGCGGTTCCGCCTCGCCGACTACTACGCGCGCAGCTCGCTGGCGTCCGCGTTCGCGCCCGGGGGCCTCGTCGGCGTCGACGTCGCCCGCGTCGAGTCCCCGTTCCAGCGCCGCATGGTCGAGCGGGACCAGGGCAAGGACTTCGCGGCACGGCTCGAGACGACGGACGCCGACGTCGTCGTGCTCGACCTCGTCGACGAGCAGTACGACCTCGTCGTCGGGTCGGACGGCGGCGTGGCGACCCGCTCCATGGAGTTCCTGCGGGCCGGCGGCGACGGCGCCGCGGGGACGCGCGTCACGTCGGGGTCGCCGGAGTTCCTCGTCCGCTGGGAGGTCGGCTGGGCCGCGCTCGTCGCGACGGCACGCCGGCGGGGACGGCTGGGCCGCGTCGTCGTGCACGAGGCGTACTGGGCGAGGGGGGACGCGGCCGGCGGGGCGTTCGACCAGCAGCGCGTCGAGGCGGCGAACCGCACGCTCACCTATCTCTACGCGCGCATGCGCAAGGACCTGGCCGAGGCGCGCTTCCTCCGGGTCCCGGACCGGCTCGTGGTCGGCGACCCGTCCCACCGGTGGGGCGCGTCGCCGGTCCACTACGTCGAGGACTACTACCGCACGTTCCTCGACCTCCTCGACGAGGCGACGCGCGGCCGAGCCTGAGGCCACGGCAGGACGGAGCGCACGGGAGGCGGCGTGCAGGGGTGCCGCCGTCCCGTGCGCTCCGGCTCGGGAGGGCTCAGCCGGCGACGCCGTCGAGGACGACCACGCCGTCCTTGAAGGACACGTCGCTCACGCGGGCGCCCGGGACGCGCGCCTGGAGCAGGCGCTCGACGTCGAGCGCGATGCGCGCGTCGGGGAGCACCCGCACGGAACCGGCCGGCAGCCCCTTCGCCGCCACGACCGACTCGATCCGGCTCGACGCGAGACCGAGGAGCTTGTGCGCGGGCAGGCCGCCCGCGCTCGCGTCCACGGAGATGGTCGCGACGCCGTCGCGCATCTCGACCACGCGCAGGGCTGCCCGGACGGTCGGTGCGAGGCGTGTCGCGAGCTTGAGCGGGCCGGGCAGGCGCTTGACCTGGCGCGGGTCCGCGACCAGGTCGAGCACGTCGCCGCGCCCCGAGACGGACGTGATGAACGAAGGCAGCTTGCGGCCCATGAGCCCGAGCAGGTGGAGCGTCTCGGCGAGGGTCAGTTCCTGGTGCACGGCGCACACCATAGCGGACGTCCCGGGACGTCTCGGACGGTGGGAGGGCGTCGCCGTGCCCGCGCGCGGCCTTTCATTACCTAGAGTAATGAGTTAAGGTAACTATCATGCCTGCTGCGGACCCCACTGCCCCCTCCCGGAGCCAGTGCCGGCCCGCCACCCTCGGCGGTGAGCTCCGCGTGGCGCTCACGCGCATCTCGCGCCGCCTGCGCGCCCAGCGCGGCGAGGCCGACCTGCCCGAGGGCCGGTTCGGCGTGCTCACCGTCCTGCACAAGCACGGCGCGATGTCGCCGAGCGAGCTCGCCGAGCACGAGCGCGTCAAGCCGCCGTCCATGACCCGGGCCGTCAACGCCCTCGTCGAGATGGGGCTCGTCGAGAAGGGCGAGCACGCGAGCGACCGTCGCCAGGTCGTCGTGCGGCTCACCGACGCCGGCGCGCGCGAGGTCAAGGAGACCCGGCGCCGCCGGGACGCGTGGCTCACGCAGCAGCTGTCCTCCCTCACGCCCGACGAAAGAGAGACCTTGGCCCGCGCCAGTGAGCTGTTGACCCGGATCGCCGCCCGATGAGCGCGACGTTCTCCTCCCTCAAGTACCACAACTACCGCGTCTGGTTCGGTGCCGCGCTCGTCGCGAACGTCGGCACCTGGATGCAGCGCGTCGCGCAGGACTGGCTCGTCCTCACCGACCTCACCGACAACTCCGGCATCGCCGTGGGCGTCGTGACCGCGCTGCAGTTCGCGCCCGTGCTCGCCCTGTCCGCGTGGGCGGGCCTCCTCGCCGACCGGCTCCCGCGCCGTCGGCTCCTCATGGCCACCCAGGGCGCGATGGGTCTGCTCGCGCTCGGGCTGGGTGCCCTGGTGCTGTCCGGTTACGTCCAGCTCTGGCACGTCTACGTGTTCGCCGCCCTGCTCGGCGTCGTCTCGGCGTTCGACAACCCCGTGCGCCAGACGTTCGTCGCGGAGATGGTCCCCGCCGACAAGCTGTCCAACGCCGTCGGGCTCAACAGCGCGTCGTTCAACGCCGCGCGCCTCGTGGGGCCCGGCGTCGCCGGGCTCCTCATCGCGGCCGTCGGCTCCGGCTGGCTGTTCATCATCAACGGCGTGACGTTCGGGGCGACGATCCTCGCGCTGATGTACATGCGCACGCGCGAGCTCCACGTGCTGCCCAGCGCGCCGCGCGAGAAGGGCCAGATCCGCGAGGGGATCCGGTACGTGCGGGGGCGCACCGACATCATCGTCATCATGGTCGTCGTCGGCGTCGTGTCGACGTTCGGGCTCAACTTCCAGCTCACGTCCGCGATGATGGCGAAGGTCGAGTTCGGCAAGGGTCCGGGGGAGTACGGGATCCTCGGCTCGATCCTCGCGATCGGGTCGCTGACCGGGGCGCTGCTCGCCGCACGGCGCGAGCGCCCGCGCGTCCGGCTCGTCATCGGGTCCGCGTTCGGGTTCGCCGTCGCGACGGGCGTCATGGCCCTCATGCCGACCTACCCGAGCTACGCGATCGCGTGCATCCCGGTGGGCCTCGCGTCGCTCACGATGATGACCGCGGCCAACTCCACGATCCAGATGTCCGTCGACCCGGTCATGCGCGGACGCGTCATGTCGCTCTACATGATCGTGTTCCTCGGCGCGACGCCGGTCGGGTCGCCGCTCGTCGGCTGGATCGCCGAGGCGTGGGGCCCGCGCTGGGCCATCGGCGTCGGGTCGATCACCGCCGGCCTCGTCGCCGTGGGCGCCGCCGTCTGGGCGGTGCGCAACTGGCACCTCGAGGTCCGCTACCGCGTCCTGCAGCGCCCGCACCTCGTCGTGCGCTACCTGGACGCGGGTACCCCGGCGGACCGGTCCGCCCGAGCCGAGACCCGCCGTCGCCTGGGCGTCGAGGACGCGGAGGAGGCGGCCCGCGCCGCCTGACGCCTGCGCGCCCGGACGTCGAGCACGACATGAGCTGTCTCTTATACAAAACAGAAGCAGCCC
>NZ_JBHXIC010000072.1:19031-22936 GCF_042723955.1 Cellulosimicrobium cellulans | reverse complement strand
GGGCCGCGGCCGCCCCGCCCGGCCACCCCCGGCCACCCCCCAACGCCCGGTGGGACCCCCCCGAACAAACCCCACCCGCCGCCCGCGGCCACCCCCGACGCCCACCCCCCCCCCACCAACCCGCACCATACCATAAACACAACCATCGCGCCCCAACCTGCGAGCCGCCCTACCCCCCACCCCCCCGCGGCCGTCCTGGGGGGCACCCTCCTCGGACCACCGGCGGCCGCGGAGGAGGCCGCGGACGAGTTCACCGAGGTCCTCAGCTTCGAGGCCTACCAGCGCACCGCGCTGAACGGCCAGGACGGCTGGTCCGCGTCGACCGCGGCCCGGGTCATCGCCGACCCGCTCAACGGCAACAACCAGGTGCTCGAGATGGTCGGCGGCACGCAGCGTGCCCACCGTGCCGTCCCCGGGATCGCCGACGGCACGACCGGGACCGTGTTCTTCCGCTTCATGCGGACGGGGAGCGTCGACACGTCGTTCGGGATCACCGACGTCGACGCCCCGTCCGACTACGTGAACAGCCGCGCATACGTGAACAACCAGAACAACGACGTCATGCTCGTGCGCGACGGCGGCGCCTTCAAGCCCGCGGGCGTCTGGTCGCGCGACACGTGGCAGTGCGTCTGGATCGTCGCCGACAACGCGACGGACAAGGTCAGCGTCTACAGCCAGGGCGGCCCCTACGAGGAGATCACCCGGCTGCCCGAGGGCACGGAGCAGCAGTTCGGCTTCCGCCAGGGCGTCACGTCGGCGCTCGACCGGTTCTTCTGGATCAACGGCGCCAGCAGCGCCGGGCGCCTCATGCTCGACGACGTCGCGGTCGACACGGCCGGACAGAACCTCGCGATCCCCACGGGCAACCCGGCCGACTGCGCCGCAGGCGGCACGACGCCGAACGAGCCGCTGCTCAACCCCCTGCCCGACCCGACGCCGTCGACGCTCGGGATCGAGGTCACGGAGCTGGCCCAGCTCCCCGAGTCGCAGACGACCCCGGCCACCCAGGACCAGCGCCTCGTCCGGCACAACCGCATCACCCACCTCGACGAGATCCCGGACGACTCGGGCCGCCTCATGGTGCCGGACAACAACGCCGTCCTCTACACGGTCGACAAGGACACGGGCGCGTACGTGCCGTACCTGGACGTGCGCCAGCAGTTCCTCGACAACTTCCACAACAGCGCGGGCCTCGGCACGGGCCTCGGCTCCGCCGAGTTCCACCCCGACTTCGCGGAGAACGGCCTGTTCTACACGGTGCACACCGAGGGCGGCACGGCGCTGACGGAGGACACCCCGGACTACCCCGCGTACGGCAACACGCAGTTCCACAGCGTCGTCACGGAGTGGAAGGCGACCGACCCGTCCGCACCGGTCTTCGCGGGCACGAGCCGCGAGGTCCTGCGCGTACCGTTCGCCGGCCGCGTGCACACGGTGCAGCAGATCGCCTTCAACCCCACGGTGACCGAGGGCGACGCCGACTACGGCAACCTCTACGTCCTCGTGGGCGACGGCGGCAACGGCGTCGGCAACGGCAACCCGCAGAACCTCGCGACGCCGCAGGGCAAGGTCTTCCGCATCGACCCGCTGGGCACGAACGCCGCCAACGGGCGGTACGGCATCCCGGCGGACAACCCGTTCGTCGGCACGCCGGGAGCGCTGCCGGAGATCTACGCCGTCGGCCTGCGCGACCCGCACCGCATCAGCTGGGACCCCGAGGGCGACCACACCATGTACCTGGGGCACATCGGCGAGTGGCAGGTCGAGTCGGTCTACGCCGTCGAGCCTGGCGACAACTTCGGCTGGTCCGTGCGCGAGGGCTCGTTCCTCGCGGACAACCGGCAGATCTACCCGCTGCCCGAGAACGACGCGGAGAACGGGTTCACGTACCCCGTGGCCGCGTACGACCACAACCGCGACCCCGGACAGACCGGTGACGCAGGCGTCGCGCTCAACGGCGGGTTCGTCTACCGCGGCGACATCCCCGAGCTGCGCGGGCGCTACCTCTTCACGGACCTCGTGCGCGGCTGGGTGCTCGCCACCGAGCAGGACGAGATGGTGCGCAACGACGGCGACCTCGCGGACCTGGCCGAGATCGAGCACCTGCGCGTGTTCGCCGACGGGCAGGAGACCACGTTCCAGGAGCTCGTCGGCGACCAGCGCGTCGACCTGCGCTTCGGGTCCGACGCCGACGGCGAGCTGTACCTCATCTCCAAGGCGAACGGGAAGATCTGGCAGGTCACCGGCGCGCGCCGCGTGACCGCCTCGTCCCCCGTCGCGCTGCCCGAGCTCGCGCCGAACCTGGTCGCGCACTACGACTTCGACCACCCGGTGACGGGCGCGACGACGTGGGAGGCCGACCAGGGCTGGTCCGGCACGAACATCGAGCTCGTCAACGGCGGCGTCGAGATGCGCGTGGCCGACCGCGCCTACCCCGGCGCGGGCGAGGCGCTCCAGACGCAGCAGATGAGCCCGCTCACGTCGTCGAACGACGACTGGAAGGCCGGCGTCTACGACCCCGCCGGGGTGGACTCGCTCGGGGCCTTCGCCGGCGCCGACGAGATCTCCGTCATGGGCTGGTTCAAGCCGACCGGCGAGCACCCGGCCCTCAACTCGGGTACCACGAACCCCGACGACCGCTACAACGCGATCGGTCTCGCGGGCGTCCTCACGGGGACGTCGGACGGCCACGCCGTGCGGGCGCTGCTCGAGGTCATCACGGTCGACGGCGAGCTCAAGCTCGTCGCGCTCGGTCGTCGGGTCGACGGCGCGGGATCGTGGACGTTCGCGGCGGACCTGCCGTGGGACCAGATCCTCGAGCGCAACCGCTGGGTCCACCTCGCGGCGACGTTCGACTTCGCGGGCGGCGAGATGAAGCTCTACATGAACGGCGAGGAGCTCGAGGGCCGCTACACGGCTTCCAACCCGTGGGGTGCCGGCGCCACGTCCCCGACCGACCCGGCCGGGCTCAAGATCGGTGGCAGCTTCCCGCAGGACACACGCGAGGCGAACCCGTTCCACGGCCGCATGGACGACCTCATGTTCCTCGACGTCGTCCCGACGCCCGAGCAGGTCGCCGCGCAGTACGCGCTGTTCGGCGCGGAGCCGGTCGAGCCTCCGGCACCGCCGTCGTGCGCGCCGGCGGGTGAGCCGATCACCGACGTCATGGCGGCCGAGCACTGGGCGCCGCGCACGCCGTCGAAGTGGCAGTTCCCCGGGGACGCGGTCGTCCTCGCCCAGGCGGGCGACAACCCGAACGACGGCATCCGGCGCCCGTTCGAGTACGCCGTGCTCACCGAGGGCCCCGAGCTCGGGTCGTTCGACCTGAGCGCGGAGGTGAGGCTCGACGCGCCGGCGTCCGTGAACAACCGGGACGTCATCGTGGTGTTCGGCTGGCAGTCGGACACCGAGTACTACTACGCGCACCTGTCGCAGGACAACACGATCTACGCCCACAACGGCATCTTCAAGGTCGACGGGAAGGACCGGGAGCGCATCGACGACCAGTGGGACGGCGCCGTCGGCGCTCCCCCGGCGGTCACCGACGAGGAGTGGCACGACGTGCGCGTGGTGCGCTGCGCGGACAGCGGCGACGTCGCCGTCTACGTCGACGGCCTCGACACGCCCCTCCTCACGGCGAACGACACGACGTTCGCCGAGGGCCGGGTCGGCTTCGGCTCGTTCGACAACACCGGCAGCCTGCGCGACCTCGTCGTCACGCCGGCCGTGGAGCCGGCCGGGGTCGAGCTCGACGTGGCCGTCTCGCCGCGCTGCCTCGCCGGCAAGGCGTTGGGGGGGGGGGGGCGGGCGGGACCCGGCGCGCGTGCGGCGCCCCGGGGCCCGCCCCCCCGCCGGGGGGGGCGGCCCCGGGGGGGCGGGGCCCCCCCCGCCGCCGCCCGCCCCCC
>NZ_JBHXIC010000072.1:5426-19021 GCF_042723955.1 Cellulosimicrobium cellulans | reverse complement strand
GGGTGCCGCGGCCGGGGGCCGCGCCCGCGGGGGCGTCCCCCCCGCGCCGCCCCCCCGACAGGGCGTTGGCCGCGGCGGGGGCCCCCAACGCGTCCGACGTTCCGGCCGACGTGACCCTCACGACCGCGTTCGGCTCGCGCACGGTCGCGGACGTCCAGCCCGGCAAGGCCGCCTACCAGTCGTTCGCGACGCGTGCGACGTCGGTCGAGGCCGGTGAGGTCACGGTCTCCGCGACCGCGACGGTCGACGGCGAGGAGGTGACGAGCGAGGTCGTCGTCGAGCACGACGCGCACACATGCGGGTGACCTCCCGCGCGTGAGCACCACCTCCTGACCGCGTGAGCCGCCCCGGCCCCGCGACGGCTGCGTCCGACCAGCCGGCGGGACCGGGGCGGCTCGTGCGTCCCGAGCAGCCGCGCCGCGGGAGGCGGACGAGACCGCGCTCAGGTGGCCGCGAGGACTGCGGCGCCCCGCCGGAGGGCGAGCACGACGGCGCCGGCGACGAAGTAGTCCTCGTCGACCTCCCGCCGTGCCTCCCGGACCGCCCTGCGCAGATCCTCGGCGCGGGCGGCCAGGGTGCGCAGCGCCTCCTCGTCGGCGGGCTCGGTGCCGACGGAGCGCAGGGCGGTCGCGTAGGCGTCGAGCGCACGGGCCGCGAGCGGGCGCAGGCGGGCTCCCAGTGCCAGGTCGTCGCGCCCCTCGCGCTCCCAGTCGACGAGAAGCCGGACGAGCGACCCCACGACGTCCGCCGACACCTCCAGCTCCTGCGCGCGCCGCACCTGAGAGACCGCCCAGTCCCGGTGCCGACGCAGGCGGATGTTCGCCCGCGCGGCCTCGCGCGTGCGCGAGACGGCGTCGCGCGCGCGGGCGAGCGTCGGCTCCACCTCGCGGCGGCGCTCCTCCCACTCCTCCGCGGACGGCGGCCGCTCCCCGTCGAGCCCGTCCGCGAGCGCCTCGACCTGGTCGACGAGCGTGTCGCGCAGCCCGTCGAGCGCCTCCTCGGTCGGCGTGAGCGGCAACGGTGGGACCAGGAGGTTGATCACCACGCCGATGGCCGCACCGACGACGACGAGCCCCGCGTACGCGCCGACGAACTCGACCTTGGCCGCGTTGCCGATGATGAGGACGAACAGCGCCGACGTCACGGCCCACGTGCCCATCTCGCCGAAGCGACGCCACCCCGAGCACAGGAGCGCGAGCCCGACGACGAGCGCGACGGACAGCGCGCTCGGGAAGAGGACGAGGTCGACGCCGCGCGCGATGGCCGCGCCGACGAGGATCGCGAGGATCGCCTGGGTGGACTCGCGGACCGAGCGCGCGAGCGTGCTCGTCGTCGCGACGACGGCGCCCAGCGGCGCGTAGTAGGGGTAGTCGGAGAACGGCTCGGGCGCGAGCACGCCCACGAACCACGCGACGGCGGCGGCGACCGCGCCCTTGACCGCGAGCGACCACCGTGGGTGGCGCACCCACTGCCGCTGCGCGGCCGCCACGGCGCGACGCGCGCGCGCCCCGGCCTCGACCGACCGCCCGCCGCGTCGGCTCCCGCCCGCCGTCCCGTCCTCGCTCACCACGGGAACGAGGGTGCCGCGCACCCCCGGTGCCCGCACGCCCACGGAGGACGCTCGACGCCTCCCGACGCTCGCGCGGCGTCCGACGCTGCCGCGTCCGGTGCGCCGGAGAACCGGCTCGGCGTGTGAGCGGGCAGTGCCGGTGCTTCACTGACGGCGTCGGTGCAGCCAGCCGCCGACGCCGTCGAGCACCACGGTGGCGTCGCGCACCCCTGCCGTCCCCCGTGGCTCCCACGAGGAGGCAGATGATGGTCCGTCGACGCGGCGCGGCAGCCGCAGGAACGAGCATGGTGGTGGCCGCCCTGGCCCTCACGGGCTGTGCCCAGGGCACGGGTGACGACGGCGCGGACGCCGACTTCTCGGCCGACGAGGCGCCGTCCGGCGAGCTCTCGGTCATGGGGTTCGGGACCGGGGACGAGATCGGCGAGGTGCGGTACGACCGCGCCGTGCAGGACCTCGAGGGCGTCGACGTGCGCCTGTCCGAGGGCGAGCTCGACATCCAGGCCTTCCTCTCGGCCGTGGCGTCGGGCAACCCGCCCGACCTCGTCTACGCCAACCGCGACCAGATCGGGACGTTCGCGTCGCGCGACGCGATCCTCCCGCTCGACGAGTGCGTCGACGCCGAGAGCGTCGACATGGACGCGTTCGTCGACACGGCGGTCGAGCAGGTGACCTTCGACGGCAGCGTGTACGGGATCCCCGAGTTCAACCAGGTCCAGGTGACGATGGCGAACGCCGACCTGCTGTCGGCGGCGGGGCTCACGATCGAGGACGTCAACGGTTCCGACCGTGACGCGGTCACCGCGGCGAACGAGGCGCTGATGCAGACCGACGGCGGGACGCTGAGCGTCATCGGGTTCGACTCCAAGCTTCCGGAGTTCCTCCCGCTGTGGTCCAAGTCGGTCGGGGCGGACCTGCTGTCCGAGGACGGCCGGACGGCGCAGCTCGACGCGCCCGAGGTCGTCGAGTCGCTCGAGTGGGCGGTCGGCATCTACGACGCGCAGGGCGGGTTCCCGGCGGTCAAGACGTACCGCGACTCCGCCGACTTCTTCGGCGCCGGCAACCAGTTCGCGACGGGCGTGCTCGGCGCGATGCCGATGGAGCAGTGGTACATCAACGTGCTCAACGAGTCGTCGCCCGACGCGGCCATGGCGTTCGACGCCGTGCGCACGCCCGACGGCGACGCGATCGCCTTCGCCTCGGGCTCGGCCTGGGCCGTGCCGCGCGGGAGCGAGAACCCCGCCGCGGCGTGCCGCTTCGCGCGTCTCATGACCGAGACGGACGCGTGGGTGCAGGCGGCGCAGGCGCGCGCCGACGCGCGCGCCCAGGACGGGCTCGTGTTCACGGGCGTCCTCACCGGCAACGAGGACGCGGACGAGCAGATCCGCGAGGACCTCGTGCCCGACGACGCGCCGCAGCCGTGGAAGGACGCGATCGACGCCATGTACGAGGCGAACGACGCGACGTTCGCGCTGCCCGCCAACCCCGCGGACAACGAGTTCGAGACCGCGTGGCAGGACGCCGTGAACCGCGTCCTCAACGGCCAGCAGGAGCCCGCCGACGCCCTCGCACAGGCTCAGGACGAGGCCCAGAAGGCGCTCGACGACGCCTGGGCGCAGTGGGACGAGGAGGGCTGAGGTGGCGGCAGCGGACGTCGCACCGAGCCTGCCGACCCCTCCCCCGGCGTCGGACGGTCCCCGCGCGGTCCCGGGCGGTCGCCGCCCGCGCCTGAGCGCGTCCGCGCGTCGGGAGCGCAACGCGGCGCTGCGCTTCATCAGCCCGTGGATCGTCGGGTTCCTCGTCTTCACGGCGTGGCCCATCGTGTACAGCGCCTACCTGTCGTTCACGGACTACGACGTCATCAACGACCCGACGTTCGTCGGGCTGGACAACTACCGCGAGATGGCGCAGGACCCGAAGGTCGCGCTCTCGCTGTGGAACACGCTCGTGTACACGGTCGTCCAGGTGCCGCTGTACACCGTGGTGGGGCTCGCGCTCGCCCTGCTGCTCAACCAGGCGGGCCGGTCCGCGGGGTTCTTCCGCACGGCGTTCTTCATCCCGAAGATGACGCCGCCGGTGGCCGTCGGCGTGCTGCTCCTGCTGCTGTTCAACGGCCAGTACGGGATCGTCAACGAGGTCCTGTCGTGGTTCGGCATCCAGGGCCCGTCGTGGACCACCGACCAGAACTGGATCAAGCCCGGGCTCGTGCTCATCAGCCTGTGGACCGTCGGGGCGGCCGTCATCATCCTGCTCGCAGCGCTGCGCAACGTCCCGAACGACCTGTACGACGCCGCACGCGTCGACGGCGCCGGGTTCTGGCGCCGCACGCGTGCCGTGACCGTGCCGATGATCAGCGGCGCGCTGTTCTTCGTCGTCGTCATCAACACGATCGCCGGGTTCCAGATGTTCACCGAGGCGTACTCGGCCTACTTCGGCGCCGGGAACTCGACCTACCGCAACGACGCCGCCCTGTTCTACGTCATCTACCTCTTCCAGGAGGGCTTTCAGGAGCTCCACATGGGGTACGCCTCGGCGCTCGCGTGGCTGCTGTTCGTCGTGATCATGCTCGTCACGCTCGTCCAGCTCCTCGTGTCCCGACGGCTCGTCTACTACGAGGGGGAGCAGCGATGACGACCGCACCTTCCTTCCCCCGCCCCGCCGTGAGCGGCCCGGGCGCCGCGCCGGACCCGACGACGGGTGCGCCCGAGGCGCAGGGTCCGCCGCCCCCTGCGCCGACTCGCGGTGCCGGGCGCGGACCGCGCCGCCGGTGGCTGCGCGCGGTCGTGCTCGGCGCGCTCGTGCTCGCCACGGTCGCGTTCGTGTACCCGCTGCTGTGGCTGCTGTCCGCGTCGTTCAAGCCGCGCGCCGAGGTGTTCGACAACCGGCTCGTGCCGCGCACGTTCACGCTCGACAACTACGTGACCGTCTGGCAGGAGGCGCCGCTCGCGCTGTGGCTCGGCAACACCGTCGTCGTCACCGTGCTGGCCGCGGGGCTCGTCACGGTGTCGAGCGCGCTCGTCGCCTGGGGCTTCGCGTTCTTCCGCTTCCGCGGCCGGGGCGCCCTGTTCGGCCTCGTCCTCGCGACCATGATGCTGCCCGGTGCCGTGACGATGATCCCGACGTTCCTCATCTGGAACCAGCTCGGTCTCGTGGGCACGAACGTGCCGCTGTGGGCGGGCAACCTCTTCGCGAGCGCGTTCTACGTGTTCCTGCTGCGGCAGTTCTTCCTCAGCCTGCCGCGCGAACCGTTCGAGGCCGCGCGCCTCGACGGCGCGAACAACTGGCAGATGTTCTGGCGCATCGCGGTGCCGCTGTGCCGGCCCGCCCTCGTCCTGACGCTCCTCTTCGAGGCCCAGGCGGCGTGGACCGACCTCATGCGCCCGCTCATCTACCTGCAGGACTCCTCGACCTTCACCATCCCGCGCGGGCTCAAGGCGCTCATCGACCAGTTCGGCCCGGGCGGCGAGTCGCAGTGGGAGGTCGTGGTCACGGCCTCCGTCATCACGACCCTCCCCATGATCCTCCTCTTCTTCCTCGGCCAGCGGCACTTCGTCGAGGGGGTGGCGACGACGGGGAGCAAGGGCTGAGCAGGCGCACGGCACCACCATCGACGGAAGGACGGCACCACCATGCGAGCACTCACCTGGCAGGGACGCGAGAAGGTCAGCGTCGAGGACGTGGCGGACCCGCGGATCGAGCAGCCGACGGACGCGGTCGTCCGCGTCACGTCGACCGCGATCTGCGGCTCCGACCTGCACCTGTACGGGGTGCTCGGGATGTTCCTCGACGCGGGCGACGTCCTGGGCCACGAGGCGATGGGCGTCGTCGAGGAGGTCGGCCCGGAGGCCGGCAACCTCCGCGTCGGCGACCGCGTCGTGATCCCGTTCAACATCGCGTGCGGGCACTGCTGGATGTGCGAGCGCGGCCTGCAGACCCAGTGCGAGACGACGCAGGTCCGGTCCCAGGACAAGGGCGCCGCGCTCTTCGGGTACACCAAGCTCTACGGCCAGGTCCCCGGCGGCCAGGCGCAGTACCTGCGCGTGCCGCAGGCCCAGTACGGCCCCGTCGTCGTGCCCGACGACGGGTCGCCGGACGAGCGGTACCTCTACCTCTCGGACGTCCTGCCCACCGCGTGGCAGGCCGTCGAGTACGCCGACGTCCCGCCCGGCGGCACGGTCGTGGTCCTCGGCCTCGGCCCCATCGGACAGATGTCCGCCCGGATCGCGCTCCACCGCGGGGCGGCGCGCGTCGTGGGCGTCGACCTCGTCCCGGAGCGGCGCGCGATGGCCGAGCGCCACGGCGTCGAGACCCTCGACCCGTCCGCCGTCGACGACCTCGCCGCGGCCGTGCGCGACCTCACGGCGGGCCGCGGCGCGGACTCCGTGATCGACGCGGTCGGCATGGAGGCGCACGGCTCCCCGCTCGCCGAGGCCACGCAGAAGGTGGTCGGCGTCCTGCCCGACGCGATCGCGGCCCCGCTCACCGAGCGCGCGGCGACCGACCGCCTCGCGGCCCTCTACACCGCGTTCGACCTCGTGCGCCGCGGCGGGACGGTGTCCGTCTCGGGCGTCTACGGCGGCGCGAAGGACCCCCTGCCGATGATGCAGCTCTTCGACAAGCAGGTGACGCTGCGCATGGGCCAGGCGAACGTGCGGAGGTGGACCGACGACGTCCTCCCCCTCGCCGCCGACGTCTCCGACCCGCTCGGCGTCCTCGACCTGCGCACGCACCGGCTCCCGCTCGAGTCCGCGCCGGACGCGTACCGCACGTTCCAGCGCAAGGAGGACGGCTGCATCAAGGTCGTGCTCGACCCGTGGGCCTGACCACCGTCGACGCGGTCGTCGTCGGCGCGGGGCCCAACGGCCTCGTCGCCGCGAACGCGCTCGCCGACGCCGGCTGGGACGTGCTCGTCCTGGAGGCGCAGGAGACGTACGGCGGCGCGGTCCGCTCCGCCGAGGTCGCCGCGCCGGGGTTCGAGACGGACCTCTTCAGCGCGTTCTACCCGCTCGCCGCCGGGTCGCCCGTCATCCGCGGGCTGCATTTGGAGGATCACGGGCTGTCGTGGTCGCGCGCCCCCGACGCCCTGGCCCACGTGCTCGACGACGGTCACGCCGCCGTCCTGCACGAGCGCGCCGAGGACACGGCCGCCGGGCTGGAGGAGTTCGCACCCGGGGACGGGGACGCGTGGCTCGAGCTCGCCGCGGGCTGGGACCGCGTGCGCGACCCGCTGCTCGACGCGCTCTTCAGCCCGCTCCCGGCGACGGGACCGGTGCTGCGCGTGCTGCGGCGCCTGGGAGCGGCAGGGAGCCTCGACCTCGCGCGCCTCGCCGTGCTGCCCGTGCGCCGCCTCGCCGACGAGTCGTTCCGTGGCGAGGGCGGCGGGCTGCTCCTCACCGGCAACGCGATGCACGCCGACGTCCCGCCCGACGCCGCGGGCAGCGGCGTGTTCGGCTGGTTGCTCGCCATGCTCGGCCAGGACGTGGGCTTCCCCGTCCCGACGGGCGGTGCGGGCCGGCTCCCGGACGCGCTCGTGGCGCGGCTGCGCGCCCGCGGAGGCGACGTCGTCACGGGTGCGCGGGTCGAGAAGGTCCACGTGGTGCGCGGGCGCGCGGTCGGCGTGAGCACGACCGACGGCCGGCACGTGCGGGCGCGCCACGCCGTGCTGGCCGACGTGAGCGCGCCCGCGCTCTACCTCGACCTCGTGGGCGCGGACCTGTTGCCCCCGCGCCTCGTGCGCGACCTCGGCCGGTTCCAGTGGGACCACCCCACGGTCAAGGTGAGCTGGGCGGTCGACCGGCCGATCCCGTGGACCGCGCCCGGCGCCCGGTCGGCCGGGACGGTGCACCTCGGGGTCGACCGGGCGGGCTTCGTCGACGTCGCGGCGGCGCTCTCGCGCGGCGACCTCCCCGACCCGCCCTTCCTCGTGCTCGGGCAGATGACGACCTCCGACGCGTCGCGCTCCCCCGCCGGGACCGAGTCGGCCTGGGCGTACACGCACGTGCCCCACGGCGTGCGCTGGACGCGCGAGGCCGTCACGGAGGCGGTGCGGCGCGTCGAGGACACGGTCGAGCGCGCCGCGCCCGGGTTCGCCGACGCCGTGGCCGGCCGGTTCGTGCAGACCCCGGCCGACCTCGAGGCCGCCGACGCCAACCTCACGGACGGGGCGATCAACGGTGGCACGTCGGCCGTCCACCAGGAGCTGTTCCTGCGGCCGACGCCGGGCCTCGGCCGGCCGGAGACGCCTGTCGCCTCGCTCTACCTGGCGAGCGCGTCCGCGCACCCTGGCGGTGGGGTGCACGGCGCGTGCGGCTGGAACGCGGCGCGCGCCGCGCTCGCCGCCGCGGGCACGCGCGGGGCGCTCCGGCGCGCGCTCGTGCGGACAGCGTGGGCGCGCCTCCTGCGCGAGCCCTGACGCCCGCCGGCGGCGGTGGACCGCCGACCCGTCGACGGCCCGCAGGCGCAGGACCCGCTACGGGTTCCGGCGCTCGGCCAGGAACGCGAGCCGGCGCAGCGTCTCGACGTTGCGCGGGCCGATCACCGCGCTGCGCACGGGCCGCGGGACGAGGGTCCCCGGCCCTTTCTCCGCGTCCTCGACGATGCGCACGACGCACCCGTCGGCGGTGGGCGCGACCTCGATCCGGACGCGGGCCTCCCCGGCGGGCCAGCCGCGCGCCTGGAGATCGATCCCCCGGTCCGGCTCCCACGCGCGCACGACCGTCTCGTCGTCGAGCAGCGCGGGCCAGATCCCGACCGAGTGGAGGATCCGCGACCCCGGCGCGGGCCACGCGTCGTCCACGGCGCGCACGCGCGCCGTGCCGACGACCCACGTCGAGTAGGACCACCCGTCCGCGAGCACGCCGAGCACCGCGTCCGGGGGGCATCCGACGGCTCGTGTGACGGTCACCATGAGGCGACGCTAGTCCCGTGCCCGGCACTGGCAACCGCTCGCGGTCGAGGCGCGAGTGCGCGCGTGCTCGCGCCGTCCGACGTAGCGTGAAAAGTCCTCGCGACGACGCGAGGAGACCTCAGGAAGGGGCTCGCACCATGGGCATCGCCAGCTTTCCGCAGGAGTTCGCGGAGCGCGCCGCGACGATCCTCGACCACGGCCTCGAGGTCAGCGTGACGATGCGCCAGGCGGGCGTCAGCGTGCGGGCGGGCAGCAGCTCCGACGCCGCCGCGCGGTGCGACCAGGCCGAGGCGCTCGACGACGCGGGTCCGTGCGTGGACGCGATGGACGCCGGTTCGCGGCTCGTCGTCTCGGTCGACGAGGCCGCGCACTGGGAGCAGTGGTCGCGCCAGGCCCGCACGGAGGGCTTCGTCTCCGCCGCGGCCGTCCCGGCGGCCGTCGCCGACGACGTCGCCGTCGCGCTCAACCTCTACTCCCGCACCCCCGACCCCTGGACCGCCGAGCTCCTCACCGCGGCCGACTCGTTCGCCCAGCTGGTCGCGTCCGCGGTGCGGCTGCGCCTCGAGCTCGCCGACCTCGAGGACTCGACCGCGGGGTTCTACCGCGACATGTCGGACGCCGTCGCCACGGAACGCGCCGTCGGCGCGATCATGCAGACGAACCAGTGCTCCGCCGAGGAGGCGCGCCGCATCATCGAGTCGGCCTCGCGGCACCGGAACGTGAGCCCGCGCGAGGTCGCGGAGCAGCTGCTCCGCGCGCTCGTCGTGTCGGAACCCTCCGAGGACGAGCAGGGCGCGTGACGCGCACGCGTCACGTCCCGTCGTCCCCCGCGTCGAACACCTGGCGGTAGAGGCGTCCGGCCTCGTCGACGACCTGCGGGTCCACCGACGCCGCGGGCACGACGTCCACGAGGAGCGGCTCGCAGTCGGGCCCGCGGCCCGCGACCTGACCGGTGAGCAGCCACGGGAAGCGCTCGGGCGTCATGAGGTGGGCGTACTGGCAGAGCTGACGCGCGACCCAGTGCTCGACGGGGCGGTCCCACCACGGCTCGGGGTTCATCGGGTTGACGCTCAGGCCCGGCAGCAGGCAGCCGCTCTCGTGGTCGCGGCTCACGGTCGACCGGTCCTGGTCGGGCCCGCCGCTGAACCGCACGTAGAGGGGGTGCACGACCGCGACGAGCTCGGCGACCTCCGCGAGGCTCCGGAGGCGGGGCAGGGCGTCGAGCGCGCTCGTCTCCTCGGGCATCGGGACCTCCTGACAGGCGTGGCTGCGTGCCGGTCGGCCCCTTCTCGACTCGCCGTGACGGCGTCCGCCCACCCCGGACCGCCTCCGTCCCCGCCAGGCTACGAGCGCCCGGAGGTGCAGGCACCCCGGGGCCTGCGAGCGTCGCGGCGCCGTGCGACCGTGGCAGGACCGCGTCGCCCGAGCGCGGTCCGAGCATCGAGCACCGACCGAGGAGGCCGACATGAGCGAGAACGACGAGCGCGGCTACGACCCCGCCGAGGACCCCGACGCCGACCCCCGGTCGCTCAACCCACGCGAGGGGCGCCAGGCGCGCGGGGCGGGATCGGACGACGACACCGACACCGACACGGACGCCGAGCCCGGGAACGTCAACCCGCGCACCGGCGGCGAGGCGTCCGGCGACGCCTGACGCACGAACGGGGGCCCGGGTGCGCCGCACCCGGGCCCTCGTCGTGCCGTCGTCGGTGCGGTCCCTCAGTCCTTGTGGAGGGCGTCCTTGACGGCGCCCTTGGCCTTGTCGAGCGTCGACGGCTTGCCGGTCGTGCCGTGGAACCGCTCGTCGGGCGTCGTGGGCGGCGGCATCGGCACGCCCGCCGGAGGCTCGGCGACGTAGGTGAACTCGCCCTTGCCGTCCGGGGTCGGGCCGCTCGCCCAGCGTCCCTCGGACGCGTGCTCGCCGTCGGAGAAGTTGATGTACTGGTACGCCACGTCGCGGTCCTCCTTCGAGAGCGGGAACGTGCTGGGCACGGGCAGCTCCTCGACGCCCTCGTCGCGCAGCTCCTGCGCGGCGGCGAGCCACTGGTTCTGGTGCATCGTGTCGCGCGCGAGCAGGAAGGCGAGGAGGTCCTTGACGCCCGCGTCGTCGGTCATGTGGTAGAGCCGAGCGACCTGGATCCGGCCCTGCATCTCGGCGTTCGCGTTCGCCGTGAAGTCGGCGAGCAGGTTGCCGCTCGCGGTCACGTAGCCCGCCGACCAGGGGTTGCCGTTCGAGTCGACCGGCCGGGCGCCCGCGCCCGCGACGATCGCCTGCTGCGGGTCCGTCCCGCCGACGATCGCGGCCACGGTCGGGTCGTCCTGCACCGCGCCCTCGACGAGGCCGACGGGAGCCTTCTCCAGGAGCTGCGCGATCATCGTCGCCAGCATCTCGACGTGCCCGAACTCCTCGGCACCGATGCCGTAGAGCAGGTCGCGGTACTTGCCGGGGAGGTGGGCGTTCCAGGACTGGAAGCCGTACTGCATGGCGACGGTGATCTCGCCGTACTGCCCGCCCAGCACCTCCTGGAGCTTGCGGGCGTAGACGGCGTCCGGCCGGTCGGGCGTGGCCTGGTGCTGGAGCTCTTGACGGTGGAAGAACATGGTCTCTCCCTCGGGGAGGTCGGCCCCTCCGCACCGAGTGCACGGGAGGACCACGGCACGCGCCCCGTTCTCGACGCGTCGAGCGTCCCCCCAGCGTGGGGCGGCCCGGACCCGGTCGCATCTGGGGCGGGCCGCTCCCTGGCGACCGCTGCTCAGGCGACCCGTGTACCGAGCTCCGGCCGGCGCAGCACCGCGACGATCGCGGCCCGCGCGTCGGCGGGCGCCTGCTCCCCCGCGCGCACGACGAGCGCGGCGACCGTGCGCACGGGCACGTTGTGGTCGTTCGAGGTGCGGCGCAGCAGCGCGAAGGCCTCGTCGACGCTCGCCCCGACGGCGAGCATGACCATGCCCTTGGCCTGCTCGATGATCCCGCGGGTCTGCGCCGCGGCTCGGATCTGCGCGCCCGCCTCCTGCGCCGCGCGGCTGCCGACGTACGCGGTGACGTCGACCGCCCAGCCGCTGAGCTCGACGACCGCGCCCGTCGCGGGGTCACGTCGCACCTGACCGGTGGCGACGACGGTGCGCTCGTCCCCGCTCGCGGAGACGATCCGGTGCGGCAGGGAGAACGGGGCGCCGTCGGTCGTCGCCGCCGCGAACACCCGCGTCGCGCGGTCGAGGTCCTCGGGGTGCTTGTGCGCGAGCGCGAGGGCCGTCGTCGGCACCACCTCGCCCGGCGCGAACCCGTGCAGGGCGAACATGTCCGGGGACCACCACCACTCCTCGCGCACGAGGTCGTAGCGGTACTCGCCGAACGGGTGGTCGTCCGCCAGCGCGCGGACGCGCTGGGAGTCGTGGTCGGTGCTCATGGGTGTCTGCCTCGTCGACGAGACGGTCGCGGGCCACGTCCTGACCCGGAGCGACGACCGTAGCCCGTGCACACCCGCAGCGCAGGGCGAGCCGGTGCGCGCACCGGTCCGAAGTTCACCCGCCGCCGGAGGGCGGCGCGCGGGCGGAGACCCTAGCGTGGTTCCCGTCGCACGGCAGCCGGTGAAGAAGACCGCCGCACGCCTGCCTCGCGACGAACCGCCCTCGTCCCGGCCCGCCAGGACGAGGGCGACGTGCGTCCGGGGGTCCGGGGGTCCGCGCGCTCGCGCGCGAGCATCGGCGATCATGCCTACGGTCGACGCAGGGCTTCGAGAACGGGAGCGCGACGACCTGAGGAGCGCCCATGTCCGAGCCCCGCAGCATCCCGGCCCGTGCCGACGACGCCGACTCCCCCGTGCTCCTGCGCCTGGCGCGGCGGCTGGAGGAGGCGACGGCGCTCGACGACCTCTCCGGCGCCGTCCGCGGCGTGGCGCTCGCCGTCGTCCCGTCGCACGGCCGGCTCCGCGAGGAGCTCCACGGCCGCTCGCTGGGCCACGCGCTCCACGCGACCCTCACCGACGTCCCGGTCGGCCTGTGGACCAGCGCCGCGGTGCTCGACCTCGTCGGTGGCGCCCGGAGCGCCCCTGCGGCGCAGCGCCTCGTCGGGCTCGGCGTGCTGGCCGTCGCGCCGACGGCCCTCACCGGGCTCGCCGACTACCTCGACGTCGACCGGCGCGCCCGGCGCGTCGGGGCCGTGCACGCGGCGCTCAACACGGGAGTCTCGCTGCTCTACGGCACGTCGTGGCTGCTGCGCCGCGGCGGGCGGCACCGGTCCGGAGTCGCGGTCTCGATGCTCGGCTACGCCGTCGCCGGTGCCAGCGCATTCCTGGGCGGCCACCTCGCCCAGGCGCTGCGGGAGCCGCCCGCGGAGGTCGCGCTCGGCGACGACGACGCCCCGGACCTGCCGTGACCGCCGCACGCCCCGCGCGACCGCCGGTGGACCGTGGCGCCGCCCTCGTGACCGGCGCCACGAGCGGGATCGGACGCGCGCTCGCGGTCGAGCTCGCGCGCCGGGGGAACGACGTGCTCGTGGTCGCGGACCGTGACGTCGACCCCAACGTGCGCGACCTGGCCGCGCACGGTGGCGCGCACGAGGGGCTGACGGTCGACCTGGCGACGCCCCGCGGGGTCGAGGCGACCGCCCGGCGCGCACGCGAGCTCGGCGTCTCGACCGTCGTCCTCAACGCGGGCGTCGGCGTGCACGGCGCGTACGCGCGCACCCCGCTGGAGGCGCAGCTGCGGCTCGTTGACCTCAACGTGCGCTCGATCGCCCACCTGACGCACCTGCTGCTGCCCGACCTTCTCTCCGAGGGAAGCGGCCGGCTGCTCGTCACGGCGTCGGTCGCGGGAGAGATGCCCGCACCGCACTTCGCGACCTATGCCGCGTCGAAGGCGTTCCTCCGCTCCTTCGCGTGGTCGCTGCGCGGCGAGCTCGCCGGGACGGGCGTCACGGTCACCGCGCTCCTGCCGGGACCGACGCGCACGCCGTTCTTCCGGGAGGCCGGGATGGAGCGCACCCACGTGGGGCGCCTCCCCAAGCCCAGCGCCGCCGCGGTGGCGCGGCAGGGCGGGGCGGCCCCCGGCAACCGCCGGGCCGCGGGGGGGCCCCGGGGCGCCGCCCGTGTGTCTCACGAGGGAGCGACAGATTCGCCCCAC
>NZ_JBHXIC010000072.1:0-5416 GCF_042723955.1 Cellulosimicrobium cellulans | reverse complement strand
CCGCCCCCGCACCCCCGCCCCCGCCCCCCCGCCCCCCGGGCCCCCGCCGCCGGGTCGCGCAGCCCGCGCCCCGCCCCCCCCCCCCCCGGCCCGAGGTCGTCCACGGCGTCCAGGGCAAGGCCATGCTGGCGGTCGCGCGCGTGCTGCCCCAGCCCGCCCGCGCCGCGTTCCACGGCTGGTTCTACGCCCCGGTGCCGGCCTCGCTCGCCGTGGAGCGTCCGTCGTCGTCCCCGCTGCGGTAGCCGTTGACCTTGTGCGTCCCGTCGCACCACGGGGGGATCGCCGTGCCGCCGCACCGGCACAGCGCGACGGTCGCGCGGTGCCGCTCGATCTCGTTCCCCTCCTGGTCGACGAGGCGGGCGGGGCCGCGGACGAGCAGCGGGCCGTCGGGGCAGGCGGTCACGACGACCTCCTCCGGGCGGACGCGCGGCTCCCCCGTCACCGCGACCCCTCCCCGGTCGCACCGCGCAGCGCGGCCGCCGAGTGGGCGGCGCAGCGGATCCGCGTCCCGCGGTACGGGACTCCCCCGCCCACCCGCCATCCGAGGGCGACCCACGCGCACACCGCCCGCTCGAGCACCCACGCGGGCGCCCACAGCGCCGCGGTCGGCGGCCAGGCCGTCGCTCCCCCGGCGCCGCGCCGCCCCGCCTCGGCGACGAGGACCGCGCTCCCGAGCACGACCACGACCACGGCCGCCCACGCCGCGCGCCGCCCGCCGTCGGAGCGCGCCGCCCCGACGACGCACGCGGCGAGGGCCGGGGCGAGCGCGAGCTCCCCGGCGAGCCGCGCCGGCTGGGCCTGCGAGTCGTACGCCTGCCGCACCCGCTGCTCCCAGAAGGTGCGGAGCCCGGGTGGCCGACGGGTGACGAAGAGGTCCGGCCGGTGCTCCACGCGCCCGCCCCGGGCCAGCACGGTGCGCTCGAGCTCGAGGTTCTCGAACAGCACCCGGGCGTCGTACCCCTCGGGGCCCAGCGCGTCGCGCCGCAGCACGACCGTGCCCGACCAGTCGTGACCGAGCGCCCGGTTCACGAGCGAGCGTGCGGTGTCCCAGCGCGCGTGCCACGGCATCGGGTCGAAGACGTTCTGCGGCACGACGACGTCCGCGCCGTCCAGGGCCGCGAGCGCCCGGTCGAGCGTCGCGGCGTCCCACCGCACGTCGTCGTCCGCGAGGACGACCACCGGGGTCGACACGGTGGCCAGCGCGGCGAGCACCCCGACGACCTTGCCGTTGCACCTCGGCGGGGGCGGCGGGACGGCGACCGTCCGGGCGGCGTCGTGCCACGACGCGCCGTGGAGCGCGCGCACCGGGGCGGGCGAGCCGTCGGCGACGACGACCCGCACGTGGCTCGCGAGGCCCGCCAGGTACCGGGAGAGCTCCACCGTCGCGCGCTCGTCGAACCGGTCGCGGCGCAGCGGGAGCACGTAGGTCACGTCAGGCACGCGGGCGGTCACCGTCCTCGGCGGTTCCCCCCGGCGCCGGGCTCACCGCGACGGGCTCGAGCGGCGCGCGCAGCGCCGACCCTCCCGCCTGCCAGCGCTCGAGCGCGTGCGCGGCGACGTCGCCCTCGACGGCGAGGCACGCGGCCGCGCCCAGCAGGACGTCGTCGCGCAGCGCCGGTTCCTGCTCGACGAGGCGGCCCGCGAGGTCGCGCGCCGCGATCTGCTCGTGGACCGCGTCCGCCTCCACGTGCTCGTCGAAGTACCAGGTCGTGTCCGCGTCGTGGCCGAGGCGCCGGAACCCGTTCCCGTAGAGGCGGCTCGGCACCGACGACGTCATCTCGAATGCGGCGAGGTGCCCGACGATCGCGCCGCGCAGACGGCGGTGCAGGCCGAAGAGGGACATCGTGTTGACCGCCGCGAGCACCACGGCGGGCACCAGGTCGACGTAGCGGCCGTAGGCGTCGTCGAGCCCGACCCCCCGCATCGCGCGCGCGAACAGCTCCGCGTGCATCCGCCCGGGGCGGCCGCCCCCGTACTCGTCGGCCTGGATCTCCACGAGCGCGGCCTTGGGCGTCCCGGCGAGCCGGGGCACGGCCCACGTGTGCGGGTCGGCCTCCTTGAGCTGGTACAGCGACTTGAGCGCCAGGAGCTCGCGCGCCTGCTCCGCGTCCGCGCGCTTGGCGACGTAGCGCGAGAGGCTCGGGCCGTCGTCGGCGGCGGCGAGCTCGAAGAGCCGCCGGGCCATGCCCGCCGCATCCGTCTCCGCGCACTCCGGCCGGCCCGCGCGCTCGCGCACGGCGGCCTCGAACGGGGTCTCCAGGCGCGCGCGGACGGCGAGCAGCGCCGGTTCCCACTCCCACGCGTCGTCGACGCCGTCGACCCCGCGGTAGTGCAGCTCGTAGAGGACCGTGAGAGCGAGCTGGACGTCGTCGTCGCGCAGGACCCGTCCGGCGGCGGCGTCCAGCGCGGCGGGGAGAGCCTCCCGGACGGGCCGCAGCCGCTCGGCCGCGTCGTCCGCGGGTGCGCCGTCGACGAGCACCGCCAGGAGCGCCGCGGTCAGCGGGCCGCGCGGTCGCGGCAGCGGCAGGCGACCCGTGCCCGGCGCCGCGGGGGCGTCGGGCACGGGGTCGCTCGCTGCCGGGGCGGTCGGGGACGCCGGTGCGGTGTCCGAGGCCTGGGCGGGGACGGCGGTGGAGGTCATGCTGGGGCTCCTCGCGCTCGCGCGGACGGCGCCCCTGCTCGACACCACCGCCATGCTCCCCAGGGTCGGCCGCGCTCGCGAGCCGAGAGGCTGCTCGCGAGCGTCTCGGCGCCGCGTCAGCCCTGCTGGGAGCCCTGCGGCGACGTGGCGGACGTCCCGTGCTCGGTGAGCTCGGCGAGGAAGCGGTGGCACTGCTGCGCCCGCTCGGAGTCCTCCGCCATGACCTTCTCGAAGAAGGCGGCGATCTCCTCCTTGCCCGCGTTGCGTGCGTCGCGCACGTACTGGCCGTAGTCGTGCCCGGCCTTGAGCGAGTGGTACTGCACCGAGATGAGGTCGAACGTGACGTCGTCGAACCCGGTCTCTCCTGTGGCCATGATCGAAAAACCTCCTGCGCCCGGGGGCGCCGTGCGGCCGGGCGACGCCCGGCACGGTGGCGGCCGGCTGCTCGACCACTCCCACCGTCGCAAGGCTGCGGTCGCTCGCAACCGCGGGCCGGGGGTGCTCCCCAGTTGTGTGCGCGGGACGTCGACCTACGGTGGGAAGTGGTCCAGGAGGTGGCCGTACCGGCGGAGCGAGAGCCCGGCACGGCCTCTGCTCCGTCGCCAGTCACGCCGCACCAGCGCGGCGACGACGACGGGAGTCCGACCATGAGCGAGACGAACGTGCCGTACGGCTCGGGGCCCGGTTCGCCGGGTGCCGGGACGTCGCAGGGAACCGGGGAGAGCGGCAGCAGCGCGTCGACCGGGGTGAAGGAGCGCGCGAGCGAGGCCGCCTCCCACGTGGGTGACGCGGGCCGCGAGGTCGCGCAGGACGCGAAGGAGAAGGCGCGCGACGTCGCGCACGAGGCGACGGACCGCGCACGCGGTCTCGTCGACGATGCCCGCACGGGGCTCACCGACCAGGCGCGCACGCAGCAGGAGCGCCTCGCGGGCGGGCTCCGCTCGCTCGGCGACGAGCTCCGCCAGATGGCGGACGGCACCGAGGACCCCGGCTACGCGACCGACCTGGTCCGACGTGCCGGGGACGCCACCGGGCAGGTGGCGCAGTGGTTCGAGGACCGCGAGCCCTCGTCCGTGCTGCACGAGGTCGAGAGCTTCGCCCGGCGTCGTCCGGGCACGTTCCTCCTCCTCGCCGCCGGTGCGGGCCTGCTGGTCGGACGGCTCGTACGCGGCATGAAGGACGCGCCGGACACGGGCTCGGACCGCGCGGACGACGCCTCCGGCGTCGGCACGACGGGCACGCGCGGCGCGCACGCCGCCCCGGTCGGGACGTCGACGGGCAGCGCGGGGCTCACCGGCGCGACCAGCACCACGGGCCTCACCGGGACCACCGGCACGGGCACCACGGGCCTGGGCGGTTCGACGGGCGGTACCGGCACGGGCGGGACCGGCACGCTCGGCGAGCCCGACATCGGGACCGCCGGCGCGTACCCGGGCCTCGCGAACGACCGGCTCGCGCAGGACCCGGACGTGGCGACCTCGGCGGAGGGGGACCCGACGCCGCCGACGTTCCCGCCGACGACGCCCGGCACGGGTGCCGCCCGACCGGGAGGTGGCCCCGATGTCGTACACCCCTGACCCGTTCGCCGCGGCGCCCAGCGCCCGGCACACGGCGGGCAGCGGGCCCGACCCGGGCGCCCCGCCCGCCCCGGCGACCGCCGCGGGCACCGCCGGCCCGACAGGGACCGGCGAGCAGCAGAGCGTCGGCGAGCTCGTCGCCGAGGTGAGCCGCGACCTGTCCACCCTCATGCGGCAGGAGGTCGAGCTCGCGAAGGCCGAGGCCAAGCAGTCGGCGCAGCGCGCCGGGAAGGGCGCCGGGATGCTCGCCGGCGCCGGGGTGGCGGGCCACATGGTCCTGCTGTTCCTCTCGGTCGCGCTGTGGTGGGCGCTCGGCGCCGTCATGGGGCGCGGCTGGTCGGCCGTCGTCGTCGCGGTGCTGTGGGCGATCGTCGCCGCGGTGCTCGCGGCGCGCGGACGCAAGGAGCTGCGCACGGTCGAGGGCATGCCCGAGACGACGGACACCCTCAAGAGGATCCCGAACGCCGTCCGAGGACACGAGGAGAAGAACTCATGAGCAGCACCGATCCCGAGGAGATCCGCGCCGACATCGAGCGCACGCGGACCGAGCTGAGCCGGGACGTCGACGCGCTCGGGGAGAAGGTCAAGCCCGGCAACGTCGCGCGACGCCAGGTGGACCGCGTGCGGTCCGGCGTGACGAGCGTCAAGGACCGTGTCATGGGGAGCGCCCACGACACGGTCGGCTCGGCCCACGACACGTCGCACGGCGTCGCCGAGCGCGGCCGCGAGGCGGCCTCCTCGGTGGCCGACTCGGCGCGCAGCACCGCGTCCTCGGTCGCCGAGACCGTCGGCTCCGCGCCGCGCGCCGTGCGCGAGCAGACGCAGGGCAACCCGCTCGCGGTGGGCCTCGTCGCGTTCGGCGTCGGCCTCGTCGTCGCCTCGCTCCTCCCCTCGACCCGCGCCGAGCAGCGCGCCGCCGTCGGGGTCAAGGAGAAGGCGGCCCCGCTCGTCGAGGACGTGAAGTCCACGGCGCAGGAGGTCGTGCAGGACCTCAAGGAGCCCGCGAAGGAGGGCGCGGAGGCCGTCCGCGACGCCGCGAAGGACGCGGCGCAGTCCGTGGGGCAGCACGGCAAGGAGGCCGCGGCCGACGTCCGCGACCAGGTCAAGGAGGGCTGAGGCCCGACGCACCGCGAGCGGGGGGGGGGCGGGGTGTGGCGCGGTCGCGGGCGCGCCGCGGGCGGGTCTGCGGGCGGGCGGC
>NZ_JBHXIC010000071.1:0-23205 GCF_042723955.1 Cellulosimicrobium cellulans | reverse complement strand
TCTTCTCGCTCACCCCCACCCCCCCCTCTCTCGCCCTCGGCGAGGTACCGCTACGGCTGGTCGGAGTCCGAGCCCACCAGGAACTGCGAGTACGCGCCGATGGTGAGGAACGTGGGGAAGTCCTCGGCGAGCGCGACGGCGCGGAACACGTGTGCGGCGTCGTCGATCCGGTTGCCCGGGAGGCGCGGCAGGTCGTCGACGATCTCGGCGAGCAGCGCCTCGACGCGATCGCGCGTGATCGGCACGCCGTTCTCCGTGCGCGTGCCGGACGCGATCCACTGCCAGACCTGCGACCGCGAGATCTCGGCGGTCGCGGCGTCCTCCATGAGGTGGTCGATCGCGGCCGCACCGACGCCGCGCAGCCACGACTCGAGGTACCGCACCCCGACGGACACGTTCGAGCGCAGCCCCGCCGCCGTGACGGTCGCCCCGGCCCGACGGGCCGACCCGATGTCGAGCAGCTCGTGCTGGCCCACGCGGACGTCGTCGCGCTGCCGGGAGACCTGGTTCGGCGCGTCCCCCAGCACCGCGTCGAACTCGGTGCGCGCGACCTCGATGAGGTCGGGGTGCGCGACCCACGTGCCGTCGAACCCGTCCGTCGCCTCGCGACGCTTGTCGGCCCGCACCTGCTCGAAGGCGCGCTCGGTGACGTCCGGCCGGCGCCGGTCGGGGATGAAAGCGCTCATCCCGCCGATCGCGTGCGCGCCGCGCTTGTGGCACGTCGCGACGAGCAGCTCGGTGTACGCGCGCATGAACGGGGCGGTCATGGTGACCTGCGCGCGGTCGGGCAGCACGTACGAGTCGCCGCGCGTGCGGAACGCCTTGATCACGGAGAACAGGTAGTCCCACCGCCCGGCGTTGAGCCCGGCGCAGTGGTCGCGCAGCTCGTGGAGGATCTCCTCCATCTCGAACGCCGCGGGCAGGGTCTCGATGAGCACGGTCGCGCGGATCGTGCCCTGCGGCAGCCCCAGGTACTCCTGGGCGAGCACGAACACGTCGTTCCACAGCCGCGCCTCGCGGTAGCCCTCGAGCTTGGGCAGGTAGAGGTACGGTCCGCGGCCGCGAGCGACGAGCTCGCGCGCGTTGTGGAACAGGTACAGCCCGAAGTCGACGAGCGACGCCGACGCCGACACGCTGACCCCCGCCCGGTCGACGTACCGCATGTGCTTCTCGATGAGGTGCCACCCGCGCGGACGGAACACGATCGTCGGCAGGTCGGTGAGCGTCGTCGAGCGCAGGCGGTACTCCTTGCGGTGCTCGCCCGAGCCGGTCGTGTGCTGCAGCGTCCCGCGGATCGCGTCGTGCAGCGCGAGCTGGCCCTCGATCACGTTGCGCCACGTGGGGCTGGAGGCGTCCTCGGCGTCCGCGAGCCACACCTTGGCCCCGGAGTTGAGGGCGTTGATCGTCATCTTCGGGTCGGTCGGCCCGGTGATCTCGACGCGGCGGTCCTCGAGGCCGGGTGCGCCGGCCGAGCCGGCGACGCGCCACGACGGGTCGTCGCGCACGGGCCGCGTCGCGGCGCGGAAGTCGGGGTCGATGCCGTCCGCGACGTCCTGCCGGCGCTGCTGGCGGTCCATGAGCAGCTCGTGACGGCGGGCCACGAACCGGTCGTGCAGGAGGGTGAGGAAGTCGAGCGCCTCGGGCGTGAGGATCTCGCGGTAACGCTCGCCCAGCGTGCCGGTGACGCGCAGGGCGCCCGACGGCGTGGGCCGGGCCGGCCGCTCGGGGCGCGGGCCGCCGTCGGGCACGGTCCCGGACGGACCGGAGGTCGGGGGAGAGGTGGTCGTGGTGAGGGTGCTCATGGCGTGCTCCGAAGGTCGATGTCGCGAGGGAGGACCGCGGTCCGCCGAGCAAGAACCCTGGTCTCGCGAGGTAGTACCGGGGTGCTGACCCTGGTACTACCTCGCGGGACTGCGGTACTACCTCGCGGGAGGGGGAGGGCTTAGTGGAACTGGGCGGTCTCGGTGGACCCGGCGAGCGCGAGGGTGGCGGCGTCGGGGTTGAGAGCCGTGGCGACCCGGTCGAAGTAGCCGGTGCCGACCTCCCGCTGGTGGCGGGTGGCGGTGTAGCCGTCGGCCTCGGAGGCGAACTCGGCCTCCTGGAGCTCGACGTAGGCGGACATCGCGCGCTCGCCGTAGCCGCGCGCGAGCTCGAACATGGAGTGCGAGACGGCGTGGAAGCCGGCCAGCGTGATGAACTGGAACGCGTAGCCCATGGCGGCGAGCTCCTTCTGGAAGCTCGCGATCTGGGCGTCGTCGAGGTGCTTCTTCCAGTTGAACGACGGCGAGCAGTTGTACGCGAGCTTCTTGTCCGGGTACTGCGCGTGGATCGTCTCGGCGAACGTGCGCGCGAGCTCGAGGTCGGGCTCGCCCGTCTCGACCCAGATGAGGTCGGAGTACGGCGCGTACGCGAGGCCGCGCGCGACGACCGCGTCAAGGCCCGGGCGCACGCGGTAGAAGCCTTCCGAGGTGCGCTCGCCCGTGAGGAACGGCTGGTCGCGCTCGTCGACGTCGGACGTCAGCAGGTCCGCGGCGAGCGAGTCCGTGCGAGCGATGATCACCGACGGCACGCCCGCGACGTCGGCGGCGAGGCGCGCCGCGTTGAGCGTGCGGATGTGCTGGCTCGTGGGCACGAGCACCTTGCCGCCGAGGTGGCCGCACTTCTTCTCCGACGCGAGCTGGTCCTCCCAGTGCACGCCCGCGGCGCCGGCGGCGATCATCGAGTGCATGAGCTCGTACGCGTTGAGCGGGCCGCCGAACCCGGCCTCCGCGTCGGCGACGATCGGGGCGAGCCAGTCGCGGCGCGGCTCGTCGCCCCCCGAGCGCTCCGCCGTCTCGATCTGGTCCGCGCGCAGGAGCGCGTTGTTGATGCGGCGCACGACGGCGGGCACGGAGTTGGCCGGGTAGAGCGACTGGTCGGGGTAGGTCTGGCCGGACAGGTTGGCGTCGGCCGCGACCTGCCACCCGGACAGGTAGATGGCCTTGAGGCCCGCGCGCACCTGCTGGACGGCCTGGTTGCCGGTGAACGCGCCGAGCGCGGCGACCCACTCCTCGGTGTGGATCTGCTCCCAGAGCTTCTCGGCGCCGCGGCGCGCGAGCGTGTGCTCCTCGCGCACCGAGCCGCGCAGCGCGACGACGTCCTCCGCGGTGTAGTCGCGCTGGAGGCCGGCCCAGCGCGGGTCGGTCGCCCACTGCTCGGCGATCTCGGCCGCCGTCTGGGTCTGGTCGCCGGGGCGCGGACCGTCGCTTCCGGCGCGATCCGGGGTGCGGCCCGCGACGTCCGCCGTCGTCGCGACGGCGCCGAGCGGACGGGCGCCGCCCGCGTACTCGGACGGGGAGCGGCGGCTGACGATGGTGGGCCTGTTCACGGTGCCTCCTGGTGGTGCGCCGGTCCGCGCTGGCGGGCCGGACGGGCCGGTCGGTGGACCTCGGCGAGGTCCGTGCTTCGACCTTCCTCCCGCCGACGACCCCGTCTCAAGCCAGATCGAGCGAAAGAATCGCACTTCTTCTCTTGTGCGGAAGGAGTGGCGCGTGTCACTCTCAGTCATGGCTATCCCGACGACGCGACCGGCCGGAATCGCGGAACATGCGGAAATCCCGCTCGAGAGCGAGCCCGACGCCCTGACGATCGGACGCCGGATCCGGCACCTCCGCACCGCACGGGGCCTCACGCTCGACGAGCTCGGCGCCGCGATCGGTCGCGCGCCGTCCCAGGTGTCGCTCCTGGAGAACGGCAAGCGCGAGCCCAAGTTCGCCCAGCTCCAGGCCGTCGCGCGGGCGCTGGGCGCGAGCCTCGACGACCTGCTGTCGCCCGAGGCGCCGTCCCGCCGGGACGCGCTCGAGATCGAGCTGGAGCGGGCGCAGCGCGGTCCGCTCTTCGACGCGCTCGGGCTGCGCCCGGTGCGGGTCGGCAAGTCGCTTCCCACCGACGCGCTCGAGACGATCGTGGCGCTGGAGCGCGAGCTCCAGCGCCTGCACACCGAGCGTGCGGCGACGCCCGAGGAGGCGCGCCGCGCCAACGCCGAGCTGCGCGCGACGATGCGCGCGCAGGACAACTACTTCCCCGAGCTCGAGGACGCGGCGGCCGGGCTGCTCGACGGCGTCGGGCACGCGGGCGGCCCGCTGCCCCAGCGCGTCGCGGCGGACCTCGCGGCGCACCTCGGCTTCACGCTGCACTACGTGGGCGACCTGCCGCACTCGACCCGCTCGGTGCTCGACCTGCGGCACCGCCGCGTCTACCTGCCGAGCAACGGGATGCGTGGGCGGTCCAACGCGACGTCGGCGCTGCTCCAGGCGCTCGCGCCGCACGTGCTCGGCCACGCGGAGCCGCGCGACTACCGCGAGTTCCTGCGCCAGCGGGTCGAGGCCAACTACCTCGCGGCGGCGCTCCTGCTGCCCGAGCGCCACGCGGTCAAGGCGCTGCGGGCCGCGAAGGACGCGCGCGAGATCTCGATCGAGGACCTGCGCGACGCGTTCGCCGTGTCGTACGAGACGGCCGCGCACCGGTTCACGAACCTCGCGACGAAGCACCTCGGCATCCCGGTGCACTTCATGAAGGTCCACGAGTCGGGTGTCATCCACAAGGCGTACGAGAACGACGGTGTGCGCTTCCCGGCCGACCCGCTGGGCGCCGTCGAGGGGCAGTACGTGTGCCGGAGCTGGACCGCGCGCACGGTGTTCGCGGTCGAGGACCGGCTCAGCCCGTTCAGCCAGTACACGGACACCCCGAGCGGCACCTACTGGTGCACGTCGCGCGTGCAGGCGTCGGCGGACGGCGAGTTCTCGGTGAGCGTGGGCGTGCCGTTCGCGCACGTGAAGTGGTTCCTGGGCCGCGACACGACCGAGCGTCTGGTCTCCCGCTGCCCCGACGGCGCGTGCTGCCGCCGCCCGCCGGACGCGCTCTCCGACCGCTGGGCCGGCCAGTCGTGGCCGAGCGCCCGACCGCACGCGTCGATGCTCGCCGCGATGCCGACCGGCGCGTTCCCCGGCGTCGACACGACGGAGGTCTACTCGTTCCTCGAGGCCCACGCCCCCCGCTGAGTGCTGGGTATCTGTCGTCTCCGAGGCATCTCGGCGACAGATCCCCAGCACTCACGGCGGCGGGCGTCAGCCGATCGAGCCGCCCTCGGTCGGCGCGTCCATCGCGTCCTTGAGGCGTGTTGTGTCGGCGTCCGACCAGCCGTCAGGGGCGTGCAGCGCGGCGAAGCCGTCGGCGTACTCGAGGTGGTAGACGTGGCCGTGGCCGGGCGGGATGTCCGAGGCGGCCGCGACGAACAGGTCGCCCGTGAGCTGCCAGAACGTGACGAACGGGTACCACCGCACGTCGCCCAGCACGTCGGGCCCGCGCGGCTCGCGCAGCCAGTCGGGCTCCGACCACAGCGTCTCCGGTCCCCACCAGGTGACGCCGTCGGACGCGTGCTGGAGGTAGACGACGCGCGGCTCGTCCCACCGGGGGCCTGGGCCCCAGAGGTCCGCGACCCCGGTCTCGACGGGGTCGCCCCAGCGGACCTGCCGGCCGTCGTCGAGCACGGGTGCGTACTCGAGCGACCCGGGATCGCGCGCGTCGGTGAGCTCGCGCCACATCGGCGTGAACCCGGGCGTCCCGGTGAACATCGCGCCGTCGGAGCGGGCCTCGACGTCCTGGACGCCGCTGAACGCGCCCTGCATGCCGAACGACCCGAGCGAGATGCCGAACGCGAGCAGGCGCGGGCGGGCGTCCTCGGGGAGCTCCGACCAGCGCGCGTACACCGCCTCGAACAGGGCCTTGCCCGCGGCGGGCGGTGTCGAGCGGTCGCCGACGAAGCTGATCCAGCTCGGCAGGTACGAGTACTGCATGCTCGCGATCGCCGTGTCGCCACCGTGCATGAGCTCGAGCGCCTCGACCATGCCAGGGTCCACCCAGCCCGTCCCGGTGGTGGTCGCGACGACGAGCACGGAACGGTCCCAGGCGTCGGTGCGGTCGAGCTCGTCGACGACGCGCGCCGCCGTGGCGTCGAGGTCGCCGTCGGGATCGAGTCCCGCGTACGCGTGGATCGGCTCGCGCACGTCCGCGGGGTCGACGACGTCGCCCGCCTGGGCGAACGCGCGCAGCTCGTCGACGGTCGGGCCGGACACGACGAACTTGCGACCCTCCGCGCCGAGCGAGTCCCACGTCTGGGGGGACGCGTCCGACCCGGACCGCTCGGGCTGGGCCGGGGGCGTCAGGCGCGGGTCGACGTCGGCGTTGGCGGTCGCGTAGATCGAGTTCAGCGCGTTGAGCGCACCCGACCAGATGACGCCGTTGAACACCAGGACGACGACCACGGCGACGACGACGCCGCTGACGAACCGGGCCACGGGCGCGGGCACGACGTTGTCGACGACGAGGCTGAGCCAGCGCGCGAGGCGCCGCAGACCGCGGCCCACCTGGAGCACGAGGAGCGCGACGGCGAGGGCCACGAGCAGCGTGACGACCTCGCGCCCGGGCACGTCCTCGGACATGCCGAACAGGTGCCGCAGCTCGATCTGGCGGCGTGCCCCGAGGATCAGCGCGAGCGGCACGAGCACGGCCGTCGCTCCGGCGAGCACCCACCACGCGACCCGGCTCGCACGGGCCGTCCAGCGGATCCGGAGCCCGACCTTGAGCGCGAACCACTCGACGAACGCCCCGACGCCGTAGCCGCCGACCGCGCTCACCCCGGAGATCACCGCCTGGTAGTACCAGGCGCGCGGGATGAGCGACGGCGTGAACGACAGGCCGAACCACAGCAGCGCGAGCACCAGCCCGGTCGCCGAGAACCGCCGCAGCCACCGTCCCCAGACACCGTGCCGGGGCCGCTGCTCGTCGACGGGCTCAGGGGCGCGGGTCTCCGTCACGGTGGGCTGCACATCGCGAGCGTAGGCGAGGCACCCCGAACCGTCCCCTCGAACCGGTCGCGCCCTCGCCGAGTGCGGTCACGCCTCCAGGAGCAGCGCCTCGCCCTGGCCCCCGCCGCCGCACAGCCCGACGGCGACGCGCCCGCCGCCGCGGCGCGCGAGCTCGTGCGCCGCGTGGACCGCGAGCCGGGCACCGGACGCGCCGATGGGGTGGCCGAGCGAGATGCCGCCGCCGTGCACGTTGACGACGTCCGGCGAGACGCCGAGCACGCGCGTGGACACCGCGACGACGGTCGCGAACGCCTCGTTGATCTCGACGAGGTCGAGATCCTCGACCGTCCACCCGGCCCGGTCGAGGGCCTGCTGGATCGCGCGCGCCGGCTGGGAGTGCAGGGACGTGTCCGGGCCGGCGACCTGCCCCCACGCCCGCACGGTCGCGAGCACGGGCGCGCCCGCGGACTCGGCCCGGGCGCGGGTCGTGAGCACGAGCGCGGCCGCGCCGTCGGAGATCTGCGACGCGTTGCCCGCGGTGATGGTGCCCTCGGGGTCGAACGCGGGGCGCAGGCGCGCGAGACCCTCGGCGGTCGTGTCGGGGCGCACGCCCTCGTCGTCGCGCACCTCGACCGGCTCGCCCCGGCGCTGCGGGACGCTCACGGGCGCGAGCTCGGCGTCGAACAGGCCGTCCTTCGCCGCGGCCGCGGCGCGCTGGTGCGAGGCCGCCGCGACGGCGTCCTGCTCCTCGCGCGAGACGAACACGTCGCCGGTGTTGGTGCGCTCGGTCGCCACGCCCATGGAGGCGCGGTCGAACGCGTCGGTGAGCCCGTCGCGCGCGACGGCGTCGACGAGCGTCGCGTCCCCGAACGCGAACCCGGCGCGCGACCCGGGGAGCAGGTGCGGCGCGTTGGTCATGGACTCCTGGCCGCCGACGAGCACGACCTCGGCCTCGCCGGAGCGGATCATCCGCGTGCCGTCGATGACGGCCGTCAGGCCGGACAGGCACACCTTGTTCACCGTCACGGCGGGCACGTCCCAGCCGATGCCGGCACCGGCGGCCGTCTGGCGCGCGGGGTTCTGCCCCGCCCCGGCCTGGAGCACCTGGCCGAACACCACGGCGTCGACGGCGTCCGCGCCGAGCCCCGAGCGCTCGATCGCGGCGCGCGCGGCGACGGCGCCGAGCTCGACCGCGGTCAGCGCGGCGAGCGATCCCTTGAGCCGCCCCTGCGGGGTGCGGCCGGCGGCGACGACCACGACGTCGGCAGGGGAGTGGGGGGTGGTGGTGCTCACGGCTGGACCTCCAGGGGTGCGGACGGCGGTGTCTGCGCGGGCGCCGGGGGTGTGGCGTCCGCTCGTGCGGCGGCGGTGTCGACGACGGCGACGGCACCGCCGACCAGCCCGAGCAGGAGCCCGAGGAACACGTCCGGCTCCTCGAGGTGGGGGCTGTGCCCGACGCCGGGCCGCACCTCTTCACGGTACCGCCCGCCCGCGGCCGCGTAGGCGTCGAGGACGGCCCGCGTCTGGGCGACCATCGGCTGCGGCGGGTGGGTCTCGGCGCCCGGCCAGCCGGGCACCGCACCGAGCGCTCCGAGCTGTGCGAGGTCGAACAGCGAGGCGTCCGAGACGATCGCGTCGGCGTCGCCGCGCACCCACAGCACGGGTGCCGTCGCGCCGGACGCCGCGAAGCCCGAGAGGTCGCAGTACTTCGCGCTGATCGCGTTGTTCATGCCGCGCGTCCCGGGCGCCACGCCGGGCCACGTGCCCGACGGCGTCTGGTCGCCCGGGTAGTTGCCGTCGCCGGTGCGCGTCGAGAGCACGGAGTCGAGCAGGAGCTCCTCGAGCGCGCCGCGCGGCTCGCCGAGCGCGGCCGGGTCGGCGACGTAGAACCGGCGCAGCACGTCGCGGGGCGACCCGGCGTCCTCGCTGCGGTCGCCGGCGGCGAGCGCCGCGACGAACGCGGGGTTCGCCGTCCCGCCGCCCGAGCCCGCGAAGTCGGGGGAGAGCGGCGTGCCGTCGACGTCGCGCGTGCCGCCGAACCCGTACGGGGACATGGGCGCCTCGAGGAGGACCGCGTCGAACAGGTCGGGCCGGTCGGTCGCGAGCTGGAGCACGACCCCCGCCCCGGCGGAGTGCGCGACGGCGACGAGCGGGTGCGCGAGGTCGAGCGCGTCGACGACCGCCGCGACGTCGTCCGCGTAGTCCCGCACGCCGCGCGTCGCGTCGACGGGGCGGACCTCGGCGTCGCCGTACCCGCGCAGGTCGACGGCGACGCCGCGCACGTCGGCGGGCAGCGCGCGCAGCAGCGGGTCGAAGAACGCCGACGACGAGCAGTTGCCGTGCACGAGCAGGACCGTCGCGCGCGCCTCGCCGTCCGGGGCGGCCTCGCGCACGTGCTCGCGCCCGCGCGGGGTCGGGACGTCGCGGCGGCGCACGTCGCGCGTCACGACGGCGTCCCCGCGGCCTGCGTGGACGGTCCCGGACCGGCGTCGGCCACGTCGAGCGGCGCGTCGTCGAGCGCGACGACGAGGTCGGGCTCGGTCGCGGCGCGCACGTCGTCGACGCTCACGCCGGGCGCGGTCTCGCGCAGCACGAGCCCGTCGGGCGTCACGTCGATCACGGCGAGGTCGGTGATGACGCGGTGCACGACCCCGCGCCCGGTGAGGGGCAGCGAGCACGAGCGCAGGATCTTGGGCGACCCGTCGCGCGCCACGTGCTCCATGAGCACGATCACGCGGCCCGCCCCGTGCACGAGGTCCATCGCGCCGCCGGGGCCCTTGACCATCTTGCCGGGGATCATCCAGTTGGCGAGGTCGCCGGTCTCGGAGACCTGCATGCCGCCCAGGATCGCGGCGTCGATCTTGCCGCCGCGGATCATGCCGAAGCTCAGCGCCGAGTCGAAGAACGCGGCGCCCGGCAGGACGGTGACCGTCTCCTTGCCGGCGTTGATGAGGTCGGGGTCGACGGCGTCCTCGGTCGGGTACGGCCCGACGCCGAGGATCCCGTTCTCGGACTGGAGCACGAGGTGCTTGTCTGCGGGCACGTAGTTGGGCACGAGCGTCGGCAGGCCGATGCCGAGGTTGACGTACCAGCCGTCCTGGAGCTCGCGCGCGGCGCGCGCGGCCATCTCGTCGCGGGTGAGCGGCATGTCTCAGCCCTCCTTCGTGCTGGTCGCGGTGCCCGACGGCGCGGGCGCGGGCTGGTTGGTCGCGGTGGCCGGGCGCACCGTGCGGCGCTCGATGCGCTTGGGCGCGTCGGGGCCGACCTCGACGACGCGGTGCACGAACACGCCGGGCAGGTGCACCTCGTCGGGGTCGATCTCGCCGGGCTCGACGAGCTCCTCGACCTGCGCGACGCACACGCGGCCCGCCATCGCGGCCAGCGGCGAGAAGTTGCGAGCGGACCGGTGGAACACGAGGTTGCCGTGCCGGTCGCCGCGCAGGGCGTGCACGAGCGCGAAGTCGGTGGCGATCGCGTCCTCCAGCACGAACTCGGCCTCGTCGGCGTACGACCCGTCGCGACCGCGCGGCCCGACGCCGAACGTGCGCACCTCCTTGGGCGCGCTCGCCTGCGTGACCCCGCCCGCGCCGTCGTACCGCTGGGGGAGGCCGCCCTCGGCGACCTGCGTCCCGACCCCCGTGCGCGTCCAGAACCCGGCGATGCCGGCTCCGCCCGCGCGCAGCTTCTCGGCGAGCGTGCCCTGCGGCGTGAGCTCCAGCTCGAGCTCGCCCGAGAGGAACTGCCGCTCGAACTCCTTGTTCTCCCCGACGTACGAGCTCGTCATCTTGCGGATGCGGCCCGCGCCGAGCAGCACGCCGAGACCCCAGTCGTCGACGCCGCAGTTGTTGCTCACGACCCACAGGTCGCGCGTGCCCTGGGCGAGCAGCGCCTCGATGAGCGCGATGGGGTTGCCGCACAGGCCGAACCCGCCGACGGCGAGCGACGCGCCGTCGGGCACGTCCGCGACGGCGTCGGCCGCCGACGCCACCACCTTGTCCAGCCCGGTCCCTCGTGGGGACGTGATCGTGGGGCTCATGCCGTGACCTCCTCGTCACTCGCCGGTCCTGCTCCGTCGCTCGTGACGGCGGCCAGGGCCCGCAGGGTCTCGCCCGCGACGGCCTCGACGCCGGGTGGGCTCATGATGATCGTGTAGTGATTGATACCCGCTACGTCGCGGGTGCGCAGCCCCGGCAGCCGTGTGCGCCACGCGGCGAGGTGCTCGGGGGAGTAGAGGGCCTCGGGCTCGTCGAGCAGGCCGCGCGGTGCGCGCAGGAGCACGACCGGGACGTCGAGCGTGCGGTCGCCGGTGAGCGCGTCCGCGAGCGGGCCGCCCTCGTAGAGCTCGAGCGAGTCGGCCGAGACCGCCGCGCCCGACGACGCCGGGCGCAGGGTGGGCGCCTCGCCGACGAGGTCGTAGTCGACGTAGCCCGCGACGACGTCGCCCCACGGCTCCTCCCACGCGCTCGCGAACGCGGGGTGCGCGCGCCAGAAGCCGCGGTACTCCTCGCGGTCGGCGAACGTGCGCTCGAGCCGCTCGACGGCGGGACCGAGCAGGGCGCGCAGGACCTCGTCGTGCGTCGCGTCGGGCGCGAGCCCGGTCGGCGGCGGGAGCGGGATGCCGCCGTCGACGAGCACGAGCCGCGAGACGCGGCCGGGGTAGCGGTGCGCCAGCACGACGGACACGAACGCGCCCATCGAGTGCCCGAGTGCGACGACGCTCTCGATCCCCAGCGCGTCGAGCACGGTGGCGAGGTCGTCGGCGTGCGCGCCCATGCCGTACGGGCCGGGCAGCGTGTTGCTGCGCCCGCGACCGCGCAGGTCGGGCGCGACGACGCGCACGCCGGGGAGGGCCGCGACGACCGCCGGCCACGCGCGGTGCGACGCGGTGATGCCGTGCACGGCGAGGACGGTGGGGACCGGGTCGTCCGCGGTGACGGGGTCCCACACGCCGACCCGTAGCCGTCCGCCCGCGACGGGGACGTCGAGCGTCGCGTAGGTGTGGGTCGCGGCGGTGACGTCGCGCGCGGCCGCCGTCGTGCGCGCGCTCACCGCGCGCTCCAGCCGCCGTCGATCGTCCAGGACGCCCCCGAGACCATCGACGCGTCCGGGCCGGTGAGCCAGCCGACGAGCGACGCGACCTCCTCCGGCTCGACGAGCCGCTTGACCGCGGACTCGGCGAGGAGCACGGTCGCGAGCACCTCGGACTCGGGGATGCCGTGCACGCGCGCCTGGTCCGCGATCTGCTTCTCGACCAGCGGCGTGCGCACGTACCCGGGGTTGACGCACACGCTCGTCACGCCGTGGGGGCCGCCCTCGAGCGCCGTCACCTTGGACAGGCCCTCCAGGCCGTGCTTCGCGGACACGTACGCCGACTTGAACGGCGACGCGACGAGGCCGTGCACGGACGAGACGTTGACGACGCGCCCGAACCCGCGCGCGTACATCCCCGGGAGCGCAGCGCGGACCAGCAGGAACGGCGCCTCGAGCATGATCGCGTGGAGCAGGCGGAAGTCGTCGGGCCGGAAGTCCTCGATGGGGCTCACGCGCTGCACGCCCGCGTTGTTGACGAGCACGTCGACGTCGAGCGTGAGGTCGTCGAGCGCGCGCGTGTCGGCGAGGTCGACGACCCACGCCTCGCCGCCGAGCTCGTCCGCGAGCCGCTTCGCGCCGTCGGGGTCGACGTCCGCGACGGTCACGTGCGCGCCGCGCGCGGCGAGCTCGCGCGCGCACGCCGCGCCGATGCCGCTCGCGCCGCCCGTGACGAGCGCGCTGCGCCCGGCGAGCGTGGGGGCGCCGGGTCCTTCGGCAGCGCCAGCAGGGACGGTGGCGGTGACGGTCATCGCGCGTCTCCTTCGGGGTCGGTCGTGGTCGCGGGTCCGGTCCCGGTCGATGGAGCGGGCCGCGGCGCGGCGAGCGCGCGCTCGATGAACTGCATGGTCTGCTCGAAGACGTGCGGCGGGACCTCGGCGGCCGCGGTGTCGTACGACGGCGGCTCGGCGCTCTCGTCCCAGCGCCCGCCCCACAGGACCCAGCGCATCCCGACGATCTCGCCGATGCCCATGAGCGCCCACGCGGCGACCTCGGGGTCGACGTCGTGGCCGACCTCGCCGTTCGCGCGCGCCTTGTCGAGGCCCGTCATGTAGCCCTCGACGATGCGCGAGTAGTGCCGGCGCAGAGCGCCGGGGGAGACGAACTCGGCCTGCCGCACGATCCGGTAGAGCGCCGGGTGCTCGGCGGTGAAGCGGAAGAACGCCTCGAAGCCCGCGCGCTCGGCGGCGAGGCGGGTGTCCGCCTGCGAGCTCGCCTCGATCATCGCGTGCCGCACGCGGCGGTTGAGGTCGTCGACGAGCTCGTCGAACACGTCGATCTTCGACTCGAAGTACAGGTAGAACGTGCCCTGCCCGACGCCCGCGGACTCGGTGATCTTCACGATCGACGCGTCGTGGTACCCGACCTCGGCGAACACCTGCTCGGCCGCGGCGAGGATCTTGGCCCGAGTGCGGTTGCCGCGGGCGGTGCGGGGCTGGGTGCTCATGAGTCCTCCGGGACGGTCACGCGCTCGGCGAGCGAGCGGCGCGACACCTTGTGCAACGACGTGCGGGGCAGGGACGGGACCAGGTCGAAGCGGCGCGGGACCTTGAAGTGGGCGAGCTCGCGGCGGCAGAACGACTCCAGGTCCTCGGCATCGGTGGGGTAGCCCGCGCGCGGCACGACGAACGCCGCGCCGACCTCGCCCCACCGGTCGTCGGGGACGCCCACGACCGCGACGTCCGCCACGCCGGGGTGGCGCCGGAGCACGGTCTCCACCTCGGACGGCGTGACGTTCTCGCCCCCGACGATGAAGACGTCCTTGATCCGGTCGACCACGCGGTAGTACCCGTCGGCGTCGCGCTCGACGAGGTCCCCGGTGCGGAGCCAGCCGTCGTGCAGCACGTCGGCCGTCGCGGCGTCGTCGCGGAAGTACCCGGCGAACACCCCGGGGCCGCGGACCAGGAGCTCGCCGGACGCCGGCCCGTCGAGGTGCTGACCGGTCACCGGGTCGGCGACCGCGACCTCGACGTGCGGGTACGGCGTCCCGGCCGACCCGATGCGCTCGCGCGCCTGGTCGTCGGGCAGGCACAGCACGTTGGGCCCCGCCTCGGTGAGCCCGTAACCCTGCGAGAGCGCGACGCCGCGCCGGTGCCACGTGCGCAGCAGCGGCTCCGGCATGGGCGCGCCGCCCACGACCGCGTGCCGCAGGGACGACAGGTCGGCGTCGGCGAACCCGGGGTGCTCGGCGAGCAGCAGGTAGTTCGTGGGGACGCCCATCGTCGTCGTGACGCGGCGCTCGGCGACGAGCTGCAGCACGCGCTCGGGCTCGAACGTGCGCTCCAGGACGACCGTCGCACCGGTCCACCACGCGAGCAGCGGCTGGATGTTCCAGCCGCCCGCGTGGAACTGCGGCAGCACGCTCAGCACGACGTCGTGGCTCGTGAGCTCGACCGTGCGCGACAGCGAGAGGTTGGTCCAGAAGCAGTTCGCGTGCGTGAGCAGCGCGCCCTTGGGCGTGCCCTGCGTGCCGGACGTGAAGACCAGCAGCAGCGGGTCGTCGTCGCGCACGGGACGACGCTCGGGGGCCGGCACCGTCGCGGCCCGACCGGCGCCGCCTGCGTCGTCCGCGCGATCGGTCAGCACCGGTCGGCGAGACGGCGCGGGGACGCGCGCCTCGACGCCGCTGCGGCCGAGCTCGGCGCGCCGCGGCGGGAGGACGAGCCGGTCGAGCGCGGCGTCGGCCAGCGCGGAGAACTCCTGCTCGACGAGCACGAGCGCCGGGTCGGCCTGCTCGAGCTGGGCCGCGAGCTCGCCGGGCGACAGGCGCCACGACAGCGGCGCGAGCACCAGTCCCGCCTGCGCGCACGCGAAGAACAGCACGACCTGGTCGGCGCTGTTGCCGGTCACCGTGGCCACGCGGTCGCCGACGCCGTAGCCCGCGTCGCCGAACGCCGTCGCCAGCGCGCTCGCGCGCTCGTGCAGGTCGCGGTAGCGCAGGGTCACCCCGCGGTCGTCGACGGCGACGCGGTCGGGCGTCGCGAGCGCGCGGTCGCGCGTCCAGCGTCCGAGGGTGTGCAGGCCGTCCTGCGCGCCGGGCCGGTGCTGCGTCGTCATGCCACCTCCTCGAGGCGCTCGCGGGCTTCCTCCCGATCCTCCCGCGGGCGGCGGCGCGCGGCCAGGCGCGACGCGGCCCCGGCGATGCCGCCGGGCAGGAACATCACGACGAGGATGAACAGCGTGCCGAGCAGGAACAGCGGCTCGCTGAGCGGCACGCGCAGGACGGCGGGGAGGTCGGCCACGGCCGCGGAGCTCGCGAGCGTCCCGAGCCGCTGGTCGAGGATCGTGTAGAGCACGCCGCCGACGATCGCGCCCCACCGTGACCCCACGCCGCCGAGCACGACCATGACCAGGAGCGTGAGCGTGAAGTCGGCGGACGTCGCGCGCGGCACGGCCCCGGACTGGAGCAGCAAATAGGCCATGCCGACGACCGTCGCGAGCGTCGCCGCGAGCACGAACACGAGGAGCTTGACGAGATAGGGGCGCCCGCCGATGACGCGCACGCGCATCTCGTTCTCGCGCGTGGCCGCCGCGACGTGCCCGGCGCGGGAGCGCTCGACCCACAGCACGACGAGGTAGACGCCGACGAGCACGGCGAGAGCGAGCCAGTAGAGGTTGCGCGTGTTGAGCACGCCGACGAACGCGTCGGGGACGTTCCCCGTCGCGAGCGCGAGGCCCTCCTCGCCGCCCGTCGCGCCGCCGGGGTTGCGGCGCACGAGCACGTTGCCCGCCTGCGCGAACGCGAGCGTCACCATGGCGAACGAGATGCCGGTGACGCGCAGCGAGATCGCGCCGACGACGTGCGCGAGCACGATGCCGCCCACGAGCACGAGCGCCGCGGCGGGCAGGAGCGGGATCTCGGTCGTGTCGAGCACGATCGCGAGCCCGTAGACGCCCGCCGCGAAGTACAGGGCGTGCCCGAAGCTCAGCAGCCCCGCGACGCCGAACAGCAGGTGGTAGCTCAGCGCGAGCGCGCCGATGAGCCAGCACAGCGCCATCATCTGGAGAGCGCCGGGCGTGTAGGTGGGGCCGGGCAGGACGCCCGGGACGTGGATCGCCAGCAGCGGGAGGCACGCGAGCAGCGCGACGAGGGCGACGCCCGCGAGCGTGCGGACGAGGGTGCCCGACGGCGCCCGGCGGGCAGGGCGGTCGGCGCGCGTCGCGTCGCCGGCAGAGGCGGCCGGGGCCGGGGGAGCGGTCTGGGTGGTCATGCGGCTGCCCTCCCGAGGAGGCCGGTGGGACGGACGAGGAGCACGAGCGCGAGCAGCAGCACGACGATGAGGTCGCCGTAACCGAGGTAGTAGTTCGCGAACTGCTGGAGCACCGCGACCAGGACGGACGCGACCGCCGCGCCGGTCAGCGACCCGAGGCCGCCGATCACGGTGACGATGAACGCGAAGATGAGCAGCGACCCGCCCAGGTGCGGCGAGACGTACCCGAAGTACTGCGACGCGAGGACCCCGCCGAGGCCCGCGGCGGCGCCGCCGACCGCGAACACGAGCGTGAACGCCTTGCGCACGTCGATCCCGAGCGCCGTGACCATGGAGCGGTTCTCGACGCCCGCGCGGATGATGAGCCCGTACCGGGTGCGCTTGAGGAACAGCACGATCGCGCCGAGCACGAGCGCCGCCGCGGCGATCGCGACGAACCGGTCGTTGGGCACCGGCGCGCCCGCGAGGTCGGTCGTGCCCTTGAGCCAGGCGGGCCCGGAGATGAACTCGGGGTCGGAGCCCCACATCCCCTCGAACAGCGCGACGGACGCGAGCGAGAGCCCGACCGTGACGAGCACCTGCTCGATGTGCCGCTCGTAGAGCGGGCGGATGAGCAGCAGCTCGGTGAGCGCCGCGGCGCCCGCCCCGACGACCGCGCCGGCGACCAGCGAGAGCGCGAACACGCCCCACGAGTCCGCCCCGAGCGAGCGCGCGACGAACCAGCCGCCGAACGCGCCGAGCGTGAGGAACGAGCCGTGCGCGAAGTTGAGGACGCCCATGAGCCCGTAGATGAGCGACAGGCCGGACGCGACGAGGAAGTACAGCGCCCCGAGGCCGAGCCCCGTGACGAGGAGGAGGACGATCGTGCTCACCGGGCCACCGCCCCTTCGGTTCCGTGGTGGTCGACCTCGGCGTGCACGCCGAGGAGCTGCTGGACGCGGTCGGGGTCGTCGAGGAGCTCGCGCGCCGGGCCGGTGTGCACGACGCGGCCCGCGTCGATGACGACGACGCGCTCGGCGAGCCGCTCGATGACCTCGAGGTTCTGCTCGACGAGCAGGATCGGCACGGTCCTTGCCGCCTCCGCGAGCGCGTCGGCGACCTCGCCGACGATCCGCGGCGCGAGGCCCTTGGTCGGCTCGTCGACGAGGAGCAGGCGGTTGGCGTTGAGCAGGGCGCGCGCGAGCGACACCATCTGCTGCTGACCGCCCGAGAGCGTGCCGGCGCGCTGCGCGGCCCGCTGCACGAGGTCCGGGAACAGCTCGGCGACGAGCTCGCGCCGCGGGTGCGCGTCGCGCTCGGCGAGCCGCAGGTTCTCCGCGACCGTGAGTCCGGCGAACACCTCCCGGTCCTCGGGTACGTACCCGACGCCGCGGCGCACGATCCTGTCCGTGCGCTCGCCGTCCACGCGCTCGCCCGCGAGCAGCACCTCGCCGCGGCGCTCGATCAGTCCGAGCACGGCCTTGAGGGTCGACGTCTTGCCGACGCCGTTGCGCCCCAGCACTGCCGTGACGCCCGTCGACGGGACCGAGAACGTCACGTCCTCGACGACCTGCTGGCCCGCGATGCGCGCAGACAGCCCGCGCACCTCGAGGACGGGCGCGTCGCCCTCCGCCGCGGGGTGGGCGGTGCCGTTGCTGCTGCCGTTCATGCTGCCTCTCCTGCCGTGACGCCCAGGTAGGCGCTCTGCACCGTCGGGTCCGCCATGACGGCGTCGGGGGTGTCGCACGCGAGCAGCTCGCCGTGGTGCATGACGGCGACACGGTCGACGAGCCCCAGGACGACGTCCATGTGGTGCTCGACCATGAGCACCGTGCAGCCGGTCGCGTGCAGGTCGCGGATGACCTCGACGAGGCCGGGCACGTCGGCCGACGACACGCCCGCCATGGGCTCGTCGAGCAGCACGACGCGCGGCTCGGTCGCGAGGAGCACCGCGATCTCGAGCTTGCGCTTGTCGCCGTGGGACAGGTCGCCCGCGGCGACCTCGGCGCGGCGCGTGAGCCGCACCGTCTCGAGGTGCCGGTCCGCCTCCCGCGTCGCGGCGTCGCCACGGCGCGGGAAGCGCAGCACGGACAGGGCGCCGCCGAGGCGCCCCTGCGCGGCGAGCCGCACGTTCTCCCGGACGCTCAGGCGCGGGAACAGGCTCGACGTCTGGAACGTGCGGCCCAGCCCGGCGCGGGCGCGCGCGGCCACCGACGTGGTCGTCACGTCCGCGCCCTCGAGGAGCACCGACCCGCTCGTCGGACGGTGGATCCCCGAGACCAGGTTGAAGAGCGTCGTCTTGCCCGCGCCGTTGGGCCCGATCACCCCGAGCATCTCGCCCTGCCCGACGGCGAGGCTCACGCCCTGGAGGATCCGCGCCCCACCGATCTGGAGCCCGAGGTCGCGGACCTCGAGCGCGGGAAGGGTGTGCGGCTCGCCCACGTCAGCCCGCCTCGGCCGGTGCGACGTCCTCGCCCGGGACCTCGGCGACGAGCTCGGGGACCCAGGCGTCGCCGTCGGCCACGAGCTTGACCTGGTACATCGGCTGGACCAGCGCGTGGTCGGACGCGCGGACCGTCGTCGTGCCCTTGGGGCCGTCGAAGCTCCAGCCCTCGAGCGCGTCGACCATGGCCTCGACGTCGTCGCCGCCCTCCTCGATCGCGTGGACGATCATCTGCGCCGCGACGAAGCCGTCGGGCGTGAAGAGGTCCGCCTGCTTGCCGGCCTCCTCGACCGACGCGAGCATCGCGGCCTCGACCTCGGTGCCTGCCGCGCCGGGGAAGTAGTGGTTGAGGAAGTCGACCTTGCTCGCCGCGCCGCCGTACGCGCCGTAGGTCGCGACGTCGCCGAGCCCGGTGACGACGGTCGTCGAGTCGAGCACGCCCTGCTGGTCCAGGCCCTGCCACATCGCGCCCGACGTCGCCCCGGCCCACGCGACGAACACGAGGTCGGGGGCGGCGTCGACGATCTGGTGCGCGAACGGCGTGAACTCCGTCGCGTCCTCGGGCACGAGCACGCTCGTCACCTCGGCGCCCTGCGCGCCGAGGACCGCCTCGACCGCAGCGAGGTTGCCCTGGCCGAACGCGTTGTCCTGTGCGAACACGACGACCTTCGCGCCGTCGGGGTCGACGAACGTTCCCGCCGTCGCGACGTCCTGGAGCGACTGGCGCCCCGAGCGGAACGTGTAGTCGTTGATGCCCGTGAGCGCGTCGACCGCGGCCGGGCCGGAGATGTAGAGGACCTTGTTCTGCTCGGCCTGCTCCGCGAGCTTGAGCGCCACGCCGGACACGACCGTGCCGCCGAGGATCTGGTAGCCCTTGCCGATGAGGTCCTTCGCCTGGCCGACGGCCTTGTCCGGGTCGCCGCCGTCGTCGTGGAAGGTCACGTTGACCGGACGGCCGTCGACCTCGCCCGTGCCGTCGGTCGCGTAGTCGAGGCCGGCCTGGAAGCCCTCGTAGTAGGCCTCGCCGTAGGCCGCGAGCGGCCCGGTCTTGGAGTAGATGATGCCGACGTCGACCGGGTCGGCGCTCGCGCTGCTCTCGCCTCCGGTGCTGTCGCCGCCGGTCGCGTCGGTCGGCGCGCACGCGGCGAGCACGAGGCTCGCGGCCGCGAGCGCGGCGACGGCGAGTGCCGGCCGCTGGGACTTCTTCGTCCGCATGACTTCGCCCTTCGTTGGGTGGTCCTGGGGGAGCGCCACTCAAACATGAGAGGCGATTCAGGTTGCGGGAATCATGGATCCGCGACCGACGCGGTGTCAACCCGCGCGGGTCACGATCCGGCCACGGGGTTCACGAGCGGATGTTGACAGGTGATTCAGGTCACACGTAGCGTCCGGTTCGCCCGGGTCCGGCGCGCAACGGTGCGCGCCGCGGCGCGCCCCAGCGCCGACGAGGCCCGACCTCGACGTGGAGGTTCAGATGGTCAGGCACTCCCTCAGGCGCCGCGCTCGGCTGGCAGCGCTCGCCCTCGGCACGGCGCTCGCCGTCGTGCTCGCGCCGCTCGTCACGGCGCCCGCGTCCGCGGCCGGCTCCTGGTCCCAGCGCTCGGCGGGCGGCATGACGGTCGAGCTCTACCGGCCGACGACCGAGCCGGCCCTCGCCGGCGGTCGGGCGCTCATGATCTCGCTGCACGGCTGCGTCCAGACCTCGCAGGTGCTCAAGAACGGCGGGAACTGGGCCGCGACCGCCGACGAGCACGGCATGGTCGTCGCGATCCCCGCCGCGCCGAACGGCGGCGTGCTGCTCGGGTGCTGGGACTACTACGACACCAACCACAGCCGCACGAGCCCCGCGCGGCACGACGACAACCTGCTCGACCTCGTGTCGACCCTGCTCGCCGACACCTCGCTCGGCATCGACCCGGACCAGGTCTACGTCAGCGGGCTGTCCTCCGGCGGCGGCCAGGCGATGGTCATGGGCTGCCTCGCGCCCGACGTGTTCGCCGGCGTCGGGATCGCGGCCGGTCCGACGGTCGGGACGACGTCGGGCCAGATCGGGAGCGTCGCGACGTCGCTCGCGCAGGCGCGCTCGACGTGCCGGACGTTCGCTGGCACGCACGCGGCGGACTTCGGCTCGCAGGTGACGTCCGTCGTGTTCGGCAGCTCCGACACGACCGTCGCGACCGGGTACGGGACGCTCAACGCCCAGGTCATGGCCGACCTCTACGGCGCCGGGACCACGTCGTCGTTCTCGCTCGCCGGGCTCGCGGGGACGAACACCGCGGGCTCCGGCTCGCTGTGGTCCGACGCCGACGGCCCGCGGGTCTCGCTCATCCGGAACACCGGTCTCGCCCACGCGTGGCCCGCGGGCGGCGGCCCCGGCGGGTCGTACGTGTCGACGAACAGCGTCGACTACCCGGCCTACCTCACCGACTTCCTGTTCGCGAACAACCGCCGGGTCGACCGCGACCCCGGGACGGGGCCCGACCCGGACGTCGTCGCCCCGACGGTCGCCATCACGTCGCCGGCCGCGGGCGCGAGCGTGACCGGGACGGTCCGGGTCGAGGTCGCGGCGTCGGACGACCGCGGCGTGGACCGCGTCGAGCTGAGCGTCGACGGCGAGCCGCTCGCGACGCTGCGCACCGCCCCGTACGCGGACGACTGGGACACGACCGCGCTCGGTGCGGGCACGCACGTGCTGGCCGCGCGCGCGGTGGACGCCGCGGGCAACGCGACGACGGCCCAGGCCACCGTCACGGTCCAGGCCCCGAGCGGGCCGTGGTGCGGGACTGCGACGAACGCGCAGCACAAGGCGGCTGGACGTGCGATCTCGTACGGCGTGAATCCCTACAACCCGTACTACGCGGTCGGCTCCCTCGCCTATCTGGGACAGGGCGACGCCACGGTCACCACGCTTCGGGAGGTCTCGCCGGGACGCTTCGAGGCGGCGTCGAGCTGCTGACGCGCGCCGGCCGCGGCGAGGTGGGTCCTCGCCGCGGCCGGGCCGTCAGTGCTCCTCGCGGTCCTTCTCGTCGCCGATGAGGTCCAGGACGCCGTCGGGCAGGTCGTCGCGGTTCATGTCGTCCGTACGGGCACGCCGCGCGTCCCAGCGCAGGGCGAGGGCCCCGAGCACGGCGGCCAGCGCGGACGCCCCGAGGATGGCGATCTTCGCGCCGTCGGTGTGCTCCGCGTCGGGGAACGACAGCTCCGCGACGAGGAGCGACACGGTGAAGCCGATGCCCGCGAGAAAACCCACCGGCAGCAGGTCGCGCACGCCGATCCCGGGGGCGAGGCGCAGCCGCGTGAAGCGCGTGACGAGCGCGGTGACGCCCAGGACCCCGACGAGCTTGCCCAGCACGAGGCCGAGCACGATGCCGAGGACGACGGGCTGGGTGAGGACCTCGCCCACAGGCGTCTCGCTGCCGACGATCGAGACGCCGGCCGCGAAGAACGCGAACACCGGCAGGGCGATCCCCTGCGAGATCGGTCGCACCGCGTGCTCGAGCTGCAGCGTGCGCGACGTGGACTCGCCGTGCACGGCGAGAGCGGGGACCGTGAAGCCCAGCAGCACCCCGGCGACGGTCGCGTGCACGCCCGACTCGTGCATGAACGCCCAGGCGACGACCGCGACGGGGAGCAGGAACCACCAGCGCGGGCGGCGCGTGCGCACGAGCACGCCGAACAGCGCGACCGCGACGAGCGCGAGACCCAGGTAGCCCCACTGCAGCCCGTCGGTGTAGAAGACCGCGATCACGACGATCGCGAGCAGGTCGTCCACCACGGCGAGCGTCAGGAGGAAGGTGCGGATCGCGATCGGCAGGCCCCGCCCGAACACGGCGAGCACCGCGAGCGCGAACGCGATGTCGGTCGCGGTGGGGATCGCCCACCCGTGGAGCGCGCCCGTGTCGCCCGCGACCACGAGCACCGTCGCGAAGATCACCGCGGGCACGAGCATCCCGCCTACCGCGGCGAGCATGGGCACACCGGCCTGCCGAGGGTTGCGCAGGCTCCCGGCGACGAACTCCTGCTTGAGCTCGACGCCGACGACGAAGAAGAAGATGGCGAGCAGGCCGTCAGCCGCCCACGTTGCGAGCGTGAGGTCGAGGTGCAGCGGGGCCGACGGTCCGACGACCGTGCTGGACAGCGTGAGGTAGGACTCGCGCCACGGAGAGTTCGCCCACAGCAGCGCGAGCAGCGCCGCGCCGATGAGCAGCGCGCCGCCCGTGGTCTCGCGGCTGACCCATCGGCGCAGGCGGACTCGCGCTGAGGGGCGGTCGGTCCGTGAGGCGGGGTGGGTGCCAGAGGGCGGGGTGGCGTGGGTCATCGTGCTCCTGGGGTCGCTGTCGTGTCGCACGGGCCGCGGAAGCGAGACCGTGGCCGACCAGACTTCCCGGCACACCGTCCTCGATTCTACGGGGACATACCCCTCGCTGCCGACGTGCCCGGCTCGTGGTCATCCTCCCGAGATAGAACCCTGGTCGCGCGAGATAGAACTCTGGTTGCGCGAGGTAGAACCGTGGTTCTTGGGTTCGATGGCGTGTGGCTGGGTTGGGTGGGCGGGGTGGGTGGTGGTGCCGCGTCTACCAAACCCCCCCGCGGGCGGGCGGGGGCCGCCCGCCCCCCCCCCCCCCCCCCCCCCCGCCCC
>NZ_JBHXIC010000070.1:0-23311 GCF_042723955.1 Cellulosimicrobium cellulans | reverse complement strand
GTGGGGTGGGCTCTTTTTTTTTAAAACCCCCCCCCCACCCCCCGCCCCGGGGGGGCCCCCCCCGGGGGGGGGGGGCCGCCCCGGGGCGAGACGGGTGTGCGACGCGAGCTGCGGGTCAGCCGCAGGTGGCGGCGTCGTACTGCTCGGTGACGGTCGTCGACCTTCCCTCGGCGTCGGTGGCCACGACCGTGACCTCGCCGGCCTCGACCGCCGTGGAGCGTGACGCGAACGACTGGTAGGCGTTCTTGCCGGGCTCGACGCCGTTGACGGTCTTGGTGCCGAACGGCGTGTCGAGGCGGACGGTGAGCGGCACCTCGTCGTCGTTCTGCGCTCGGACCGCGAAGTAGACCTTGCCGGCGAGGCAACGGGTCTGGGCGGTGACCGTGACCGCCGGACCCGCCGGGACGCCGTCGCCCACGGTCAGGGTGAGCGTCGTCGTCGTGGTGCCGGCGGTGCTCACGTAGTCCGGGAGGACGAGGTCGCCCCGGATCACGTACACGCCCGGCGTCTCGACGACGGACTCGTCGTAGTCCCACTCGACGCCGATCGCCTGGTTGTCGCGCGACCCGTCGTTGTACGACACGAGGACCTTGCTGGGCAGCCACGGCTGCTCGCCGACGTCGACGCTCTGCTCGAACTGCTCGGCGCCCTGGATGGAGATGCCGCCCTGCGAGCTCTCCGGCCGCACGTACACCTGGGCCTCGGCGATGAGGCCGTAGGTCGTGTTGGTGCCGTAGACCGTGAACGGCTCGACGTTGGTCTCGGCCACCATGGCGGGCGTGATGGGCTGCCAGCTGAAGTCGACCGCGCCGCGGCGGCCGCTCGAGTAGACGACGTCGAGCGACGTCGGCAGCTCGGGCACCTCGCCCGTGACGGTGCGCACGATCACCGGGCTCGCGACCGAGTCGACGGTGTCACCGTTGACGCGCCACCGCAGGATGCCGGTGCCGGCGCCGCCGGTCTGCACGCCGGTGATGCGGACGCGCAGGTAGCTGGCCTCGACGGGCTCGAACTCGAGGTGGTTGTAGGCGTTGCGCTGGAGCGCGCCCGCGTACGTGGAGCCCCCGGTCAGGGTGACGGGCGTCCAGTCGGTGCCGTTCTGCGAGTACTCGACCGTGTACGTGTCCGCGCGCGGCATGCGCGTCCCGCCGTTGTCGTCGTACCAGTAGATGTCGGTCGACGCGACGAGCACCGGGGACTCCCACGCGTACCGGATCCAGGCCGCGGTCTGCGGGCTCGTCCCGTTCGCTGGCTGGCCCCACGTGCCCCAGCCGTTGCCCGCGCCGGGGCTGGAGCTCGCGGGCGTCGAGGACTCGTTGACGCGGAGCGGGTTCTCCCACGACGCCGACCCGCTCGTCGTGATCGTCGCGAGCGCGCCGAACTCGGCCGACGTCGCCTTCTCGGTGAGCTCGACCTGGACGTCGCGCTCGGTCGTGAGCTCGCCGTCGGACGCGGTCAGGCGGAAGGTGTACTCCCCCGCGGCCGTGCCCGTGACCGTGGTGGTGAGGGCGTCGGCGTCGCCGAAGATGACGCTCGCGCCGTCGGGTGCGGCGACGGTCGTCCACCCGGACGTGAGCGTGCCGTCGTCGGGGATGCCGTCGTCGGTCACCGTGCCGACGAGCGTCGTGGACAGGTTGCCGTCCTTGGACCGGTCGACGTTCACCGTGACGGTCGGGGCGTCGTTGACGACCTCGGGCACGTCGCGGCCGGAGTCGAAGACCTGGATCTCCGAGATCGCGGTCCAGTACGACGGCGTGTTGGTGAACGCGACCCGGACCTTGTCGGTCGTCACGGCCTCGAAGAGCGCCTCGTTGAACTTGGGGCCGGGGATCTTCGGGGCCTTGAACGCGTCCGGCACCGACGTCCAGCCGCCCGACCCGTCGGGCACCTGGATCGCGTACCGCAACGGCTCGCGGTACCCGCCCGCCTGGCGGTCGCTGACGAACCAGACCTTGACGTTGTCGAACGTCGTGGGCTCGCCGAGGTCGAGCTCGACGTAGCCGGTGCTGCCCTCGGTCCCGTAGTTGCCCCAGTACGGCTCGTTGACGGTCGTGCCGTCGGTGACCGCGGCGAGCGACACGGGACGCTCGGTCTCGGCGATCGCCCCGGGGGTGTAGTTCATGGAGCCCGTGCTCCAGCCGGGCGTGTGGAACTGGCGCCACGGCGTCGGGCGCGCGCCCTGCTGGGTGGCCGACGACGACAGCTCGGCCCCGCGCGCGAGGTTGCCGGCGTCCTCCGTCAGGTCGATGCCGGCCGTCTTGAGGTAGGAGACGACGCGCTCGTCCTCGATCGGGGTGTCGACGGCCGTCGGCACGTCGGCGCCCTCGTCCGCGACGACCTCGACCGCGAGACCCTCGTCGGACTCGACGACCTCGTTCGCCGCCGGGTCGTAGACGAACCGGCCGAGCCCGTCGGCCGCGGCCTTGCGCTCGCCGTCGACGAACAGGCTGTAGCCCTCGCCGAGCCCGTAGTGCGAGCCGTCCTCGTCCCAGACGATCGTGACGTCCTTGCCGTGGTACCGCAGGTTGTTGACCATGAAGTGGTCGTACCCGAGGTCGATCGGCCAGAGCTCGATCTTGTCGTCGGACCGCGGCTGGATGCCGCCCATGTCCTCGACGTAGATGTAGTTCATGTTGCCGAGCATCACGTGGTTCGGGTTGTTGCGGTTGAACGTCTGCGTGCTCGCGTTCCAGTTCGAGTAGTACTCGGCCTGGTTCGGGACCAGCGCGTTGCCGTTCGGGTAGATGCTCCACGCCATCCAGTCGAGCAGCTTGGCCGCGTACTCGGGCGTGACGTACGTGTGGTCGGGGTCGTAGTGCCGCAGCGCGGACCGCACGCCGCGGTACTGGACCGTGAAGTTGATGTTGGAGAAGTTGTTCGAGCCGCCGATGCCGAACTTCGCCCGGTCGTACTGGTTGGCCGTGTAGAACGGAAAGATCGGGAAGTTGTCGCCGTAGCGCAGGAAGCGGAAGCCGTCGACGTACTTCTCGGCGTCCTCGACCGGGATGAGGTTCTCGGCGTAGACGTCGTAGAGGTTCGACTCCTTGGCCGGGATGAGGTCGCGCTCGGCCTGGCTCAGCGGGTTCTGGTTCCCGCCCGACGTCGCGCCGTGCGACGTGCCGGCGAGGAACATGCGCATCTCCTCGCTCCACAGCCGGCCGAGGATCGCGTCGCGGATCTCGTCGGCGGTCTGCCCCATCTCCTCGACCTTCGCCTCGTCCGCCCCCGCCATCGCGTAGAGCTGACGGGCGGCGTCGAACGCTCCCCAGACGTACGCGGACTCGGGCCGCTCGATCGTCCGCGCCCCCGGCGCCCCGGCGTTCACCTTGGGGTATCCGAAGCTGATCGCGTCCGAGTCGTTGCCGGGCATGTAGTTGGTGTCGTAGGCGATGAGCTTGTCGTCGTTGCCGTCGTAGTGCTCGAGCTGCCCGGTGCCGTCGCCCTCGAAGTACGTCGCGAAGCGCTCGGCGACCGCCGGACCGCCGCCGTGCACGTTGAACGCCTCGAGGCCTGCGGTGCCGAGGTACTGCGAGTAGTGGTTGTTCCAGCTCGTGTGGCCGGGGCTGTCGAGGAACGCGGAGGACCCCGACAGCTCGCCGATGTTGAGGATCTGCCCGTAGCCCAGGTACGGGTTGCGGATCCACTTGGTGTCCTGGAGGTGCATGGGCTGCGTGAGCGCCACCGAATTCTGGTAGAGGTTCACGCCCTCGATCGTCGTCGGGTACTGGTACACGTAGCCGGGCTCGTTCGCGTCCAGGCTGTTGTACCGCTCGCCCCACCAGCGGTAGACGATGGCCTTCTCGATCGCGTCGTCGGGCACGTCGATGTACGGGATGTCCTGGGCCCACTGGCGGTTGAACGCCGTGACGCCGGTGCGGAACGCGTCCGCCGGCGACAGCTCGGCGTACTCGTGGAAGCTCTCGACCGACTTCGGGAGCGTGTCGCTGGACAGCACGCCGAGCACGGACAGGTCGAGCGATCCGCCCGCGGGGACCGTGACCTCGCGGTCGAGGTTGGTGCCGGCGCGCTCGAAACCGGGCGCCTTGAGACCGATCGTCACGTCGGACCACGGGGTGTCCACGAGCCCGTTGTTGGACCCGCTCGTCAGGGTCCGCGTGCCGGTGAGCTCGTCGGCGGAGTCCGTCGACGTCGTCGCGAGCGGCGACGCCGCGCGCACCGTGAAGGTCACGTCGCTCGCGCCAGGGTTGGTGAACGTGATCGCCGACAGCGCCACGTTGTCGTGCGTGACGAGCTTCTTGAGGTCGGCCGTGACGCCCGTCGAGCCGACCGTGTACCGCGCCGTCGCGTGGCTCGGCGCGTTGAAGCGCCGCGCACCGACCTCGGTGATCGTCTGACCGGGCACGGTCACGGTGTAGAGGTTGCCGAGGTTGTTGGGCCCGCCCGCGAACGCCGAGCCCGCGAAGCCCATGACCGCCCAGTTGCTGTTGCCCCGCAGGTACAACGACCGGCCGCGGGTCTGGAGCACGCCGTTGTTCGCCGTCCCGCTCACCCCGAGCACGCGGTCGAGGTAGTAGTCGGTGCCGCCCGCGGCGAGGTCCTTCTCGAAGATCGACCCGTGCATCGAGCCCGCGGTCCACGGGACCCCTGGCTCGAGGGCGGCGGCGACCTGGTCCAGGTTCGTGTAGACCGGGTCACCGATGTCCATCGAGTCCGTCGTGCCGTCGGTGTAGACACCGACGTCGCTCTCGTTGCCCGGCACCACGTCGGCCTGCGCCGCCGGTGCCAGTGCGACGCCGGTGGCGGCCATCGCACCTGTCATCGCCGAGGCGACGACCCTTCTCCACGCTCTCCCCGACATCACCAAGTCCTCTCCATCGGGAACCGGAACAGGTTTCGGGACGACGGCGGGGCCGCGTGTCGCGCGGGTGGACTGCCTCGTCCGCCCGCCCCGCTGCGGGACGCGTGACCCTGATCGTCGTGCCGGCTCGCGCCGCCCCGCGGGCCGGTGGTGGTCGGGACCGTGGCCCCGGGTCCCTCCGCGGTGAGGTCGCCAGACGCGAGCCAGTCAACCAGCACGCACGGATCACCGCAATGGTTTTCGGTCTCGACTTTGACGCCGTGAGGAGGGCGATCTCTGCACGCTTCGGCGCCGCAAATGTTGCAAAGTCAAGCCTAGAGCCACCTGCGACGCAATCTCACGCTCGCGGTCGTCAGGACACGTATTTCTTCTCCGAAAGACACCTGTCATGGGTTTCACAACCGCTGAGGCGCAGCGAGCCCCGGGGTCGATCACGGGGGACGCGGTCGACCGCGTCGCGGGCCGGCCTGCTACGCGCCGTCGGCGGGGGGCGCCGTCTCCACCGGGGCGGTCTCCTCCTCCGACGAGACGGTCCCGTCGGCGGGCGGCGTCGCGCCGTCGGCCGGAGCGGTCCCGTCGGCCGGAGCGGTCCCGTCGGCCGGAGCGGTCTCGTCGGCCGGCGCGGTCGGCTCGGCCGGGTCGGGCGAGGGCGCGGGCGGCTCGAGGAGCGTGAAGGTCACAGGCTCGCTCGTCGCTCCCTCGACGCCCGCGATGCTCAGGACGGCCGTGTACGTGCCGGGTCCGACCTCCGGCTGGTCGGGGGCGCAGCCCTCGACCGAGCGGTGGCGGTCCCAGCGGACGAGCTTCGACGGGTCCTCGTCCCCGGTGCCCATGAGGAGCAGGCGCTCCGTCGAGCCGCAGTGCGCGGACGACCACACGAGCTCGTCGCCGGAGTAGATCTGCACCTGCCGCCCGGCGTCGGAGCCGTCGACGAGGCAGGGCCGGCCGCCGGACTGCCGGAGCGTGACGCTGAGCTGGACGGCGCGGCCGGGCTCGTACTCCGTCGCGCTCGTCGTGACGCCGAGCTCGAGGGACGCGGCCGTGCAGTCCTGCGGCGGCCCCGCGGCCTCCGGCGTCGGCGGCGGGGACTTGCCCTCCTGCGCCGACTCGTCCCCGGCCAGCAGCGGCTGCACCGCCCGCACGACGACCTGACCGAGCAGCACGAGCCCGACCACCAGCCCGACGAGCAGCGCGAGCGCGACGAGGCGGCGGCGGAGCAGGGCGCCGCGGGACGGCTTGCCCGCCCCGCGGCGCGGGCGGTCGCTCGGCCTCGGGGCGCGGTCGGTCCGCGGCGTGCTCACGGGGTCCTCCGGTCGTGCAGGTGCTGGTCGCGACCACGGTATCCGGGACCGGCGCGCGGCCCGGTGCTGCCGCGCCGACGACCGCCCAGATCGAGGCAGAATGGGTCGTCCCCACGACCTGTCGGCACCGTCTCGCCGTCACGACCGCCCGCCGGCTCGTCGTCGAGGGGCGCACCCGACGACCGAGAGGGACGACAGCCGTCATGACCGCCCCGGCTGCGCGCCAGGACCGCCCGCCCGTCTTCGCCCCGGGACGGGACCCGCACGCCGACCTGCGCGACGCCGTCGGGCGCTGGTTCGGCGAGACGGCGCGCGACCTGCCGTGGCGCGCCGCGGACCGCACCGCGTGGGGCGTGCTCGTGAGCGAGGTCATGCTCCAACAGACGCCGGTGGTCCGCGTCGAGCCGGCGTGGCGGGAGTGGATGGCGCGCTGGCCGGCGCCGGCGGACCTGGCGGCCGCACCGACAGCCGACGTCCTGCGCGCGTGGGGCCGGCTCGGCTACCCGCGGCGTGCGCTGCGCCTGCAGGAGTGCGCCCGCGCGATCGTGGAGCGCCACGACGGCGAGGTCCCGCGCGGCGAGGAGGCCTTGCGCGCCCTGCCGGGGATCGGCGAGTACACCGCCGCCGCGGTCACCGCGTTCGCGCACGGGCGGCGGGCGGTCGTCGTCGACACCAACGTGCGCCGGGTCCTGGCGCGGGCCGTCGACGGTGTCGCGCTGCCCGCGCCGTCGTACACGGCCGCCGAGCGCGCGACCGCCGCGGCGGTCGCCCCGCCGGGCGACGACGACGCCGTGCTGTGGGCGGCCGCGTCGATGGAGCTCGGTGCGCTCGTGTGCACGGCCCGGACGCCGCGCTGCGGCGCGTGCCCCGTGCGCGACGCGTGCGCGTGGCGGCGCGCCGGGCGGCCCGTCGACGAGCACGCGGGCCGACGGCGCACCCAGGCCTGGGCGGGCACCGACCGCCAGGTGCGGGGCCGGGTGATGGCCGCTCTGCGCGAGGCGCCGGGGCCGGTGCCGCGCGGCGTCGTGGCCGAGGTGTGGCACGACGCCGCGCAGCTCGACCGCTGCGTCGCGAGCCTCGTCGAGGACGGGCTCGTCGAGCAGGAGGACGACCTCTACCGCCTCCCCGCCTGACCCGCCGCCGGGCGCCCCGGACCGGGTCAGACGGTCGGCAGCCAGACGCGCATCGTCGAGGGGCCGCGCTCGGCCCAGTCGTGGTACGGCACGAGCCGGACGTCGACGGACGTCTCGACGGGCTCGACCGCGCGCCCGGAACCGGTCCGCCCCGGAGCCCCGCCCCGGAGCGGTGCGTACGGCCAGGGGGCCGTCGCCGGGTCCACGAGCAGACCCCGCACGACGACGCGCCCGTCCTCCTCGCGCGGGGGCACGGCCACGTCGACGCGCAGGTCGGAGACGTCGCGTCCGCCCGGCAGGTCGACGGACTCCACGCACAGGACCTCGGGGCCGCGCTGGACGGCGACGCACCCGCGCACGGCGTCCACGCGCTCGTCGGGCACGAGGAACCGCGGCGCGACGTCGAGGTCGAGCGTGACGACGCTCCCCGCCCGCAGGTCGGGGACCGCGACGGTGCCCGCGGGTACCTGGCGGGCCGGACCGTCGTCGACCACGAGCAGACCCGACCCGGACCACGCGGGCACGCGCAGCGTGAGCGCCCAGCGGTCAGGCGCCTCGACGACGCGCACGCGCACGCGTCCGTCCGCGGGGTAGCCGGTCTCGACGTCGAGCGCGACCGGCTCTCCGGACGGCAGCGTCGCGCGGACCTCGCTCGTCGCGTACTGGTGGAGCTGGACGCCGCCGTCGTCGACGGTGGCGACGTACCCGGCAAGGCTCGCGAACGTGCGCGCGACGTTCGGCGGGCAGCACGACACCTCGAACCACGGCGCCCGCAGCGACGACTCGGCGCGCTTGCTCACCTGGTCCGGCGCGGCGGGCTCACCCGGGACGCGCTGGTGGAGCGTGTTCGCGTAGTAGAAGGCGCGGCCGTCGTGCGCGGGCGACGTCGCGACGACGTTGAACAGCGTGCGCTCGACCACGTCCGCGTACCGCGGGTCGCCCTGCGCGAGCAGGAGGCGCCACGCCACCATGACGGACCCGATCGACGCGCACGTCTCCGAGTACGCACGGTCGGGCGGGAGGACGAAGTCGTCGCCGAACGCCTCGTCCTGGTGGTGCGAGCCCTGGCCCCCCGTGACGTAGGTGCGCGCGGCCTGCGTGCGCTCCCACTGCCGGGCGACCGCGGCGACGAGCTCGTCGTCGCCCGTCTCGACCGCGACGTCGACCGCGCCGGCGGCCAGGTAGTTCGCCCGGACGGCGTGGCCCCGGAACACGGTGGCCTTCCGCACCGGGACGTCGTCCTGGTAGTAGGCACGGCCCCACTCGATGTCCGCGAGCGTGCCGTGCCCGCGTCGCTCGACGAAGAGCGCCGCCTGCCGCACGTACCGCGGCTCGTCGAGCGCGCGCCCGAGCTCCGCGAGCGCCACCTCGACCTCCGCGTGCCCGCACACGCCCTGGATGCCGTCCGGGCCGAACGCCTCGCACACGTGGTCGGCGGAGCGGCGCGCGACCTCGACGAGGAGGTCGTCCGGGTGCCCGGTGCGGGCCCGCGCGACGGCCGCCTGCATGAGGTGGCCCTGCACGTACAGCTCGTGGCCCCACTCGAGGTCGGTGTACCGCGCCGGCTGGCCGGGGTTGCCGAACCGCGTGCACACGTAGCCGTCCGGCGCCTGCGCCGCCGCGACCCGCTGGACGATCGCGGAGAACCGGCGCTCGAGCCCGTCGTCGGGGCTGCGACCGAGCTCCCACGCCATCGCCTCGAGCAGCTTGTACACCTCGGAGTCGCTGAACTCCCGGCCCCGCCGGGTCGCCGCGACGTCGCCGCGCACGACGGCGTCGAAGTTCGGCAGCCAGCCCTCGGCCTCGAGCCAGTGCTCGATGTGCCCCAGGGTCGCGGCGCGGTTGACCTCCTGGCGCTCGGCCCAGAACCCGCCCGTGATGCGCACCTGCGCCAGCCCGAGCGGCTGCAGCCGCCCCGTCGCGGGGACGACCGGGCGTCCGCCGTCGGTCGGGCGGGCACCGGTCCCCGTCGTCCGGGGCACGGTCGGGGTCGTGGTCATGGCAGCACCTCCGGAGGCGGCGGCGCCGCCTCGTGGTTCGTCGGGTCGTTCGTGGGGTCGGTCGTCGGGGGCGCCGGACGGCGTCGGCCCGGCGGCGCGGGACGTGGGGGGCGGGGCGTGGGTCGTCATCCCTTCAGCGCCCCGGACATGAAGCCGCGCACGTAGTGGCGCTGGAGCAGGAGGAACAGGACGACGCACGGCGCGGCGAGCACGACGACGCCCGCCTGGGTCGCCCCGTAGTCGACGATGCCCATGACCTGCTGGCGCATGTTGGCGACCGCGAGCGGCAGCGGCGCCTTGGTCGAGTCGGTGATGAGGATGAGCGGCGCGACGAAGTCGTTCCAGGCCGCGAGGAACGCGAACAGGCCCACGGTGATGAGACCCGGCTTCACGGCGGGGACGAGCACGCGACGCAGCGCCCCGAACGACGAGCACCCGTCGACCATCGCGGCCTCGTCGAGCTCGCGCGGGACCGACTCGAACGAGATGCGCATCATGAACGTCGCGAACGGGAGCTGGAACATCGTGAGGACGAGCGCGAGCCCGAGCAGCGAGTTCTGCAGGTGCAGCGTGTTGAGCAGCACGTACAGCGGGATGAGCAGGGTCGCGTACGGGACCATGAGGATCGCGAGCGTCAGGAGGAAGAGCACGTCGCGGCCCGGGAAGCGGAACCGCGCGAACGCGAACCCGCCCAGCAGCGACACCCCGAGCGTGAAGAGCACCGTGAGCCCGGAGACGACGACGGAGTTCCACAGGTACTGCCAGATCCCCGCCTGGTAGCTCGCGAGGGTCGAGTAGTTGCCGAACCCCCAGCCGTCCACCTGGGCGCTGCCGGGCTGCGGCGAGAACGACGCGACCCCGGCCCACACGAGCGGGAAGAGGAAGACGATCGCGAGGCCCGCGGTGAGCACCCAGTACGGGGTGCGCGTGAGGACGCCGGCGATCCGGGCACGGGGCGCGGGCCGCCCGGGTCGCGCCGGGCGCGTCGCGGGGGCGGGAGCGGGTGCGGTGACGGCCATGTCACTTCTCCTCGGGTGCGCGCATGCCACGGACCTGCGCGACGTTGATGATCACGAGGGCCGCGAGCACGATGATCGACAGCGCGGCGGCCACGCCCAGGTCGTTCTGCCCCTGGAAGGCGATGTTGTAGATGAGCTGCACCACGGTGATCGTGCTGTTGTCCGGACCGCCCTTGGTGAGGATGTAGAACTGGTCGAACGCGAGCAGGGAGCCGGTGACGCACATGATCGTGCAGAGCGCGAGCGACGGTCGCAGGAGCGGCAGCGTCACCCGGCCGAAGGTCTGCCAGCGGTTCGCGCCGTCCATGCGCGCCGCTTCGTAGACCTCGTGCGGGATCCCCTGGAGGCCCACCATGAGCAGGAGCATGTAGAAGCCCGCGAAGCGCCAGACGATGAGGAACACGGTCGACCACAGCGCGCCCTCGGGCGACCCGAGGAACGAGACCGGCTCGTCGACGAGCCCGAGCCGCTCGAGCAGGGGCGAGATGGGTCCGACCTGCGGCGAGTACAGCGCGTAGAAGAGGAGCGACGCGGACGCGAGGCCCAGCGCGCTCGGCACGAGGATCGACGTGCGCAGGAAGCTCTTCCACCGGCTCGACTCCTGCACCAGGAGCGCGAACCCGAGGCCGAGGCCGATGAGGAGCACGGTCGCGATGACCGTGTACTTCACCGTGAAGACGACGGAGTCCCAGAAGAACCGGTTCTCGACGGCGTCGCGGAAGTTGTCGGGGAAGTTCACGCCCCGGTTGCCCGCCAGCAGCGGCCAGTCGGACGCCGACATCTGGCCCACCAGCAGCACGGGGAGGACGAAGAGGACGAGCACGAACACCGCCGTCGGGGCGGCGTAGGCCCACCCGCGGGTCGCCTGCGAGCGTCGCGGGCGACGGCGGCGCTCGGCGCCCGCCGGTACGGTGCGCCGGGGCGGGCGGTCGTCGCTCGCGGCGGGGCCCCGCGGCGCCGCGCCGTGCGGCACGGGCGAGGGCGGCGTCGAGGACGCGGACTGCACGGACATGAGAGGTCTCCTGGAACAAGGGCGAGGGAAGCCGGACCCGGCCCGCCGCCGCACGGTGGGCGCGGCGGCGGGCGCGGTGGTCACGCGGGTGCGGTCACCCGGGTGGTCACCCGGGGGTCACTGCGAGAGGACCGCGGTGATCTCCTCGTTGTCCGGCTCGATGCTCGAGCCGTCGCCGAACACCGCGTTGCGCACGAGCGTGAGCCACGGGCTGTTCGGCGCGTTGAACGCCTGCTGGAAGTTGCGCGCGACGGGCGTGCGGCCCTTGCTCGCGATCTCGTTGATCGTCACGACGCGCGGGTCGGCCGACGAGTACTCGTTGTCGACCAGGTCGGCGCGCGAGACGACGTCGCCGTTCTTGGCCAGCACCTCGACCTGCGCCTCCTCGGACATCATCCAGGAGAGGAAGTTCCACGCCTGGTCGGACTGCTCGCTGTCCTTGGAGATGCCGATGCCGTCGCCGCCGACGAACGTCGACTCGCCGCCGCCCGGCCCCGGGATCGGGGCGACCCCGACGTCGACCGTCTCGTCGGCCGTCGACAGGAGCGTCGCCGGGTACGGCATCACGCCGATCTTGCCCTCCTGGAAGGGGGCGACCCAGGTCGCGCCGGTCTCGTCCCGGGTGCCGGCGCCTACCGCGTCGGAGTCGACGAGGTCCTTGTACACGGCGTAGACGTCCTGCGCGGTGTCGCTCGCGAGGAGTGACTCGGTACCGTCCGCGCTGAGCACGTCCTCGTCCGCGGCCCAGACCGACGGGAACCACGTGAAGACGAGGCACCCGCCGCAGTTGCCGCCGAAGAAGGTGCCGTCGACGCCGCCGCCGAGCGCGTCGACCGCCTTGGCCTGCTCCGCGAACTCCTCGAGCGACGTCGGGCCGGCCTCCGGGTCGAGGCCCGCCTGCTCGTAGAGGTCCTTGTTGTAGAACAGGACCGAGATGTCGAGCACGAACGGGAGGACATGCTCCTGGTCCTCGTAGGTGCCGGCCTCGAGGTGGCCCTGGTTGATCTCGTCCGCGAAGTCGAGCTGGTCGATGCGGTCGGTGACGTCCTGGAACAGGCCCTGCTCGACCCAGTTCGGCACGTACACGATGTCGGCCGCGAAGAGGTCGGGCAGGCCCCCGCTGCCCGCGGCCGCGCCGACCTTGGCGACGTAGTCGTCGTTGGGGACGATCGTCAGCTCGACCTGGTTCTCGTGGCTCGCGTTGTACGCGTCCACGAGGAGCTTTGCCTGCTTCTCGAGCGGCGCGCGCGTCCACAGCGTGAGCGTGCTTCCGTCGTCGACGCCCTCGACGCCACCCTCTCCCGTCCCGCCCGTCGCGGCGTCGTCGCCGCCGGATCCGGACCCGCCGCACGCGGCGAGCCCGAGCGCGACGAGGCCGGCGAGCGTCGTCGTGGCCACGGACCTCTTCCAGGAGGCCCCGCGGTGGTTCTTCATCTCGTGTCTCCTCGTACTCGTCATCGAGCCGTTGCACCTGCGCCCCGTGCCCGCGCTGTGGGCGAACACGTTTTCGGTCATCGTGTCGCGCTGCGGCGCGCTCCACGTGGCCGACACTCCCCTCAGGCGGCTAGTGTTCGAGGTCCTGGCGTCGCCTGCGAGCCCCCTGCTCGTGACGTGCGTCGGAACCGAAACCAACCGAAAAGGTTTTCTGAATGTATGGCAGCGCGGTAGTCTCGTCAAGCACAGCAGCGGGTTACAGTTCGATCACGGCTCGATCGTCGAGGGCGCAGCGCAGCGCACCGGCAGGAGGGGGAACGGCCTCATGACGACCCAGAGCGGGAGCGCCACGCCGCGCGCAGCGACCCTCACCGACGTCGCGCGCCTCGCGGGCGTGTCCATCGCGACCGCGTCCAAGGCGATCAACGGGCGCGACCAGGTCAAGGCGGAGACGCGCCTGCGCGTCCTGGAGGCCGCCGAACGGCTGTCGTTCGCGCCCAACGCGCTCGCGCGCGGGCTGCTCAAGGGCCGCACCGGAACCGTCGGGCTGCTCACGAGCGACCTCGAGGGCCGCTTCTCGATCCCCGTGCTCATGGGCGCCGAGGACGCGTTCGGCGCCGGCCGCGTGTCGGTCTTCCTGTGCGACGCGCGCGGCGACGCCATCCGCGAGCAGCACCACGTCCGCGCCCTGCTCTCGCGGCGCGTGGACGGCCTCATCGTCGTCGGGTCGCGCACCGACCCCCGACCCCCGCTCAGCGCCGACGTCCCGGTCCCGGTGGTGTACGCCTACGCGCCGTCGGAGGACCCGTCCGACGTCTCGATCACGGCCGACAACGTCGGCGCCGGCCGGCTCGCCGTCGAGCACCTGCTCTCGTGCGGGCGCCGCCGCGTCGCGCACGTCTCGGGCGACCCCGGCTACAAGGCCGCGCAGGACCGCGCGGCGGGCGCCGAGGCCGCGGTCGCCGCGGCCGGCCTGGAGCTCGTGGGCGGGCAGACGTTCTTCGGCTCGTGGAGCGAGGGCTGGGGACGCGGAGCGGCGCGCATGATCGTCGAGCAGCACGGCGACGTCGACGCGTTCTTCTGCGGGTCGGACCAGATCGCGCGCGGCGTGCTCGACGCACTGCGCGAGCTCGGCCGGGACGTCCCCGGCGAGGTGTCCGTCATCGGGTTCGACAACTGGGAGGTGCTCACGACCAACGCGCGCCCCCAGCTCACGAGCGTGGACATGAACCTCGAGCGCCTCGGCCGGGTGGCGGCGCAGCGCCTCTTCGCGGCGATCGACGGCACCGTGCGACCCGGCGTCGAGGAGCTCCCGTGCCGGGTCGTGACGCGCGCGTCGACGGTCCCGATCAGCTGAGCGGGGCGGTGCCCTCCGGCACGTCGTCGAGGTCGAGCAGCATGCGCGTGTTGCCGAGCGTGTTGGGCTTCACGCGCGCGAGGTCGAGGAACTCGGCGACGCCGTCGTCGTGCGAGCGCAGGAGCTCGGCATACACGTCGTGCGAGACGGGCGTCCCGTCGATCGCGCGAAACCCGTGCGCCCGGAAGAAGTCGACCTCGAACGTCAGGCAGAACACGCGACGCAGGCCGAGCGCCCGCGCCCGCGCCAGGAGCTCGACGACGAGCGCGTGCCCCACGCGGTGCCCGCGCCACGCGGGGTCGACGGCGAGGGTCCGGATCTCCGCGAGGTCGTCCCACATGACGTGCAGCGCGCCGCACCCGACGACGAGCGGTGCGCCCGCGCCGTCGGGCTCACCGGTCGCGCCAGGTTCCACCTCGGCGACGACGAACTCCTGGACCGCCTCGTAGTACCCCACCAGCTCCTTGGCCAGGAGGATCCGTGCCTCCGCATAGGGCTGCACGAGCGCGCGGACCGCGCGCACGTCCGCGGGCAGGGCGGGACGGACGCGGACGGCGGAGGTCGTGGGCACCGCGTCACTGTACGCGGATCCGACGGGTCTTGCATACTCATGCAGCCGAGCGCATACGTGCGCGTCTCCGCTCACCCGCCTCCGACCAGGCGGGACGCCGTGATCTCGTCCACGACGAGGTCCGTGACGACGCCGGCGCGCAGGGCCGCACGCAGCGGCGCCACCTTGTTGTCGCCCGCCACGGCGCACACGCGCCGCGGGACACGGCGCAGCTCGTCGGGGCCCGGGCCGGTCGCACGCTCGTTGAGCGCGATGTCGCGGTAGGTGCCGTCCGCGCGCAGGAACACCGTGCACACGTCGCCGACGACGCCCTCGGCGTCGAGCACCGCGATGTCGTCGGGCTCGAGGTAGCCCGCCGAGTAGACGTGGGACGGCACGCCGCCCGCGACGGCGCCCACCGAGAAGAGCGCGATGTCCGCCCGGTGCTGCACGTCGAGGACGCGCCGCACCGAGCGCTCGCGCCACATCGCCCGCTTGGTCTCGGCGTAGTCGAAGAACGCGGGCACTGGGAAATGGTGCACGTGCGCGTCGAACGCGGTGCCGAAGCCCGCGATGAGGTCACCCGCGTAGTGCACGCCCGACGTGCGCGTGTTGGCCGCGCCGTTGAGCTGGACGACGGCGCTCCCCCGCGTCGGCTTGCGCGGCAGGTGCCGGGAGATGGCGGACAACGTGGTCCCCCACGCGATGCCGAGGATCATGTCGGAGTCGAACCACGTCGACAGCAGGCGCGCGGTCGTCAGGGCGACCTGCTCCAGCCGCTCGACCTGCGGCGCCTGGTCCGGCACCGGGACGACGTACGCGTCGATGCCCCACGTGCTCGAGAGGTGCTGGCCGAGCCCGGGACCGCGGCTCCGCGCCGGCCGCAGCGAGATCTCGACCAGCCCCGTGTCGCGCGCACGCTTCACGAGGCGCGACACCGTCGACCGCGACGTGTGCAGGTGCTTCGCGATCACCTCCATCTTCATGTCCTGGAGGTAGTACATCGACGCCGCCCGCAGGACGTCCTGCTCCCGGTCCACCATGACGGTCTCCTTCCGCTCGACCTCCATTCTGCACGTTCGTGCACCACGGTTGCGCGTCCGTTCGGCGCGTGGTGGTCTGGAGGGCGTGCCGTCGCGCCGGGACCCCGGCGCGCGCACGGCGGTTACCGCTCGCGCACCCTGGTCGGGCGTGGGACCGTCGCTGTGAGCGCACCGTGGGCGCATCGTCCCGCGGCGTGCCCGCAGCACCGAGGGACGAGAGAGGGAGACGGATGGCATCCACGAGACTCACCGCGGAGTCGCGCCGACAGGCGCTCGCCGCGCTCGAGGCCAGCACGAGCGCCGACGCGGAGCTCGACGTCCTCGTGATCGGCGGCGGCGTCACCGGTGCGGGGATCGCGCTCGACGCGGTGACGCGCGGGCTGTCGACGGCGATCGTCGAGGCCCAGGACTGGTCGGCCGGGACGTCGAGCCGGTCGAGCAAGCTCGTCCACGGCGGGCTGCGGTACCTGCAGATGCTCGACTTCCACCTCGTCAAGGAGGCGCTCACCGAGCGCGACCTCTTGCTCAAGGAGATCGCGCCGCACCTCGTGCGGCCCGTCCCCTTCCTCTACCCGCTCGAGCACCGCGTGTGGGAGCGCGCCTACGTCGGCGCGGGCATCGCGCTCTACGACACGCTCGCGAGCGTCGCTCCCGGCCGGCGGGCGATGCCGCTGCACCGGCACCTGTCCCGCAGCGGCATGGAGAAGAAGTTCCCCGACCTCGCGCACGACGCCGCGGTCGGCGCGGTCCAGTACTGGGACGCGTCCGTCGACGACGCCCGGCTGGTCACCACGCTGGTCCGGACCGCCGCGTCCTACGGCGCGCACGCCGCGGCGCGCACGCAGGTCGTCTCGCTCACCAAGGGCTCGACGGGCGCCGTGAACGGTGCCGTCCTCATGGACCTCGAGACCGGGCGGGAGATCACCGTGCGGGCGCGCGCCGTCATCAACGCGACGGGCGTGTGGACCGAGGACACCGAGGCGCTCGCGGGCAGCGAGGGCGGGCTCCGCGTGCTGGCGTCCAAGGGGATCCACATCGTCGTCCCGCGCGAGCGCATCAAGGGCAAGGTCGGGCTGATCCTCCAGACCGAGAAGTCGGTGCTCTTCGTCATCCCGTGGTCGCGCTACTGGGTGATCGGCACCACCGACACCCCGTGGGAGCAGGAGCTCCAGCACCCCGTCGCGACCGCGGCCGACATCGACTACGTGCTCGAGCACGCGAACGCGGTGCTCGCGCACCCGCTCACGCGCGACGACATCATCGGCACGTGGGCCGGCCTGCGACCGCTCCTCCAGCCCGGCACCAAGGAGGGCACGAGCTCCGCGAAGGTCTCCCGGGAGCACACGGTCGCCTCCCCCACCCCGGGCCTGACGGTCATCGCCGGCGGCAAGCTCACGACCTACCGCGTGATGGCCAAGGACGCCGTCGACTTCGCGATCGGCCAGCGCGCGAGCGCCCTGCCGTCGATCACGCAGAAGATCCCGCTCCTGGGCGCGGTCGGTCTCGACGCCGTCCGGCGTCAGGCGCGACCGTGGGCCTCGCGCTACGGCTGGACGCCCGCCCTCGTCGACCACCTGCTGCACCGGTACGGCTCCAACCTGCGGGAGATCGTCGAGCTGTGCGAGGCGCGGCCGGACCTGGCCAAGCCGCTCGAGCACGCGCCCGCGTACCTGCGTGCCGAGATCGCGTACGGCGTCTCCCACGAGGGCGCGCTGCACCTCGAGGACCTCCTGCTGCACCGCACCCGGCTCAACTACGAGGTCGCCGACCGCGGCCTCGCCGCGCTTCCCGAGATCGCCGACCTCGTCGCCGAGCTCCTCGGGTGGGACGACGCGACGCGCGCCGCCGAGATCGCCAGCTACACCGACCGCGCGAACGCGGAGGCCGCCGCCGAGCAGGAGCCCGACGACGCCTCCGCCGAGCGCACCCGGCTGGAGGTCGACGACGTGTCGCCCCTCCAGCCGCTCCGCACCACCTGACAGCAGAACACCGCTCGCGAGCGGGCCTCGGGCGCCGTCCGGCAGGGGATGGCGCCCGACGGCCCTCGCACACCGACCTCACGGGGCGCACGCCGACGGCGGACCGGCCCGAGGACCCGGCGCTCTGGCGCGCCGGGACGGTTGAGACAGAGAAGTCCACCACGAAAGAGAGAGCACGATGGATCAACTCCTCATGAACGCCTTCTGGTCCGAGATCCTCGGCACGGCGACACTGATCCTCCTCGGTGCGGGCGTCGTCGCCAACGTCATCCTGCCGAGGACCAAGGGCTTCAACGGCGGCTGGCTCCTCATCAACTTCGGATGGGGCCTTGCGGTCTTCACCGCCGTCTACGTGGCCTACAAGTCGGGTGCGCACATCAACCCCGCCGTGACCATCGGCCTCTTCACCGCGCAGGAGCCGTTCTACTCCGTGACCGGGCCGGAGGGCTTGGTCACGGCGACGATCGAGCCCACCGTGGGGAACATGTTCATGTACTTCGGGGCGCAGATGATCGGTGCCTTCGTCGGCGCCGTCTTCGCGTTCCTCGCGTACAAGAAGCACTTCGACGAGGACGCGCCCGGCGCGACCAAGCTCGCGGTGTTCTCCACCGGCCCCGAGATCCGCTCCTACGCGTGGAACTTCGTCACCGAGGTCATCGCGACCTTCGTGCTCGTGTTCTTCGTCGTGGCGTCCGGCAAGACGCCGTCCGGCCTCGGGCCGCTCGCCGTCGCGCTCGTCGTGGTCGGCATCGGCGCCAGCCTCGGTGGTCCCACCGGGTACGCCATCAACCCCGCCCGTGACCTCGGTCCTCGCATCGCGCACGCGCTGCTGCCGATCCGTGGCAAGGGCTCGAGCGACTGGGCCTACTCCTGGGTCCCCGTCGCCGGTCCGCTGGTCGGTGGCGTGCTCGCCGGCCTGCTCGGGGCGGCCTGGGTCTGACCGGCCCCACGTCAGGACCATCTCCCCCGCGTGACCGGGGAGCCGGGGGACTCCCCGGTCACGCGACCCGCCGCCGTCGGGCGCCGGGCACCTTCGACGCAACCCACACCCACACCGACGTGAAGGACTGAACGCACCATGGCCGACTACGTTCTCGCCATCGACCAGGGGACCACGAGCTCCCGGGCCATCGTCTTCAACCACTCCGGGGAGATCGTCTCCACCGGGCAGCTCGAGCACGACCAGATCTTCCCGCGCGCAGGGTGGGTGGAGCACAACCCGGAGCAGATCTGGAACAACGTCCGCGAGGCCGTGGGCCTCGCGCTCACCCGCGCCAACGTCACGCACAACGACATCGCGGCGGTCGGCATCACCAACCAGCGCGAGACCGCGGTCGTGTGGGACAAGACGACGGGCAAGCCGGTCTACAACGCGATCGTCTGGCAGGACACCCGCACCCAGAAGATCGTCGACGAGCTGGGCGGCTCCGACGGTCCCGAGAAGTACAAGTCGATCGTCGGGCTCCCGCTCGCGACCTACTTCTCCGGCCCCAAGGTCAAGTGGATCCTCGACAACGTCGAGGGCGCGCGCGAGAAGGCCGAGGCGGGCGACCTGCTGTTCGGCAACACCGACACGTGGACGCTGTGGAACCTCACGGGCGGCGTCAACGGCGGCGTGCACGTCACCGACGTGACCAACGCGTCGCGCACCATGCTCATGGACCTCGACACCCTCTCCTGGCGCGAGGACATCGCGGCCGACATGGGCATCCCGCTGTCCATGCTCCCCGAGATCAAGTCCTCCTCCGAGGTCTACGGGCACGGCCGCCAGCAGGGCCTCCTCCCGGGCGTGCCGATCGCCGGCATCCTCGGCGACCAGCAGGCCGCGACGTTCGGCCAGGCGTGCTTCGAGGTCGGGCAGGCCAAGAACACGTACGGCACGGGCAACTTCATGCTGCTCAACACGGGCACGGAGAAGGTCATGAGCCAGAACGGCCTGCTCACGACCGTCTGCTACAAGATCGGCGACCAGCCCGTCCGCTACGCGCTCGAGGGCTCCATCGCCGTCACGGGATCGCTCATCCAGTGGCTCCGCGACAACCTCGGCATGTTCGAGGACGCCCCCGACGTCGAGTGGCTCGCCGGCAAGGTCGAGGACAACGGCGGCGCGTACTTCGTGCCTGCGTTCTCCGGCCTCTTCGCCCCGTACTGGCGCTCCGACGCGCGCGGCGCGCTCGTCGGCCTCACGCGGTACGTCAACCGCAACCACATCGCGCGCGCCGCGCTCGAGGCGACCGCGTACCAGACGCGCGAGGTGCTCGACGCGATGAACGCCGACTCCGGCGTCGACCTCACCGAGCTGCGCGTCGACGGCGGCATGGTCGCCAACGAGCTGCTCATGCAGTTCCAGGCCGACCAGCTCGGCGTCGACGTCGTGCGCCCGAGGGTCGCCGAGACCACGGCGCTCGGCGCCGCGTACGCCGCGGGCATCGCCGTCGGGTTCTGGAAGGGCGAGCAGGACGTCATCGACAACTGGGCCGAGGACAAGCGCTGGAGCCCGTCGATGGACGACACCGAGCGCGAGCGCCTCTACCGCAACTGGAAGAAGGCCGTGACGAAGACGTTCGAGTGGGTGGACGAGGACGTCGAGCAGTAGTCCCGACGTCGCGTCCCCCGCGGGACGCGGCACGTGCGGAGGGGTGGGGTGCCCGGGGGCGCCCCACCCCTCCGTCGTCCCCGGCCCGGCGAGCGAGCCCCGGGGCACGTGCCTAGCGTCGGAGGAGGTCGCGACACGGCGGCCCGCCACGACGGGAGACGTCATGACCGACACGCACCACGAGCTGCCGCACGCCGGGTCCGACGAGGTCGAGAAGGTCCGCGAGCTCGTCAAGGACGAGCGGATCGCCATGCTCACGACCGTCGCGGAGGACGGGAGCCTCGTCAGCCGCCCGATGGGCGTGCAGGCCGTCGACTTCGACGGCGACCTGTGGTTCTTCGCCGCGGCGGACTCGCACAAGGTCGCGGAGATCGCCCGCGACTCCGCCGCCAACGCCGCGTTCTCCGGGACGAGCTCGTGGGTGTCGCTCTCCGGGCGGGCCACGCTCGTGCACGACCCGGACAAGATCCGCGAGCTGTGGAACACCGTCGCCGACGCGTGGTTCCCCGACGGCCCGGACACCCCGGGGGTCGTGCTCATCCGCCTGCACGCCGAGTCGGCGGAGTTCTGGGACTCCCCGGGCGGCCGCGTCGCGACGCTCTTCAGCCTCGTCAAGGCGAAGGTCACCGGGCGCCCGTACGAGGGCGGGGAGAACGAGACCGTCGAGCTCTGACGCCTCCGCCGTCGGCCCGGGCTCGCTCCCGCCCGCGGGAGTACCTACGGTGGGCGGGTGCGCGCGTGGGTCTACGAGCGGTACGGCGGGGTCGACGAGCTGCGGCTCCGTGAGGTGCCGACCCCTGCGCCGGTGCACGGCGAGGTCCTCGTCGAGGTCGTCGCGACGTCCGTGAACCTGTCGGACTGGGAGGCGCTCCGGGGAACCCCGGGCTACGCGCGCCTCGACGGGCTCCGCGCGCCGCGCACCCAGGTCCTGGGGTCCGACGTCGCCGGTCGCGTCGTCGCGGTCGGGGACGGGGTCACGCGCTTCCGTCCGGGCGACGAGGTCTACGGCGACAACCTCCCGCGCCGCGGCGGGTTCGCGGAGCACGTGGTGATGCCGGAGAAGGCCGTGGCGCACAAGCCGCCGGCACTGACCTTCGCCCAGGCCTCCACGATCCCGCAGGCGGGTGCCATCGCGCTCCAGGCCCTCGCGTCGCCGGCGCCGGGGTCTCGCGTGCTGGTCAACGGCGCGGGCGGCGGCTCCGGGAGCCTCATGGTCCAGCTCGCGGTCGCGCGGGGCCTGCACGTCACCGCGGTCGACAACGCGCGCAAGCTCGACTTCCTCGAGCGGCTGGGCGCGCACGAGGTGATCGACTACCGGCGGACCGACTTCACGCGGACCGGCCCGTACGACCTGGTGGTCGACCTCGTCGCGCACCGCTCCGTGCTCGCCTACCGGCGCGCGCTCGCCCGCCGTGGCCGGTGCCTGATGGTCGGGGGCACGCTGCGCACGCTGCTCCGCATGCTCACCGTCGGGCCCGTCCTGGGAGCGCTGACCGGTGCACGGCTCGGCGTCCTCTTCGTACGACAGGGTCCGCGTCATTTCACGCCGCTCGCCGACCTGTGCGCCGCCGGCGACGTCGAGATCCACGTCGACCGCACGTTCCCGTTCGTGGACGTGCCCGCCGCGCTCACCCTGCACGGTGAAGGACGCGCCCTCGGGAAGGTCGTCGTCACCGTGCGCGACGCCGCTGGCTAGGGTGGAGCGCGTGAGCGTCCTGCGCGAGACCAGCTACACCGTCCCCGGCATCCACGTCACCGACCGCGAGCTCGCGGTGCCGCTCGTCTGGGGTGACGACGCCGACCCGCGCCGCCTGACGCTGTTCGTGCGCGAGCTCGTCGACCCCGTGCGTCGTCGCGACGACCTGCCGCTGCTCGTCTTTCTCCAGGGCGGCCCCGGCGGCAAGGGTCCACGTCCCACCGGTCCCGACGGCTGGGTCGGCACCGCGCTCGAGACCCACCGCGTCGTGCTGCTCGACCAGCGCGGCACCGGTCGGTCGTCGGCCGTGCGGGGCGCGGCGCTCGCCGCGCGCGGGACGGGCGCCGCCCAGGCCGAGTACCTGGCGCACTTCCGCGCCGACGCGATCGTCGCGGACGCCGAGCACGTGCGCCGCACGGTCTACGGCGGCCGGCGCTGGTCCTCGCTCGGGCAGTCGTACGGCGGGTTCCTCACGATGACGTACCTGTCCCGGGCGCCCGAGGCGCTCGACGCGTGCTACGTGACGGGTGGCCTGCCCGGCCTCACGGCGGACGCGCGCGAGGTCTACCGTCGCACCCAGCCGCGCGTCGTCGCGAAGAACGCCGCCTACCGCGAGCGCTACCCCGACGACGCGGCCCGTCTCGCGCGCGTCGCGGACCGCCTGGCCGCCGGCGACGTGCGACTGCCCGACGGCGACACGCTCACCGTCCGCCGGCTCCAGTCGCTGGGCATGGACCTCGGCATGAAGCCCGGCCCGGAGCGCATCCACTGGGTCGTCGACGAGGCGTTCGACCCCGACGCCCCCGGCGAGCTCACCGACACGTTCCTCGCGGAGCTCGCCGCGGCGACGTCGTTCCGCACCAACCCGCTCTACGCCGTGCTGCACGAGTCGATCTACGCGCAGTCCGGCACCGGGCCCACGGCCTGGGCAGCCGAGGCCGTGCGCGCCGAGGACCGCGCGTTCGACCCGGCGGCCCGGCCGCTGCTGCTCACGGGCGAGATGATCTACCCCTGGATGTTCGACGAGGTCGCCGCGCTGCGCCCCTTCCGCGCGGCGGCGGAGGCGCTCGCCGCGCGCGAGGACTGGCCCGACCTGTACGAGCTCGACGTGCTCGCCCGCAACGAGGTGCCGGTCGAGGCGGCGGTGTACTTCGACGACATGTTCGTCGACGCGGGCCTGTCGCTCGAGACCGCCGCCCACGTCGGGAACGTCCGCACGTGGGTCACGAACGAGTTCGAGCACGACGGCCTGCGCACGGGCGACGTCCTCGCCCGCCTGCAAGACCGCCTCGCCGCCCGAGGCGGCCCCCTCCCCACGCCGGGGGGTTTGGGGGTGGAGAGGGGAGGGTGAGGGGGGGTGGGGGGGCGGGGA
>NZ_JBHXIC010000069.1:0-23315 GCF_042723955.1 Cellulosimicrobium cellulans | reverse complement strand
CACCCTCGCCGCCCGTCCCCCCCTCGCGCCGCCGAGTCCTCGCGCCCCCCCCGCCCGCCCGCCGCGCCCCCCCCCCCCCGTGCACCGGGGTGGGTCAGCCGTGGTCAGCCGCAGGTCGGCCGGCCGTGCTCCGGCGTTGCGATGGTCTCCCGCTCGTCGGCGTCGTCCGCGGGCGCGGCGGTGACCTCCACCGCGCCGTCGGCGTCGCCGCGGACGGCGAACGACTGGTACGCGTTCTTGCCGGGGGCCACGGACGGGAAGCTCTTCGACCCCCACGGCGTGGCGACCTCGACGTCGAGGCGCGCGTCGTCGTCGTTCACGACCCGCACCGCGACGTACGGCTTGCCGCCGAGGCACCGGACCTCGGCCGTCGCGGTGACGGCGACCGCCGCCGGCGACGTCGGGTCCGCCGCGCCGGGCGCGAGCACCCGCAGCGCGGTGAGGCCCGGGTCGCCGTCGGCCCACGACGTGCTCAGCGCGACGTACCGCGCCGTGCGGTCGACGGCGAGCGTGCCGCGGACGTCGCCGCCCCCGATCGTGCCGACGTCGGTGAAGGTCAGGCCGTCGTCGCTCACGGAGACGACCGACTCCGGCGCCCCGCCGCGCTCCCCCGGGGCGACGACGGTGCCGATCTCGCGCGGCGCGCCCAGGTCGGTGACCATGCGGCCGTCCGGGCCGGGGACCCACGTGGTCGCGGCGTCGCCGTCCACGGCGAGCGACGGCGACGTCATGCCCTCGGGCAGCACCGACGCCGGGAACGTGAGCGTGCTCAGCGCGCGGTCCGCGACCGGGAACGGCATCGCGTCCCGGAACGTGACGCGCGTGCCCGACGGCGTCGCCCCGACCGTGCGGGTCGCGCCCGTCTCGGCGTGGCGCAGCTCGACCGGTGCCCCGTCGCCGCTCACGCGGAACGAGCGGGCGTCGGCGACGGCGACCGTCACTCCCGCGGGAGTCTGCCCGGCGGGCGAGGCGACCGTCGCGCGCGGCGCGAGGACGACCGCGTCTCCCGCGGGGACGGTGACGTCGAGCGTCGAGGCCTCCGCCCCGACCGTCTGCGTGCCGGCGTACACGGGGACGGCCCCGCCGTCGTGCGGGACGGTGAGCGTCGTCGCGACGTCCGCGCCCGTGAGGTTGAACGCGACGACGTACCCGTCGACGGCGCTCACGAGCACCGCCGGGTCCTCGGACGTCGGCACGCGGGCCCCGGCCTGTGCGGCGGTCGCCGCGGCGTCGCCGGGGACCATCTCGACGAGCCGGGGACCGGTCGCGCCGTCCGTGAGCCGGACGACGTGCCGGGTGTCGCTCGCGCGCGACACGGTGACGGGCGCGTCCGAGCCGCGCACGACGAACCCGGCCTCGCCCTCGACGTTGAGCCAGTCGCCGTCGCTGCTCAGCACCTGGTCGCCCGTGTACCGGAACGACGCGGCGTCGTGCCACGTCTGCCCGTCGAGCGACGTCTGCACGCGGTACTCCTGCCCAGCGGCGACCTCCCAGCCGAGCTGCACCTGGCTCACCGCGGTGGGTGCACCGAGGTCGACCTGGACCCACGAGTCGGGCTTCGTGCGGTCCGCGACCGACACGGCCCAGCGGGTCGTGGCGGAGCCGTCGGTGACGGCGCTCGCGGGGTTCGAGCCGTTGGCGCTCGACGCAGTGGCGGGCTTGCCCGCCGCGACGTCCGTCCCCGTCGGGGAGAACGCGCGCAGGTGGTAGAGCGAGTAGCCGTAGGCCGCGTCGCCGCGCACGCCCTGCATGCGGACGTAGCGCGTGGTGACCGGCGCGGGCTCGTCCGCGCCCTCGGGCGTGAGGTCCACGGTGTCGAGGCGCGCGACGTTCACGTCCGCCGGGGCCTTGCCGTAGGCGGTCGCCGTGGTCCACGTGCGGCCGTCGGTCGACGTCTGGACGAGGTAGCGCGCGCCCGCGCTCGCCTCCCACGCGAAACGCACGCCGCCCACGGTGGTCTCCTCGCCGAGGTCGACCTGGATCCACGAGTCGGGGCGCGTGCGCTCGCCGACCGCGACGGCCCAGCGGGTCGACGGGTTGCCGTCGGTCACGCGCGCCGCGGTGCGGCCGTTGGCCGAGTCCTCGCTCGACGCCGTCGCGACCTTGCCGGCCGCGAGGTCGGTCGCGGACCCCTCGTCCGCCCCGTACGCGTGGAACGCGAACATCGAGTAGCCGTACTGCGGGTGGCCCTGCTGGCCGAGGAGCCGCACGTACCGCGCCGTGACGGGCGCGAACGTGAGGTCGTCGACGCGCGCCGCCTTGGCGTCCGCCGGGTCGGCGGGCCGGGTGACGGGGAGCGTCGCGGTGGTCTCGCCCTCGGCGGTCGTGTAGGTACGCGAGCCGTCGAGCCCGGAGTACCCGTTCATGTCGAGGTTGCGGACGGACAGGCTCGCGTCCTCCGTGCCGGCGCCGGTCGACGCGTAGACCGCGGCTCCGGTCGGGAGCGTGACCTGGCCCGCGTAGCCGTCTCCGACTCGGAACATCGACGACGTCCCCTCGAACCCGTCGCGCGGCCCGGTGTACGTCGTCACGTGCCGCTCGTCCACCGTGGCGCCGGTCGTGGGGTAGAGGTACGGCGTCGAGCCCGAGACGTGGAAGAGCCACGAGTCGTGCGACGGGACCCAGGGGAACTTCACGAACCCCTTGCGGCTCGACGCCGCGGCCCAGGCGTCCGCCGACTGCTGGACCGTCAGCCCCGGGCCGGCGCCGAAGTCGCGCACCCCGGCGAGACGCTCGAAGAACTCGTCCTGCGGCGTCGGCTCGACCGGGCCCTCGGGCGACTCGGCGGCCTCGACGTGCAGGAGGTAGGAGATGGCGATCTCCGCGCGCGCCTCGGGCTCGTACTTGGGCTCGCCCGAGAACTTCGCGAGCCGGTACACCGGCGCGTACGACTGGTAGTCCTCGAGCGCCGCGGCGAGGTTGGCCTCGGCGCGCGCGGCGTCGGGGTCGCGCAGCACCTGGCCGAGGAACGCCATCGGGATCGCGTCGCGGCCGTAGAGGAACTCGCGGTCGGCGACCATCGGCATGAACGGCTCGCCCGCGTCGGACATGACGAGCTTGATCGACTCCCACAGCTCCGCCGAGTTGGGCTGGTGCGTGAGGATCTCCGGCAGCGGCTCGTCGCGGAGCAGGAAGTGGATCGCGTTGCGGCCGCCCGAGCGCCAGATGTCGGACTGGTAGTGCGGGCCGAACGACCCGTGGTTCTCCACGAGGTAGGTGTCGTGGATGGTCTGCATGGTGTTCGTCGACACGGGCTTGCCCGCGACGACGGCCGGGTTGTTGCGGTCGGCCGTCGGCTGGCCCGCCGCGTTGCGGCCCCAGTCGGCGAGCTGCTCGGCCCAGCGCGCCGCGTCGGGGGCGTCGGGGGCCCAGGCGAGGCCGGGGGCGAGCGCCTGGGTGTAGACGCCGACCTCCTCCTGCGCGGTGTCGCCCTCGTGCTTGCCCGTCGGCCAGTCGGCGGTCCAGGAGCCCGAGAGCGGGTCCTTGCCGAAGTCGAGGTCGGCCGTGTACGTCGACTGGCTCGTTGCGATGGTCGTGAGGTTGGCCTGCGTCGTCGCGTCGAGCTCGTCCCACAGGAGCGTCCCGGCCGCGAGGAAGTACGACTGGAACGTCGAGTCCCAGAAGAGCTTCTTGCCCCACGTGCCTGCGGGGTCGACGAACCGGTTGGAGGCCGCGTAGTGCCGGATCGTGGCGAGCGTGTGCGCGCGGAGCGTCTCCTCGGAGACGCCCGCGAGCTCGGCGTCGTACTCGCCGTGGGTCAGGAGCACGGCGTTGCCCAGCACGACCGCGAAGTTGAAGTCCTTGAGCTGGTACACCCCCGCGGACTCGTCCCAGACGGTCTCGACCCAGCGGGTGTGGCGCAGGAGCGCGCCGTAGTAGTCGGCGGCGGTCTCGTCGGGCGCGCCGAACGCGGGGGCGGCGTCGCCCGTCGCCGCGACCGACCCGGCAGCGGACGCCGCGGTGGAGGACGGCGCTCCCTGTGCGACGGCGGGGGCGAGCAGCAGGGCGCCGGCGGTCGCGAGCGCGACGGCGGCGGTGGCGCGGCGTCGTGCGCGCCGGCCGGGCGGTGGGGCGGACGGGCGGGTCATGGGGCCTCCGGGCGTCGTGGAGCAGCAACGGTGCTGCTTCTCGGGCGGGTGGTGCGGGGTGGGTCGGGCGTGGACGGGTGGTGCGGGGTTCGCGCGGGGGAGCGCCGGTCCGAGGTCGGACGACCGACGCGCCCCCGCGCGGGTCGGGGGGCGCTGCTCAGGCAGGGCGGGGGGTGCTCGCGCGGTGCGTTCCTCTCGGGTGGTGCGACGTCGCACGCTGTGACGTGAAGCCACCTGACAGCGCTGTCTACGCGAGTATAGGCGGCGTTCTCCCGGGAGTGAAGGGAGAGCCGCGGACTTCGCCCGGTCGGCCGTCGTGACGACCGACCGGGCGGTCCGCTCAGCCGCAGTCGACGGCAGGCACGTCCACCGAGACCTGCGCGTCCACGGGTTCCCCGCCGATCTCGCCCTGCGCCGCGACGACGGCGGTCGTCGCCTCGACGGCCCGCGCCCGTGTCGCGAACGACTGGTAGGCGGACGCGCCGGGCGCCACGTCGGAGGCCGTGCGCTCCCCGAACGCGGTCGTCAGGGTGAGCGTCAGGTCGACGGGGACGTCCTCGGCGTTGAGCGCACGCAGGGCGACGTACGCCTTGCCGGCCAGGCACCGCGGCTGCACCTCGACCCGGACGTCGGGCGCGGGGGGGGGGGGCGCCCCCCGCCCCCCCCCCCCCCCCCCCCCCGGCCGCCCCTGACCCCCCAGGGGGCCCGGGTACTGGAGCGCGGCCGGTGAGGCCCCCGGGCGGCCGCGCGTCGCCCGCGCGCGCCGGCCGCGGCCCAGCCCCCCCCCCGGGCGGGGGGGGGGGGGGGGGGGCGCCCCCGCCGCCCCCCCCGACGACGACCCCGCGATCCGGTACGAGCCGCACGTGGTCCACGTTCACGTTGCCCGTGTCGCCGCGGTCGTAGCGCAGGCCGACGCGCGTCGTGCCCTCTCCCACGGCCACACGCACCGGCTCCGTGAAGCCCCAGCGGCGCCATCGGTCGGCGTCCTGGCCGAGGTTCGGGAACGGGACAGGTCCGGTCGAGACGCCGTCGACGGTGAGCGAGAGCTGACGGTCGAGCGGTGCGACGACCATCCCGTTCGCGTAGCGGAAGCTCACCTCGTAGGTGGTCCCCGCCGCGACGCCCGCGACGTCCACGGCGAAGGCCGCACCCTCACGGCTGAGGGTTCGCACGAAGCCGGTGCCCGTGTAGCCGGGGTGCTCGGTCGTGGTGATCGCACCCCCGCTCAGCGTGCCCGCCTCGGCCTCGAGCACGAGCTCCTCGCGCTGCGCCGCGACGAGTGCACCCAGGGACTCGGTGGCGGGTCCGGCGGGCAGAGCCGTGATCGCGGCGGCGGCACGGTCGAGGGCGCTGCCCACGGCCGCGTCGTCGTCGCGCGTCGCGGCACGGACCGCGGCGGCCAGCGGCGCTCGGACGGCGGACGCGTCGCGCGCCGCGAGGTCCCCGGCTTCCTCGGCCGCGTGCAGCGTGACGAGCACGCGCGGCAGCCCGACCTGCTCGCCCAGCCACGGCGCGACCGCGGCGTCGAGCGTCGCGAGCGCGGCGCCAGCGACCTGCTCGCTCGAGCGCGTGAGCAGGACCGTCCGCACGCTCTGGGCGGCGACCTGGGCGGCGCCCAGGTCGGCGTCGGCCGCCGCCGCGGCGAGCGCACCGACGCGCGTCGAGAGCAGCCCCGCCGTCGCGGGGTCGAGGTCGCCGTCCGCGCGAGCGCTGGTCACCAGAGCTTCCAGGGCGGCGCCGTCCGGGTACGGCAGGAGCGCTGCCCGGGCGGGCTCGTCCCACGTGCCGTCCACCCCGGAGACGGCGAGCTCGTTGTGCTCCGCGTAGGAGACGTCGGCCGCGTCGAGCGTGAACGAGAGTTCGCGGGTCTGGCCGCCGCCGACCCGCGCGGTCGTGCCCGCGACCGTCTCGCCGTCGAGGACGAGGTGCGCCTCGGCGACCGTGGTCCCCGAGTTGGCGACCTCGGCCACGACGTGCACGGTGCCGGTGGCCGGGTCGAACGTGGCCTCCGGTACGCCCGCGAGGTCGAGGCGGGCGCGCGTGTACGGCGCGAGCTCGGCGAGGTCCTGCGCGGTGGCGGGCCGGAGCCGGACCGCCTGCCCGCCCCCACCGACGAGCGACGCGCTGAGGACGTCCTCCGTGGTCACCAGGGAGCGTGTGACCTCGACCGCGGTGGGGTTGCCCTTCCAGCTCGCGTCCTGCGCGTCGGCCCAGACCTCGGCGACGTAGGTGACGCCGTCGTCGAGCATGTCCAGCGGGACGTCGAGCGTGCGGTCGACCTCGTCGGTGACGACGCCCACGTACCAGACGTCGCCGCTGCGCCGGGCGGTCGTCACGTGGTCGCCGATCCGCGCGTCCACCCGGGACTCGTCCCACGTCGCGGGCATCCCGCGCAGGTACTCGAACGCCTCCGCGTGCTTCGCGTAGTTCTCCGGGGTGTCCGCGAGCATCTGGAGCGGGCTGTAGAAGGTCGTGTAGAGCGCGAGCTGGGTGGCCGTGGTCGTCTGTACTCGCGTGCCGAGCTTCGCCGGGTCCCACAGCACGTCGAGCACGCCCGGCGTGTAGTCGGCCGGGCCGCCGATCCAGCGCGTGAACGGCAGGATGGTCGCCTGCTCCGGCGGGTTGCCGTTCGAGCCCATGTAGTTCTGCTGCTCCATGCCCGCGACGCCCTCGCCGGTCATCATGTTCGGCCAGGTGCGATCCTTGCCCGTGGGCTTGATCGCCTCGTGCGCGTTGACGGAGATGCCGTGCCGCGCCGCCGCCTCGACGACGCGCTGGTAGTGCTTGACGGCCTCCTGGTCGTAGTGGCTGCGGTTGACGCCGCCGAGCTGGAAGCGGGTCGCGTAGCCCGTCTTGATCGCGTGGATCCCCCACTCCTCGTACTGGGAGAAGATCCGCTCGAGGTTCTCGTCGTAGTAGTCGACGTAGCCGCGGGTCTCGTTGTGCGCGACGAACCCGACGCCCTTCTCGGCGCCGTAGCGCAGCACCTCGCCGAGGTCGACGTCGGGCATCGGCGTCGTGAAGTCCTGGTTGGTCCAGGAGCCCCCGGCGTTGGTGTTCCAGCCCTCGGCGAGCACGTACCGCGCCCCCGCGTCCGCCGCGAGGTCGATGTAGTCCTTGATCCGTGCGGTCGTGGCGCCGTGCTTGGCGCCCGCGGTCCACGTCGTGTCGCGGCGCTGGAGCTCCCACCACACACCGGTGTACGTCCCCGCCTCGATCCAGTCGGTCGTGTCGGCGGTGCCGTCGCCGTCGGAGTCGACGTCGCAGACCGCGCACGGCGGGTTGAGGTTCTGCACCAGGTGCGACACGGCGAGGTCGCCCGCCGCGCGGCCCACCTGGACAGTGCGCCAGGGCGTCACGACGTCCTTCTCGCGCGCGTCGAGCACGGCCTTGGTGCCGTCCGGCAACGCGACGAGCTCGCTCACCAGGGTCCCGGGGGTCGCCCCGCGGACGAGCGTCATGCTCGCGTAGTCCGTGAGGTCGGCCTCGTGGACCGCGAGGAACAGGTCGTCGCCGCGGGAGAGGGTGAGGGGCGTCTGCGCGTCGGGGACCTCCGCGACCGGTGCCGTCTTGTAGTGCTTCTCGTCCGCGTTCCAGTCCTTGCCCGCGCGGATGAAGTACGCGGTGAGGTCCGCCGGCAGCGCGAACTCGGTCCGCTCCGCCGTCACGACGAACGGTCCGCTCGCGAGCGCGTCCTGGCGGGGCAGGACGTAGCGGAACCCGACGCCGTCGTCGAACACCCGGACCACGACGTCGAGCGCGAGGCCGGAGTCATGGCGCGCGTGCACGGTCAGCTCGTTCGCGTGGTTGCGCACCGACGAGCTCGTGCCCCACGCGGGGGTCCACGTCTCGTCGATCTCGTCGCGCTCGACGGACTCGACGGTCATCCCGGCGGTGAGGTCGACGTCGGGGCCGCGCAGCACGAGGCCGAGGCCGGACGCACCGACGACGGTCGTCGTGCCGTCCCGGACGACGTCGTAGGTGAGGCGCCCGTCGACGACGCCGACCGTGAGGTCGAGGCTGCCGTCGGGCGACGAGACCTCGTGCCCGTCGAGCCGGTCGACGGCCGACGGGGCGGCGAGGCCGACCGGTGCGCCGGGCGCGGCGAGCGCGGGGGCCGCGGCGCCGACGGGCGCGACGAGCGCGAGCGCGAGGGCGGCGCCGGAGAGCAGCCGCCCGCGTCGTCGACGTGCGGTGGGTGGGGGGGGGGTGGGGTCGTGCGACATGCGGTACACGGGGCTCCTTGAGACGTCGTCGTCCTGGGGTGCCGTCGGCGGCCCGTCGTGGTGCGCGGGTGCCGCGCGGCGCGGCGGTCGCAGGGTGCGCGGCCGTCGTCGTGCGGTGGGTGAGGGATACGACGAGGGGCGGGCGGGACCTGGTGCGACCAGGTCCCGCCCGCCCCCCGCGAGCTCGGTCCGACCGGAGGTCAGCCCTTGACCGAGCCGGACATGAGACCGCCGATGAAGTACTTGCCGAGGATGATGTACACCAGCAGCGTCGGCAGGGACGCGAAGAGCGCACCGGCCATGGACACGCCGTAGTTCTGCAGCAGCGCGCCGTTCGCGAGGTTATTGAGCGCGAGCGTGACTGGCCCGTTCTGGCTCGAGGAGAAGAACACCGCGAAGAGGAAGTCGTTCCACGACGAGGTGAACTGCCAGATGAGCACGACCACGAAGCTGGGGATCGAGATCGGCAGGATGATCGACCAGTACGTGCGGAACATCCCGGCGCCGTCGACGCGCGCGGCCTCGATGAGCTCGTGCGGCACCGTCATGTAGTAGTTGCGGAAGATGAGCGTGGTGATCGGGATGCCGTACACGACGTGCAGCAGGATCAGCGACGGCACGCCGCTCGGGATGCCCAGGTCGAGCACGAGCTGGTTGAGCGGGATCATCACGGCCTGGTAGGGGATGAACATCCCGAACAGGATGAGCGTGAAGACGAGGTTCGAGCCCTTGAACGACCAGCGCGAGAGCACGAAGCCGTTGAGCGAGCCGAGGAAGGCCGCGATGATCGCCGACGGCACGACCATCTGGAGCGTGCGCAGGATCGCGGGGGACAGCGCGGTCCACGCCGTCTGCCAGTTCTCGAGGGTCCACACCTGCGGCAGCGACCACGCGCGGGCGGGCGACGCGTCGCCGGCGCCCTTGAAGCTCGTCACGAGGAGCACGTAGACCGGGATGAGCACGATGACCACGAAGAAGATCAGCGCGGCGTACTTCAGGGTGCGGCCGACGGAGAAGCGCTCGCGCGGTACCCGGCGCTCCGTCCGCCGCGGCGTGCCGAGGACGTCGGGAGTGGGGACGGCCGGCGTCGAGGTGGTCGTCATCGCTTCTCCTGTCGGTTGGTGCGGACCAGGTAGGGCACGATGACGACGGCCACGATGATCAGCAGGATCGAGCCCACCGCTGCGGCGTTGGCGTAGTCGAAGCTCGACTTGAAGACGTACATGTCGACGGCCGGCACCTTGGTCTGGTAGTTGGCCGGCTTCGAGATCGACATGATGAGGTCGAACGACTTGAGCGACATGTGGCCGATGATGATGAGCGCCGAGAGCGCCACCGGCGAGAGCTGCGGGAAGAGCACGTGCCGGTAGAGCTTCCACTCGCTGGCGCCGTCCATGCGGGCGGCCTCGCGCAGCTCGTCGGGGATGCCGCGGAACCCGGCGAGGAACAGCGCCATGACGTAGCCGGAGAGCTGCCAGATCGCGGGGATCGCGATGGCCGTGATGCCCCAGGTGACGTTGTTCCACCAGTTGTTCTGGAGGAAGTCGAGCCCGATGATCTGGAACAGCCGGTTGAGGCCGCTCGCCTGCGCGTCCTGGTTCGAGTTGAGGAGCCAGCGCCACACGACGCCGGAGGCGACGAACGACACGGCGAAGGGGAACAGGTAGACCGAGCGGAACAGGCCCTCGCCCTTGACGGGCTTGTCCATCATCCACGCCCAGAGGAAGCCCATGAGCATGGTCCCGGCGAGGAACACCACGGTGTAGAGGACGAGGTTCTTCAGCGAGTGCTGGAACGCCTCGCTGCCGAGCAGGTCGAAGTAGTTCCCGAACCAGACCACCACGGACGGCTTCTGCCCCGTGGCCTGCGCCGCGGTGTGGTTGTCCGTGATCGACGTCTGGAAGTTCGCGCCGATGAGGCCGTAGACGAACACGCCGACGAGGATCAGCGAGGGGGCGAGCATCAGCAGCGCTGGGCCGGCTCGTCGCAGTGACTTGAGCATGGTGGGTCTTCCCGGTCGTGGGGACGGGGCCGCGGCGCGGGGGGGGCCCGGGCGGCCCGGGGGGGGGGGCGGGGGCGGGGGGGGGGGGGGGGGCGGGGGGCCGGGGGTGGGGTCCGATCGCGCGGGGCCGCCGCGCGCCGTCGGGACGTGCCTGACGACGCGCGGCGGCTCCGGTGAGCGGGACTCAGCCCTGGTTGGCGGTCACGAGCTCGGACTGGAACGTCGCGAGGTCGGACGCGCCGGACGTGAACTTGCTCGTCGCGTCGGTGATCGCGTTGAGCGTCGCGACCGGGGTCGCGGCGCCGTGCGCCAGCGAGGACACGATGGTGTCCTGGCCGAACGACTCGATCGCGGTCTGCTGGTACTCGGAGAACTCCGCCGGGTCGGCGTCGGTGCGGGCCGGGATGGAGCCCTTGGCCTTGTTGAACGCGACCTGGCCCTCGAGCGAGCCGACGGTCTCGAGCCACGCCTTGGCGCCGTCGGGGTGCGGCGCGCCCACCGGGAGGGTGAACGAGTCGGCGAGGAAGTCGAACACGCCGTCGGTGCCCGGGACGGGAGCCGCGGTGAAGTCGGTGCCGAGGGCCTTGCCCTGCTCCTCGAACGCCGCGACGGCCCAGTCGCCCATGACGTTGAACGCGGCGTTGCCGTCGATCACCATCTGGGTCGCCTCGGGCCAGTCGAGCCCGTCACGGTCGGTGTTGGTGTAGCTCATGAGCTGCTCGAAGTCCTCGAGCGCCGCCGTCACCTCGGCGCCCGACCAGTCGGTCGAGCCGTCCCACAGGCCGTTGTACGCCTCCGCGCCGAGGTCGGCGAGCAGCACGGTCTCGAGCAGGTGGACCTGGGTCCAGCTGGTCGCGACCGACAGCGGCGTGACGCCCGCGGCCTTGAGCTTGTCGAGGTCCGCCATCCAGGCGTCGAGGTCCGCGTACTCGGCCGCCGGGTCGATGCCGTTGGCCTCGAGGACGGTCGGGTTGGCCCACACGACGTTCGCGCGGTGGATGTTCGACGGGATCGAGTAGATCGCGCCGTCGTCGGACTTGAGGCGGTCGACGAGGTCGGCCGGGAAGACGTCCGTGAGGCCGAACTCGTCGTACAGCGACGAGACGTCCTCGATCTGGGCGGCGTCGATGTAGTCCTGGAGCTCCGCGCCGGCGTGCGCCTGGAACGTGTCCGGCGGGTCCTGCGCCTGGAGGCGGGACTGGAGGAGGTCCTTCGCGGCCGAGCCGGCGCCGCCGGCGACCGCCCCGTTGATGAACTCCACGTCGGGGTGCTGCTCGTTGAACACGCCGACCAGCGCGTCGAGACCTGCCTTCTCGGAACCCGCGGCCCACCAGGTGAAGACCTCGACCTCGTCGCCGCCCCCCGAAGCGCCCCCGTCGCCGGTTCCCCCGTCACCGGAACCACCGCCGCTGCACGCGGCGAGTGCGAGACCCACGAGGGCGGCCGTCGCCACCGTCGCGCTCGTCCTGCGATCGATTCGCATCGTGATATCCCTACGCCTTCTTCGGTCGTGGGGGACCGGCGGACGACCACGTCGCACCGGCCGGGCGCACCGGCGCGCCCTCGAACCCGCTGCCCATACAACGACTCGTCCGCCTTGATGTCAAGAAATGAACGCAAGCGTCGCTGAATCGTGATCTTCACGTCAGGTCCCGCACTCAACCAGCGGTTCCGTCGAGTCTGACCTAGGGTGACAGCGCTGTCCAGTTCGTTCAGAAGATCGGCTCAGCGTCCACGCCCGGCCTGTCCCACCTGGACGGGGGCGCCCCGGCGGTATCCTGACCTGCGTGCGCGCTGACCGGGTGACCCCGGGCTCGCAGACTTCACTGCGTGAGGCCAACCGAGCTCGGATCGTGAGCGCCGTCCAGCAGCGTGGCTCCCTCACGCAGATCGAGCTGGCCGGCGTCACCGGGCTGTCCCCAGCCACCGTCTCCAACATCGTCAAGGAGCTCACGGGCGCGGGCGTGCTGCACACCTCGCCGTCCACGCGCAGCGGGCGGCGCGCGCTCCAGGTCACGCTCGCGCGCAACCTCGGGCTCGTCGCGGGCGTCCACTTCGGCACCCGGTCGATGCGCGTCGCGCTCGCCGACGCGTCCATGCGCGTCCTCGCGGACCAGCGCATGCCCCTCGCCCCCGACCACCGCGCGGACACCGGGCTCCAGCGCGCCGCGCTCCTCGTCGAGGAGATGGTCGCCTCCGTCGACGCCGCGCCCGACGAGCTCCTCGCCGTCGGCGTCGGCGTGCCCGCGCCCGTGGACGTGCGCGCGGGCCGCATCGCGACGGTCGGCATGATGCGCGGCTGGGACGGCGTCGTCGTGCCGGACGTGCTGGAGGGCGAGCTCGGCGCGCCCGTGACCGTGGACAACGACGCCAACCTCGGCGCGCTCGCCGAGACCCGGTTCGGGGCGGCGGTCGGGCACGACGCCGTCGCGTACCTGCGGGTCTCCCACGGGGTGGGCGGCGGGCTGGTCCTCGGAGGGCGGGTCGTGCACGGACGCGCGGGGGTCGCGGGCGAGATCGGCCACGTCACCATCGACGAGAACGGCCCCGTCTGCCGGTGCGGCAACCGCGGCTGCCTCGAGATGTACGTCGGGGCCGGGGTCCTGCTGTCCATGCTTTCCGAGAGCCGCGGCCCCCTCACCCTGCGCGACGTCATCGCGCGCGCCCAGGAGGGCGACCCCGGGTGCCGGCGCGTCCTGTTCGACGCCGGCCAGCACCTGGGGGTCGCGGCCGCCAACCTGTGCAACCTGGTCGACCCCGAGATCGTCGTCGTCGGGGGGCAGCTCGCCGAGGCGGGCGAGGCCCTGCTGGGCCCCCTGCGCACCGCGCTCGAGCAGCGCACGGTGCCGAGCACGGCGGGCCCTGTCCAGGTCGTCGCGTCCGAGCTCGGGTCCGCCGCCGAGGTGCGCGGCGCGCTCGCCGTCGCGCTCGACCTCGCGCGCGTCAGCGGGTCGCTGGGGGTGAGCGCATGACCGGGACAGGCGCCGCCCGGACGGGACCCGCCCGCCGTCGGGCGCGCGGCGCCGTGACGGCCGCGCTCGCGACCGTCGTCGTCGCGCTGCTCGCGCTCGCCGGGTGCGCGGCGCCCGAGGAGCCTGCCGGCCCGTCCGAGGGGACCATCGGCCTCCTGCTGCCCGAGGCGAAGACCGCGCGGTACGAGACGTCCGACCGCCCGACCTTCGTCGGCGTGGTCGAGCAGCGCTGCGCCACGTGCGAGGTCCTGTACGCCAACGCCGCCCAGGACGCCGCGAACCAGCAGCAGCAGGCCGAGTCGATGCTCGCGCGCGGGGCCGACGTCCTCGTCCTCGACGCCGTGGACGCCGTCGCCGCGGTGAGCATCGTCGCGGAGGCCCAGCGGCTCGGTGTGCCCGTCATCGCCTACGATCGCTTCGTCGAGGGCGCGAACTACTACGTGTCGTTCGACAACGAGCTCATCGGGTACCTCATGGGGGAGGCGCTCGTCGGCGCGGTGCTCGACCGCGCGGAGCAGGACCCGCCCCCCGACGGGCGACGGCCGGGGGTCCTGTTCGTCCAGGGCTCGCCGACCGACCCGAACGCGGCGGAGTACGCGGCGGGTGCCCACCGAGCCTTCGACGGAGAGGACATCGACGTGCTCGCCGAGTACGACACCCCCGACTGGAGCCCCGACAAGGCGACCGAGTGGGTCGAGGGGCAGCTCACGCAGTACGCCGGCCGCGTCGACGGCGTCTTCGCGGCGAGCGACGGCATCGCGGGCGGCGCGATCGCCGCGATGAAGGCCGCGGGCCTCGACCCCGTCCCGCCCACCACGGGCCAGGACGGCGAGCTCGCGGCGGTCCAGCGCATCGTCTCCGGCGACCAGTACATGACCGTCTACAAGGCGACCGCCCAGCAGGCGCGCACCGCCGCCGAGCTCGCCGTCCGCGTGCTGCGCGGCGACGACCCGCGCGCGACCGCGAGCATCGACGGCGTCCCGAGCCTCCTCCTCGCACCGCGCGCGGTCGGGGTCGACGACGTGCAGCGCGTCATCGTCGACGGCGGCGTCCACACGGTCGACGAGATCTGCACCCGCTACTACGTCGACGCGTGCGTCGAGGCGGGGCTCCTGGAGGCCGCCCCGTGAGCGCGCCCGTCCTGTCCCTGCGCGGGGTCTCCAAGAACTTCGGCGGCGTCCGCGCGCTCGTCGACGTCGACGTCGACGTGCGCGAGCACGAGGTGCTCGCCGTCGTGGGAGACAACGGCGCGGGCAAGTCGACGCTCGCCGGCGTCGTCGCGGGCGCGTTCCGGCCCGACGCGGGCGAGGTCCTGCTCGACGGCGCGCCCGTCGTCCTCGACTCGCCCGCGGCGGCGCGCGCGCACGGCATCGCGGCGGTGTTCCAGCAGCTCGCCCTCGTCGACGACCTCGACGTCGTCGAGAACGTGTTCCTCGGGCAGGAGACGCTGCGCGGCCCGTTCCTCGACGAGATCGCCATGGAGCGCGAGGCCTGGGGCCTGCTCGACCAGCTCGCCGCGACCGTCCCGTCCGTGCGCCAGCCCGTCCGCACGCTGTCCGGCGGGCAGCGCCAGGTCGTCGCCGTGGCCCGGGCCCTGCTCGGCGCGCCGCGCGTGCTCGTCCTCGACGAGCCGACGGCGGCCCTCGGCGTCCGCCAGACGGCCGAGGTGCTCAACCTCATCGAGAAGCTGCGCGAGCGCGGGCACGCGGTCGTGCTCATCAGCCACCAGGCGGGCGACCTCCAGGCAGTCGCCGACCGCATCCTCGTGCTGCGGCTCGGGCGCGTGCACGGCGAGTTCGCGGGCGACACGTCCTACGAGGACCTGCTGGCCGCCATGACCGGCGCGGTGCGGCCCGCTCGGCCGGGCGGCTCGGCGCGGCCGTCGACCGGACCGGGGCGCGAGCGGCGCTCCGGCGGCACCGGGGCGGTGCACCGATGAGCGTCCCCGGCCGCACCTCCGGCGCGGCGCTCGACCGTTCGGGCGCGCTGTCCGGCAGCGTCGTGCGTCAGCTCCGCGGCGCCCACCTCGGCATGCTGCCGATCGTCGGCGCGCTGCTGCTCATCTGGGTCGTGCTCGGCGCGATCAACCCGGCGTTCCTCTCGGCCGAGAACCTGGTCAACCTCACGCTCCAGAGCGCGCCCACGGGGATCATCGCGCTCGGGGTCGTGCTCGTGCTGCTCGTCGGCCAGATCGACCTGTCCGTCGGCTCCGTGAGCGGGCTCGCCGCGGCGGTGCTCGCGGTCGGGACCGTCAACCTGGACTGGCCCGTCGGGCTCGCGATCCTCGCGGCGCTCGCAGTCGGCGTCGTGGTCGGCCTCGGGTACGGGCTGCTGTCCACGCGCCTCGGGCTCGCGTCGTTCGTCTTCACGCTGGCCGGGCTGCTCGTCCTCGCGGGCGTGCAGCTCCGGGTGCTCGGCCCGTCGGGCTCGATCAACATCCCGTTCGAGTCCTGGCTCGTGCGCACCGTGCAGCAGGGCTTCCTCGCGCCGGCCGCGGCCTGGAGCCTCGTCGTCGTGGTCGTGGTCGGGTACGCCGCGCTGCGCGTCGTCGACCACCTGCGCCGCGTGCGCGCGGAGCTGCCGAGCCCCGGGCTGGGCCGGATCGCGATCCGCACCGCGGTCCTCTCCGCGGTCCTCGTCGGCACGGTCGCGTACCTGGGGACCGCGCGCGGGATCGGCTACACGGTCGTGCTGTTCGTCGCGCTCGTCGTGGTGGTGGACGTCCTGCTGCGCCGCACCCGGTGGGGCCGGTCCGTGCGTGCGGTGGGCGGGAACCGGCGCTCCGCGCTCCTCGCGGGCGTCGCGGTGCGGCGGACCGTCGTCTCGTGCTTCGTCGCGTGCTCCACGTTCGCCGCGCTGGGCGGGATCCTCGCGGCCGGGCGCCTCGCCGCCGCGAACCAGGGCACCGGGGCCGCGGACACCTACCTCACCGCGATCGCCGCGGCGGTCATCGGTGGGACGAGCCTGTTCGGCGGGCGGGGGAGCGCGTGGTCCGCGCTGCTCGGCGTGCTGGTCATCCAGTCGATCGCCAACGGCCTCACGCTGCTCAATCTCGACACGGCGACGCGGTACATCGTGACCGGAGCGGTGCTCCTGCTCGCTATCGTCGTCGACATGCTCATCCGCGGTCGACGGGAGGTCTGATGATGGTGATGCAGGGGGAGAGCGCGGGAACGCTCCCGCCGGGCGAGGTCCGGGTGACGGGGCCCGACGCCTCGACGGACACGGCGGCGCGCCCGCACGCGGGACGAGGGGGTCGCCGGCCGACCCTCGCCGCGGTGGCCGAGGTCGCCGGCGTCAGCCTCAAGACGGCGTCGCGCGTCCTCAACGACGAGCCGAACGTGGCGCCGCAGACGCGGGCCAAGGTGCAGGAGGCCGCGCAGCGGCTCGGCTTCCGCCGCAACGCTGTCGCGGCGGACCTGGCGCGCGGCGGGTCGTCGCGGCTCGTCGGCTTCGTCACCGGCGACCTCGCGAACCCGTTCTACTCCGCGCTCGCGAGCGGGATCGAGCGCGAGCTGCGCCACCACGGGCTCCAGCTCATCACGACGAGCTCCGACGAGGAGCCCGAGCGCGAGCGCTCGCTCACGGAGGCGCTCGTGGAGCGCCGTGTCGGCGCGCTCGTGGTGACGCCCACGTCGACGGACCACTCGTCGCTGCGCCGCGAGCTCGACGACGGCCTGCCCGTCGTGTTCATCGACCGTCCCGCGCAGGGCGTCGACGCGGACACCGTCGTCATCGACAACCGCGGCGGCGTGCGCGACGCCGTGACGCACCTGCTCGCGCACGGGCACCGACGGATCGCGCTCGTCGGGGACGTGTCGCGGCTGTGGACGTTCCAGGAGCGTCGCGACGAGTTCGTCGCCACGCTGCGCGGCGCGGGCGTCGAGGACCCGTCGCGGTACGTGCGCGACGGCGCCCACGACGCGGAGCTCGCGCACGCGTTCGTGGCGGAGCTCCTGGCCCTGCCGGAGCCGCCCACGGCGTTCGTCACCGCGAACAACAAGATCACGGTCGGCGCGCTCCACGCGCTGCGCGACCGCGTGGCCGCGGGGGGCCACGCGGACGTCGCGCTCGTGGGGTTCGACGACTTCGAGCTCGCGGACCTGCTGGACGTGACCGTCGTGGGGTATGACGTCGTCGAGATGGGACGCCAGGCCGCGGCGCTCGCGGTGTCGCGGGCCGACAACCCGGAGCTCGCCCCGCGCCTGGTCGTGGTGCCGACGCGGCTCGTGGTGCGCGGCACGGGCGAGATCCCCGGTCCCGGCGCGTAGCGGGGACGTCGCCGCGGGCGTCCCCGGGGCCGCCCGCGTCGCGCCGCCGGCGGGTCCTCGCCGAGCGCCCCGCGCCAGCGTCCGGCCGCGTTGACAAAGCGCTCCACCGCCACATAAGTTCAGGTCGCCCCTGACAACGCTTCCCCCCTGCGCGTTGTCAGGGGCACCCCTGCAGCCTGACAGCGCTGTCACGATCGAAGGAGATCGCGAGCATGACCAGACCACAACCGCCCGGACGCGTGGTGGCCACGCGCGCCGGCAGCCGCCGCGCACGGCCCCTCGGCCTCGCGCTCGCCGCGGCACTCACCGTCCCCCTCGCCGTCCCTCTCGGAGCCCTCACCGCTGCGCCCGCCGCCGCGGCCGAGCCGGGCGACTTCTCGTCGTCCTTCGAGTCGGGAGACCCGGCCGCGCTCGCCTCCACGGTGGCCGAGCGCGACGGCGCCCCCTGGCAGGCGAACGTCGGGTCGTTCACGAGCGGCCTCCCCGGCAGCGTGCTCGGGAAGCTCAAGGCCGTCACGGCGAGCGCCCAGAACCTGCCGAACGAGGGCGCGGCGAACCTCGCCGACGGCAGCTCCGGCACCAAGTGGCTCGCGTTCGCCTCGACCGGCTGGGTCCGGTACGAGTTCGCCGAGCCCGTGTCGTTCGTCGCCTACTCGATGACGTCGGGTGACGACGCCGCGGGTCGGGACCCGAAGACCTGGACGGTCGAGGGCTCGAACGACGGCTCCACGTGGACCCCGCTCGACCAGCGCACCGACGAGGACTTCCCGAACCGGCAGCAGACGCGCACGTTCGAGCTCGACGAGCCCACCGAGGCGTACACCTACCTGCGCCTCAACGTCACCGCCAACTCCGGCGACGGCATCGTGCAGCTCGCCGGGTGGGACCTCTCGGCCGACCTGAGCGCCGGCCCGTCGGCCGCGCCCATGACGACCAAGGTCGGCACCGGTCCGCGCGTGAACTTCACCAACAAGGCGGGCGTCGGGTTCTCCGGCCTGCACTCGCTGCGGTACGACGGCTCGCACCTCGCGGACGGCGAGACCCACGCGACGAACGTGCTCTACGACGACGTGGACGTCGTCGTCGGCGAGGACACGCGGCTGAGCTACACGATCTTCCCCGAGCTGCTCGACGACCTGCAGTACCCGTCGACGTACGCGTCCGTGGACGTGCTGTTCACGGACGGCACCTTCCTGTCCGACCTCGGTGCGCGCGACGCGCACGAGACCGTCGCGGCGGCGCAGGCGCAGGGCGAGGGCAAGATCCTCTACGCCGACCAGTGGAACTCCGTGCGGATCGACCTCGGCGACGTCGCCGCGGGCAAGACCGTCGACCAGGTGCTCCTCGGCTACGACAACCCGGCCGGGCACGCGGGGACCAAGTTCGCGGGCTGGCTCGACGACGTCGCGATCACCGCGAACCCGGCGACCATCGATGGCTCGAGCCTCGCCAACTACGTGGACACGCGCCGCGGCACGCTCGCGTCGGGCAGCTTCTCGCGCGGGAACAACATCCCGGCGACGGCCACGCCGAACGGGTTCAACTTCTGGGTGCCGTACACCAACGCGTCGTCGCAGAGCTGGCTGTACGAGTACCACAAGGCCAACAACGCCAACAACAAGCCGGTGCTCCAGGGCTTCGGCGTCTCGCACGAGCCGAGCCCGTGGATGGGCGACCGCAACCAGCTCACGTTCCTCCCGTCGACCGCGTCCGGGACGCCCGACGCCACGCTCTCGACGCGCGGCCTCGAGTTCGACCACGCCGACGAGCTGGCGCGACCGGACTACTACGGGGTCACGTTCACCAACGGGTCCGCGATCGAGGCGACGCCCACCGACCACGGTGCCGTGCTGCGGTTCAGCTACCCCGGCGCCAAGGGCCACGTGCTCGTCGACAAGGTGGACGGCTCGTCCAAGCTCACGTACGACCAGGCCACGGGGACGATCTCCGGCTGGGTCGAGAACGGCTCGGGCCTGTCCGTGGGCCGCACGCGCATGTTCGTCGCCGGCACCTTCGACCGTAGTCCGACGGCGGTCGGGACGGCGGCGGGCAACCGTGCGGACGCGCGCTTCGCGACGTTCGACACGTCGTCCGACAAGACGGTCGAGCTGCGGGTCGCGACGTCGTTCATCAGCCTCGACCAGGCGCGCAAGAACCTCGACCTGGAGGTGACCGGCAAGACCTTCACGGAGGTCAAGGCGGCCGCCGCGCAGGCCTGGAACGACCGCCTGGGCGTCATCGAGGTCGAGGGCGCGAGCGAGGACCAGCTCGTCACGCTGTACTCCAACCTCTACCGCCTCAACCTGTACCCGAACTCGCAGTTCGAGAACACGGGCACGGCGCAGGCGCCGGTGTACAAGTACGCGAGCCCGGTCTCCGCGACCACGGGCTCCGCGACGGACACGCAGACGAACGCGAAGATCGTCGACGGCAAGATCTACGTGAACAACGGGTTCTGGGACACGTACCGCACGGCCTGGCCTGCGTACTCGCTCCTCTACCCGGAGCTCGCGGGCGAGCTGATCGACGGGTTCGTCCAGCAGTACCGCGACGGTGGGTGGATCGCGCGCTGGTCCTCGCCGGGCTACGCCGACCTCATGACGGGCACGAGCTCCGACGTCGCGTTCGCGGACGCGTACCTCAAGGGCTCGCTCCCGACCGACTCCGCGCTCGAGGCGTACGACGCCGCGCTCCGCAACGCGTCCGTCGCGCCGCCGAGCAACGCCGTGGGCCGCAAGGGCCTCCAGACGTCGCCGTTCCTCGGGTTCACCCCGGAGTCCACGCACGAGTCCGTGTCGTGGGGCCTGGAGGGCCTGGTCAACGACTTCGGCATCGGCAACATGGCCGCCGCCCTCGCCGAGGACCCGGCCACGCCGGACGAGCGTCGCGAGACGCTGCGCGAGGAGTCCGCGTACTTCCTCGAGCGCGCCACGCACTACGTCGAGCTCTTCGACCCCGAGGTCGACTTCTTCGTGCCGCGGCACGAGGACGGCACGTGGGCCGTCGACCCGGAGACCTACGACCCCGAGGCCTGGGGCGGCGGGTACACCGAGACGAGCGGCTGGAACTTCGCGTTCCACGCGCCGCAGGACCCGCAGGGTCTTGCCAACCTCTACGGCGGCAAGCAGGGTCTGGAGGACAAGCTCGACCTGTTCTTCTCCACGCCGGAGAAGGGCGCCGGCAACGGCGGCATCCACGAGCAGCGCGAGGCGCGCGACGTGCGCATGGGCATGTGGGGCATGAGCAACCAGGTGTCGCACCACATCCCGTGGCTGTACGACGCCGCGGGCGCGCCCTCGAAGACCCAGGAGAAGGTCCGTGAGGTCACCCGCCGCCTGTTCGTGGGCAGCGAGATCGGCCAGGGCTACCCGGGCGACGAGGACAACGGCGAGATGTCGTCGTGGTGGATCTTCGCCTCGCTCGGCTTCTACCCGCTCCAGGTCGGCTCCGACGAGTACGCGGTCGGCTCGCCGCTGTTCGACAAGGCGACCGTGCACCTGCCGGACGGCGACCTCGTGGTCAACGCCGAGAACAACTCGGTCGACAACGTCTACGTGCAGTCGCTCGCGGTGGACGGCGAGGCCCGCACCTCGACGTCGCTCTCGCAGGCCGACCTCTCGGGCGGCGCGACGCTGGACTTCGTCATGGGCCCGGAGCCGTCCGACTGGGGCACCGGCGAGGACGACGCGCCGCCGTCGCTCACCGAGGGCGACGAGCCCCCGACCCCCGTCCAGGACGCGACCACGGCGGGCCTCGGCACGACGACCGTCGCGGACGGCGACGCGTCGACGAGCGCCGCGGCGCTGACGGACAACACGTCCGGCACGCGCACGACGTTCGCCACGGCGACCCCGTCGATCACGTGGGCGGGCAACGGCATCCGGCCGACGGTCGAGTCGTACACCCTCACGTCCGGGGCGAGCGGGACGGCGTCGCCGTCCGCGTGGACCCTCGAGGGCTCCGACGACGGCGAGACGTGGACGACGCTCGACGAGCGGTCCGGCGAGCAGTTCCGCTGGGCGCTGCAGACGCGGCCGTTCACGGTCGCCGAGCCGACCGCGTTCGCGCGGTACCGCGTGAACGTGACGGCCACCGCGGGTTCGGGCGCGCTGTCGCTCGCCGAGGTCGAGCTGCTCGCCGACCCGAAGGACTCCGGGGCCGAGGAGCTCACGCTCTCGGCGGCGCCCGACCGTGACACGGTCACCGGGCGCGAGGTCTCGGGCTCGTTCGCGACCCTCACCGGGGTCGAGGGCGACGTGTCGGCGCTCGACGTGCAGGTCGCGTTCGGCGACGGCTCCGAGCCGGTCGCGGGTTCGCTCCAGGCGGGTGCGTTCGGCGGGTACGCGGTGAACGCCGCGCACTCGTGGGCGGCCCCCGGCGTCTACCCGGTGACCGTCACGGTCTCGGGCGAGGGGATCGAGCCCGTCTCGACCACCTCGTACGTCTCCGTCTCGCTCCTGCGCGAGGGCTCCCTGCTCGGCGCGTACGACAACGTCTGCATCGGCGACCTCGGCACGACCGTCGGCTCGTGCGACGGCCAGGGCGTGTTCTTCGACCGGGCCCAGCTCGCGGCGAAGGGCTTCGTCCAGGGCGAGCGCGGGACGGTGCCCGGCACCGACCTCGCGTTCGACGTCCCGGCGATCCCCGCCGGCCAGCCGGACAACGCGACGGGCGACGGCCAGACCATCGAGCTCGAGGTCCCCGCGGACGCGGAGCAGCTCTCGGTGATCGGCACGGGCACGGAGAAGAACCAGCAGGCCCAGGGCGTGCTGACCTTCGACGACGGCTCGTCCCAGCCGATCGACCTGAGCTTCGGCGACTGGTCGGGCGCGGCGCGCAACCCCGTGTTCGGCAACATCCCCGTCGCCGTGACGGACAGCCGCCTCCGCGGTGGCAGCCCGCAGACCGGCACCCCCGCCGCGTTCTTCGCGACGGCGCCGATCACGCTCCCCGAGGGCAAGCGGGCCGTGAGCCTCACGCTCCCGGACCAGCCGGGCGAGCTCTCGCGCGACGGCCGCATCCACGTGGTCGCGGTCGCGCACGACGGCACGTTCGCCGAGCACCCCGCGCTCGAGGTGACGGCCGCGGGCGGTGTGACCCTCGCCGTCGGGCAGTCTGCGGACGCGGTGCTCGCCCAGGTGACCGGTGGCCGGGAAGGCGCCGAGCTCCGTGCGGCGGTCACGTGGGGCGACGGCTCCGACGTCGCGGCGGGCACGGTGACCGACGGGTCCGTCTCCGGGTCGCACGCCTACGCGGCGGCCGGGACGTACACCGCGTACGTCGTGGTCGACGACGGCTGGACCAGCCAGGTGGTCGAGGTCCCCGTGACCGTGACCGAGGGCCAGCCGACGCTCGCGATCGACGTCACGGTGAGCACGCGCTGCCTCGCCGGCAAGGCGTACGTCGCGGTCCGCGCCGAGAACGGCGAGGACGCGCCCGTCGCGATCCGGCTCGTCACGCCGTTCGGTACCAAGGAGTTCGCGGCCGTCGCGCCGGGGGCCAACGCCTACCAGTCGTTCGCGACGCGGGCGACGTCGGTCGAGGCCGGCACGGTCACCGTCGAGGCGACCCGCGGCGCCGGCGACGAGGAGGTGACGGCCTCGATCACGGCGGACTACGCCGCCGTGACCTGCGGCTGAGCCGCTGAGCCCGCCTCGCGCCCCGTTCCCGGGGCGGGCGGCGGGGGGGGGGCCCCCCCCCCGCGGGCGCGGGCGGGTCGTGGGGGCGCGCCGCCCCCCCCCCCCCCCCCCCCCGCG
>NZ_JBHXIC010000068.1:5101-23409 GCF_042723955.1 Cellulosimicrobium cellulans | reverse complement strand
GGGGCGGCGTGACGCCGCCCCCGGCCGCCCCGGTCGCCGCGCGGCGCCCCCCGCGCGGCGGCCGTTGGGCGCAGCGAGCCGAGATCGCGGTGCTCGCCGGGCCCGCGCTCGTCGTCTTCCTGACCTTCGTCATCGTCCCCGTGGTGATGGCGGCGTACTACGGGTTCTTCAAGTGGAAGGGCTTCGGGCCGCCGACGGAGTTCGTCGGGTTCGACAACTACCTCATCATCTTCCGCGACCCCGAGTTCCTCGCGGCGCTGGGGCACAACGCGTTCATCGTCATCATGTCGCTGGTGCTCCAGGGCCCGGTCGCCGTGGTCGTGGCGCTCATGCTCAACCGGCGCATCCGCGGCCGCTCGGTGATCCGGGTGCTCGTGTTCGTGCCGTACGTGGTGTCCGAGGTGATCGTCGGGACGGGCTTCAGCCTCATGCTCGCGACGACGGGTGCCGTGAACGACCTGCTGGAGCGCATCGGCCTCGGGTTCCTCACGGTCGACTGGCTCGCCGACCCGGACGTCGCGATCTGGACCCTGCTGCTCATCATCACGTGGAAGTACATCGGCTTCGCCGTGATCCTCTTCCTCGCAGGGCTCCAGGGCATCCCCGACGAGCTGGGCGAGGCGGCCGCCATCGACGGCGCGTCGTACTGGAAGACGCAGCGCTACGTGACGCTCCCGCTGCTCGGCCCGACCGTCCGCATCTGGGCGTTCCTGTCGATCATCGGCTCGCTCCAGCTCTTCGACCTCGTCTACATCATCTGGGGCCAGTACGTGGCCTCGACGGCGGGGACGTCGACCATGGCGACCTACATGGTGGCGAACGGCCGCAACGCGGGGAACTACGGGTACGGCAGCGCGGTCGCCGTGGTGCTGTTCCTCATCTCGCTCGCGGTGGCGCTCGTCTACCAGCGGTACGTCCTGCGCCGTGACACCGAGGGCGCGATCACGGAAGGGAAGAAGTGATGGCCACCGTCACCGCGGCGCCCGCGCCCGAGCGCGCCCCCGACGCCAAGATCCCGAAGGAGCCGCGCGGCTCCGGCATCGGCCGGGGCGGCCCGCTGACCTACGTCGTCGCGTGGCTGCTCGTGGGCGTGTGCCTCGCCCCGATCGCGTACATCGTGGTCGGCGGGTTCCGCACGAACGCGCAGATCACGGCCGACCCGTCGGGCCTGCCCGACCCGTGGCAGATCGAGAACTACGTCAGCGTCCTCACGAGCTCGCTGTTCTGGCAGCAGCTCGGGAACTCGCTCGTGGCCGGGCTCCTCACGACCCTCGGGGTCGTCGTCCTCGGCCTCATGGCGAGCTACGTCATCGCGCGCTACTCGTTCGCCGGGCGCGGGGCGCTGTACGCGCTGTTCGCCGCGGGCCTCATGTTCCCCATGACCGTCGCGATCACCCCGCTGTACATCATGATCCGCTCGCTCGGGCTGATGAACTCGGTGGGCGGCCTGGTGCTGCCGCAGATCGCGTTCGCCCTCCCGACGACTGTCATCATCCTCGTCCCGTTCCTGCGCGCCATCCCGCGCGAGATCGAGGAGGCGGCGTCGATCGACGGGGCGAGCCGGCTCGGGTTCTTCTTCCGCATGGTCGTGCCGCTGTCCCTGCCGGGCGTCATCACCGTGGGGATCCTCGCGTTCGTCGCGAGCTGGAACAGCTACATGCTCCCGCTCTTCATCCTCAACGACGAGACGTCGTACACGCTCCCGCTGGGCGTGCAGGCGTTCGCGTCGCAGTACTCCGTGGACACCGCCCGCGTGCTCGCCTTCACCTCCCTGTCGATGATCCCCGCGCTCGTCTTCTTCTCGCTGTTCGAGCGGCGCATCGTCGGCGGCCTCTCCGGAGCCGTGAAGGGCTGACCGCCCGCCCGTCCGCGCACCCCGTCCCTGCCCCGCGCCGCGCGCGGGGCAGGGCCACCCATCGAAGGAGAACGGTCCCGTGACCGACGTCGTCCCTGCCGTCCCGACGGCACCCACCGGCTCCCCGGAGCCGGTCACCTCGGAGCCCGCGGCCCAGGGGCCCCGCAGCCCGCGCCCGGCACCCCCGCAGCCGCCCACGGTCTCGGAGCGCGTGCGCGCGCTGCACGCCCGCATGACGCTCGACGAGAAGCTCGCGCAGCTCGTGGGCTACTGGCTCGACCAGAACGGCACCGTCGCCCCGATGCAGTCGGAGATGACGGCGGGCCAGCAGGACGGCGGCCGGCTCGCCGAGATCACGCGGCACGGCATGGGGCACTACACGCGCGTGTACGGCACGCGGCCCGTCGAGCCCGCGGAGCGCGCCGCGTGGCTGTGGGCGGAGCAGCGCCGTCTGAAGGCGGAGACGCGCCTCGGGATCCCCGCGATCGTGCACGAGGAGTGCCTCACGGGCCTCGCCGCGTGGCAGGCGGCGACGTACCCGACGCCGCTCGCGTGGGGCGCGTCGTTCGACCCGGCGCTGGTCGAGGAGATGGCGCGCGAGGTCGGGGAGTCGATGCGCGCGCTCGGCGTGCACCAGGGCCTCGCGCCCGTGCTCGACGTCGTGCGCGACCCCCGCTGGGGCCGGGTCGACGAGTGCGTGGGCGAGGACCCGTACCTCGTCGGCACGGTCGGCACGGCGTACGTGCGCGGCCTCCAGGACGCGGGCGTGCACGCGACCCTCAAGCACTTCGTCGGGTACTCCGGCTCGCACGCCGGACGCAACCACGCGCCGGTCAGCGCGGGACCGCGAGAGATCGCCGACGTCTACCTCCCGCCGTTCGAGATGGCCGTGCGCGACGGCGGTGCCCGGTCGGTCATGGCGTCGTACGTCGACGTCGACGGCGTGCCGCTGCACGGCAGCTCGGAGTACCTCACCGAGATCCTGCGCGAGCGCTGGGGGTTCGACGGCGTCGTCGTCGCCGACTACTTCGGCGTCGCGTTCCTCGAGGTGATGCACCGCGTCGCGGCCGACCGCGGGGAGGCCGCGGCGCAGGCGCTCGAGGCCGGCCTCGACGTCGAGCTCCCCACGGGTGACGCGTACCTCGCGCCGCTCGCGGAGCGCGTGCGCTCCGGCGCGCTCGACGAGGCGTGGGTCGACCGCGCCGTCCTGCGTCTCCTCAACCAGAAGGAGGAGCTGGGCCTGCTCGACCCGGCGGCCTACGCCGACGAGCCTCCCGCCGCGATCGACCTCGACACCCCGCAGCAGCGTGCGACCGCGCGCCGCCTCGCGCAGGAGTCGCTCGTGCTCCTGGCGAACGACGGCGTGCTGCCGCTCGTGCGCCGCGACAGCGCTGACGGGGCGCCAACCGCCCCGCGGCGGGTCGCCGTCGTCGGGCCCAACGCGGACTCGTCCGAGGCCCTCATGGGCTGCTACTCGTTCGTCAACCACGTGCTCGCGCACCACCCCGGCACCCCGGCAGGCATCGCGCTGCCGACCGTCCTGGAGTCCCTGCGCGATGCGCTCGCCCCGACCGGCGCCGAGGTGACGCACGCCGTCGGCTGCGCGGTCGACGGCTCCGACACCTCGGGGATCCCCGAGGCGGTGGACGTGGCGCGCGCCGCGGACGTCGCCGTGGTCGTCGTCGGCGACGAGGCGGGCCTGTTCGGGCGTGGCACGGTCGGCGAGGGCAACGACGTCGAGTCGCTCGAGCTCCCGGGCGTGCAGCGTCGACTCGTCGAGGAGGTCGTCGCCACCGGGACGCCCGTCGTGCTCGTGCTGCTCACCGGTCGCCCGTACGCGATCGGCTGGACCCTCGGCGACGGCACCGCCGTCCCCGCCGGCACGACCCCGGCCCGGCCGGCCGCCGTCGTGCAGGGCTTCTTCCCCGGCGAGGAGGGCGGGCGCGCCGTCGCGGACGTGCTCGTCGGCGCGGTGAACCCGTCGGGCCGCCTGCCCGTCTCGCTGCCTCGCGCGGGCGGCGCGCAGCCCTACTCCTACCTCCACCCGGTGCTCGGCGGGCCGTCCGACGTGACGTCCACCGACCCGACGCCGGTGCGGCCGTTCGGGTTCGGGCTCTCGTACACGCAGTTCGCGTACGCGGACCTGGCGGTCGACACGAGCGTCGCCGCGGGCGGGACGTTCGCCGCCTCCGTGACCGTGACCAACACGGGCGACGTCGCGGGGACGGACGTCGTGCAGCTCTACGCGCGCGACGTCGTGGGCTCCGTGCCGCGCCCCGTCGCGCAGCTCCTCGGGTACGCGCGCGTCGACCTGGGCGCGGGCGAGTCGCGCCGCGTGACCTTCCGCGTCCCGACGACGCGCCTCGCGTTCTCCGACCGCCGCCTCGTGCGCGTGGTCGAGCCGGGCGACGTCGAGGTGTGGGTCGGGGCGCACGCCGGCGCGGTCGACGCCGCGCCCGGCACCGGCGACCTCGGGTCGACGACCGGCGGCGCGATCGTCAACGAGTCGGCGCCGGCCGAGCGCCGGGTCGTGCCCGGTGCGGCGACCGCGCGCGCGACGCTCGCCGTCACGGGGCCGGTGCACGAGGTGACGGCCGCGGACGAGCGGCTCGTCGCGGTCTCGGTCTCGGAGGGTGTGGAGACGGGGGACCGCGCATGACCCTCGTGGCGAACCCGATCCTGCCCGGCTGCTTCCCTGACCCTTCGGTCTGCCGCGTCGGCGACGACTTCTACCTCGTCACCTCGACGTTCGAGTACCTGCCCGGCCTGCCCGTGCTGCGCAGCCGGGACCTCGCGACGTGGGAGCACGTCGGGGACGTCGTCGACCGGTCGGGTCAGCTCGACTACGACGGCATCCGCTCGTCGGGCGGCCTGTACGCGCCGACGCTGCGCCACCACGACGGCACGTTCTGGCTCGTGTGCACGCTCGTCGACCCGGAGGACGACTCCCGCGGCGGCAACTTCGTCATGACCGCGACCGACCCGGCCGGGCCGTGGTCCGACCCGGTGTGGCTGCGCGACGAGGACGGCGAGCGGGTCGCCGGGATCGACCCGTCGATCTTCTTCGACGACGACGGCCGCGCGTGGCTGCACGGGACCCGGCTCGCGGCCGAGCCGGAGTGGTTCCACCAGACCGAGGTGTGGGTGCGCGAGCTCGACCTCGCGACGCTCACGCTGGTCGGCCCGGAGCACGTGGTGTGGACGGGCGCCGTGCGCGGCGCGGTGTGGGCCGAGGGACCGCACCTGTACAAGGTCGACGGCACGTACTACCTGCTCGCCGCCGAGGGCGGTACGGACTTCCACCACGCGGTGTCGGTCGCGCGCGCGTCCTCCGTGACCGGGCCGTACGAGGGCAACAAGGCCAACCCGGTGCTGACGCACCGCCACCTGGGCCGCGGGGTCGACGTCGTCGGCGTGGGCCACGCCGACCTCGTCGAGGCGCCCGACGGATCGTGGTGGGCCGTGCTGCTCGCCATGCGCGTCTACGGGGGCTACCACTACCCGCTCGGGCGCGAGACGTTCCTCGTCCCCGTCGTGTGGGAGGACGGCTGGCCCGTCCTCGCGCCCGGCGAGGGCCGCGTGCCCGACGCCGTGGAGGTCCCGTTCGCGAGCACGGCGCCCCGTCCGGCGATCCAGGGCGGGGCGAGCGGCGTCGTCGGCCCCGACGACCCGCGCTGGTGCGCGGTGCGGGCCGTGCCCCGGGACGTCGCGACCCCGGCGGGCGAGGGCTGGGACCTGCCCGTGCGTCCGGCGACGCTCGCCGAGCGAGACGTGCCCGCGTTCCTCGGGGTGCGCCAGCAGCACCGCGACGTCGACGTGACGGTCACGCTGCGCGTGCCGGAGGCCGCGGGGGAGCGGGCGGGCGTCGTCGTGCGCCAGTCGGAGCGGGACCACGTGCGCCTGCTCGTCGACGGCGGACCCGGGGACTCGCGTCGCGTCGTGGCCGTGCACCGACGCGGCGGCACGGACGAGGTGGTCGGGGAGGCTGTGGTGAGCGCCGCGCCCGGGGAGCAGGTCGCCGTCGGGCTGCGCGTGCGCGGGCAGGACTACGGGCTCGTCGCCGGTCCGGCGGGAGACGAGCCCGGGGGCTCGCTCGAGCTCGTCGCGACGGTGGACGGCCGCACGCTCGACAGCGCCGCGGCGGGCGGGTTCCTCGGGCTCTGGCTCGGGGTGCACGCGACGAGCGAGGGCCGGCCGACGACGTCCGTCGTGCGCGTGGAACGGTTCGCCTACGAGCCGGTGGGCTGACGCCGCCGCCCCGCGTGCGGGACGGTCCGGCGGGGCTACGGTCGGGGCATGTCGAGCGAACGGACGCGCACCGAGGTGGACCTGCTGGGACCGAAGGAGGTCCCGGCGGACGCCTACTACGGCGTCCACACGGTCCGGGCGATGGAGAACTTCCGGATCTCGGGGACGACGATCAGCGACGTCCCCGAGATGGTCCGGGGCATGGTCATGGTCAAGAAGGCGTCCGCGCTCGCGAACCGCGAGCTGCGGACCATCCAGCGCGACGTCGCGGACGCGATCGTCGCCGCGTGCGACCAGATCCTCGACCACGGCCGGTGCCTGGACCAGTTCCCCGTGGACGTGTTCCAGGGCGGCGCGGGCACGAGCGTCAACATGAACACGAACGAGGTCGTGGCCAACCTCGCGCTCGAGCTCGCCGGGTTCGAGAAGGGCCGCTACGACGTCGTCAACCCCAACGACCACGTCAACCGGTCGCAGTCGACCAACGACGCGTACCCCACGGGCTTCCGGCTCGCGGTGCACGAGCTCGTCGGCGCCCTCCAGGGCGAGGTCCGGCGGCTCGAGCGCGCGTTCGACGAGAAGGCGTCGGAGTTCGCCGACGTCCTGAAGATGGGCCGCACCCAGCTCCAGGACGCGGTCCCCATGAGCCTCGGCCAGGAGTTCGCGGGGTTCGCGGTGAACGTCGGCGAGGAGATCCGGCGCCTCGAGGTCGCGGGCGAGCTGCTGCTCGAGGTCAACCTCGGCGCGACGGCCATCGGCACCGGGCTCAACACCCCGCCCGGCTACCCCAAGGTCGCGACCCGCCGCCTGGCCGAGGTGAGCGGCCTGCCGACCGTCCCGGCCGAGAACCTCGTCGAGGCGACGTACGACAACGGCGCGTACCTCGCGGTGCACTCCGCCCTCAAGCGGCTCGCGGCCAAGCTCTCGAAGATCTGCAACGACCTGCGCCTGCTCTCGTCCGGGCCGCGCGCGGGGCTGGGGGAGATCAACCTGCCCGAGCTCCAGGCCGGATCGTCGATCATGCCCGCCAAGGTGAACCCGGTGATCCCCGAGGTCGTCAACCAGGTCTGCTTCAAGGTCATGGGCAACGACGTGACGATCACGCACGCCGCCGAGGCCGGGCAGCTCCAGCTCAACGTCATGGAGCCGGGGCTCGCGCAGGCCATGTTCGAGTCGCTGCGCCTGCTGACCAACGCGTGCGTCGCGCTGCGCACCAAGTGCGTCACGGGCATCACGGCGAACGTCGAGGTGTGCCGCCGCCACGTGCTCGACTCGATCGGCATCGTCACCTACCTCAACGAGATCATCGGGCACCGCAACGGCGACCTCGTGGGCGCCGAGGCGGCGCGGACCGGCGCCTCCGTGCGCGACGTCGTCGTGGAACGCGGCCTGCTCACGCCCGAGGAGGTCGACGCCGTCCTCACGACCGAGAACTTCCTGCGCCCGCGCTACACCGGCCGCTACTACGCCCCCGACGAGCGCGGCCTCCCGGCGGTGGGCGAGGAGGGCGAGTCGTCACGCGTCGTGGAGTCCGACGACGCCACGGGTGCACCCCCGGAACCCGAGTCCTGACGCCGAGATTGACCCGACCGTGGCCAGATCGACCTCCTGAGGGTCGATCTCGGCCGTTCGGGTCGGTCTCGCGACGGAGCCGTGCCGTGTCACCAGCCGGGTCACGGGCCCCGACGCCAGGTCACGACCCTGCGAGGGCGCGTACCGCGCGCTCGACGGCGGGGCGCAGGTCGAGGCCGGAGTCGACGGTGAGCCGGTGCAGGAGCAGCCCGTCGCAGAGCCCCATGAGTGCCCGGGTCGCGGGCACCGGGTCGGCGATGCCGACGGCGGTCACGATCCGTTCGGTCCACCGCTCGAACGCGCGGCGCTGCTGCCGCAGGGGCTCGCCGAGCTCGGGGTCGCCGGAGAGCTCGAGGAAGAGGGCGTAGCGCGCCCGGGTCCGCGCGGCGAACGGCCCGGACTGCGCCTCGGTCATGGCGCACAGGCCGTCGACCAGCGCGTCGGTGCTCGTGATCGCCGGCATCGCGGCCTCGTCGAAGTCGGCGCGCTCCTGCTCGGCGATCCGGTCGACCACGCCGGCGAGGAGGGCGCGGCGGGTGCGGAACCAGTTCGACGTCGACCCGGGCGGGAGGCCGGCCCGCCGGTCGACGCGAGCGTGGCTCAGCGCGCGCACGCCGTCCGCCCCGAGCACCTCCACGGCCGCGTCCAGCGCACGTTCGCGGGTGGCTGCGGCCATGGACTCCCTCTCTCGGCAGGTCTACTATGGACATAGTAGTCCGGTTGCACGAAGGAGTTCGCCATGACTACGCCCCAGCCCCGCACCACCCGTCCCGGCGACGTCGAGGGCTGGTCGCCGCCGCTCCCCGAGGCGCCCGGCTTCGAGCATCTCGTCGTCGAGACCCCGGGCCTGCGCACCCACGTCGCGGCCCTCGGCACGGGCGACCCGGTCGTGCTGCTGCACGGGTTCCCCGAGCACTGGTGGCAGTGGCACGAGGTCGCCCCGGTCCTCGCCGCCGCCGGCCACCGCGTCCTGTGCCCGGACCTGCGTGGCGCCGGGTGGACCGCCGCGGACGACCCGCGGGTCGACCGCGAGACCCGGCTGCACGACCTGCTGGCGCTCCTCGACGTGCTCGGGGTCGAGCGCGCCCACGTCGTCTCCCACGACATGGGTGTCATCACCGCGATGCAGCTCTGCTACGACCACCCCGAGCGCGTCCGCACCGCCGTGCAGCTCTCCGTCCCGCCGGGCTTCTTCACCTTCAGCCCGCGGCTGCTGCCGGCCTTCCAGCACCTGCCGCCGTTCATCTGGCACCGGCCGGGCGCCTCGCTGCGCGGGACGTTCTCCGCGCGGTACGCCGCCCGGCCGATGTCCGCGGCGACGGTCGACGCGCACCTCGCCCCGATGCGCCGGCCCGAGGTCGACGCCGCGGTGCGGCCGCTCACCCGCCGGATGATCCTGCCCGAGGCGCTGCGCATCATGCGGGGGGCCTACCGGCGTCGGCGGCTCACGGTGCCGACCCTCGTCGTCTACGGCCGGCTCGACCACCCCACCACCGAGGAGCTCATGGGCCGCATCTGCGCGCACCCGGAGCGCTACGCCGACCGCGTCGAGTTCGCGTGGGTCGACGACGCGGCGCACTTCATCACGGACGACGCCCCTCGGGCGGTGGCCGAGCTCGCGCTCGACTGGTTCGACCACGCTGCGTGACGGGCTCCTCGGTGCACGCTCAGGACCGGACGCGGACGGCCCTCAGGACGACGCCTACCGCCAGCACCGCCGTCCCCGCCACGACGCTCGCGAGCGGGAGCGTGACGACGAGCGCGAAGCACCCGATGACGCCGAGCACCTGGAGCGCGCGCGGGTACAGACGGTACGGGGCGGTCTGGCGCAGCGCGGACAGGTTCGCCACGAGGTAGTAGACGAGCACCCCGAACGACGAGAACCCGATCGCCCCCCGCAGGTCCGTCGTGAGGACGAGCACCACGACGACCGCCCCGACCGCGAGCTCAGTCCGGTGCGGCACCCGGTGCACGGGGTGCACGGCCGCGAACCACCCGGGCAGGTCGCCCGTGCGCGCCATCGCGAGGCCCGTCCGGCTCACGCCCGCGAGCAGGGCGAGGAGGGCGCCGGCGCTCGCGGCGACGGCGCCGACGCTCACGACCGGGACCGCCCACTCCCACGACCCGGCCGCGACCGCGTCGGCGAGCGGCGCCGTCGACACGGCGAGCGTGTCGGGCCCGAGCACCGCGAGCAGGACCACCGCCACGACCGCGTAGAGCACGACGACGATCCCCAGGGACAGCAGGACCGCGCGGGGGATCGTGCGGCGCGGGTCGCGCACCTCCTCACCGAGCGTCGCGACGCGTGCGTACCCCGCGAACGCGAAGAACAGCAGCCCGGCGGACTGGAGGACGCCGTACCAACCGCCGTGCGCGTCGTCGGGGTCGAGCACCCCGGACCCCGCGGGTGCCGTGCCCGCGAGGCTCGCGACGACGGCCGTCGCGATGGCCAGGAGCGCCACCGCGACGATCGCCCGGGCGAGCCGTGCCGTGCGCGTCACGCCGCGGTAGCCCACGGCCGTGAGCACCACGACGGCCGCGGCGGCGACGGGCCGCTCCCACCCGGGCGGGGCGACGTAGGCGGCGAGCACGAGGGCCATGGCCGCGCAGCTCGCCGTCTTGCCGACGACGAACCCCCACCCGGCGAGGTACCCCCACCAGGGGCCGAGGTGCTCGCGCCCGTACACGTACGTGCCGCCCGACGTGGGGTGCTGCGCCGCGAGCTGCGCCGACGACGTCGCGTTCGCGTACGCGACGAGCGCCGCCAGACCCAGCCCGACGAGCAGCCCCGTCCCCGCGGCGGCGGCCGCCGGGGAGAACGCGGAGAACACGCCCGCGCCGATCATCGACGCGAGCCCGACGACGACGGCGTCCGTCGTGCCGAGGCGGCGCGCGAGAGAGGGCTGGCCCGGTGGGGTGGTCACCCCGACAGCGTGCCAGGGCAAGGTGTCCGGCAGGTGTCGACGTCCGTCCCAGGGAGTGGTCGGCGCGCCGTCCGCGAGCGGGTACAGTTCCCGCCGGTGTCCCGTTCCTGGTCGTCGTCGACCGGACCCGTCGCACGGGGAGACGGGCTGACCGCTACGGCGAGGACGGCGGTGCAGGGGTGGTCGCAGGACGGGTGCGTCGCACAGGCCGGACGCTGCGTGCCGGGTCGGGGGTCGCGCTCGTGTGCGCCGTCCTCCTCGGCGCGCCGACGGCCGCGTTCGCGGACACGGGCGACGGGCTGTCGGAGACCTCCCGAACACGGTACGAGGTCGACGGATCGGGGCCGGTCCGCGTGACCGTCACGACGACGATCCGCAACGAGCAGCCTGCGAGCGCGCAATACGTCTACTACTGGGACGAGTACGGCATCCCGGTGCCGGCGGGAGCGACCGACGTCTCGGCCACGAGCGGAGGTGCCACGCTCCCGGTCTCCCTCGAGCCGACCGAGGACCCGTCGACCCGCATCGCCGCGGTGTCCTTCTCCCCGCTGAACTACGGGCGCGAGCGGACCGTCGAGTGGGCCTACACCATCCTGGGCGAGCCGATCCGCTCGGACGGGTACACGCGCGTCGGGCCCGGCTACGCGACCTTCGCCGTGAACGCGGTGGGCGACCCGGGGCAGGTCACCGTCGAGATCGCCACCCCGACGTCGATGGACTTCGACAGCACGTGGGACGGCTTCGAGCCGATCCTCGAGGGGGAGACCCGCACCCACCGCGCGACCGAGAGCACGGACGACTACGGGACCTGGGCCTTCGTCTCGCTGCGCGACCCCGCGCAGGCCGACGAGACGAGCGTCGACGTCGGCGGCAACGAGCTCGTGCTGGAGAGCTTCCCGGGCGACACCGAGTGGAGCGGCTTCGTCGAGGAGCAGGTGGTGGCCGGCATGCCCGTGCTGGAGCGCGCGGTCGGGATGCCGTGGCCGGGCAGCCTGGAGCGGATCCGTGAGGACGTGTCGCCCGGGGTGCTGGGGTACGCGTGGTTCGACTCGGCCTCGTGGGAGATCGTCATCCCCGAGGACCTCGACGCCGGGCTGCTGTTCCACGAGCTCTCGCACGCGTGGCTCGCCGGGGACCGGTTCGCGGACCGGTGGGTGTACGAGGGGATGGCCGAGGTGGTCGGGCAGCGCGTCGCGGCTGAGACCGGCGGCCCGGCGGAGCAGCGGCCCGCGCCCGCGCGCGACGCGAAGGACGCGCTGCCGCTCGTCGCCTGGCAGGACCTCGACCTCGACGGCGGCGCGGGGGCCGCCGAGGAGTACGCCTACGCCGCGGCGTGGACCGCGATGTCGGAGCTCGTCGGGGGTCTGGACGACGACGCCCTGGGACCGTTGGTCGCGGCGGCGTACGCGGGCGAGAGCGCCTACGACGCGCCCGGCGCCCTCGACCACCCGGGCCTGACGGACGGCCGTCGTCTCCTCGACCTCGTCGAGGTCCGAGGCGGCGTGGCGGGCGCCGAGGCGACGTACCGGACGTGGGTCGCCGACGACGCCGAGGCCGCCCTGCTCGACGCGCGGGCCCCGGCCCGCGAGGCGTACGCCGCGCTCGACGCGGCGGACGGCGCGTGGTCGCCGCCCGCCGGCCTGCGCGCCGCGATGACGGACTGGGCGTTCGAGGACGCCGAGGCGGCCCGCACCGCGATCGGTCCCGACGCCGCCGCGGCCGCCGGGCAGGTGCAGGAGGCCGCCCGCGCCGCGGGGCTGCCCGACCCGGCCGCCGTGCGCGAGCAGTACGAAGGCGCTCGGAGCGGCGAGGAGTACGCGGCGCTCGCGACCGCGCTGCCGCGCGCGGTCGAGGTCGTCGGGACCGTCGGCGACGCGGTCGCCGCCGCCTCGTCCGGCGGCCCGCTCGCGGACCTCGGCCAGCTGCTCCTGGACGTCGACGGCTCCGCGGCGGACGCCCGCGCCGCGCTCGACGACGGTCGGCTGGACGACGCGGCGGCCGCGGCCGGCGACGCGTCGTCCCGGGCGGCCGCCGCGCCGTGGCTCGGGGTCGCCAGCGTCCTCCTCGTCGTGGCGGCGCTCGCCGGCGTGGTCGTCCTGCTCGTCCGGCGTCGCGCACGCCCTCCGGCCTCCGAGCCCGAGGGCGTGGCCGCCGGAGCGGACGACGGGCCGGACGACGCGACGGGTCGTCAGGAGGAGCCGGCCACGGACGAGGAGCCGGCCACGGACGAGGAGCCGACCTCGGACACCGAGGCGGCCACGGACGGGGAGCCGGAGCCCGTGAAGGCGTAGCCCCGACCTGCCGGCGGCACCGGGCCGTGAGCAGCGGGTTCGGCTCGGCGGGGCGCCGCCGGAAGGGCCGACCGCCGGCCCCGGTCGGGACGGGGGACAATGGATGACAGCACTGTCTGCCGAGACGAGGAGTCCTAGGTGCCCCAGGGAACTGTCCGATGGTTCGACGCCGACCGAGGGTTCGGCTTCATCGACCTCGGGAACGAGGCGGAGGACCTGTTCGTCCACGCGTCCGAGATCGTCGGCGACGACGGGCCGAAGCAGCTCCGCGAGGGGCAGGTCGTCGAGTTCGAGGTGGGCGAGGGTGACCGCGGCCCGCAGGCGCGCCGCGTCCGTGTCACGGGCGACCGGGCCGCCGACGCGCCGCTGGGCGTGCTCGGCACCGTCGCCTGGTACGAGCCGACCAAGGGGTACGGCTTCGTCACGCCCGACGGCGGCGGCGACCAGATCTTCCTGCACAGCTCCGCGATCGTCGGGGGCGGCGTGGTCTCCGAGGGGCAGCGGGTCGCGTTCCTCGTCGTCGAGGGGGAGAAGGGGCCGCAGGCGGACCACCTCCTCCCGCTCGGGGCGCAGGCCGCGCAGCCCGCGGCCGACGGCGCGGACGGGACCGTGTCCTGGTACGACGACGTCAAGGGCTTCGGGTTCGTCGTCCCCGACGGGGGCGGCGACGACGTCTTCGTGCACGTCAGCGCTCTGGGCCGCGGGCTGACCGAGCTCGCCGAGGGGGCGCGCGTGACCTACGACGTCGTCGCGGGCGACAAGGGGCCGAACGCCCGCAACGTGCAGCTCGTGCGCGGCTCGGGGGGTGCCCGGCCGGGAGCGGACCGCGGTCGTCCGGGCCGCCCGGCGAGCGCCGGCCGTCCCGCGTCGGGCAGGCCCGCGCGTGCAGGGGAGGGCACCGTCGCGCGCTACGACGAGGACCGTGGCTTCGGCTTCATCACGCCCGACGCCGGGGGCGAGGACCTGTTCGTGCACGTCTCCGTCCTGCGGGACGAGTCGTTCCTGGAGGAGGGCGACCGGGTCCGGTTCAGGATCCGCCAGAGCGACCGCGGTCCGCAGGCGGACGACGTCGAGCTGCTGTAGGGGCTGCCGAGAGGCAGACGCCGACGGCCGGCGTATTGCCCTGGAAGGTGGCGGACGCGGTCCCTAGGGTCGATGGGATGAACGCCCAGGAGATCCGCTCGGCCTACCTCGAGTTCTTCGCCTCACGAGGGCACGCCGTGATCGAGCGAGCGCCCCTGGTGCTGCGCGAGGATCCGACGACGCTGTTCACGGGTGCCGGGATGCAGCCGCTGATGCCCTACCTGCTGGGGGTCCGGGGGCACGACGCCGGCCCCCTCCTGGTCGACTCGCAGCCGTGCGTGCGGGCCCAGGACATCGACGAGGTCGGGGACCGGCGGCACACGACCTTCTTCGAGATGCTCGGCAACTGGAGCCTGGGGTCCGCCGACGTGGAGCAGCAGGTCCGCTGGTTCGCCGAGTTCCTCGCGCACGTCGGCGTCGACCTCGAGCGCCTGTACGTCACGTGCTTCCGTGGGTCGCCCGAGCACGGGATCCCTCGGGACGACGCGGCGGCTCGCGCCTGGGTCACGGTGTTCGCGGAGCACGGGATCGAGGCGCCGCTCGTGGACGTGGGCTCGCGCGCGGACGGCGACCGCGAGGGGACGCGTGGCGGTCGTGTCTTCTTCTACGACGCCGAGGAGAACTGGTGGAGCCGCGGAGGCGGCCTGGAGGGCACGCCGGTGGGAGACCCGTGCGGGCCCGACTCGGAGGTCTTCTACGACCTCGGCCCCGAGCACCACGACCCGTCGGCCGGTGAGCCCCATCCCGCGAGCGAGGGCGGACGGTTCGTCGAGATCGGCAACCAGGTGTTCATGCGCTATCGCCGCACGAGCGAGGGGTTCGTCCCTCTCGACGAGCCGAGCATCGACTTCGGAGGAGGGCTCGAGCGCATCGCCGCGGCCGTCCTGGCGACCGCCGACGTGTTCGACGTGAGCCTCCTGCGCCCCCTGGTGGACCGGCTCGAGGCGCTCAGCGGTCGCGCGTACGAGGACGACCCGCGTCCGTTCCGCGTGATCGCGGACCACGTCCGCGCCGCGACGTTCCTCGCCGCCGACGGGGTGCGCCCGGGCAACAAGGCGCACGGATACGTCCTGCGGCGGCTCGTCCGCCGGGCCGTCGTGCACGCCCTCCGGCTCGGGCTGGAGGAGCGGTTCGTCGACGACCTCGTCGCCGTCGTGGCCGAGGCGTACGGCGACACCTACCCGGGCCTGGTCGAGCAGCGGGAGGAGCTGAGCACGGTCCTCCGTGACGAGGAGTCGCGCTTCCGTCGCACGGTGCACCGGGGGCTCCGGGAGCTCGAGAAGCTCCAGGGAGTGACCGTCACCGGCGACCACCTGTTCGTGCTCGCGGACACCTGGGGCTTCCCCGTCGAGCTCTCGGTCGACGAGGTCCGCCGCCGCGACCTGGCTCTCGCCCCGGACTGGCGGGAGGGCTACGCGCTGCAGCGGGAGCACCAGCGGGCGCGCTCGCGGGCGGCCGTGGCGAGCAGGGAATAGTTCGCCCTGAGTGAAGGTTGAGCCTGGTGGACTCAAGTTCCGGCGAGCGGGCTTGCGCGCGAGCGCACCGCGTGCCTACCTTGAGTGAAGCAGACTCAACCCGGTGTGCCCGGGCGCGCGTGCGCCGTCGGGCACCCCATCCACAACGGAGGCAGCACACATGGCACGAGCAGTCGGGATCGACCTCGGCACCACCAACTCGGTGGTCGCCGTCCTCGAGGGCGGAGAGCCCACCGTCATCGCGAACGCCGAGGGGTCGCGCACGACGCCGTCGGTGGTCGCCTTCTCCAAGACCGGCGAGGTCCTCGTCGGCGAGGTCGCCAAGCGTCAGGCGGTCACGAACGTCGACCGCACCATCAGCTCGGTGAAGCGCCACATGGGCACCGACTGGTCGGTGGAGATCGACGACAAGAAGTACACCGCGCAGGAGATCTCCGCGCGCATCCTGGGCAAGCTCAAGCGCGACGCCGAGGAGTACCTGGGCGAGCCCGTCACCGACGCGGTCGTCACCGTCCCGGCGTACTTCAACGACGCCGAGCGTCAGGCGACCAAGGACGCCGGCCAGATCGCGGGCCTCAACGTGACGCGCATCGTCAACGAGCCCACCGCGGCCGCGCTCGCGTACGGCCTGGAGAAGGGCAAGGAGGACGAGCTCATCCTCGTCTTCGACCTGGGTGGCGGCACGTTCGACGTCTCGCTCCTCGAGGTCGGCAAGGACGAGGACGACTTCTCGACGATCCAGGTCCGCGCGACCTCGGGCGACAACCGCCTCGGCGGCGACGACTGGGACCAGCGCATCGTCGAGCACCTCATCAAGCAGGTGAAGAACAGCTCGGGCGTCGACCTGTCCAAGGACAAGATCGCGCTCCAGCGTCTGCGCGAGGCCGCCGAGCAGGCGAAGAAGGAGCTCTCGTCCGCGACGAGCACCAACGTCTCGATGCAGTACCTCTCGATGAGCGAGAACGGCCCCATCCACCTGGACGAGAAGCTCACGCGCGCCCAGTTCCAGCAGATGACGCAGGACCTGCTCGACCGGACGAAGGCCCCGTTCCACAAGGTCATCGCCGACGCGGGCGTCTCCGTCTCCGACATCGACCACGTCGTGCTCGTGGGTGGCTCCACCCGCATGCCCGCCGTGACCGACGTCGTCAAGGAGCTCACGGGCGGCAAGGAGCCCAACAAGGGCGTCAACCCGGACGAGGTCGTCGCCGTGGGCGCGGCCCTGCAGGCCGGCGTCATCTCGGGCGACCGCAAGGACGTCCTGCTGATCGACGTGACCCCGCTGTCCCTCGGCATCGAGACCAAGGGTGGAGTGATGACCAAGCTCATCGAGCGCAACACGGCCATCCCGACCAAGCGCAGCGAGATCTTCTCGACGGCCGAGGACAACCAGCCGTCGGTGCTCATCCAGGTGTTCCAGGGCGAGCGCGAGTTCGCGCGCGACAACAAGCCGCTCGGCACGTTCGAGCTCACCGGCATCGCGCCGGCCCCGCGTGGTGTGCCGCAGATCGAGGTCACGTTCGACATCGACGCGAACGGCATCGTCCACGTCGGCGCCAAGGACCGCGGCACCGGCAAGGAGCAGAAGATGACCATCACGGGCGGCTCGGCGCTGCCCAAGGATGACATCGACCGCATGGTCAAGGAGGCCGAGGAGCACGCGGCCGAGGACAAGAAGCGTCGCGAGGAGGCGGAGACCCGCAACCAGGCCGAGGCGTTCGTGTACTCGACCGAGAAGCTCGTCTCCGAGAACAAGGAGAAGCTCCCCGCCGACGTCGTCACCGAGGTCGAGGCCGACATCGCGTCGGTCAAGTCCGCGCTCGAGGGCGAGGACGCCGACGCCGTGAAGACCGCGCACGAGAAGCTCGTGGCCTCCTCGCAGAAGATCGGCCAGGCGCTCTACGCCTCGGCCGAGCAGGAGCAGGCCGCCGGCAACCCCGGCGCCGCGCAGGACGACGCCACCGCCGCTGCGGGTGCGACGTCGGCTCCGGACGAGGACGTCGTCGACGCCGAGATCGTGGACGACGAGGACGACAAGAAGTGACGTCCCCCGAGGACCGGGGCCCCGAGGAGCAGGCCGGGCGCGAGCCCGGCCAGGGCCCCGAGGACAAGCCGTTCCACTTCACGGACAAGCGCAAGGTCGACCCGGAGGCCGGCCGCCCGCGCGAGGGCGCGGACGCCGGCTCGGCCGGTGGCCCGGCAGGTGAGGGCACGGAGACGGACCCGCTCGCGGGCCTCGACTTCGAGCCGTCCGACGAGGCCGGGGTCGACGCCGCGGTCCTCGCCGCGAAGGCCGAGGCGGCCGAGCACCTCGACGCGCTCCAGCGCGAGCGGGCGAGCTTCACGAACTACCGCAACCGCTCGCTGCGCGACCAGGAGGCCGCGCGGACGAAGGGCGTGGAGGACGTGCTCACCGCGCTCCTGCCGGTGCTCGACGACATCGACCGTGCGCGTCAGCACGGCGAGCTCACGGGCCCGTTCGCCGCGATCGCGGAGAAGTTCGACGCGAGCCTGGAGAAGTTCGGCATCGAGCGCTACGGGAAGGTCGGCGAGGAGTTCGACCCGACCGTCCACGAGGCGCTCATGCACCAGGCCGACCCCGAGGCCACCGCGACCACGGTGAACCTCGTCATCGAGCCGGGCTACCGGATCGGGGACCGCGTCGTGCGCGCCGCGCGCGTCTCGGTCGTCGGCCCCGAGTAGCGCGCCCCTCCCCGTGGGCCCCCCGCCCCCGCGCCCCCCGCGACCGCACCCCCCCCCCCGCCGGCGCGGGGGGGCCCCCCCGCCCCCCCCCGCGCCCCCACCTCGAAGGGATAGTCGGTGTCACGTACCTCCCGTGACCCCGAGGGGCGGATGCCGC
>NZ_JBHXIC010000068.1:0-5091 GCF_042723955.1 Cellulosimicrobium cellulans | reverse complement strand
CCCGTCCCCCCCGGCGCGCCCCTCCCCCCGCGCGGCGTGCGGCCCCGCCGTCGGGCACGCGAGGATCACCAGCAGCAGACCGACCATCGGCACCAGCCATGACGCGAAGGACCAGGACCACGACCACCGACAGGAGGGAGGCGCCGTGACCGGACAGGACTGGATGGAGAAGGACTTCTACGCCGCGCTCGGCGTCCCCAAGGACGCCGACGACGCCACGATCAAGAAGGCCTACCGCAAGCTCGCGCGCAAGTACCACCCCGACCAGAACCAGGGTGACGCGAGCGCCGAGGCGAAGTTCAAGGAGATCGGCGAGGCCTACGCCGTGCTCTCCGACGCCAAGGAGCGCGAGCAGTACGACGCGATCCGGGCGATGGCTGGCGGCGGCGCCCGCTTCTCCGCGGGCCCCGGCGGTGCCGGGGGCGCGGGCTTCGAGGACGTGTTCGGCGGCATGTTCGGCGGCGGCGGCCCGGGCGGCACCCGGGTCCGGTACTCGACCGGTGGCCAGGGCGGCGGCTTCGAGGACATCCTCGGCTCGATGTTCGGCGGCGCGGGCGCGCAGCAGTTCGGCGGCGGCCCCCGCCCGCGGGCCGGTGCGGACGTCGCCGCGGCCACGACCCTCCCGTTCCGCCAGGCGGTCGAGGGCTCGACCGTGACGTTCACCGTCGACGGCCGCAACGTCACCACCCGCATCCCGCCGGGCGTGCGCGACGGGCAGAAGATCCGGCTGCGCGGCAAGGGCCGCCCCGGCATGGCGGGCGGTCCCGACGGCGACCTCGTCGTCACGGTGCACGTCACCCCGCACCCCGTGTTCTCCCTCGACGGCACCAACCTCCGCGTGACCGTCCCCGTGACGTTCGCCGAGGCCGCGCTCGGGGCGACGATCAGCGTGCCGACTCTCGACGGCACGACCGTCAAGGTCAAGGTGCCGGCCGGGACGCCCTCGGGGCGCACGCTGCGGGTCAAGGGCCGGGGCGTGAAGACCGCGAAGGCGACCGGCGACCTGCTCGTCACGGTCCAGGTCGCGGTGCCGCAGAAGCTCTCGAAGGCCGCACGCGAGGCGGTCGAGACGTTCGCCGCCGAGACCGACGGCCAGGACGTGCGCGCCGACCTCGTGCGCGACGCGGCCGTCTGAGCAGCGGCGTGAGGAGGCCGTCGACCATGACCGCGGAGGGTGCGAACCCGGGCCGGGGGAGCGACGTCGAGCAGGATGCGCCCGTCCTCGTCATCTCCCAGGCCGCGGCGCTCGCGGGCATGCACCCGCAGACGCTGCGTCAGTACGACCGCCTCGGCCTCGTGGTGCCGCGCCGCACCGCGGGCCGCGGGCGGCGCTACTCGCTGCGCGACGTCGCGAAGCTGCTCGAGGTGCAGCGGCTCAGCCACGACGAGGGCATCAACCTCGCGGGTATCCAGCGCATCCTCTCGCTCGAGTCGCAGGTCGAGCGGCTGGAACGCCGCATCGAGGCGCTCTCCGCGCGCGTCGAGCCCGGTGGCAGGGTGTTCGCGGCCGCGGCGAGCGGTGACGTCGTCGTCGTGCCGCGCGGGCGCAGCGTGCGCCGCGGGGTCGAGGAGGCGCTGCGCGAGACGCTCGTCGAGCACGGCGAGGCGCGCGCGCTGGTGATCTGGCGGCCCCGGCCCGACGACGCGGGGTCCTGACCCCGGCTTTCCGCCCGGGTCTCAGCTCCGGCGGGCCTCGCGCGCGACGAGCGCCGCGGCGGCGGGGACGAGCGCGACCTCCGAGGGATCGAGGCCCGGGTCCGCGGCACGGGTCCGCGCGGCGGCGTCGAGGTGCCGCAGGAGCGCCGGGTCGGCGAGGTGGAGGAACGCGTCCAGCAGGACCCGCGCGCCCGGCGCGAGCTCGTCGTCCTCGTCGGCGGCGACCTCCGCGAGGACGACGGCGGTCACGGCGAGGTCGAGCCCGGCCGGCCCGAGCCGGGCGTTCGTCCAGTGCAGGACGGCCGGGCCGTCGGCGGTGAGCACGACGTTCGCCGGGTGCAGGTCGAGGTGCAGGACGCACGGCGACCCGGAGGGCGCGTCGAGCGCCGCGAAGGACGGCGCGGTGAGCGCCGCGTACGCGGGCTCGTGCGGCGCCGGGGGCGGGACCGCGTGCAGCGCGTCGTGCAGCGCGACGAGGACCCGGGCCGACGCGGCGAGCGACGTCCGCCCGCCGAGGATCGACTGGAGGAGCGTCGGCCCGCGCAGGAGCTCCATGGTGAGGTCGCCGTCCGTCGCGGCGTCGACGCGCGGGGCGGGGAAGCCCGCGGCGCGCACGTGCCGCATGACCTCGGCGGTGCCGACCGTGTCGGCCCCCGAGCGCGAGCGTCGCAGGACCCGGTCGGCGCCGACCGCGTACAGGTCGGCGTCGGCACCCGAGAACAGCGGCGCGCCGAGCGAGGGGGCCATGAGCCGACGTTACGCCTCTCCCGCCCTCCTGACGAGGGTCCGGGCATCAGCCCTGGTTACGCATTTATGCAAGAATGTCGTGCGCTAATACCGCGCCATTTCTGCATTTCTTAGCAAGGCCTTCCTTGCTATACATCGCGGAATTCCGGGAATACCGTGGACACGGAAGCCCGGCCCCCCACGGGTCCTCGGAGAACAGGAGATCGCGATGAGCAGCCTCACGGAGATGCCCCAGGTCGTCGAGTGTTCCATCGACGGCTGCGGGTACAACCACGACCACGGGTGCCACGCCGGCGCCGTGACGATCGCCGGTCACACGGGCGACGCCGAGTGCGCGACCTTCATCCCGCTCGGGACCAAGGGCGGCCTCGAGAAGGTGCTCGCGCACGTCGGGGCGTGCCAGCGCACCGAGTGCGTCCACAACTCCTCGCTCGAGTGCTCGGCCCCGTCGATCCGCGTGGGCGCCGGCGCGTCCGGCGAGGACAAGGCCGACTGCCTCACCTTCACCCCGCGCTGACGCGCGACCTCGACCTCCTCGGAGGCGGCCGGTCACCCACCGGCCGCAGACGCCCCCCAGACGCCCCGTCCGCGCGCTCGCCCGCGTGGTCGGGGCGTCGTCGTGCGGTCAGCGCTGGAGCGCGTCGAGGAGCTGGACGGCGGCGGAGTGGGTGCGGGGGAGCGGTTCGAGCCAGACGCGCGGCGGTCGGCGCAGGATCGCCGTGACGCCCAGCGCGAGGCCCGTGCGCTCGATGTTGTGGCGGAGCACGGTGCGCAGGGTGTCGTCGTCGGCGCCGCGCTCCCCGAGCACGACGAAGAGCCCGTTGCCGAGGGAGGCCATGGGATGGCCGTCACCGAAGGTGTGCGTCAGCGCGCGGCCCATCGCCGCCGACCGGGCGAAGCGCTGCCACCCGGTCAGGTGGTCGAGCGCGACGTCCACGACGAGCAGGCCGTGCGACGCCGCGGCGTCGACCCCCGCGCGCTGCGCGACGCCGTACGTCTCCCGGAGCCGTTGGACCAGGTACTGGGACGTCGCGAGACCGGACTCGGGGTCCATGACCTCGGGGGTCACGGGGGTCGCCTCGTAGCCGTCGGACCACCCGACGGCGACCGCGCGGAGCAGGTCGGTCCCGGGCTCGCGGTCGTGCGCCCGGTACATGCACACCACGTCGTCGATGGCCTCGCCGATCCCGACGCCCGCCTCGGCCCGCACGCGGCCGAGCCGCTGGGCGGCCGGTGTCCCGTCCCGCTCCTCGCACAGCGCCTCGACGAGGGCGTCGACGGCAGGGTGGTACCAGTCGCCCGGTCGCAGCCAGACGCTCTCGGCGCTCGCGCGACGCCAGCGCTCGCGCACCGCGTCGGGAGCGGGCACGGTGTACCCGTGGAGGTGGTCCATGTAGATGAGACGGGCGACGGGGCGATCCATGACGCGGATCGACGAAGAAGTTTCCGGGACGCCGCGTCCGGGGTGAAATCGGGCGAACGGGGAGGACTCCGGCCGTTACCGTTCTGTCGTCGGAAGCCCCCTGCCCCGAAGTTGGACGGGCGTCTACTATGGCCGCTGTACGCCTCGGAGCGGGGCGGTCTCCGGGGCGGGTGACATGACGCAGGCGCAGGAACGGGTGTGGAGCGAGGCGTTCAGCGACGCCGAGCTCATCACGGCCGTGCGCGAGGGCGACACCAGCGCCTACGGCGCGCTGTACGAGCGCCACGCCGCCGCGGCCCGCACGGTCGCGCGGCAGTACGTCCGGTCCACGGCCGACGCCGACGACGTCGTCTCCGACGCGTTCGCGCGCACGCTGTCGGTGCTCCAGGGAGGGGGCGGGCCGGACGTCACCTTCCGCGCCTATCTCTTCACCGTCGTCCGGCGCCTCTCCTACGACCTCGTCAACGGCGCCCGGCGCACGCAGCCGACCGACGACGAGCGCACGTTCGAGTCCGCGTTCGGACCCATGGCGTCCACCGAGGACCCGACCCTCGAGGGGTTCGAGCGCTCGACGGTCACGCGCGCCTACCAGGAGCTCCCCGAGCGGTGGCGCGCCGTCCTCTGGTACACGGAGGTCGAGAACCTCTCGCCGGCGGACATCGCGCCGATCCTCGGCCTCACCGCGAACGGCGTCTCCGCGCTCGCCTACCGGGCGCGCGAAGGGCTGCGCCAGGCGTACCTCCAGCAGCACCTGACGTCCGTCCCCGCCGAGGAGTGCCGCACGGTCAACGCGCTCCTCGGCTCGTACGTGCGCGGCGGGCTCGCCAAGCGTGAGACGGCGCGCGTGGAGTCCCACCTCGACGGTTGCGGCGAGTGCCGGGCGCTCGTGCTCGAGCTGGGCGACGTGTCGCACGGCATGCGGGCCGTCATCGCCCCGCTGGTCCTCGGCGTCGGTGCGCTCGGCCTCGTCGGGACGGCCCTCCCGACGTTCGGCGGGGCGGCCGTCGCCGGCGGCGTCGGTGCCGCCCTCCAGGGTTCGTCGAGCGGGGGCGCGGGATCGGCGGGCGGTTCCGCTGCCGCAGGCGGTTCCGGCAGTGCGGGCGCGGGAGCGAGCACGGGTGCGGGCGCCGGGGGAGGCGCGGTCGGGACCGGTGCCGTCGGCGGTGCGGGTGCCGCCGCAGGCGCGGCCGGTGGTTCCGGCGGTGCGGTCGGGGCCGGCGCGGCGTCCGTCGGTGGGGCCGCGGCGGCGGCCGGCGGTGCGGCGG
>NZ_JBHXIC010000067.1:2699-24197 GCF_042723955.1 Cellulosimicrobium cellulans | reverse complement strand
GAGACAACCTGAGGGTGGACCGACGGGGGCCTCTGCGTGAGACGACGGAGGACCGGCGCTCAGGCGAGCGAGAGGAACAGCTTCTCGAGCTTCGCCACGTCGAGCGTCGGGTCCTCGCCGTCCTCGGCCGGCTCGGTGAGGCACTGGCGCATGCCGGACGCGATGATCGCGAAGCCCGCGCGGTCGAGCGCGCGCGACACGGCGGAGAGCTGCGTGACGACGTCCTCGCAGTCCCGCCCCTCGTCGATCATGCGCACGACGGCCGCGAGCTGGCCCTGGGCGCGCTTGAGCCGGTTGACGACCTTGTCCATGTCGGTGCGGTCGAGCTCCACGGTCGTTCTCCTGCGTTCGTCGGGGTGGTTCGTCTCGGTGGTTCGTCTCGGTGGGTCGGCAGCGGCCTGCGCGGCGCCAGGAGTGCCGCGCGTCCCACGGGCTGCCGTCAGCCGCAGGTGCAGCGCTGCTCGGGCGGCACCTCGGCCATGACCTCGTCGGCGTGCATGCCGCAGCCGGTCCAGGTGGTCTTGCCGCACGTGCGGCACAGGGCGGGACTGCACACGGTGTGTCTCCTCGGGTGTGGGGTGGGTTCGGTCTTGGGGTCGGGGTCGGGTTAGGTGCTCGGCCGGGACAGGCGCGGGTCGTGCAGGATCAGCGTCGCACGGCTCCGCCCGCGGCCTGCCACGCGCCGAGCCCGCCGGACAGGCTCGTCGCGGCGTAGCCGAGCGACCGGAGCTGGCGGGCCGCGGTGCGCGAGCGCATCCCGGACGCGCACACGACGACGACGGTCGCTCCGTCCTGGAGGCGTCGGGGCGCGGCCGACGGGACGTCGGCGAGCGGCACGTGCACGGCCTGGGGTGCGTGCCCGGCGCGCCACTCGTCGCGCTCGCGCACGTCGAGCAGCGTCGCGCCGTCGCGGACGAGCTGCACCGCCGTGGCGGCGTCGACGGTCGGGCGCACGCCGCCGTCGTCGGACGAGCGGGAGAACAGGCGGCGGAGGCGGTCGATCATGCGGGGACTCCTTCGAGGGTGCGCGCGGCGCGCGGCGTGGTGGTCAGGGTGAGCCAGCCGCCGGAGAGGTTGCGCGCGTCGAGCCCGGCGGCGAGCAGGACGCGGGTGGCGAGGTAGGAGCGCACGCCGCTCGCGCAGTGCACGGCGACGGGGCGCCCCGCCGCGGCGGCGCGCACCTCGTCGAGGCGCTCGCGGAGCTCGGTGTGCGGCACGTTGAGGGCGCCGTCGAGGTGGCCGCCCGCGTGCTCGGCGGGCGACCGGACGTCGAGCACGAGCGACGTCGCGACGACCTCCTCCAGGTCGACCGCGTGCCACTGCGGCATGGTGCCGTCGAGCACGTTCTGCGCGACGAACCCCAGCATGTTGACGACGTCCTTGGCGGCGCCGTACGGCGGGGCGTACGCGAGCTCGAGCTCGGCGAGGTCGTCGGCGGTGAAGCCGGCGCGCAACGCGGTGGCGAGGACGTCGATGCGCTTGTCGACTCCGGCGCGGCCCACGGCCTGGGCGCCGAGCAGGCGGCCGTCGGGCGCGAAGCTCGCCGTCACGTGGACGGGCTCGGCCCCGGGGAACCAGCCCGCGTGGTGGGCCGCGTGGACGCGGACCTGCTCGTGCGCGACGCCGGCGGACGTGAGGCTCGCGTGGCTCGGCCCCGTGACCGCAGCGGTGAGCCCGAACACGCGGACGATCGCGGTGCCGAGCACGGGCGCCTGCGGCGTCGTCCTGTGGCCGAGCATCGAGTCCGCGGCGCGCCGACCCTGGCGGTTGGCCGGACCGGCGAGCGGGACCGGGCCCGTCGCCCCCGTCACGGCGTGCACGACCTCGACCGCGTCGCCGACGGCCCACACGTGCGGGTCGGACGTGCGCTGGTCGGCGTCGACGCGGATCGCGCCGCGCTCCCCGAGGGCGAGCCCGGCTGCCGCGGCGAGGTCGCTCGCGGGCCGTACACCGACGCTCACGAGCACGACGTCGGCGTCGAGCACCGTGCCGTCGGCGAGCTCGAGCGCGACGGCGTGGTCCGCGCCGTCGTGCCGCGGTACGACGGCGCTCGCGGAGGTCCCGAGGTGCAGCCCGACGCCGTGGGCGCGCAGCTCGTCGGCGAGCAGCGGCGCGAGGTCCGGCTCGAGCGGCGGGAGCACCTGGTCGGCGCGCTCGACGACGTCGACGGACAGCCCTCGGGTGACGAGCGCCTCCACGGCCTCGAGCCCGATGAACCCCGCGCCGACGACGACGGCGCGCACCGGGGCGGTGCGCCCGGCCGCGACCTCGGCCTCGAGGCCCGCGAGCCGCTCGGCGAGCCCGTCGAGGTCCGCGATCGTCCGCAGCGTGTGCACCGCCGGGTGGTCGAGGCCCGCGACCGGCGGGAGGACGGTGGTCGCGCCCGGTGCGAGCAGGAGCGCGTCGTAAGCGAGCGCGTACGTCCCGTCCTCGGCCGCGACGGTGACGGTCCGCGCGGTCCGGTCGATCGCCGTGACGCGGTGCCGGGTCCGGACGTCGAGGTCGAGGCTCGCGCGCAGCGACCCGGGGGAGTGCAGCAGCAAGGAATCGCGGTCCGCGATCTCGCCCGACACCTGGTACGGCAGGCCGCAGCCCGCGAACGAGACGTGGTCGGACTGCTCGAGCACGACGATCGACGCGTGCTCGTCGAGGCGGCGGGCGCGCGCGGCGGCGCTCATGCCGCCCGCGACGCCCCCGACGACGACGATGCGGCGCGGGTCGTCGGTGTCGGACGGGCGGGTCGTCGAGCCTGGGGTCGGGGGGATCATGGCTCGACGATACCCCCGGGGGTATCCCTCGACGCAAGCCGACGGGCTGAGAGGTCCGTCACGGGACGTCTCCGGGCGGTGAGCGGACCTCTCACAGCCGACGAACAGCCACGCCATCCGCGCGGCACACGCCCGCTCCGTAGACACGCACCATGAGCACCCACTCCCCGGCACCGACCCCGCACGACCCACCCGCCGCCCGGCGGCGACGACGGTGGCGTGCCGCGCTCGTCGCCGTCCTCGCCGTGCTGCTCCCGCTGGGAGGCGCCACGGCGTGGGCGCTGGACCGGTTCGTCGTCGAGCACGTCGAGGTCGCCGACGTGTCGGCGTACGAGGCGGCGCTGGGCACCGACGCGTCGAGCGGGGCGTCGGAGGGCGCCACGGCGGGTGACGGCCGGAGCGCCTCGACCGACGGCTCGGACGACGCCTCGACCAGCACCGCGACCGTCGACGGCGACACGTACACGTCCGACGGCACGAGCATCACGGTCTCCCGGGTCACCACCGGCTCGGGCGACGACACCGTGACGTACTACGTGGCCGACGTCGTGCTCTCCGACATGACGGACCTGCGCTCCGCGTTCGCCCAGGACGCGTTCGGCACGAACATCACGGAGACGACGTCCGACATCGCCGCCGACCACGACGCCGTCCTCGCGATCAACGGCGACTACTACGGCTTCCGTGACACCGGCATCGTCATCCGCAACGACGTCGTGTACCGGGACGAGGGTGCGCGCGAGGGCCTCGCGCTCTATCGCGACGGCCACGTCGAGGTCTACGACGAGACGTCGACCGACGCGCAGAGCCTCGTCGACGCCGGGGTGTGGAACACGCTGTCGTTCGGGCCCGCGCTCCTCGAGGACGGCGACGTCGTGGCCGGGATCGACGACGTCGAGGTCGACACGAACGTCGGGAACCACTCGATCCAGGGGGAGCAGCCCCGCACGGCGATCGGGGTGGTCGACGAGAACCACCTCGTGCTCGTCGTCGTGGACGGGCGCCAGGAGGGCTACTCGCGAGGTGTCACCATGACCGAGCTCGCCGGGATCCTGCAGGACCTCGGCGCGACGACCGCGTACAACATCGACGGCGGCGGGTCCTCGACCCTGTACTTCGACGGCGAGGTCGTCAACAGCCCGTCGCAGGGTCGTGAGCGCGGCACGTCCGACGTGCTCTACGTCGCGGACGGTGCGTGATGGCCGCAGCGACCATGCACGCGACGGCGACCGCCCTCAGCGTGGACGCTGCCCGGACCGCCGTCGTCGTCCCGGCGTACCAGCCCGACGCGCGCCTCGTCGCCCTCGTCGACGCGCTGCGGGCCGCGCTCCCTGGGCTGCCGGTCGTGGTGGTCGACGACGGCAGCGACCGGCGGTGCGGGGGAGTGTTCCGCGCGGTACGGGCGCTGGGCGCCGTCGTGCTCACGGTCCCGGTGAACCGCGGGAAGGGTCACGCGCTGCGCACCGGCGTCCGGTGGGTGCGCGACCGGTTGCCCGGCCACGGCGTCGTGTGCGCCGACGCGGACGGGCAGCACACGGTCCTCGACGTGCTCCGCGTGGCGGCACGGTCGCAGAGCGAGCCCGACGCCGTCGTGCTCGGCGCGCGACGCTTCGCGGGCGACGTGCCGCTCCGCAGCCGCGTGGGCAACGTTGCGACGCGCTGGGCGTTCACGGCCGCGACGGGGACCCGCGTGCGCGACACCCAGACCGGTCTGCGCGCCTACGGGCCGAGCCTGCTCGACGACCTGCTGGGCGTGCGCGGCGACCGGTACGAGTGCGAGCTGCGGGCGCTCCTCGACGCGACCCGCGCGGGCCGCCGGATCGTCGAGGTGGACGTGGCGACGGTCTACCTCGACGACAACGCGTCCTCCCACTTCCGGCCCGTCGCCGACTCGCTGCGCGTGTGGGCACCGCTGCTGCGGTTCGCCGCGTCGTCGCTCGGGTCGGCCGCGGTCGACGTCCTCGGGCTGCTCCTGCTGCACGCGCTCACCGGGTCGCTCCTCGCGGCCGTGGTGGGCGCGCGCCTGCTCAGCGCGGGCGTGAACTTCGCCGTCAACCGTCGCCTCGTGTTCGCGGGTGGGCGTGACGTCCCGCTGCGCGCCGCCGTCGTGCGGTACGCGGCGCTCGCGGTCGTGCTGCTCTGGGCGAGCTACGGGCTGCTCGCGCTGCTGACCGGGCTCGGCGTGCCGCTCCTCGCGGCGAAGATCGGCACCGATGCGGCCCTCTTCGCGACGAGCTACGAGGTGCAGCGGCGGGTCGTGTTCGCTCGCCTCACCCCTGGACGGCGCGCTGACCGGCGTCGTGGCGCTCGACGAGAGCAGGCACGTGGTCGCGCGCGGTCCAGCGCCGGCCGACCCACTTGATCACCTCGACGAGCAGGAACACGACGATCGCGAGCCCAACCGTCTTGCCCCACTCCGCGAGGTCGATGGGGGCCGAGTCGAACCAGGAGTGCATGAACGGCGCGTAGACGAACACGGCCTGGAGCGCGAGGAGCGTCACGGCCGAGATCCAGATGACGCGGTTGCCGCGCAGCACGTCGAGCGTGAGGCTCGACCGGTCGAGGAACCGGCAGTTGAACAGGTACGCGAGCTGGCCGAGCGCGAGCATCGTCACGGCGGTCGTCTGGGCCTCGGCGATCGGGACGCCCTGGGCCCGCTCGACGTAGAACAGCAGGATCGTCGCGCCGCCGATGAGGAGCGAGACGAGCAGGATGCGCCGCACGTACGCGCCGTCGAGGATCGACGCCTTGGGGTCGCGCGGTGCGCGGCGCATGACGTCGGGCTCCGCCTTCTCGTACGCGAGCGCGAGGGACAGCGTGACGGCGGTGATCATGTTGATCCACAGGACCTGGACCGGCTGGAGCGGCAGCGTGAGACCGAACAGGACCGCGACGAGGATGACGAGCGACTGCGCGCCGTTGGTCGGCAGGAGGAAGAGCACGGACTTGCGGATGTTGTCGTAGATCCGCCGCCCCTCCTTCACGGCCCGCTCGATCGTCGCGAAGTTGTCGTCGGCGAGCACGACCTCGGCAGCCTCCTTGGTCGCCTCCGTCCCCTTGATGCCCATCGCGACGCCGACGTCGGCCTGGGTGAGTGCGGGGGCGTCGTTCACGCCGTCGCCCGTCATGGCGACGACCTCGCCGTGCGACTGCAGGGCGGAGACGATGCGGATCTTGTGCTCGGGGCTCGTGCGCGCGTAGACGTCGACGTCGCGCACCACCTGGCGCAGCTTCTCCGTGCTCATCTCCTCGAGCTCGGGGCCGGTGAGCACGGCGGGCGCGACGTTCTCGCCGGTCCCGTCGTGGGGGTCCACGATGCCCATCTCGCGGCCGATCGCGAGGGCCGTGCCCGCGTGGTCGCCCGTGATCATCTTCACGCGGATGCCCGCGTCGCGGCACTCGGCGATGGCCTCGATCGCCTCGGGCCGCGGCGGGTCGACGATGCCGACGAGCCCGCACAGCTCGAGCCCGTCCGCGACGTCGTCGACGTCGAGGTCGTCGGTGCCCGCGGCCGCGGTCCGCCGGGCCGCGGCGAGCACGCGCAGGCCGCGTCCGCCGAGCGCGTCGATCTGCGCGTCCCAGAACGCGCGGTCGAGCGGTTCGGTGCCGCCGTCCACGCCCACCTGGGTCGTGCACCGGTCGAGCACGCGGTCCGGCGCGCCCTTGACGTGCACGTGCAGGCCGCCGTCGGGGTCGGCGTCGAGCGTCGCCATGAACTTGTTCTCGGACTCGAACGGGACGACGGCGACGCGCCGCCACCCCGTGGGGTCGACGCCGGCCTTCATGCCGAGCGTGCGCAGCGCGCCCTCGGTCGGCTCGCCCACGAGCCGCCAGCCGTCGGCGTCCGACTCGTCGGGGACGATCCGCGCGTCGTTGCAGAGCATCATGACGGTCGCCAGCGCCGCGAGGTCCCGGTCGTCCGCGAGGTCCGCGTGCCGCGTGCCCGACGCCGGTGCGTCGCCCGAGCCGTCCACCTCGCCCGGTGCGGCGACCGCCCCGGGGCGAGACGCGTCGTCGGGCACGGTCACGTCCCCCACGGGTGCGTATCCGGCGCCCGCGACCGCGAACGTGCGCCCGCTCGTGCGGACCGTGCGCGCGGTCATCTCGTTCTTGGTGAGCGTGCCCGTCTTGTCGGAGCAGATCGTGGTCACCGACCCGAGCGTCTCGACCGCGGGCAGCTTGCGCGTGATCGCGCGGCGGCGGGCCATCTGCTGCACGCCGAGCGCGAGCGTGATCGTCACGAGCGCGGGCAGTCCCTCCGGCACCGCGGCGACCGCGAAGCCGATCGACGCCGAGATCAGCTCCGGGACGGTGAAGTCGTGGAAGACGCGGCCGATGATCACCATGACGACGGCCATCGCGAGGATGAGCACCGCGAGCAGCTTGCCGAACCGGTCGAGCTGGCGCGTGAGCGGCGTCGCGAGGCTGCGGACCTCGGAGATCATCGTCTGGATCCGGCCGATCTCGGTCGCCGTGCCCGTCGCGGTGACGACCCCGACACCCTGGCCCGCCGCCACGAGCGTGCTCGAGAAGAGCATGCTCGACCGGTCGCCCACGCCCGCGTCCGCACCGACCGCGTCGACCTTCTTCGCCGCCGCGACCGACTCGCCCGTGAGCGCCGACTCCTCGACGCGCAGGTTCGTCGCCTGGATCAGCCGCACGTCCGCGGGCACGCGGTCGCCCGAGCGCACGCGCACGACATCTCCCGGCACGACGTCGTCGGCGTCCACGCGCGCCCACGCGCCGTCGCGCCGCACCTCTGCGTTGACCGAGAGCATGTTGCGGATGCCCTCGAGCGCACTCTCCGCGCGGCCCTCCTGGATGAACCCGATCGCCGCGTTGATGACCGCGACCGCGAGGATGACCGTGAAGTCGACCCAGTCGCCGAGGATCGCCTTGAGCACCGCCGAGACGAGCAGGATGTAGATGAGGACGTCGTCGAAGTGGACGAGGATCCGCTTCCACAGCGGGTCGCGCTGCGGCGGGGGCAGGCGGTTCGGCCCTACCTCCGCGAGGCGCGCCGCAGCGTCGGCGTTCGAGAGCCCGCCCGCGTCCGTGCCCAGCTCGGCCAGGACCTCGTCGGGCGGGCGCGACCACGGCGCGTCGAGCAGTCGCTCGACGGCGCCTGCGGAGGTCGACGAGTCCGTCGTGGCGGGGGTCGGTGCAGCGTCCGGCGCGGATCCCATGCCCCTATTCGACCCCCGATGCCCGGATCGCGCGAGAGACGAAAGACCGTGAGCCGTGCCACGGCACCGGTCAGGGGGAGGAGAACGGGTTCACGACGGGGACGCCGCTGTCGACGAAGTCCTTAACGTTCCGCGTCGCCACCGTGAGCCCGTGGGCGAGCGCGGTCGCCGCGAGCAGCGAGTCGACGACGGGTAGCGGGCGCGCCGCATGCACGGCTGGCCATCGCTGCGCGATCTCGAGCGTCACGGGTAGCAGGCGATCGCCGTACGAGTCCTCCAGACCCCGGACCCACGTCTCGAGTGCGGAGGCTCGTCGCGCGTCGCGGGAGGCCAGTCGCTGGATTCCCGTGCGGATCTCGCCGATGGTCAGCACCGAGAGGTGGATCTGGTGCGTGCGGAGCCCGCGGAGCCAGGCGACCACCTGCTCGTCGGCACGGGGCCGCGCAAGCTCGGAGACGACGTTCGTGTCGAGCAGGTACCTCACGCCTCGACCCCGAGATCGAGCTCTCGCATCGGCGTCCTGTCCCGTTCGATCTCGAGGTCGTCCGCCTCGGGGACGTTCAGGAGGTAGTCGGCGAGCTCGACGCGGACGCCGGCCAGCTCGTGATACAGGTCGATGCCGACGACGACAGCGATCTCCTTACCGTGCCGGGTGATGACCTGTGGCCCGTTCTCGGCCTCGCGCAGCACCTCGCTGAGGCGCTGCTTTGCGTCCTGTACCTGCCAGCTCATGGCGCGCTCCTCTCGTCCAGTCTGGACAGTCTAGACAGGAAGGCCGTGGCGACCAAGGCTCATGGCGGTGCTGGGAGAATCGTCGCGTGAGCGAGACCAGCACCCGGGCCGACCTGCGGGTCGTGCACGTCACCGACCCCGCCGACGACCGCCTCGCGGACTACAACCGGCTGACCGACGTCGCACTTCGGTCCAAGCACGAGCCCGAGAAGGGCCTCTACATCGCCGAGAGCTCGACCGTCATCCGGCGCGCGCTCGCCGCGGGGCACCGGCCACGGTCGTTCCTCATGGCAGAGCGCTGGCTCGACGACCTCGCCGACGACATCGCGGTACTGCCCCTCGACGACGCGCCCGGTGGGACCGGCGAGCAGGTCCCGGTCTACGTCGGTGCGCCGGACGTGCTGGAGGCGATCACCGGGTTCCACCTGCACCGCGGGGCGCTCGCGGCGATGCACCGCCCGCCGCTACCGACCGTGCACGACCTGCTCTCCACCGCCCGGGGCGGCACGGGGGCACGGCGCGTCGCCGTGCTGGAGGACATCGTCGACCACACCAACGTCGGCGCGATCTTCCGCTCCGCAGCCGCGCTGGGCGTGGACGCCGTGCTCGTCTCGCCGCGCTGCTCCGACCCGCTGTACCGGCGCTCCGTGCGCGTGAGTATGGGCACGGTGTTCCAGGTGCCGTGGACGCGGTTCGAGACGTGGCCGGGTGGGCTGGACGTGCTGCGCGCGGAGGGCTTCGTCGTCGCCGCGCTCGCGCTCGCCGACGACGCGGTGAGCCTCGACGACGTCGTGGCCGACCCGCCCGAGCGGCTCGCGCTCGTGCTCGGGACGGAGGGCGACGGGCTGTCCCGCGGCGCGATCGAGGCGGCCGACCGGGTCGTGACGATCCCCATGGCCGGGGGAGTGGACTCGCTCAACGTCGCCGCGGCGTCGGCGGTCGCGTTCTGGGCGACGCGCGTGTCCTGACCCTGGCCGGCCCGTCTCGGAGATCGGCGTCCAGCACCCGGGAACAAATCGGGTGCGGCGGCGCGTTGGGTCCGTGTCCGTACGTCGTACGAGAAGAGGTTTCGTGCCGGTCCAGCCCTCCCCGTCCCTGCCTGACACCGATCACCACGACCACCGCGATCCCGCGACCCACGCCGTCGCGGAGGAGCAGCAGCACCTCGACGTCGCGCTCGCGCGCCGGTCTCAGCTCCTCGCGGAGCTCGACGCGCAGCTCGCCGTCCCCGCCGGCCCGGACCGCCCCGGCGCCGAGGACGTCGTCGAACGCTCGCGGCGCGCCGGCCTGCGCCGTCGGCGCACCGAGCTCGAGCGCGCGGAGAGCGGGCTCGTCTTCGGCCGCGTCGACACCGTGAACGGTGTCACGCGCCACGTCGGGCGGGTCGGCATCGCCGCGCCTGACGATGACGCGGACCCGCTCGTGCTGGACTGGCGCGCCGACGGCGCCCGCGCCTTCTACACCGCGACGGCGCGCGAGCCGCAGGGCCTCGCACGGCGCCGGCACGTGCGGACCGCGGGCGACCGGGTCACCGGCGTGGACGACGAGCCGCTCGACGGGGCGGCGGCCGGGGCGGACGACGAGGACGGCCTCGTGGGGGAGGGCTCGCTCCTGGCTGCGCTCTCGGAGCGCCGCACGGGCCGCATGGGCACCGCGGTCGCGACCCTCCAGGTCGAGCAGGACGCGATCGTGCGCGCCCCGGCCGAGCAGACGCTCGTCGTGCAGGGCGGCCCAGGGACGGGCAAGACGGTCGTCGCGCTGCACCGCGTGGCCTACCTGCTGTTCACGCACCCGCACCTCGCGGAGCGCGGCGTGCTCCTGCTCGGCCCGTCGACGCGCTTCCTCGAGTACGTGGCCCAGGTGCTGCCCGCGCTCGGTGAGACGGCCGTCGTCTCGGCCACGTGCGACACGCTCGTCCCCGGCGTCGTGCCGGAGCGCGACGAGTCGCGCGACGTGGCCGAGCTCAAGGGCCGCGCGCTCTGGCAGGACGTCGTCGCCCGGTACGCCGACGCCCTCGTCCCGGACGCGCGGGCGCTCACGGTGCGCCTCGACGGCGAGCCGCTCACGCTCGACGCCGCCCGGGTCGGGCAGGTCCTCCGGGCCGTCCGCGCGGGCGGCCGGAGCGTGCTCGCCGCGCGGCGCCGGGCCGTGGACCTCGTGCTCCACGCGCTCGTCGACGAGGCCGCGGCGCAGCACGCCGAGATGCTCGAACGCGTCGAGGAGGGGTTCGAGGACGTGCTCGGGACGCTCGACGCCGGCCTCGCCGTGCGCGACGACCGCGCCCCGACGACCGGCGCGCGCGGCGGTGACGTCGACGGCGAGCTCACGGACGACGACCTCGACCGTCTCCGCGGCGAGCTCGCGCGCGACGCCGGGTTCACGGCGGTCCTCGACGCCTGGTGGCCCGTCACCGACGCGCGCACGGCGCTCGCGGACCTGCTGGGGGACACCGCGCTGCTCGCGCGGCACGCACCCGGACTCACGCCCGCGGAGGTCCGTCGGGTGACGGACGAGCCCACGGGCCTTGCACCGAGCGACGTCCCGCTCCTCGACGCGCTGGCCGACGCGTTGGGCACCCCGGACGCCCCCGGCGAACAGGGCGAGTTCCTCGCGCAGCGGGCCGCGACGCACCGCGGCTGGGTCTACGGGCACGTCGTGGTCGACGAGGCGCAGGAGCTCTCGCCCATGCAGTGGCACATGGTGCTGCGTCGCTGCCCGACGCGTTCGGTGACCGCCGTCGGGGACGTCGACCAGACCGAGGCGCCGCACCGCCACACGGACTGGGCCGACGTCGTCGGGCCGGTCTTCGGCGAGCGCTGGCACCGCGCGGACCTGACGATCTGCTACCGCACGCCGCGCGAGGTCATGGAGCTCGTCGGGCCCGTGCTGCGCGCGGCGGGCAGCCGCAACGCGCCGCCCCGCGCGGTGCGCGACGCCGGGGTCGCGCCGCGCGACGTCGTCGTGGCCGCCGGCACCTCGGACGCGGAGCTGGGTACGGCCGTCGCCGCCGAGGTCGTGCGCCTCGCGGAGAGGTACGACGGCGGTTCGGTCGGCGTCGTGGCGCCGCGCGACCGGCTGGGCCACCTGGGTGCCGCCGTGAGCGGGGTCCCCGTGCTCAGCACCTCGGAGGCGAAGGGGATCGAGTGGGACGCGGTGGTCGTCGTCGACCCGGACGGCATCGCCGCCGAGCCGCGCGGCTGGAACGGGCTGTACGTCGCGATGACCCGGTGCACGCAGGAGCTCGCGCGTGTCAGCGTGGGCGCACCGGCCGGCTCCGGCTGACGAGGGTCAGCCGCGGGGTGTTGGGGAGGGGGCCCCCGCGCGCCACACCGCCCCCCCCCCCCACCACACCCCGACACGGGGCCCCCCCGGCGCCGGGGTGGGGCGGGGGGGGCCCCCGGGGGGGGGGGGGGGGGGGGGGGCCGGGGGGGGGGGGCCCCCCGGGCCCCCCCCCCCCCCCCCCCGCGCCACGACCTCGACCAGCGACGGGTCGCCGAGCGGGAGGAAGTGGCCGGCGAGGGGCAGCTCGACGTTCCGCCCACCCTCGAGCCGCCCCGACTCGGGGATGTGCGGGTCGAAGCGCGGGTAGACGGCGGTGATCCGGGCGTCGACGTCACGCTCCGCGGCGAGGGCGAGCAGCGCGGCGTCCCGGGGCGAGAACGCGCGCAGCGTGCGTCCCAGGAGGTAGCGCGCGTAGCTCGAGCCGTTGAACGGCGTCGCGACGGCGACCATGCCGGACACACGCGTCCCGGCGGTCGACAGCATCACGCGCTTGCCCACGAGCCCGCCCTTGCTGTGCGCGACGAGGACGACGTCGTGCAGGTCCGCCTCCACGAGGAAGGCCGCGGTGCGGTCGGCGGCCTCGGCGAACGGGCGCCGGTTGTACCCGAGGCGGGGCACCGCGTGGACGGGGTGCCCCGCGCGCGCGAGCGCCGTCGCCACGGGCGCGAGCAGCTGCCACGTCTCGTAGACGCCGGGCAGCAGCACGACGGGGTCGTGGCCACCGGGACCGACCGGGACCGGACGCCGCGGCCGCAGCGCGCCTGCGACCTGGCGTGCCGCGACGTACGTGTAGTCCGCCGCGCGATCGCGCAGCCGCAGCGTCCCCGCCCAGCGCGGCGCCCTCACCCGAGCCCTCCTGCGGCGAGGACGGCGGCGACGACACCCTCCGGGTCGGCGTCCATCGCGTGGTGCCGGCCGCGGACCTCCCCGAACGTGCCGTGCGGCGCGGCGGCGGCGAGCTCGCGGACCCACGCGCGCGGCGCGACGGGGTCATGCACGCCGCGCAGCACGACGACGCGGCCCGGCACACGCGGCAGCACCTCCTCCAGCCGGTGCCCCAGCATGGTCCGCACCTGGCGCGCGTAGTACGGCAGCGAGCACCGCAGCACGTAGTCGACGGCGAGCGTCGCGAGCGCGCGCGGCCGCTCACCGACGGCGTCGCGCGCGAGCCGGAGCGCCTGGCGCGGCGCGGAGCGGGCCTGCCGGTCCGCCGTCGGGCCGATCAGCACACCGGCGGGCGCCTCGCGCGGGTGGTCGGCCATCGCCTGCCCCACGACCTGGGCGCCCATCGAGTGGCCGACCAGCACGACCGCGGGAGGCGGGCCGGTCGGGGCGCCGAGGACGTGCCGGCGCACGTAGCCCGCGACGACGGCCGCGTGCTCCTCGATCGGCACGTTCCGTCGCGCACGCGGGGCCGCGCCGAAACCGGGGAGGTCGACCGCGTGCACCGCGACCGTCGGCCCGGCGCCCGGGCGCAGGAGCGCGCGCCGCACGGGGTCGAACGCGCGGGACGAGGACCCGACGCCGTGCACGAGGACCACGGCGAGCTCCGGCGCGTCCGCGCCCGACACGTGCGCGACGGCCGTGAGGTCGCCGACCGGGCAGCGCACGTCGACGGTCTCCGGTCCCGAGCGGGTCGGGGCGTGCGCGGTCATCGCACCAGGATGGCGCGTGCGGTCCGCCTCGCGCGCGGCGGACGGCGTCCGACCTCCGACCGATCCCGGGCGAAAGCCGCCGGACGCGACGGAGCGGGCCCGGCGAACCGGACCCGCTCCGTCGCGTCGCCGGTGACCGGCGGGGCTGCACGTCGGGGCGTCAGCTCACGTCTCCGCGCCAGGCGCCCGTCTCGGTCCCGCGGGACTCGATGAACTCCTTGAACCGGGCGAGGTCGCCCTTCACGCGACGCTCGTCGAGCTGGAGGACGTCGCCGACCTTCTCCACGACGCCCTCGGGCGACCAGTCGAGCTGGACGGTCACGCGGGTCTGCGCGTCGTTCAGCCGGTGGAACGTCACGACTCCCGCGTGGTCCGGGCCGGACGTGCTGTTCCACGCGACGCGCTCGTCGGGGTGCTGCTCCGTGATCTCCGCGTCGAACTCGCGCTCGACGCCGCCGATCTTCGTCCTCCAGTGCGTGTGCGTCGGGTCGAGCTGCCGGATCTCCTCCACGCCTTCCATGAAGCGCGGGAACTCCTCGAACTGCGTCCACTGGTCGTAGGCCGTGCGGACGGGGACGTCGACGTCGATCGACTGGGTGACCGTGCTCATCGGTGTGACCTCCAGGGGTAGCGGGCGGTACCTCTACACCCTTTCCGGGGTCGCGTTCGCTCGCGCGTCGAGACGAGCCCCGCTCACTCGAGGGCGTTCGACGGGTCCCCGGACGCGGGTTCCGCCGACACCCGGCGCCCGCCGAGCGAGTCGTCCTCCATCTGCTCCGCGTCCACGACGCCCAGCTCGTCGAGCAGGAAGAGGAACGCGCGCGCGTACGGGTTGTCGTCGACCCGCTCACGGACCTCGGGCCAGTCGATCTGCTCGCGCATCGCGCGCGCGACCGGCAGCAGCCGCGAGAAGTCGCAGTAGTGCTCGCCGACGACGCGCAGCTTCGACGTCATGATCTCGGTCGCCGACAGCACGGGCATGCGGACCGCGAGCACCTCGAGCTCGTCGGTCCGGGCGAGGAGGGCGTCGTCGATCGGCTCGCCGACCATCCGGTAGAGGATGTCGATGAGCTCCCCTCCGTGGTACGCCTTGAAGAGCCAGTTCTCCGTCGGCTCCGTGATCTCGAGCCCGGCGTCGCGCAGCACCTCGCGCGCGCGGTCGACGTCGACCTCGCGGATCGCGAAGTCGGCGTCGTGGCTCGGCTCCGGCGCGCCGCGCGCCCACGCGGCGTACCCGCCGACGAGGGCGTGCGGGATCTCGGCCTCGGCGAGCGCCGCGGCGGTCATGCGGAGGCCGTCGTGCAGCGCGTCCCTGTCGTCCACCATGCCCAGGGTCTACACCACCCCCGGTGCGCTGGCACGTCGCGCGGGCTTCTGGCACCCACCCGCGGCGCTGCGTCGGACCGCACCCGTGCGCGTGCGACCCCGCGCCGCCGTGCCCAGAATCGGGAGGGTGCGCCTCGCGACGTTCAACATCCTGCACGGGCGGTCGCTCGTCGACGACCGGGTCGACGTCGACCGCTTCGCCGGCGCCGTCCGGGACCTCGACGCGGACGTGCTCGCGCTCCAGGAGGTGGACCGGGACCAGCCGCGCTCGCACCGCGCCGACCTCACGGCGGTCGCGGCCGAGGCGGCAGGCGCCGTCGAGCACCGGTTCGTCGCGACGCTCGTCGGCGAGCCCGGCGTGTGGACCGCGCCGACGGGGGCGCACCAGCCGGGCCGGGCGGCCTACGGGATCGCCGTCGTGAGCCGGTTCCCCGTCACGGCGTGGCGCACGGTCCTGCTGCCCCCGCCGCGCACGCGCGTCCCGGTCCGGTTCCCGGGCAGCCGCCTGCCGACGCTCGTGCGCGACGAGCCGCGCGCGGCGCTCGTGGCGCGCGTCGAGGCCCCGGGCGGTCCGCTGACCGTCGCGTGCACGCACCTGACGTTCGTGCCCGGGCGCAACCTCACCCAGCTCGTCCGGCTCACCCGGTCGCTCGCCGCGGAGACCCCGGACGGGGAGCCGGTCGTGCTCCTGGGCGACCTGAACATCGAGGCACCGCAGGCGGCCCGCACGAGCGGGTGGCGGCCGTTGGCCTCGGCCGCGACGTTCCCGGTCGGCGAGCCTGCGCGCCAGCTCGACCACGTGCTCGCGCACGGCGCGGTCCGCGCCACGGAGCCCGCCGTCGCGGTCGACACGGGACTGTCCGACCACCGCGCGCTCGTAGTCCCCGTCGCCCTGGGCGGGGAGCACCACGCGTCCCCGACGCGCGCGCACGCGGCCGACGAGGACCACGCGCCCCCGACGGCCGGTGCGGGGGAGCGGCGGCGGCGTGGCGCCCGGACGCCCGAGGACTGACGCGTGCGCCCTGCTCGTGAACCGCGTCACACGGCGCGGAGGGGCTGGTTCTCACCGGGCGGCATAGATTAGCCTCACCTATGTGAGTGCACCCTCAGTTGTCCCGAGCCCGGCCGCCGCATCCGGCGCCCCGGCGCTCGCCGGGCACGACCTGCGGCTGTCCTACGACGCGCGCACGGTCGTGCACGGCGCCGCTCTCGAGCTCGCACCGGGCGCCGTGACGGCCCTGATCGGCCCCAACGGCTCGGGCAAGTCGACGCTCCTGCGTTCGCTCGCGCGGCTGCACCGTCCCGACGCCGGGACGGTCGCGCTCGACGACGCACCGGACGCGCTCGCCCTGCACCCCAAGGACTTCGCCCGACGGGTGACGCTCCTGTCGCAGAGCCGGCCCACGCCGTCGGGCGTGAGCGTGCGCGACGTCGTCGCCTACGGCCGCCACCCCTACCGCGGCCGGTTCCGCTCGAACGACCCCGACGGCCCGCGCGCGATCGCGCACGCCATGGACGTCACGGGCATCACGACCATGGCCGACCGCGGCGTCGACGAGCTCTCCGGTGGTGAGCTCCAGCGCGTGTGGCTCGCGACGTGCCTCGCGCAGGACACGCAGGTGCTCCTGCTCGACGAGCCGACGACCTACCTCGACCTGCGCTACCAGGTCGAGCTGCTCGACCTGGTGCGTGACCTCGCGACGGAGCACGGCGTGGCCGTCGGCGTCGTGCTGCACGACCTCAACCAGGCCGCCTCCGTCGCCGACCGCGTCGTCCTGCTCCACTCGGGCGTCGTGCGCGCCACCGGACCCGCCGACGAGGTCCTGACGTCCGAGCTCCTCACCGAGGTCTACGGCATCCATGTCGACGTCTACACGCACCCCCTCACGGGGCGCACGTGCTGCGAGCCGCTCGGGCGGCACGCCGCGCGGCTCGACGCGGCCGTCCTCGTCTGAACCTCCGCACCACCCCACGACGTACCTCGTACTCACCCACCGCCCGGCCCCGACGCGCGGCCCACCGGCCCGCCCGACGCGGCACGTCCGGGCACGAACCCGAAGGACACCCATGCGCTCGACCACCCGTTCCCTCGCCGCGGGCGCCCTCGCGCTCGCCACGGCGCTCGCGCTCACCGCGTGCGGCACGACCGAGGACCCCGCGGCCGCCGACGACGCCGCCGACGCGACGACCGACGCCGCCTCGGGCCCCGTCACCGTCACCGACGAGCGCGGCGAGGTCACGCTCGACGCCCCGGCCGCCGACATCGTCTCGCTCGAGTGGGGTCTCACGGAGAACCTCGTCGCGCTCGGCGTCGAGCCCGTCGGCCAGGCCGACGTCGAGGGCTACAACACGTGGGACACGGTCGCGCCGATCGACGCGAGCACGCCCGACGTCGGCACGCGCGGCGAGCCCAGCCTCGACGCGATCTCCGCGCTCGAGCCGGACCTCGTCGTCACGACGACGGACCTGCCCGAGAACGTCATCGCCCAGATCGAGGAGGTCGCGCCGGTGCTCACGCTGCGCGGCTCCGACGGTGCGGACCCGATCGGCTACATGCGCTCCACGGTCGAGACGCTCGGCACGGTGACGGGCCGCGAGGACGAGGCCGCCGCGGCGCTCGAGACCTACGACGCGAAGATCGCCGAGGCCGCCGCGGCGCTCGACGAGGCCGGGCTCGGGGGCGCCGACTTCACCATGGCGGACGGCTGGATCGCCAACGGTGCGGTCTCGATCCGCATGTACACGCCGGGTTCGTTCTTCGGCGCGATCGGCGAGGAGCTCGGTCTCGTCAACGCGTGGACCGAGGGCGGCGACCCGGACTACGGCCTCGCGCAGACCGATGTCGAGGGCCTCACCCAGCTCGGCGACGTGCAGTTCCTCTACGTCGCGAGCGAGTCCGAGGCCAACCCGTTCGAGGAAGGCCTCGCCGGCAACGCCGTGTGGGAGCAGCTCCCGTTCGTCACGGCCGGGGACGTGCACCGTCTGCCCGACGGCATCTGGATGTTCGGCGGCCCGCTGTCCGCGGCGGCCTACGCCGACGCGGTCGTGGACGCGCTGACGGCCGCCTGAGACCGGTCCGCACCACCACCGGGCGCGGCCGCGCCCGGACGACGAGAAGGCTGACGAGAACCACAGTGCTGACGAGGACACCGTGACGCGGCGCGAGCAGCGCACGACGGCGGAGCCGGACACCCTCCTCCTGGAGGACCCGGCTCCGGCCGTCGTCCCGGGCACCGACGGGACCACCGACGGGGGTGGCGCGAACGGCGGCACCCCGACGGGCCGGATGACGACCGTGCCCCGACCGAGGACGTCTCGCCTCGGGATCGCGGGGGCGTTCGTGGTGGCGGTCGTGGTCGCTGCGGTGCTCGCCGCCGTGCACCTCACGCAGGGCACGGCCGACGTCGGCCCGCTCGACCTGCTGCGCCTCATGACCGGGGGCGACGGCGTCGACCAGACGGCCGCCGTCCTCGTCGCCTCGCGCGTGCCGCGGCTCCTCGCCGGACTGCTGCTGGGCGTCGCGCTCGGCGTCGCCGGCGCTGTGCTCCAGTCGGTCGCGCGCAACCCGCTCGCGTCGCCCGACACGCTCGCGGTCAACGCGGGCGCCTACCTCACGGTCGTGGTCGTCGCGGCGTTCGGCATCTCGATCCCGTTCTACCTCCAGGGCGGGCTCGCCTTCCTGGGCGGGCTCGCCGCGGCCGGGCTCGTGCTCGTCCTCGCGCGCGGCGGCGCGGACGGCCCGACCCGGCTCGTGCTCGCGGGGTCGGCGATCATGCTCGCGCTGCACTCGCTGACGATGGTCCTCCTCGTGCTGTTCGAGCAGGAGACGACGGGCCTGTTCGCGTGGGGGAGCGGGTCCATCGTCCAGTCGGGCACGCGCACGGTCACGATGGCGGCGCCCGTCGTCGTGGTCGGGGTCCTGGCCGCCCTCCTCCTCTCACGCCGCCTCGATCTCCTGGGCCTCGGGGACGACGCCGCCACGGTGCTCGGCGTCGACGTGCGCCGCACGCGCGTCCTGTCCGTGCTCGTCGCCGTCCTCCTCGCCTCGATCGCGGTGACGGTCGCGGGGCCCGTCGGCTTCGTCGGCCTCGCCGCGCCCGTCGTGGCACGGCTCGTCGCACGCCGCGTGCCTGGGCTCGGGCGGCACGTGCTGCTGCTGCCGTTCGCCGCGATCGTCGGCGTGGTCGTCGTCCTCGGCGCTGACGTCCTGCTCCGCCTGCTGCTGCCGGGCATGCTCTCCATCGCGGTGCCGACCGGCATCGTGACGACCGTGCTCGGCGCGATCCTGCTCATCTGGCTCGCGCGGCGCCTGCGCGACTCCGGGCCGGCGTCGTCGCGCGGCGCGCACGGATCCCTGACCCGCCCGCGCTCGCGGCGGGGCGTGCTCGTGGTCGTCGTCGTCCTGTCGCTCGCCGTCGCCGCGGCCACGGTCGCCGGCCTGCTGCTCGGCGACCGGGTCGTGCTGCTGGGCGACGTCGCCAACTGGTGGAACGGTCTCTCCGGGCGCCACGTGACGTTCGTCCTCGACCAGCGCTTCCCGCGCGTGCTCGCCGCCCTGCTCGCCGGCGCCGCGCTCGCGCTCGCCGGGACGATCGTGCAGGCCGTGTGCCGCAACCCGCTCGCCGAGCCCAGCCTGCTCGGCGTGACGTCGGGTGCCGGGCTCGGGGCCGTGACGATGATCCTCCTCGTCCCCGGCGTCGGGATCTGGCCCATGTCCGCGGCCGCCGCGATCGGGGCGTTCGCCGTTTTCGGGCTCGTCTACGGGCTGTCCTACCGCGGCGGGCTCAGCTCGGACCGGCTCGTGCTCATCGGCATCGGCGCCCAGGCCGGGGTCATGGCGCTCATCACGCTGCTCGTGGTCGTCGTCGCGCCGTGGGACGTGAACCTCGCGCTCACGTGGCTGTCGGGCTCCACGTACGGGCGCACGCTCGAGCAGCTCGTCCCCGTCGCGCTCGCGCTGCTCGTGCTCACGCCGCTGGCCGCGGTGTACCGGCGGGACCTCGACGTGCTGGCGCTCGACGACGACACCCCGCGCGTCCTCGGCGTCGCGCTCGACCGCACGCGCCTGCTCCTGCTCGCCGCCGCCGCGCTGCTCACGGCAGCGGCCGTGTGCGCCATCGGGGCGCTCGCGTTCGTGGGCCTCGTCGCGCCGCACGCCGCACGCGCGCTGGTCGGCGCGCGGCACGGGCGGGTCGTCCCCGTCGCGATGCTGCTGGGTGCGCTCCTGGTGTCCGTCGCGGACACGCTCGGCCGCGTCGTCATTGCGCCCGAGCAGATCCCCGCGGGCCTCGGCACGGCCCTCCTGGGCGCGCCGTACTTCGTCTACCTGCTGTGGCGCAGCCGCGGCCGGGGAGCGTGACGCGTCTCACCGTGCCGGGGCCGGATCCGTGGCCCGGACGGGTTGACCCCGCCGAGGGTGCGTAGGTTAGCCTCACCTGTGTGAGCCAGACCGTCGTCGCACCCCGCACCCGTGCCCGTCGTCCCGTCGCCCGGGCGACGGCTCCGTGGCGCTTCTTCGACGTCGAGGTGGCGCGCGTCGAGCAGCTCTCGCCGAGCTTCCGCCGGTTCACGTTCACCGGCCCGGAGCTCGACCTCTTCGGCGACCCGGGCCTCGACGTGCGGATCAAGTTCGTGCTCCCCGCAGCCGACGGCGGCTACGAGCACCTCGTGCGCGACGCCGAGTCCTGGTACGCCGCGTGGCGCGACCAGCCGGAGGAGCGTCGCAACCCGCTGCGCACGTACACCACCGTCGCGGTGCGCCCCGAGGCGCGCGAGGTCGACGTGGACGTCGTGCTGCACGGTGACGCCGGCCCTGCCTCGCGCTGGGCGCTCGCCGCCGAGGTCGGCACGCCGCTCGTCCTGCTCGGCCCGGACGCGACGTTCGACGGGCCGGCCGGTGGCATCGAGTTCCGCCCGCCGACGCGCCCGCACGCGCTCCTGCTCGCGGGCGACGAGACCGCGCTCCCGGCGATCGCCGCGATCTGCGAGGACCTGCCCGCCGACGCGTGGGGCGAGGTCTACGTCGAGGTGCCGCACGTGGGCGACGCGCGCGACCTCGTCACGCCGCCCGGGGTGCGCGTGACGTTCCTGGCCCGCGACGACGTCCCGGGCGGCCCGCACGACGCGCACGGCGCGCGCCTCGTGCCCGCCGTCAAGGAGGCGGCCGCGCGCATCCTCGGCGCGGGCGTCCTCGGGACCGACCCGCCCGCCCAGTGCCGCACCGCCGAGGACCTCGAGGACGTCGACGTCGACGCGTCGATCCTGTGGGAGGTCCCCGGGCTGCTGGAGGAGGACACCGTCCTCTACGCGTGGCTCGCGGGCGAGGCGAGCGCGATCAAGACGTTGCGCCGCCACCTCGTCACCGACCTCGGCGTCGACCGCCGCGCCGTCGCGTTCATGGGCTACTGGCGCGAGGGCCGAGCGGAGAGCTGACGCGCCTCCACGAGATCAGAGAAGTGGGGGGGGGGGGGGGGCCGGCGGGGGGGGCGGGGCGCGGGCGGGGGGGGGCCGGCGCGGGGCGGGCGGCGGGGGCGCGGGGGGCGGGCGGGG